>JBAYBZ010000041.1:0-2535 GCA_041669045.1 Sulfuricurvum sp. | reverse complement strand
TCTAAAGTATCTATATCTTGCACCAAATACCTTGGCAAAACTATAGGGATACTATCTTTGCCAAACATTATCTCATCTGATTTTACACTCAAATTTGACCAGTAAAATTGCCCTGCATCTTGAAAAGCCTCTTCCAAATCTTGACTTCTTTTAGTAAAGTTTTCAGGCCAAAACATCTCACACCGCTCATCTTTTGTGATCTTAAAAGTTCTTTGGATAGGAAATGGCATAGATGTGCATGAAAAAGCATACTTTGCATTTGAGCTTTTTAGCTTTTCATACCCTTCTAGGAGATACTTCTCTTCCAAAAATGGTGCAGTTGCATAGATAGTGCAAATAAAATCTATCTTTTTGTTACTATTTTGCAAAAACTCTACCGCATGGTTTATCACTGCTCCCGTTCCTGTAAAATCATCACTTAGCTCAAGTGGCCTTAAAAATGGCACATCTGCTCCATACTCTTTTGCCACCTTTGCTATCTGCTCATCATCTGTAGAAACTATAACTTTAGAAAAAAGCTTTGACTTTATGGCTACTTCTATACTATAAGCGATAAGCGGTTTTCCATGAAATAGCTTAATATTTTTCTTTGGAATTCTTTTGCTTCCACCACGAGCAGGGATTATTGCTACAGAGTTAGACACCTAACACCTCAAAAAGAGTTTCTATTACATATTTCTGCTCAATTTTACTCAAACTTGCATACATAGGAAGAGAAAAACACTCCTCATAATACCTATCCATAATAGGAGTATCTTCAAATCCATATCCTAAATCTTTATAAAAAGGCTGTTTGTTTATAGGGATATAGTGGAGTTGCAAACCGATTCCGCGCTCTCTCATCTTCTCAAATAGCAGAGCTTTAGTGATAGCTAATTTTGTAAAATCAACCCTAACTACATAAAGATGATAAGATGAGTTTTTTGTAAAACTATATAGCGGTTTTATAGGGGTATTTTTAAAAGCTTTTTCGTATCTTTTAGCTATCTTGTGTCGTTTTTTTATAAACTTATCTAGCTTTTTTAACTGAGACAAACCCAAAGCACAAGCAAAATCTGCTATCCTATAGTTAAACCCTAGCTCATCCATCTCATAGTACCAAGGTGCCACTTTTGGTAGCTTAGTTATCCCATGAGATCTTAGCTTTAAAAGTTGTTCATAAATCTCTTTAGAGTTTGTACTTATCGCTCCACCCTCACCTGTTGTTATGTGTTTAACGGGGTGAAAAGAGAGTATGCTAACATCGCTAAAAGTAGAGCTTCCTGCATTTATATCGCCATACTTAGCCCCTAAAGAGTGGGCGCAATCCTCTAAAATCTTAACACCATAGGTCTCTTTTAGGTGCTTTAACTTCTCTTGATTTATAGGGTTTCCGCTAAAGTGGACAACATATATAGCTTTTATGGTTTTATCTTTTTTAAGCTCATCTTCACAGAGCTTCAAGTCGATATTTCCATCATCGGTTATATCAACAAATATAGGTGTTGCTCCCGCATATAAAATGCTATTTGAAGTTGCTACGAAGCTATTTGGAGTAGTTAGTACTTTGTCACCTTTTTTAAGTAACACTAAAGATGCAAGGTGAAGTGCGGCGGTTCCATTTGCCACAACTACAGAGTATTTTGCTTTTGTATAGGCACAAAGTGCATCTTCAAACTCTTTTACCTTTGGACCTGTTGTTAAAAAATCACTCTTTAAAACATCAACGACCGCTTTTATATCTTTTTTATCTATACTCTGTTTGCCATAAGGTATAAATCTCATATATCTTGAACCATTTTTAAAAACTGCTCATCACTTAGCCACTGAGTATTTGTCCCTGAGTTGTACTCAAAACCCTGCTCTACCGCAACCCCCATTTCACCTAAAAGGTTTTTTGAGTAATCAACATACCCAGAAAACTTGATAGTAGGTTTTATAACAAAATGGTCTTCAAACTCTAAAGTCAAATGACTATCATCAGCAGGACACATAATCTCATGAAGCTTCTCGCCCGACCTTATGCCTACTATATTGTGAGGCAAATCAGGGGCAAGTGCTTTTGCCATATCGACTATCTTCATAGATGGGATTTTTGGTATAAATATCTCCCCACCTTGCATCCGCTCAAAGTTTTTTAAAACAAACTTCACCCCATCTTCTAAAGTTATGAAAAATCTGCTCATCTTCTCATCGGTTATGGGTAGCTCTTTAGCACCTTGACTTATCAGTTTTTTAAATAGTGGCACCACCGAACCACGACTCCCAACAACATTTCCATACCTAACTACACCAAACTTTATATCTTCACTCCCTGCTAAGTTATTTGCCGCTACAAAGAGTTTATCACTAGCTAGTTTTGTGGCACCATAGAGGTTTATGGGGTTTGCTGCTTTGTCGGTTGAGAGTGCTATAGTGCGACTTACACCATTATAAAGAGCCGCTTCTATAACATTTGAGGCTCCATTTATGTTGGTTTTTATACACTCCATAGGGTTATACTCTGCTATGGGGACATGTTTTAGTGCTGCTGCATGGATGATAAAATCGACATCT
>JBAYBZ010000040.1:0-2544 GCA_041669045.1 Sulfuricurvum sp. | reverse complement strand
ATCGCCTCTTGAGCCTCTATATCTAGTGGGTCACTAAAAGTGACGAGTATAAAAAGATCCTCTTCGCTAAGTGGCATGGCATTGTATTTTTTTAGTTGAGTTAACGGTGTTCTCTCAACTAGAGTGTAGTCCATATCGATAGAGTCAAGATCCATAAATGGTAGATTTTGTCTTTGAGCGAGTTTTGCAAGCACATCTTTTTCGCTTATATAGTCGTAGTCCTCTATAACAGATATATCATACTCACCACTAAGTATCTTATCAACTATAAATCTTATAAGTCTATCGGTAGTCATAAAGCCTGAGAGTGTTATATCTCTAAGGACTAGATTTGGCTTTATCCCTTTAGCTAAAAGTCTATCGACTTGAGATCTCATGATAAGCCCTGCTAAAAGCAAGTCTGTTGTTATTCTATCCATTTAAAACCCCTACCAGTAGATATGTTTTTGTATAACTTTATCATCTTTTATCTTCTCTATAACCATCTTGTCTATTCTTGCATCTTTTTTCATATAGAGTCTATATTTTATGGAGCTATCTTTTTTATCTTCTAGTAAAAATTCACTAGCATTTTTATCTTCTAGCTCTTTGTAAAGATCAAAAACCACAGATAGAACATACTCTGTAGTGGGAAGTGATATGTGTGATATATCGTACCCATCTTTTAGTGCTTGATATAGAAGCTTTTTTTGAAAAAGTATAGTTGCAAAATAAGATGAGTTAGCCCTTGCTTCTTTTGTGTACTTTAGTGAAGTTATAGGGACTGCTAGTCTATCTATAAAGTCTGCTTCAACACACCCAAGTGCATAAATAGTTATAAACTCCTCATCGTTTGCATACTTTGAGAAGTTAGAAAAACCTAGCTCACAACTCTTTTGATACTCACCATTTTTATATAGGTTAAAGAGTTGAGTCTTTGTGGCGGATAGGTTAGAGAAGATAAGTATTAGTATAAAAATAATCTTTTTCATTTGAATTTACCCGATTGTATATCTTTTAGCAACATAGAGGCAGCTTGTGACTTTGAGAAAGATACATACTCCTTTAGTGTTGCTATAGCATCATCTTTTTGCCCTAACTTAAATAGAGATTTAGCAAAAATAATCCAACTATCCTCTATCTTACTATCTAGATTATTTGTGATAAGTGCATAATCATAAGCCTTTTTATACTCACCTAAGGTGTAATATTTTCTAGCTATAAAAAGACTAAGAGCTGGATTATTGTTATTTTCAAACCTCTCTATAACACTTGCAAGCTCATCTTTTGAGTCTTTTTTAGATATAGATATCTGCATCGGCTCTTTTGGCTCATCTTTTAAAACCACTTCTGTTGTTGGCTCACTTTGTACTTTAGGCGACTCTTCTAGAGTTTTTTCTAGAAAAATCTCCTCTATAGGCTCAACTATCTCTGGTTTTTGTACTATAGCTTTCTCTTTGATAGGTTGATTTTTGATCGGCTCATTTTGTGGTTCTTTGTAGCTATCTAAAAAATCTATCGATGGAGCTATAGGCTTAGCGGTATGCTTTTGAGCAATTGGCTCATCTTCCTTAGGTGTTGGCTCTATAGCTTCTTGTACTTTGGTAGCAACTTCTTCTTTTTTAACAATCGGTACTTTTGGCTCATCTTTTGAGCTACTCAAGTAGGTATAAGCAAAAATCCCGACCGATAAAAATAGCAAAAAAACGATTAAAATAGGAGTTTTAAGCCTCTTTTTTTTAAGTGCTTTTTGCTTTTGTTCAAGTTCATAAATATCAAGCATTTAAAAATCCTGTATGGATGGCAGCCATCTCTATGATATCTCTAGATATCTCTTTTTGGTTTATGACTCGTGGTTTATTTATGCTATAAAACATATATATCTCAAAGAGAGTGTAGAGCAGTTTATTTGTATCTCTAAGGTTTCCTTGTGTAAGCTTATGTATTAGCTCAACCGATTTTTTACTAAACATAGCTGCTACATCTAACAAGTTTGATTTCATAAGTTTTTTTTGTATATATAGTTTTAGCTCAGCCGAAGAGGTATTTTCAAGCAAATAGCTTTCCCAGATTCTTGTTTGAAAATGCTCTTTTGCTATAAGGTCCTCTTTTTGAGTTTTATGTAAAACTATAACAAACTTTATAACTCTAGTATCTGAGATGAGTCGTATCTTCTCCATAAGCACTTCAGGATATAGTTGAGCCTCATCTAGCATAACAATAGGTGTCGATTCTAGCTCACCCTCTTTGCTTTTTACTACCTTCATAAACTGTGTAAAATTAAGCTCATCATCGTAGCGCATATCAAAGATATCTTGAGCTAAAAGCTTATAAAATTCACCTTCATCAAGGATCGGGGTACTATATAAAGATACCTTGTAGTTTGCACTAAAGTTATCATATAGCCTTGAGAGAAGCATGCTCTTACCTGTCCCTGGCTTGCCATATATAAGCACCATCTTTAAGGGTTTTTTTATAGACTCAATTAAGGAGCTATATATCCCGCTAATCCTATCAAACTGCACATACTCCCTACTATCAACGACATCTAAAAAGACTTCTCTT
>JBAYBZ010000039.1:0-2567 GCA_041669045.1 Sulfuricurvum sp. | reverse complement strand
TCTCTGAACATCTCCATTCTAGCCCTACCCTTTGGCAAAGTCTCTCTAAGTTGTTTTAGCTTAGAGACAAACTCAC
This sequence comes from Sulfuricurvum sp., assembly GCA_041669045.1. GTDB lineage: Bacteria > Campylobacterota > Campylobacteria > Campylobacterales > Sulfurimonadaceae > JBAYBZ01. Next base: position 2,491 of record JBAYBZ010000039.1, on the reverse strand, counting down.
CCTGAGCTTTTGGAAGTAGGTTTTTTATGTAGTTTTTTAAACCCTTAGCAAAAGCGGCAGATGAGCCTGAAGTCGATATCGCTACGACTACATCTCCATCTTTTATGATAGCACCAAAACTAAAATCACTAAGCTCAGGCAAATCGGCACAACTACACAAACACCCAAACTCTTTGGAGTCTGCATATATCGCTCTTTGAAGTTCCACATCATCTACACAAGCAACTACCAAATCATAGCCATCTAAAAGCTCTTTAGTGTAAGCTAAGCTCTTAAAATCAAGCCTATACTCATCTATAACTTGCATAATCTTAGGTGAAAAACTAAGCGAAACCAAATCGACTCTCACACCAAACTGCACTAAAGAGTTGAGTTTGACATAAGCAACATTGCCCCCACCGATAATAAGAGTCTTTTTATCTTTAAGGTTTAAAAAAATGGGGTAGTTGCTCACCTTTTGCTTCATAGCTTAAATCTTAACATAGTTTAAATTAATTTCTTATTGATAGCTATCAACTCCTGTTAACTAAAGTTTGATTAAAATCATCAAAATACAACAGTGAGCAAGTAAAATGAAAGATGAACTATTATCAAGGATACAAAAAAAATTCCCACTAGTGGCAAAACCTTTTGAGGTTATAGCAGATGAGTTAGGAGTTAGTGAGAGTGAAGTTTTAGATATACTAAATGAGCAAAAAAAAGCAAATATCATAAGACAAACTTCGGCGATATTTGACACAAAACGGCTAGGATACAAGTCATCTTTGGTAGCTTTTAAGATAGCCCCTGAAGATATAAGCGAAGCGGTTAAGATCATAAACTCCCACCCTGGGATATCTCATAATTATGAGAGAAATCACGATTTTAACATATGGTTTACAGTAGCTATAGCACCTGATTCTAAGCTTGGGCTTGAAAAAACACTTGAGATTTTAGCTAAAAAAACAAATGCTATTGAGTATATCATCTTACCTACCCTAAAGCTTTTCAAGATAAATGTTAAGCTTGATACAACTGGAAAAGATGAGAAAAAAGAGGAGGTGAAAAAGGTAGTCCACAAAGATATAGAGCTAACTCCACTTCACCACCAAATCATAAGATATACCCAAAACGATATAGAGTTTGTAAGTGAGCCATTTAAAAAGATAGTAGATGCTTTAGGTATAAGCTATGAGGAGTATTTTAAAGCTCTAGGTGAGCTTCAAGATGCTGGAGTTATGAGAAGATTTGCCTCTATACTAAACCACCGAAAAGCTGGTTTTAGTGCAAATGCTATGGTTGTTTGGGATGTAGATGAGGCTAAAGGTGAAGAGATAGGTGCAAAAGCTGCTGCATTTAGTGCTGTTAGCCACTGCTACCTTAGACCAAAATACCCAAACTGGCCATATAACCTATTTTCAATGGTTCATGGAAAAACCATGGAGGAGACAAATGGCATCATTGAGGAGATGGCAAAAGAGGTAGAACACAAAAGCTATATGCCGCTATATAGCACTAAAGAGTTTAAAAAAGTGAGAGTTGAGTACTTTACACCTGAGTTTAATGAGTGGGAGGAGAGGTATATAAATGGTTGAATTTTTAGAGCTTGAAGCGGTATATATCGCACTTGGAGTTTTTGCAGTCACTATCACCATCATAGTAACTACTAGAGATTTTATGCCAAAAGGGGCATTTAAAAAGGGTGTTAGTAGTGTTGCGGTGATATCTTCTTTGCTTGTATTTGGACACTACTACAACACAACATCTAGGATGGATAATACAGAGAGGCTTTTTAATGAAGGTAAAACTATCATCTGTGAAAACAAAATGCACAGAACTATCTCTCAATCTGTTTTGGTAGATAAAGATGCAAACTGGATACTAGAGGATCATCTTTTTAAACACGAAGATATGAGTAGAGATTTTCACACTTCAAGATGTATAGAGTGGGTTGGTCCTGATGCTGCTGAGCTTGGGATAGTTGCCCCACCAAAAGAGTAGCAAAATGAAAGAGATACTAAAGAGGTATAGTGTAGCTTTTGCTATACTTTTGTTTGTAGCCTTTTTGATGCTTTTAGGTACTTTTGGTGTTACAAAATTTGGGCAGAGCCTTTTTGATGAAGCGGGTATAGAGATTAAACCTCAAGGAGAAAATATTTTAAAATGAGTCTTGGCATACTTATAATAAGCGGTATCGTACTTAGTGGACTTTTTCATCTAGCTGGAGTTGCCACAGGGGCTAAAAAAAGTGTTTGGATCATTATAGTTGCTACTTGGGCACTTGCCATAAGCATAGCAACAGGTGAAATCAAAGAGAAAGGTTATAAAGAGATAGAGAAGCTAAAAGGGAGTTACAGTTCAACCGATAAACTCATAGAAGAGGCTATGCCAAAAATAAGCACCTATGAGCTTATCATGATAAAAAGCGACTTTAACAAAAACAAAAAACAAGGCTCTTCAAACTGAAAACTATCTCAATACTTGGGTGCGGATGGCTTGGTAGTGTAGTTTT
>JBAYBZ010000038.1:0-2577 GCA_041669045.1 Sulfuricurvum sp. | reverse complement strand
CTTTTTAGCAAAAACCTCTTTACTCGCTTGATCTATAACTTTTAGCTTCTCATTTACCTCAGCTTCTATAGTACCTATTCCGCTCTCTAACTCCTCAAGAGATTTTTTAGCCGATGCTATCTGCTCATTTTTTAAAACTATAATCTTCTCTAGTCTCTCTATCTCTTCATTTGCAAAGTTTACTTGCTCTTTGCTTATCTCCTCTTCTAACTGAAGGGCTTTCATCTCTCGCTCTGTCTTTACATCAGCACTTTTTTTAGAGTTCTCCTCTAGTTTTTTAGATAATTCGCCTAAATGAAGCTCATTTTTTCGTTTTTTTATCTCCTCTTCTCTTATCTCGCTTGTAAGATTTTCAACATCAGAGTTTAGGCTCTGTTTTTTTGCTAGAACTACCTCTAGCTTGTAGTTTGCTTCCTCTATTTGAGGCTCAAAAGCATCTATCTCTTTATCTATAGAAGATAGCTCTATTAGCTGTTTTAAGTGCTGGTTCATTGTGTTCCTTTTATGAATGAATGTATGTAAAGGGGTTTTTTGATGATGAAATTATAGCTTTTAAACCTAAATTTTTCAAATGTTTATGTAAAATCTCTGCAAAAAACTGCTCACTCTCAAAATGCCCTATATCTATAAGGGAGAGATTTATACTACTAGCCTCCATTGCATCGTGGTATTTTATATCGCCCGTTAATAAGCAATCTGCTTTTACTTGCTTTATAAGTGAACCGCCTGAGCCTGATACTAGAGCGGCTGTTTTTATAAACTCACGGTTTTTAACACACTTTATATATGGTAGGTTAAACACTTTTGCTACTCTAGCGGCAAATCTATCAAACTCCTCATCTACCTCAAGATAGGTTATAAAAGAGTCCTTATAGAGTATGTTATAACCCAAAACATCACTCGCTACAAAATCATTGAGATGGGTCTTATCGAAGTTTGTGTGCATTGAGATATTTGAGATGTTTTTTTGTATCATTTTTTTTATAAGATTTGTTGGGTATTTGTTAAACTCAAGCTGTTTTAAACCACCAAATATAATCGGATGGTGAGTGATAAGCAAAGTATCATGCTCAAGCAAATCTATAAGCGACTCATCTACATCGATACTTAGTGCGATCTTCTCTATCTTTTGTGAAAAATCCCCTATTAAGAGTCCTGAGTTGTCCCATTTTTCTTGAAGCTCAAAAGGTGATAGCTCATCTAAAAAGTTATATATCTGCTCTATGGTCATAGTTTTGCTAACTCTTCTTTTGCCTCGCTAAACTCTGGATCGATCTCAAGTGCTTTTGTGTACATATCTTTAGCCTCATCTAACTCACCCATCTCTACTAAAAGGTTGCCGTAGTTGTAGTAGGTTTTAGCATTTGTGCTATTTAGCTTTAGTGACTCCTCTAGATGCTCTCTTACCTCATCTAGCTCACCTATTTTTCTATACAGTGATGCTATAGCATTGTGTACAAACTCATCTCTATCGTCTATCTCTATGGAGTCTTTATAGTACCTTAGAGCCATATCATCTTGGTCTAGCTGTGCTGAGATAAAACCTAATTTAAAAAGCAACTCTGGGTTATATCTATCGTTTGAGTGTGCATCTTCTAACAGTGAGAGTGCCTCTTTTAAGTTACCTTTTTCAAACTCCTCATCTGCTAAGCTAACTAAGTCTATATGCTCAACTTCAAGTGGTTTCTCCTCTTGCATCGGCTGGTTTTGTGGGTCTTGTAGTGTTTGTATGTGCTGGTATATCCTAAAAGCAAAATAGCCTGAAGCTATTAACATTAAAAGTTGAAATGTACTCATCCCTTCATCATCCTCTCTATATCTCTTTTCATATCTTTTTGTTTTAAATCCTCCCGCTTGTCGTGTAGCTGTTTACCTTTTGCAACTGCTATGGTTAGTTTTGCTCTGTTTTTATCATCGAAGTATATCTCAAGTGGTACAACAGTATGCCCATCTCGCTCAACCTCTTTTATCATTTTATCTATCTCTTTGCGGTGGAGCAGTAGTTTTCTAGTAGCTCTCTCTTCGTGCGAATAAAAATGGTGGGTAGTCTCTAGTTTGCCTATATGCATACCAAATATAAATGCCTCATTTTTCACAAATCTAACAAAACTATCTTTAAGATTTACCCTACCATCTCTTAGTGCTTTTACCTCGCTACCTTTTAAAACTAGCCCCGCTTCATACCTATCTAGTATAAAATAATCAAATAGTGCTTTTTTGTTTTTGGCTATAATCTTCATCTTTTTATCCTAAAAAAACTGCTTCCACTTCCACTAAAAAAATACCCATCAAGCGATTTTAGCTCATCATACTCAAAAAGAGCAGGTTCTAACAAATCATTTGCCTCTTTAGCACTTAGAGTATTTAAAATCTCAAGGCTAGTTTTACCCTTAAGCTCATCTGCACTTAGGGGATTAAAAAATCGTTCCCTATAGACTCCATAAACCTTTGGAGTGCTAATCTTTATGGGTGGTGTTATGATATCAAAATCTAGTAGATCTTCATCAAACTTCTCTACTATTTCGCCAACTCCACTAACATTTGCACTACCATAACCATATATAAAAAATGGAACAT
>JBAYBZ010000037.1:0-3188 GCA_041669045.1 Sulfuricurvum sp. | reverse complement strand
TGTTTTGAGTAGCATTTGCAACCTCTGCTGCTTTGTTTAATGCACCACCTATATCAAATGCACTTAGATTTAGTGTACATAGTATCGCCACTAGGCTTAGTTTTGTTAGTTTCATAGAAGTTTTTCCTTTTAAAAAATTGTCATAATTTTATCAGATATTATCCTAAATGTAGGTAATAAATTATGCTATAATCAAAGACTTAAAATAGCAAAAAATAAAGGGATTTATGAAAACTCTTATAGAATTTTTAGAGAGTAAAGATGTCGATAAATGTAGACTTTTTGAACAACTAAAGTGTTCGATCTCAGAGGCAAAACTACTACAAATCATAGCAAAAAGGTTTGTAGGCGGTGAAGATGATGTTTTGGTTAGTGAGCTTTTAAAACTATCTTATGGCGAAGATGGGTATGAGTTTTTATCTCATCTTGAAGATATAAAAGTTCTTTTAGAGTTAGGGTGGGTCTATCAGCAGAGCTTTAACCCCATAAAAATCTCAGAGATTACACCCCTTGAGTTACTAAATACTTCCATAGCTCCAACTAGCTCATTTTTAAAGCTTCTTCAAGATGGCTTTATAGAGAGTGAATTGCCCGATATTAAGCCATATAGCGATCATCTGGAGTATCTGCAAGATCAGTTTATGCGGATAGATCTTTATCAAAAGATGAGTGCTATTAGGGTAAATGTCCATGAGCATTCGCTAGGGATCGATAGGGCTTTGGAAAAGCTTACAAAACTAGAAGATGTTATAGAACAAAGGGTGGCACAAAGTACTATAAAGCTAGTGTTAGATAAGTTTTTTAAACAAAAAAAACTAGCATCAAAAGAGCAGGTGATTTTTCTAGCCTTGCTAAGAGAGGAGTATAGCTCAAGCGATGCTTCACTTAGAGATATGAATGCACTTATAGATCTAGTCTCGGTAGATGAGTATGAGAGGATTAAAAACCGTTCACTCTTAGAAGATGGCTCATCTTTGATATCTGATGGAGTTATAGATTATGAGGAGATGCTCAACCCTTTTGGCGGGATTAGTAGAAGTTTTTATATAGTAGATGATATCTTGCACCAAATAATCCACCCCGAAAAACAGAAAAAAGTTAGCAAGATAAAGCTAGATACTTTAGTTGCTGAGCAAGATATATTTGAACTAGTCCATAGTGAGACTTCGCTTGAAGATGTTGTGCTCTCTAGTGAGACTGAGCAGACCCTAAAAAACCTTATGAAACAGTTAGATAAAGATGTAGCACAAAGGTTGGTTGAGTGGGGGGTTAAGGATAAAAAAAGTGGCATCGATGCTAGGATAATATTTTATGGACAAGCTGGAACGGGAAAAACTATGACCGCTTATTCACTAGCAAAATCTCTAAAAAAAGATATCTTAGCTTTTGATTGTTCTAAAATCCTATCTATGTATGTTGGTGAGAGTGAGAAAAATGTCCGTAAGATTTTTGACACCTACTATGAGCTAAGTCAAAAGACAAAATCTGAACCTATACTTTTACTAAATGAAGCAGATCAGTTTTTAGGCTCAAGAGTTAGTGGTGGGATGAGCGGTTCTGAGCAGATGCACAACCAGATGCAAAATATCTTTTTAGAACAGATTGAGAAGTTTAGCGGGATACTTATAGCGACAACAAATCTACTTGAAAACATAGACAAAGCTTTTTCACGAAGATTTAACTACAAGATAGAGTTTAAAAAACCAAATAAAACTCAAAGATTGGCACTATGGCAAAAGATGCTTCCAAAGGCTGAGTTTGAGAAAGATTTTGATATAGAAAAACTAGCATCTTATGAGCTAACGGGTGGACAGATAAACCTTATAGTGAAAAATACAGCATATAAAGTTGCCGTTAGAGATGAGTTTGTCTTTTACCTTGAGGATTTTATAAGCGAGATCCAAAAAGAGAAGAGCGCATCTTTTGATAATGAAAAATCGATGGGTTTTTTAAATAAATAGTAGCACCAAAGTGTTACCTTACTACACATAAAATATTTATATAAAAAATAACTGTTTAGTTTTGTAACAACTAGCTACTCATTTTTTGGCTTATAAATAATTTTAAATTAGTTTTTGCTATACTCCTAGCAACTGTTTTTTCTAAATCGCTTTATTTTAGAAAATTTCAAGAATCTAAAAGGTGGGTTATATGGATCATATAAGTACTACAAGTCCATATTTTGGAGTATTTGTACTTTTTGTTTTAACATTTGGTGCTTTTACTGTAACAACTATTGTTGCAAGACTTGTTAGCCGTTTTTTGGCAGCTAAAAATACAGAGAAGATTAAACTATCTGTTTATGAGTGTGGACCTGAGGTTACAAAACAACCAAATAGGATATCGCCACAGTTTTATCTTTTTGCATTGCTATTTTTGCTATTTGATGTTGAGATAGTTTTTATGTTCCCTTGGGCTGTCGATTTTAAGATGCTTGGGTGGTTTGGATTTGCTGAGATGCTTATGTTTATAATGCTCTTAACTATCGGTTTTGTATATGCATGGAAAAAAGGAGCGCTAGAATGGCACAACATAAAATAAACTACACTCAAAGTGGTGGACTACCAGTCGCACTAACAAGTGTCGATAAGATAGTAAACTGGGGTAGATCAAACTCACTTTGGGCATTAACTTATGGTCTTGCATGTTGTGGTATTGAGATGATGGCAAGTGGTGCTAGTAGATACGACTTTGATAGATTTGGAACTATATTTAGAGCATCTCCTCGTCAAGCAGATGTTATGATAGTCGCTGGAACTCTAACAAAAAAACATGCTGAGTTTATCAAAAGACTTTATGATCAGATGACTGAGCCAAAATGGGTTATATCTATGGGTTCATGTGCAAACACGGGTGGTATGTTTAACACCTACTCAACTGTTCAAGGTGTAGATAGAGTTATACCAGTTGATCTATATCTACCAGGTTGTGCACCCCGTCCTGAAACACTACAGTATGGTGTAATGCTACTACAAAAAAAGATAAGAGCTGCAAAAGCTTCAAGAGCACAACAAGCTAAAAGGTTGATGTAATGAGAGCCTATAAACCAAAAGATGATGTACAGAAAAAAGCCTACTATAACGATAGATTTTATGTATCACCTCAAGTACCAAAGTTTGATGTTAGTAGCGATGAGCTATTTTTAGCAGATTTAGAAGCTATAAAGTCTAAGTTTGAGGTAAAAGAGG
>JBAYBZ010000036.1:0-3247 GCA_041669045.1 Sulfuricurvum sp. | reverse complement strand
TATGGTGAGATAGTTATAGATGAGCTAAGGGCCAAAAATATCTTAGCGGTCGCTAAACATTTTCCAGGGCATGGCTCATCTAAAGCTGATTCGCACGATGGTTTTGTAGATATCACTAACACATGGAGTGAGGTTGAGCTTGAACCATACAAAAAACTCATAGCACTAAATAAGCTAGATATGATAATGTCAGCACATGTTTTTAATGCCAAACTAGATAGCACCTACCCCGCAACACTCTCACACAACATAAACACAAAGCTCCTAAGAGATAAGCTAGGCTTTGATGGGGTTTTAGTAAGTGATGATATGCAAATGGGGGCGATAACCAAAAACTACTCCCTAAAAGAGGCACTTACACTTGCACTAAATAGTGGAGTCGATATGCTTATATTTGGCAATCAACTCGCCTTTAACTCAGTAGATGAGATAGTAGAAACCATATACACACAAGTAAAAGATGGCAAAATCCCGCTAGAACGCATAGAAGAGGCAAACAGAAGAATAAATGGCATAAGAAGTGATAAATAGTAGTTTCTCTGCTCTTGATTGGGGTATATTTGCACTATATTTTTTACTTCTTGTAGTTAGCTCATACCTGCTTAGCAGAGGCAAAATAGACTCATCAAGAGACTACTTTGTAGCTACTATGCCAACTTTTGCTGTAGCGGTATCGCTCTTAGCTACTTCTCAATCTGCTGCAACTTTTTTAGGAGCCCCTGAGTACTCTTATAAGGGCGATTTTACTTTTATAGGTTTTTATGTATCGGCTCTTGTTGCTATAGTGTTTGTCGCTTATGTGCTTGTACCAAGATTTTATGCACTAAAAGCGATAACAGTTTATGAGCTTTTGGAAAAACGATACGGCTCATCTGTCAAAAAACAGGCTGGAGTTATGTTTTTGATAGGTCGCATTATAGCTAGTGGAGCAAGGCTATATATAGGAGCTTTGGCGATCTCCATGATACTCTTTAGCGATATAACATTTGCTCATGTTATGCTATCGGCTATATTTTCACTCTTAGGAGCCCTAGCTTATACCTACTTTGGCGGGATAAGATCTATTGTATTTAGTGATGTTTTACAAGCTTTTATATACACCGCTGCTGGAGTTGGAGTCGCCTTGCATCTATATCTATCGCTAGATGGAGTAGATATCTACAGTGTGCTAGAGTCTCAAAATAAACTAAACTTTATAGATACTTCACTTAGCGGTGAGTTTAGCCTTTTAGCCCTTTTTAGTGGATGGCTACTTCTAAATATCGCCGCTTTTGGGTTAGATCAAGATATGATGCAAAGGGTTTTAAGCTGTAAAAACACCAAAGAGGCCACAAAGTCACTATATATCTCTATGTTTTTAACTATAGCTGTTGTGATGCTTTTTTTAGCTATAGGTTCACTTTTATACCTCCACTACCACGAACATACTGTAGTGCAAAAGTTTGAGACTCAGAGTATTACTATATTTATGTACTACATACTAAATGAGATGCCAGATGGGCTAAAAGCTTTTGTAACCATAGGGGCAGTCGCTACGACTCTCTCTAGCACAAACTCAGTTTTAGGGGCGATGGCATCGGTTGTGGTTGAAGATATCTACAAACCATATAGACTTAAAAAATCTGCTACAAGTGAAGAGCATTTTGTAAAAATCTCTAGATATAGCACTCTAGTTTTTGCACTGCTACTTTTTATAATGGTCTGCATAAGCTACTACTATCAACAATACTCAAACCTATCACTTTTAAGTTTTGCTCTTGGTGTTATGGCATTTTCTTATACAGGACTTTTAGGTATATATGCCTCTGCAATATTTACAAAAAGGGGCAATAGCACAACAACCCTACTAGCTCTTGTGGGCGGATTTGTAACAGTTTTAGCCCTTCAGCCATACACTTTTGGTATCAATTTAGCTTTTTCTTACCAAATAGTTATAGGGAGTGTTGTCGCATTTGCTATAGTTCAACTAGGAAAAAGCGATGGGTAGATACTTTTTAGGGATCATGAGTGGGACAAGTCTTGATGGGGTAGATATAGCCTTATGTCACTCAAAAGGTGATAGTTTTGAGCTAGTTTGTGCTAAAACCTACCCTTTTGAGCTAAAAGATGAAGTTTTAAAAGCGATAGAAAATAGGCTAAATATAAAAGAGTTTGGCGAGTTGGATATAAAACTAGGGGAGCTATTTGCCAACAAAACCTTAGAGTTTATAGATGAGTTTGGCATAAAAAATGTTGAAGCGATAGGGCTTCATGGGCAAACTCTTTGGCATGAACCACCACTTTTTTCTATGCAACTAGGCTCACCATGGTCTCTTAGAGTTAAAACAGGTATAAAAGTAGTAGCTGATTTTAGACAAAAAGATGTAGCACTTGGTGGTGAGGGTGCCCCACTAACTCCCGCTTTTCATGAGTTTATGTTTAAGGGTGAAAACACTGCGGTGTTAAATATAGGCGGAATGGCAAATATAACCATACTAGGCAAAATGGGCTACGACACGGGGTGCGGGAATGTGCTTTTAGATATGTGGATAAAAGAGCATAAAAATTTGCCCTACGATAAAGATGGTTTATGGGCTAGAAGTGGCAGAGTAGATGATAAACTTTTAGAGGCTTTGCTAGATGAGGCATACTTTAAAAAACCATCTCCAAAGAGTACGGGTAGAGAGCTTTTTAACAAAACTTGGCTAGGTAAAAAACTAAAGGGATTTAAAGGGCTAAAACCTGAAGATATTCAAGCTACACTGCTAGAACTAAGTGCAAAAACCATAAGCGATGAGGCTAAAAAACATGGTATCAAAAAACTTATAGTTTGTGGTGGCGGGGCAAAAAATCTCTATCTACTAGAGAGGCTCGATATAGATGAGGTGATAACTAGCGATGAGGCTGGAGTTAGTTCTGAGTTTATGGAAGCGATGGCATTTGCTTGGTTAGCTAAAGAGAGAATTGATAGCAGAGCCATAAATATAAAACATATAACAGGTGCAAAACAAAATACAACACTAGGTGCGATATATGATTAGAGAGTTTTTAGCAAAAACAGCTTTTAGGGAGTGGGAGCTAAAAGAGTTAAGTGGTGATGCTAGTTTTAGAAAATACTATAGACTAAGTAGTGGTGATAAGAGTGCAATACTCATGGATAGTTCAAGTGAGCTTGACTCGCTAAAGGCATTTTTAAAAGTTCATAAAAAGCTTGAGTGTGCGGGTGTTTGCGTAAGTAAAATCTATGCTAAAGATGAGAGTTTAGGTT
>JBAYBZ010000035.1:0-3325 GCA_041669045.1 Sulfuricurvum sp. | reverse complement strand
TTTACCTACTTTCATAAGTACGGACTAAGGGATTATAGAGGTGGTGGACGAAGCTCTGCTAGAGAGACAGCAGCTAGAGTTGCAGCAGGAGCGATAGCAAAGCTTATGTTAAATGAGCTTGATATAAAGGTGCTTAGTGGAGTTCTTGAAGTCGATGGTATTAGAGGTGAGCATATAGACTTTGCTAAGGCGAAAAAAAGCCCTATCTACTCACTAGATGCAAATCTAGAGGCACTTCAACAAGAGGCGATTTTAAAAGCAAAAAACTCTCATGACTCTGTGGGTGGAGTTGTAAGAGTTGAGGTAAAAAATGCCCCCGCTTCACTAGGTGAGCCGTTGTACTACAAACTAGATGCACTCTTAGCAGATGCTATGATGAGCATAAATGCCGCAAAAGCAGTTGAGATAGGTGATGGTATGCTTAGTGCTAAGCTAAAAGGTTCACAAAATAACGACCCTATAAGAAAAGATGGTTTTAGCTCAAACCATGCGGGTGGGATTTTGGGTGGCATAAGCAATGGCGATGATATAGTTTTAAATGTTTATTTTAAGCCTACTCCATCGATATTTCAAGAGCAAAAAACTATAGATATCAACTCAAATGAGGTAGATTTTTCGCTTAAAGGGAGGCATGACCCTTGTGTTGCAGTGCGAGGAAGCATAGTTTGTGAGGCGATGGCAGCTATTGTTATAGCCGATATGCTACTTTTAAATATGGGCTCAAAGATAGATGGGGTTCTAAAATACTATAAGTAGCCATTTTGATAAACAAAGAAGACTTTTTTATAAACGAGATATCCGCAAGTTCGCATAACGGCGATGATGGTGCATATATAGATGGGTTTGTTTACTCTATGGATGCTTTTTTTGAAGATGTCCATTTTAAAAAAGAGTGGGTGGACAATGCCCAGATGAGCCTAAAACAGATAGCCTATAAAGCGATGCTTATAAATATCTCAGATGCTATAGTTATGAATGCAAAACCAAAATATGCCCTTATATCTCTAGCTTTTCCAAAATCCCTAAGTCTAGATGAGATAAAAGAGTTAGCGAGTGGGTTTAACAAAGCAGCTGATGATTTTGGTGTTGAGATAATAGGTGGCGACACCATAGAAAACCATAAGATAGATATCTCTATAACTATCATCTCAAAAACTAAAAAACCAATCTTTAGAAAAACTTTAAAAGAGGGCGATTTGCTTTGTTATAGTGGAAAATTAGGTGGTGCTAAAAGAGATCTTAAAAGGCTTTTTAGAGGCGAGAAGATTAAAAAATCTTCAAGATTTATCAAGCCTAAACTAAGGGGTGAGTTTTTTTATGAGGCTTCAAAGTATATAAGTGCATCTATGGATATAAGCGATGGGCTTTTTATAGATCTTAAAAAACTCTCAAAAGCATCAAATCTAGGGTTTGAGTTTTTAGAGCCTATAAGTGATGAGGTGGGAACTTCAGCCGAAGAGTATGAGCTACTTTTAGGAGTTAGCCCAAAGCATGTCAAAAAACTAAAATCTATCGCTAAAAAACATAAACTAAAACTAACATTTTTCGCTAAAGCTATAGAGGGGAGCTACACAAATAGCTACTTAGATAACCACTTCAATTAACTAGTTTTATCTCTAGTTCTAGCTCTATATCGTAGGTAGCTTTTACTCTTTTTTTAGCTTCATCTATAAGCTTTAGCACATCTTCATAGGTTGCCCCGCCGTGATTTACTAAAAAGTTTGCATGTATATCGCTAAAAGAGGCACCACCAACTCTAAAACCTTTTAGCCCAACACCCTCTATAACTCTCCCCGCAAAGTCACCTTTTGGGTTTTTAAAACAACTCCCCGCACTAGGGGTTGATGGTTGGTTTGCTCTCATAGCCTTAAAAATTGCTACTCTTTTCTCATCAAAGCCGTAGCTTAGCTTAAAAGTCGCCTCTAATATAGTTGAGTCTATCTTGGTGTAGCGGTAGCCAAAATCTATATCTTTTTTTAAAATCTCACCGTGACATGTTTTTATACTTATAATATTATCAAATATCTCAAACTCTTTAAGCCCTGCATTCATAAAGACTAACCCGCCTAAAGTTCCAGGGAGTGAGCTTAAAAACTCAAAATCTGATATATTGTGTTTTTTGGCAAATGAGAAGATCTTGCCCGATGGTGTTGCCGCACCTATGCTAAGAGAGTTATCTTTTATATTTATATAGTCAAACTTTTTGCTTAGTTTTGCAAGAGGTGGAGGGTTTTGTGATACTACAAGGTTATTGCATGAGCCTATTAAAAAATGCTCATCTCGCAGCTCATTGCACTCATCTATGATGTCTACTTCTACTTTTGGACCTATTTTTATAGATGAAAAAACAGAAAAATCTATAAGTTTTTTTCTCATCTAGTCTATAAAAGTTGGTATCATATTGAAGATATTTGAAGCAAATGTTGAGATAGAATCAAGCATCCACGGCATAGTTAGTACTAAAACTACAGCAACAGCGATGATTTTTGGTATAAAACTTAGCGTCATCTCATTTATCGATGTAGTAGCTTGAAATATACTAACACTAAGCCCAACTATCATACCTGTAAAAAGGGCAGGAAAAGCAAGCATTAGAGCCATCTTAAATGTCTCCACACCTAATGCTATAAGTTTAGCTTCCATCGTTTATGAGTCCCTTAGCTCTTTATACTCAGTTGGTATCATAAAATCTTTGCTTTTTATACTAGCATCATAAAAGCCGTGCTTATAGCCTAGTTCAAAGAGTTTATCTATCGCTTTAAGTTGAATATCGCTTAGTTCTATGGAGCTATCATTTGCATATAGCTCAAGGTATCTATCTAGTGTTGGGGCATCTATGCGGACTAGATTTCGCTCAAGAAGCATTTGTGAGAGTTTATGTTTATGCTCTCTTGCAACTTTGACTGCTTTTGTTAGAGTTTGTTCGTATTCTATAGCTTTATTTAGTGGCAAGGCTCTGCTTATAGCCATACCACCTAGTGGGAGTGGAAGCTCATCTTTTGCAAGTTCTAGCCAGATATCCCAAAGCTCTCGCTCAACCTCTAGCTTATCGCTAAAAGTTAAAATACTCTCATGTATAAGTACTCCCGCATCGACTTTTCCATCTAGCACGGCATCTTCTATATCTAAAAAGTTCATATAGACTATCTTAGCGTCAGGGTAGGCTATACGAAAAAGTAGAGCATTTGTGGTATCTTTTCCACTTAGTGCAACCTTGAAGTTTCTCTTTAGAGTAACACCTTTTTTCTTTATGATTTTAGGACCATAACCCTCACCAAAACTAACTGCGGTTTTTAAAAGTGCATAGTTCTCTCTTATGTGTGGA
>JBAYBZ010000034.1:0-3375 GCA_041669045.1 Sulfuricurvum sp. | reverse complement strand
TTCAAAAAGAGGGTTCTCAAATGAGCTAAAAAAAGAGGCGGGGAGAGACCTCGCCCTTTATGAAGCTAATGATTTTGAAGTGTTACTTAAACCAACTTTTAGCACCTAAAAAGAGTAGTTCATACTTACCCAAAAGCTTCTGCTTGGTGTTATGTTGCTATATTGATCATAATAATAAGGTGTTCTTCCAGAGCCTTTAGCAACAGCATGGTACTCCATAAAATCTTTGTCAAGTAGGTTATTTACCCTAAAGTTAAACTTGATGTTCTCATCGTGCTTATAGCCTATACCCATATTCCAGATAGAGTAGTCTTTGTAGAAAATATCTTGGTAGTTTCCGCCGCCATCTTTATATCTTGTATTAAATCTTTTTTTATCGGCTGAGTATTGCAAGTATGAGCTTAGTTTTTTACTCATATCCCACTCAAGCGAAGCATTGTACATATGTTTTGGGCTACTTCTTAGAGGTTTGCCATCTTTTGCGGGATCTGAGTCTTTTGTTTTAGAATCAAGATAGGTCCAGTTTGCCTTTAGAGATAAACTATCTAGCAGATAGTATCTAAAAGCTAATTCAACACCCTTTATAGTAGCTTTAGCGATATTTTGTTTTTGTGTAGGTGTATACCCCAAATCTATCCATTCACTACCTATATCCCCTTCAACATCACCACTCTCTATCTTATCTTTAAACTCATTTTGAAAGAGTGTTACATTAAAACTATGTCTATCGGGGTGTTCGTAGTATGCTGCTACTTCATAGCTTATCGATTTTTCAGGTTTTAGGTTAGGGTTTCCTACCATAGGTGATGTACCTTGTCCGCCAAAACCTGTTATACCGTTATATAGATCTGTCGCTTTTGGGGTTTTGTATCCAGTTGCAACTCCCCCTTTTAGTGTCCACTCATCTGTAAGTGAGTAGATAAGATAAGCTCTAGGGCTAACATTGTTTCCAAAATCCTCATGTTTATCGTATCTCGCACCAAGTGTTAGGTTTAGTGGGTCAAAGATATTCCAGCTATCCTCAGCATAGAGTGCAAATTGATAATATTTTTTGCTCTCACCACCAGCACCGCTACCCTCCATACCAAAAACACCATCTTTAACCTCTGTATCTTGATGCTCTAAACCTACAACCAAAAAGTGATCATCTAGCGGAAGTTCGTATTTTGCACTATATGTAGTGTTTATCGACTCAAGATCTCTTGTTGGGCGTGGCATTAGTGCAAGAAAATCGGGATCAGCCATAGCTAAAATAAATGTTGACCAGTCGGCTGTATATCCATTCATGCTATTATCATTTGCTTTATTGGCTTTTATTTGTTGTCTTTGTTGTGAGTTTAGCGGCAAACTTCTACCTAAGTTTTTACTAGCAACCCTATAAGCCCCTATGGTACTTTTACCTAAGTCCCACTCAGCATCCCAAAAGAGTGAATACTGCTCCCTCTCCATCCTTTGAGTTGCAGCATAACCTACTTGTTGAGATTTATATATAGTATCATAGCTATCTAGTGTACCTACACTACCCTCTGAGTTATCGTACTTTTGTTTTGCTATGTCAAAATCTAACTTTATGGAGTGGTTTTGTGTTGGGGTATATGTTAGTCCTGCTCCAAATGTCCAGTTTTGATTGTCCATAGTTTTACCGTTTCCACCAAAACTATTGTTATTTTTACTAGAGTCCTCTATGACTCCATTGTTGTTAAAAGTGTCGCTATCCCAAGCAGGGCTTGATTTTTTGTTATCATAATAACTCCCTCTTAGAGCTAAACCTAGAGTATCTTTTATGAGTGGACCCATGATAGAGACATCATAAGTGCTACTATCTCCCCAGTGGCTTTTTGATTGAAACAATCTACCTACATCTATAGCACCTCGCCACTCTGGAGATATCTTTTTGGTGATGATATTTATAACCCCACCCATAGCATCAGCCCCATAGAGTGTACTCATAGGTCCTCTTATAACCTCGATTCGCTCTATCATCGATAGTGGTGGGATATTTGCAAACTGCAATCCGCCAAAATCGTTTGGATATATATCACCTTTATTGTTTTGTCTTTTACCATCTATCAAAAATAGTGTATAATCAGCCCCCATACCCCTTATAGAGACACTTCCTTGACCAGATTTATCGGTAGTTTCACCTATATCTACCCCCTCGATATACTTTAGTGCATCTAGCAAGTTTGTATATGGTTTTTTCTCCAACTCCTCTTTGGTTATAACTGTAATACTAGCAGGAGCATCGGTAATTTTTTGCTCATACCCAGCAGCGGTAGTTACCACTTGTACATCATCTAGCTTTGATGTCTCTTGTGCAAATAGCCCTTGAGTTACAAATAAAGCACATAAGCTTATCCCAACCTTTTTTCTCATTAGATTCCCTTGTTTTGATTATTATTTCAATAATCGTTATTAAAATAATGTGAAATATTAGTAAAAAAAACTTAAAAAAAGATTAAAATTGATAGTAGTTATCAAAAAGATATATATAAGACTATTTTATTTGATTAAAATTTTTAGCTAACATCTCTTAAAACTGAGTAAGCCTCTTGTAGGAGTTGAAATTTTTGAGTGTAGTGGGCAACTAGATGGGGTGTATCTTGAGCTACTATATCTGGATGGTAGGCTTTTGCAAGTCGTCTGTAGTTATCTTTTAGTTTTTTGGCATCTGAGCCTATAGGGCACTCAAGTATCGCATAAAATGATGCATAATCATCTGCCTCATCTTCATAGATATCAAAAAAGCTATATTTTGTATATTTGTTATAAAGCTTACTTAAAAATCTCTCATTGAAGTTATATTTTAGCTTGTAGTGCAAAACATCTTTTTTATTTAGTGTGCGATCTAGTCTTGCTTTTGCCCTCTCATCGCCAACATCTAGCACCATCGACATATCAGAACCCCTCTGTATATAGACCTCTAGCTGACTTCTAAGGTAGCTCATAACCCACGGGTTTGGATAATCAAGCGATATAAGTACCGTGTCACTATCATAAGCATAAAGGTTTACATCTACCTCTTCTACTAGCTCATCTTGGTTTAGTTCTATGCGGATAGGTTGGGCTTCAAATCTTAAAAGTGAGCGGTGAAAAAACTCTTTTGATAGGTTTTGTTTTGTGGCATGGTGATCGCTTAGTGAGTCTAAAAACTCCTCTCTAGCCTCTTTTAGTATATCGTTTCTAAAGATAAGTACCGCTTTTTCGAGATAGAGCATACTTCTTGAGTGCTTGATAAGAAAATCTTTCATCCATGCTTTGTTGAGTGTAGCAAAATCTGTTTTTACATTTATAAGATTATCTCTAAGTACAATCTCCATAAACTATGCTCCTAAGCCATATTTTGACTTAGGTAAGCAAAAATAGTTCCAAACT
>JBAYBZ010000033.1:0-3424 GCA_041669045.1 Sulfuricurvum sp. | reverse complement strand
TATAGAGATAAAAACAAATGCTTTAAGAGTGTAGATGAGCTAAGAAACATAAAAGGTATTGGAGATAAGTTCTTTAGCAATAATGGTGATAATATTAGTGCTAGTAAGTGTGTGAGGTAGTAAAGGGGCTTTTTATAGCCCTTTTACCTTTTAGTCACCTACAGCTGCTCTAGCTGGAATAGCTTCCATAGCTTTTTTAACATTTATCATATCTTCAAATAGATCTGGATCTATAGGTTTTTTATCTGTTCCGCCATAAAGAGCTAGTGTCATATCCATAGTTATGAGGTATCTTCTACCATCACCATACTCAACCATTACAACACGACAAGGCATAAACCCACCATAGTATCTTGAGTGGTTAAACATTTTTTTAGCTACACCAAGTGAGCAAAATTCAGCGATTCTTGCATGAACTATAACATTTGGATCATCGCTCTCGATACGGAACATATTTTTCTCGCCAACTTTCATCATATTGAACTCTTCAGCGATATCTTTCATCTCCTCAAACATCTCATCTTCATCGATGTCAGCATTGACAGGAAACTCTAACATCATAGCTTGAGCTGGATCGCCTGTTTCGCCGATAACACCCATCATATTAGCATAAGCATCTTGAGTCTCAGAGCTAAATCCCATAAATGTTGTTCCCATTTTGATCATAGTACAACCACTAAACATAACAGCTATTGCAGCGGTTGATATACCTATTCCTATTTTTCTTATCATTTTCTTCCTTCCTTTTTTTGATATTGTGATATATTAATCACAAAGTCAGTTGCTTAGTATTATAACACACAAAACTATAACTTTTCTGAAAGATTTAACGATAAATTAGACTAAAATAGCCTCTTTTTTACCCTCTTTTATAGAGCCTATAACATAGCCATCGGTACTACTTAATATATCATCAACATCCTTAGGCTTAATCACAAGAATCATACCAACTCCCATGTTAAAGGCTCTATACATCTCAGATTCATCTACATGTTTTGAGATAAGCTCAAATATCGGGAGAGTTTTGATGGAAGATTTATCGATTTGTGCCATTAGGTTATCTGGAAGTACACGAGGGAGATTTTCAACTATGCCACCACCTGTAATGTGTGCAAGTGCGACTATTTTATCTTTTAGGGCTTTAAATGTTTTAACATATATACGAGTAGGTTCAAGTAGTGTCTCTATAAGCGCTTTGCCATTAAACTCATCGTTAAAGTTCATACCCATAGTTTCAAAAAGCACTTTTCTAGCTAGTGAAAAACCGTTTGAGTGAAGACCAGAGCTAGGTAGGGCTACTAAGATATCACCAGCCTCTACTTTAGCAACTCTATCCATTTGGCTTTTTTCGGCTATACCTACTGCAAAACCAGCTAAGTCGTAATCATCACCATGGTACATCCCTGGCATCTCAGCGGTTTCGCCACCTATTAGGGCACACTCAGCCTCTAAACAACCTTGTGCTATCCCTTTTACAACATCTGTAGCGGCACTTATAGATAGTTTGCCTGTAGCATAATAATCGAGGAAAAAAAGTGGAGTTCCAAAGTTACAGATAAGATCATTTACACACATAGCAACTAGATCTATTCCAACTGTGTCGTGTTTAGCAGAGTCGATAGCTAGTTTTAGTTTGGTTCCAACCCCATCAGTAGCTGCCAAAAGTACAGGCTCATCATACCCTTTTGGTAGTTCAAATGCTCCTGCAAAAGATCCTATCCCACCCAATACTCCAGCTATTTGAGTAGATTTTACAAATGGTTTAATGTTTTCTACAAAACTATTTCCCGCATCTATATCAACACCTGCATCTTTGTAACTAACTTGAGCCATCTTTTTTCCTGTAGATTAAATAGGCGAAATTATAACAAAAGTTACTTTATAGTACACTTTTTACTAATCATACAAAGCGGACAAAAGTTTACAACTCCAGCTACTAGAGGTATGGCACCTAGATAAAACCAACCATTAGCTGTTATGAAGCCTGTAGCTATTAGAGCTAAACCTACTACTATCCTTATAATGCGGCAATTTTTTCTTATTTTGTCATAGTTCATTTTAGACCTTTTCTTATAATAAATATTTTTTGAAATTATATATAAACTTTATATCGATTTGCTTAATAAAATGAGCTGTTTCTCATCTTTAAAGCTTTTTAATACAAATATGCTAGAATTTAGAAAAAAATAAGGGATAAATTTGAGAGATTTTATATATGCTGAGATGATGGTTCATGTGCCTACTTGTACATCTAAAGAGCCAAAAAATGTTTTAGTTATAAGTGGTGATAGTAAAATTTTTGAAGATGAGCTAAAAAAATATAGTGAAGGCTTGAGTGTTAGTGTTGCTAAGGATTTGGACGGTGTTAGCTCTTTAGGGGATGCGATTTTTGATGTTGCTATATGTGAAAATGAGATAGATGCCACTTTGTTAGCTCATCTAAATAGAGTTTTAAAGATCGATGGGCTTATAAGTGTGGCTAATGTTGATTTAGGGCAAGTTGAGGCTAGTAAAAAACTAATATCTTTACTTGGGACATCTTTTAAGATAGTTATGCCTTACTTTTTAGGAGATAACTCTAAAACTGCACTGCTTTGCTCTAAAGAGTATCACCCAACAGCAGATGTAAATCTCCACCGTGCAGATATGCTTGATGGGCTTGATTATTATAACTCCGATGTACATAGAGGAGTTTTTGCGATGGGTAATTATATAAGAAAAGAGTATTTAGGGGTTATCAAAAACTGATGGCATATGAGTATGCTATAGCATTAAGTGGCGGGATTGCAACTGGCAAAAGTAGTGCCGTTTCGCTTCTTAGACTAAATGGGCTTAGAGTTATAGATGCAGATGAGATATCGCATAAGATACTTGATGCTTCAGGTGAGTGGGTAAAAGAGAGCTTTGGTGAAGAGTTTGTGCTAAATGGTAAGGTTGATAGAGCTAAACTAGGTAAGCTCATCTTTGCAGATAGTAAAGCCAAAAAAAAGCTTGAGAGTTTTTTACACCCAAAGATAAGAGAAGCTATAGAGCAAGAGAGCATCAAGCAAGATAGATTTAAATTCCCTTACCTTATAGATATACCACTCTTTTTTGAGAGCGGGTCTTATCCTATAAAAGATAGTGTGGTTGTTTATACTCCAAAAGATTTGCAACTTGAGAGGTTTATAAAGCGAAATGGCTACTCGTTAGAGGAGTCTCTTAGACGAATAGAGTCTCAGATGGATATAGAGGAGAAAAAGCTAAGAGCTACTTGGGTTATTGATAACTCAAAAGATTTGAAACATCTTCAAAATGAGTGTGAAGAGTTTGTAGAGAAGATAAAAGCTAAGTTTTTATAACCCCGCAGCCTCCACAATCTTTGCTTGATGGTCTGTAATAAGTGGCTCTATAATATCATCAAAGCCACCACCCTCCATAATCT
>JBAYBZ010000032.1:0-4030 GCA_041669045.1 Sulfuricurvum sp. | reverse complement strand
TTATAGTGATATCGAGGTTTTAAAGATAGACTTTGATAAGTTAAAAGATATCATTATAACAAACCCAAATCTAGCTTTTAACATACAAACTTCACTTATAAAAAAGATCAAAAATCTTGAAAATATCATCTCGACAAACTTAGTTTTAGACTCAAAAGAGAGGGTCGCTAAGTATATCTATAGTCGCAGTGATGATTTTTTTGATACTAAAAATATCGAGATAGCAGAGATACTAGGGGTCTCCCCTGAAACACTATCAAGGGTGCTTAAGTTTTTTAAAGACAATAAAATAATAGACACTAAAAAGAGGATTATCGACAAAGAGGCACTTAAAAAATACTTTTAAAATCTTCACACCCCAAACTCTCCCCCGTCACCCTGAACTCTCCCCCGTCACCCTAAACAAGGTTCTGGGTCTAGGTTGTGAAAAGAAAGAGATTCCAGATCAAGTCTGGAATGACTGCTGTTTGTCATCCTGAACTTTTTTCCTGTCACCCTGAACTTGATTCAGGGTCTCATCTTTTGCTATAATCACCCTTATGAACCTTAAAAAACTCCCTATCGGCATACAGACATTTAGTAAGATAATCGAAGATGGCTACATCTACATAGACAAAACTGCATTGGCATTAGATCTTATAGATAGATATCAATATATATTTCTAAGCCGCCCTAGAAGATTTGGTAAAAGCCTTTTTGTAGATACATTGAAGAATATTTTTGAAGCAAAAAAGGAGCTATTTAAAGGCTTGGCTATTGAGGATAAGTGGGATTGGAGTGTTTCGCACCCAGTAATCAATATCAACTTTGCAAAAGGTTTGCTTCAAAGTAGAGAAAAGCTAGATACTGCAATACTAAGAACACTAAAACACAACCAAGAGAGATTAGGCATTGTATGTGAAGAGAGGGAGAGTGTTGCAGGTTGCTTTGAGGAGCTTATACGAAAAGCCCACGAAAAGTACAACCAAAAGGTAGTGGTACTTATAGATGAGTATGACAAACCAATTTTGGACAATATAGAAAACCCAACAGTAGCAAAACAGATGAGAGATGGACTTGTAAACTTCTACAGTGTTATAAAAGGGAGTGATGAGTTCCTAAGATTTGCCTTTTTAACAGGAGTTAGCAAGTTTGCCAAAACATCTATCTTTAGTGGGCTAAATAATATTGTAGATATTTCGCTAGATAAAGCATATGGTGACATTTGTGGCTACTCTCAAAACGATATAGAGACAAGCTTCAAACCCTATCTTGATGGAGTAGATCTAGATGAACTCAAAGAGTGGTACAACGGTTATAGCTTCCTAGGAAGTAGTATGTACAACCCATTTGATATATTGCAGTTTATTGCTAAAGATTTTCTTTTTGATAACTACTGGTTCGAGAGTGGAACTCCTACATTTCTGCTCAAACTTATAGAGAAAAACAGTTACTTTTTGCCAAATCTAGCCAATCTACAAGTGGATAAACGGCTCCTATCTAGCTTCGATATAAACAACCTAGATCTTGAAGTTATACTTTATCAAAGTGGTTACTTAACCATCAAAAATGTAGAAGTAGATGAGGATGGAGATATTATCTATAAGTTAAAAATCCCAAACAAAGAGGTAAAAGCTTCACTTAACAAACACATCATCTCTTATATCTATAAAGATGATGTACTAAATGCTAAACCACTAAGTAAAAGTTTAAGAGAAAACAACCTAGAAGATTTTAAAACCGCCCTACAAACCATCTTCGCTTCCATCCCTTACAACAACTTCACAAACAACACCATCTATAAAAGCGAAGGGTTTTATGCAAGTGTAGTCTATGTCTACTTACAATCTTTAGGACTAGAGATCATCGGTGAAGATGTCACAAATAAAGGTCGCATAGACTTAACAATCAAAATGCCAAATGCAACCTACATCTTAGAGTTTAAAGTAGGAGCTAAAGAAAAAGCCCTAACACAGATAAAAACTAAAAACTATGCACAAAAATACCTAAACGAAAACAAGCCTATCTACCTTGTAGGTATAAACTTTGATGAGAGTGAGAAAAACATCACTGAGTTTGAGTGGGAGTTGTCATCCTAAACTTGATTTAGGATTTTTTTTTCGTTACCCTGAACTTGATTCAGGGTCTCACCATGACGAAGATTTTAAGTAAGGCTAGGTAGATGCCATTTTTTGTTATAGGCGATTAGTCTTAGGGCTATGCTAAAGATAGCTATTATGGTAATGCTTAGCTCATTTAAGTAGCCAAAATATCTAGCTATAAGCATAAGCAAGGCGACGATGATAGCTATGGAGCCGTAAAAATCACTCACTAAAACAGCGGGTACTTTGTTTATAAGTACATCTCTAGTTACCCCTCCGCCAACAGCGGTTATAAAGCTAAGTATCACTATGCCAAAAAAGTTAAAGTCGGCATTTATGGCAGCTAATGCCCCTGTGATACTAAATGAGACTAAACCGATAGTATCGCTAACTACAAATATCCACCGTTGCTCTATGGCATCTTTTTTGTATAGCTTAGATACAAACATCAAAGCTATAGCGACACCAAGGGTTAGAGCAGGGTAGAGAGATGTAAAAGAAAAAGGTGGTATGCTAAGTATCGCATCTCTTATAACCCCTCCACCAAGAGCAGTTAGAGTTGCTGCTAGAAGGATACCTAGCATATCTAAGTTGTTTCTAATAGCGACTAAAAATCCACTAATAGCAAAAGCGACAATGCCTATAATATCTGCTACTATAAAAAACTCTGGCATCTATGTTAGTTTTGGTAGTGTGATTTGAACTCTACATAGCGAGTCGCTGAAGCATAAAGCTCTTTTACTTCATCATCATTAAGCTCACGGACTACTTTTGCAGGAGATCCCATGATAAGTGAGCGAGGTGGGAAAACTTTGTTTTTAGTTACAAGTGAACCAGCCCCTACTATAGACTCTTTGCCTATGATAGCACCATCTAGTATGGTAGCGCTCATCCCTATAAGACAAGCATCTTCTATGGTGCATCCATGAAGCATCACTTTATGTCCTATAGTTACATCGCTACCTATGATGGTAGGGTGACCATCGCTTTTATCTGCTTTTTTGTAGTGAGTTACATGAACCATAGATAGATCTTGTATGCTTACTCTATCGCCTATCTTTATATGGTGAACATCACCGCGAACAACTGTACCAAACCAAATGGAGCAATCCTCTCCACAAACAACATCGCCAACAACATCAGCCGATGGCGCTATCCATGTATTTTTGCCTATTTTAGGACTCATCCCTTTAAAACTATGTAACATTTTTACACCTCTATTGTAAATATATTTGCCATTAGCTCATCTGCTACTAAAGTTTTATCTTTTTTGGTAGCTTTAGCGACTCGGTTTACATGATCTTCTAAGATCTTATGGTTATTTATAGCCTTTGAGTTGCCCCTCTCTACCTTTACATAACTACCATCACTTAGTAGCTCATAAGCTAGAGTGTTATCGTTTACTTGAAGATTTAAGATCTGCATTATCTTATTTTTTGCTTTTTCACTTTTTATGGCAGTCATAAGCTCTATACGGCGACTAAGATTTCGTGGCATCCAGTCGGCACTAGAGAAGTAAACTCCAGCCTCATCGTGTTTAAAGTAAAACATCCTTGCATGTTCTAGGTATTTACCAAGTATCGATATAACTCTTATATTTTCACTTACACCTTTAATGCCAGGGCGAAGACAACAAGTTCCGCGAACTATAAGCTCAACCCTAACCCCCGCATTTGATGCTCTATATAGGGCTTGAATGATATCCTCATCTACTAGTGAGTTTACCTTTGCGATGATATGACCATCTTTAGCTTTTTGAGTCTCTGCTAATATCATAGATAGTATCTTTGGTTTTACTTGAGTTGGTGACATATATAGCTCATGAAGCTTACCTTTTTTGCTAAAACCACTTAAAAAGTGAAAAAAGCGAGTAAGGTCATTTGTGATCTCCTCTTTGCTTGTTAGGTAGCTTATGTCGGTATATATCTTTGCGGTTGCTGGGTTGTAGT
>JBAYBZ010000031.1:0-4570 GCA_041669045.1 Sulfuricurvum sp. | reverse complement strand
TCAGATGAGCCGTGGCAACTTGTAAAAGAGTTTGAGAGCATGGGTGCTACTTGGGTTCATATAGTAGATCTAAACGGTGCATTTGCAGGGGAGCCTAAAAACCTTGAGCAGATTATGAAAATAAGAGCAAACACAGATGTAAAACTTCAACTAGGTGGTGGCATACGAGATGAAGCTACTATACTAAAGATGCTTGATATTGGCATAGATAGAATCATCTTAGGTTCAATCGCACTAAAAAACCCCGACTTTGTCAAAGATATGGCTCAAAAATACCCAATAACCGTTGGTATAGATGCCATAGATGGATATGTAGCGGTTGAGGGGTGGGGAGAAGTGAGCAACATAAAAGGTACACAACTTGCTAGAGAGTTTGCGAATGCTGGAGTTGAGGCGATAATCTGCACAGATGTTGGCAAAGATGGTACACTAAGTGGAGTAAATGTCGATTTTACCCTTGAGATAGCCAAAGCTAGTGGTGTAGATACTATAGCGAGTGGCGGTGTAAAAGATATAACCGACATAGAAAAACTAGCATCTACAAACAAGGTAAGCGGGGTCATAATCGGCAAAGCTTTTTATGAGGGAAGGCTCGATTTAAAAGAGGCTTTTAAGGTAGCTAAATAGGTGTTATTAATATACAAATTACCAAAAATTTGATATTATAATAGCAATAATCTTTATAAAATATATTTTACATAAAAGGATTTCATTTGAAATTACTTGTGGTTGATGATAGCTCGACTATGCGTCGTATAATAAAAAACACACTAAATAGACTAGGTCACGATGATGTGCTAGAGGGTGAAGATGGGGTTCAAGGATGGAGTGTCCTTAACTCAAACCCAGATATAGACATGCTAATAACCGACTGGAATATGCCTGAGATGAACGGTCTTGAGCTTGTTAAAAAAGTAAGAGCCGATAGCAGGTTTGTCGATCTGCCTATCATAATGGTAACAACAGAGGGTGGAAAAACCGAAGTTATAACAGCACTAAAAGCGGGAGTCAATAACTACATAGTAAAACCTTTTACGCCACAAGTTTTAAAAGAGAAACTTGGAGCAGTTATGGGCATAGAGGGGTAATGCAGGAGTATTACTACAAACTTGAAGTTCAAGTCTCATCTCATAAAGAGCTTTTTTTAAGCTTTTTAAATGAGATTGTCGATGGTGGTTTTGAAGAGGTTGATGATGGATTTATCATCAGAAGTGAAGATGCTCTTGAAGATACCGCTTGGGCTTTAGAGTACTATAAAGATGAGCTATCAAAAGCACTTAGCACAGATATAACACTAAATCTAAATCTAACAAAAGAAGCAAATCAAGACTGGATAGAGATCTTTAAAAAAGGGATTTCACCTATAGAGGTTGATAAATTTTATGTCCATCCCTACTGGGATGAGGCGAGTAAAGAGCTTATAAACATAACCATAAACCCTGCTCTAGCTTTTGGAACAGGTCACCATCCCACTACATACTCAGCCCTTAGTGCTATATCTAAGTATGTAAAAAGTGGTGATAGTGTTTTAGATGTTGGGTGTGGAAGTGGGATACTAGGTATCGCTGCAACTAAACTAGGTGCGATTGTAGATGCTTGTGATACAGATGAGCTAAGTATCGATAACACCAAACAAAACTTAGAGTTAAATGGTGTAGAGTTTCACAACCTATGGGTAGGCTCAAGTGACAAAACAGACAAAACATACGATGTGGTTATAGCTAACATAGTAGCAGATGTGCTAACTTTTATAGCAAACGATCTTAAAAAAGCTACAAAAGATAGCGGCATCTTGATCTTATCTGGCATACTCGATAAGTATGAAGATAAGGTTTTAAAATTTTATAAAGAGTATGAGATAAAACAAAGAGTATTAAAAGAAGAGTGGGTAACTCTAATTCTTAGTAGGAAATAATATATGCAAAACAATAACAACAAAAACAATCCAAACAACTTTTTTAACCAAAATCCACTGCTAACATTTGCGATATTTTCGGTAGTGATTATTGTGCTATTTAAAGCACTAGTCACTGAGGGTGGCACAGGTGAAGATGGGATGGCTAACACAGCTAGAGCAAAGCAGATAAGCTACTCAGAGTTTAAAACACTTATAGGCTCTAAGAGTTTAAAAAAAGTTGAGATTGGGCAAACATACATAAAAGCATTTGATAATAGTGGCTCAACACTCTACACAACAAGAATCATAAAAGGTGATAATACCTTAGTAAAAGAGCTAGAAGATAACAACATCGAGTACAACGGCTTTAGTGAATCAAACTGGTTTACTGAGATGTTTGGATGGCTATTTCCATTTTTACTTATCATAGCTTTATGGATGTTTTTTGCTGGACGGATGCAGCGAAGTATGGGGAGCGGAATCCTTGGTATGGGTGGAAGCAAAAAGCTCATAAACTCCGAAAGACCAAAAACAAAGTTTGAGGATGTAGCAGGGGTTGAAGAGGCAAAAGAGGAAGTTCAAGAGATAGTTGACTTCTTAAAATACCCTGCTAGATATGTAGAGATAGGTGCAAAGATACCAAAAGGTGTACTTTTAGTAGGAAGCCCTGGAACTGGTAAAACACTTCTAGCAAAAGCGGTTGCTGGTGAAGCTGATGTACCTTTTTTCTCAGTAACTGGCTCTAGTTTTATAGAGATGTTTGTTGGTGTTGGAGCAGCTAGAGTTCGTGATCTTTTTGAACAAGCAAAAAAAGATGCCCCTAGTATTATATTTATAGATGAGATAGATGCTATAGGTAAAAGCCGTACTGCTGGTGCTTCTATGGGTGGAAACGATGAGAGAGAACAGACTCTAAACCAACTTTTAGCCGAGATGGATGGCTTTGGAACAGATACCCCTATCATCATACTAGCTGCTACAAACCGCCCTGAGATACTAGATCAAGCACTTCTTCGCCCTGGTAGATTTGATAGACAAGTACTTGTAGATAAACCAGACTTTGAGGGTCGTATAAAAATCTTAAAAGTCCATGTTAAAAATGTCAAAATAGATGCAGATGTTGATCTTGAAGAGGTTGCAAGGCTAACTGCTGGTTTAGCAGGAGCCGATCTTGCTAACATAGTAAATGAAGCGGCACTTTTAGCTGGTAGAAAAAACCGTAAAAGTGTAAGACAAAAAGATTTTTACGAATCGGTCGAGAGAGCCTTAGCTGGACTTGCTAAAAAATCTAGACGGATAAACCCTAAAGAGAAAAAGATAGTCGCCTACCATGAGAGTGGACATGCACTCTTAGCTGAAACAACTTTAGGAGCTAAAAAAGTATCTAAAGTCTCTATAGTCCCTAGAGGTTTAGCGGCTCTTGGTTATACTCTAAATACCCCCGAAGAGAACAAGTTTATGGCACAAAAACATGAGCTTTTAGCTGAAGTTGATGTTTTACTTGGCGGTCGCGGGGCTGAGGAGGTCTTTATAGGTGAGATCTCAACTGGTGCGGCAAATGACTTAGAAAGAGCCACCGATATACTAAAAGCTATGGTTCAAACATACGGTATGAGCGATGTTGCAGGGCTTATGGTGTTAGAAAAAAGCAGACAATCATTTTTAGGCGGATATGGACAAGGCGGTAGAGAGTATAGCGACAAGATGGCTGAAGCACTAGATGAGTTTGTTAAAACTACTCTTCACGAGAGATACGAAGCGGTTTTAGCAAGACTAAGAGAGTACAATGAAGCGATAGAGTCTATAGTAAAACTACTCTACAAAAAAGAGAATATCACAGGTGAAGAGGTGAGAAATATCATCATAGAGTTTGAAAAAGAGCATGACATTGAGTCCAAAGTAGTTGCACTTATTGATGATATAGAAGAGGAACTCAAAGAAGATGCCTCTATGAGCAAATAAAGGAGAGTATTATGGGTAACAATCTACCAATAGCAAAAAACGGTATAAAGTTTATTGGCACATCACTATTTATGATGGTTTTATTTTGGCTTTTTGGGTGCGGCAAGGTAGCATTTTTAGCATTAGCGGTTAGTATATTTTTTATATTTGTATTTAGAAATCCTGAAAGAGAGAGACTCTTTTTTGAAGATAGTAGTGTCCTTAGCCCTGTAGATGGAGTACTAAGCGATGTTGTAGAGGATGAGCAAAAAGATGAGTATATACTCACTATACAAAACAGTTGTCTAAATGTAGCATTGCTAAGATCACCTTTTGATGCTACTATAAAAACTATAGAGCTAGTTCGCGGAGCTAGAGTCTCACCTGCTTCAAAACTATTTGATAAGCTAAATGAGAATGCAACCTTAGTTTTTACAAACAAAAATGAGCAGAGTATCAAGATAAACCATAGACTAAAACAGACCATAAAATCTATCGACATAGACACAAAAGTTGGCAACAAACTTTTTCAAGGCTCAAGATATGGTTTTGCCCTAAACAACACAACTACTATCTATCTACCTAGAAGTTTTAGGCTAAATATAAACATAGGAGATGAGCTAAGAGCTGGTGAGAGTCTAGTTGGCTATTTTAGCTGATTCTCTCTATCTTGCTTTAAAAAAAGCAATCTGCTAGTATCTATATCAAAGTCAAAATAAAAAGAGTTAAAAC
>JBAYBZ010000030.1:0-6823 GCA_041669045.1 Sulfuricurvum sp. | reverse complement strand
TGAGGGGTTGGGGCTGCATAAAAACTCCTTGTAAATAAATATGATA
Organism: Sulfuricurvum sp.; assembly: GCA_041669045.1. Taxonomy (GTDB): domain Bacteria; phylum Campylobacterota; class Campylobacteria; order Campylobacterales; family Sulfurimonadaceae; genus JBAYBZ01. Next base: position 6,777 of record JBAYBZ010000030.1, on the reverse strand, counting down.
GTTATAACATAGAGTGGCTAGATGTGGGGGTTTTTGATGAGAAAATCGCACAAGAGCAGACTTCCACACTCACTGGAAAGCTGGAGGCAGTGACTGCTGCTGAAAAAGCACAAACCAACGCACTAACAGCTCTAAATGATGAACTAACAAAAATCGGCGTCTCTACTATCACTGCTAAACAAGCTGAGATCGATGCACTAGCAGATCAAGTTGAGCTAGCTATCCTTGGAGACAAAGCAGATCTGATCGAAGCACGCAATGAAGCTGCTGACTCACTAATCGTAAATGACTCTTCAGCTCAAACTGCAGTAAACTATGTTATCGGTGAGATCTCAGGCAAAGCAGCAGATGCACCTATGAGTGATGCACTACTAGCTGAACTAAAAACAAAAGTTCAAGCTCTAATCGATGCTGATACTGCTCTTTATGACATCACAACTCCTGCTAGCACCGCTGAGATCGTTACTCCAACGGAAATCTATCAAGTGACAACTGATGGAAAAGCACCTGCTGGCAACGGTAGCAATGTTTTATTTTTAACTGGTGCTCAAGTAGGTGGAAAAGATGTATTTGCTAGCAAGGTGGTTTACACGATCACTTTTAGTACTTCTGCTAATGAGAATGATGAGATCGAAGTTACAATTGGTGGAGTTAAGTACACAATCAAAGCCATTGACGATACTGGCTTTGATGGTTGGGATCAAAATGACCTACCTGCTGACTATGTAATCGACTCTAGTAGTGATGAAGATACTCTTATTATCACAACTGCTGAAGCTGGGATTGATTTTGAAGTAGATTTGGTTGCCGTAAAAGCTGCTACTGGCGGTGCAGCTGTAATTAGTGTACCTACTCCTCCAGCATTTACTGTATTTCTTCAACCAGCAGATATCTACGGTTACGCAGCAGCAGCTAATGCAGGCACTGGAGTAGTAGCTTCTGTTGATGCAATCGCTTCTGAAAATGTTAAAACAATGGCTCAAATGCAAACAGCTATCGCTGATGCAAAAAGTGCTCTTGCTACGCACACAGCGGCTATGGGCAACAACGAAGCTATCCTAACTAGCCTTCAAGCTCTACTAGCTGATTATGCAACTGTTGGAAATGCTGGAAAAGCATTTAATGATATTTTTAGCGATGGTTCGGTTGATATCGTAGCAGAGCTTGTTGCAGCGGTTGATGATGCTCTTAAGGCAGTATCTAGCACATACTCACAGTCAGATCGTGACACTGCGATCAATACACTTGTAACTGCTCTTAAAAATAATGGTACTGCAACAGAGATCACCGACAAAACAGGCTCAACTGATAACGCAGCTTCGGTAAACAGTTTCCTAGCAGATATCGCTGAGATCGATGTTTTAGAGGGCAATCTTGCTGATGCAGAGTCTGCATTTGCTAATGCAACAGATGCTGGCAATGTAACACTTGGTGATTACTACAATGAGATCTCTGCACTTATCCAAGATCGCAATGAGCTAAAAGAAGCAGTAGCTAATGCAGATGCTACAAAATCTACTATCGATGCTCTAATAGACGCTCTACAAGCTAAAATGGGTGAGCTAAGCGATGCTAAAGCTGATCTAGGGTTTGATGTTCAAAAGTTTGAAGCTAAACTAAACTATGCTGGTACAGATGCTGATGATCTGTTTATCTACAACACAGATATCACAGCTAAAGACTTCAAGATCGGTAGCTTAAAAGCTGGTGATGCTCTGTTCTTAGATGGCTATGCTTACAATGCTGGCGATATCTCTAAAGATGGCGATCACAACGCACTAGAGTTCTTTGTTACTAAATCTGGTGCCAATACAGTCATCACTTATGAGACTGATGTGTTTGGATCTGCAACTGGCGATCATAAAACAATCACTCTTACGGGTGTTGCTGATGTAAGCGTTGAAGATGGTGTTATCCTTGTAGGGTAATATTAACTGCCTATACTATCATTTAAGTGTACGGTGGTAGTAGAGAGGGGAGAGATCCTCTCTTTGCTTTTGTTCCCACACTCTATCTAAAAATATAAATACTCCATATAGTATGTTTTATGTTATAATATACCATTAAAACATCATAAAAGGAGTTTTATGGTTGAGCTAAAAACACCTTATGAGATCATAGAAGATCTAGCAAGCATCATAGAAAAAACCAGAATAGATAAAAATCTCAGACAAAAAGATCTATGCACAGATGCTGGAGTATCGCTCTCTACCTATCAGAGCTTCCTCTACGATAAAAAGATCAGCATAGCCAATCTAGTAAAAATTATGTACACACTTGATATGTACAGCAATCTAAGTGGACTCATAGCCTACGACGAGACAAAGAGCCTAGCAGATATAAAAAAAGCCAAACAAAAGCAGGCAAAACCACAGAGAGTTAGAGTAAAAGATGAGTAAAGATATAGAGCTGGAAGCGTTTATCTATGGTAAAAAGATCGGCGAACTACTTTTTTATCAAAATAGAATATATTTTGAGTATGACAAAGAGTTTTTAAAAGAGGGTATCGAAATATCTCCACTCAAACTAAACAGTAAAAAAATAGATGGTGCTTATACCAACTCTGATAATTTTGAGCTTTATCAAGGGCTAGCGGGGGTGTTTTTTGATCTGTTGCCAGATAAGCACGGAATGGCTTTTGTAGATAGATACTTTGAATCAAAAGGGTATAAATCTAAAGATATTACACTTCTGCATAAACTAGCTTTTATTGGCGATAGGGGTTTGGGTGCAATTGAGTTTAAACCAAAAGAGCAGACGAGTGGTTATGATATTGATGAGATACTTAGTGTAAAAGAAGCTTACAATGATATGAGAGCTATTTTACAAGGATCTGGTGATATATGCAACATCGATAAGCTGATGAACATAGTAAACAGTGCTTCTCCTGTTGGGGGAGCAAGATCTAAGATACTTATAACATATAATAGCTCTATAAGCAGCATCAAATACAACAATAAAATATTGGAAAAAGGATATAAAAGAGCTATTATAAAATTTGATGAGATCTACCCAAATAGCGAGCTTATAGATGAGAGCCTCGATGATGCAAAACTAGAGTATCTATTTATGCAAAGTGCTAAAAATTGTGGGATTAATATTCCAAATATCTATCTTTATAAAGAAGATATAGGTACTCACTTGATCTTAGAGAGATTTGATAGAGATGAGAATGATAAAAAGATCCATATCTCAACAGCTTCTGCATTGTTGCATAAAGACATATCAGTAGCAAGAGTTATGTCGTACGAGGAGCTCTTTGCTTTTACAAACATAGTGTGTAAAAAGCAGTCTAGTATGGTGGAGCTATTTAGGAGAATGGTTTTTAATATCATGATACTAAACTATGACGACCATGCTAAAAACTTCTCATTTATGATGAGTGAAAATGGCACTTGGGATCTAGCACCTGCTTATGATATCACCTACTCAAAAGGCGGGTTACAAGAGCATTTAACAACCATAAATGGCAAAGCAAAAGATATATCTAGGTCTGATATATTGATAGTTGCTAGAAAAAACCTCATAGATGAGAAGTTAGCTTTTAAGATCATAGAATCTATATCTAGTGAGCTTAGGTTGTTTGAAGACAAGGCAAAAGAGCTAGAGATAAAAGAAGAAAACTATATAGAGATCTCTAAAGAGATAGAGAATCAGATAGATAAGTTGGGTGCGATAGGGTAGAGAGGGAGATAAGAGAGTTTGATATAAATTATACTATTTAATATTTAGAGTGCTATAATTATAGCATGCAATCAAAAGACAAAATAGACAAACTCTATAAAATTGCCGATATCACAAACAAGAAGTTGATAGTACTTTTGGCTATCGATGGTGGCATAGGTGCCTACTCCATAAAGTTTATAGAGCAGGGAGATCTATTTGGATATATCTTTGGCTTGGTATTTATAATAGTCTCTATGGCTATTGCATATAACTATAATGAGTTAAATAAGATAAAACGAACAATGGAGGAGATTTAGATGGAAAATTTAGGCTTGAGTGCTTTAGCGATAGGTTTTATAATTGCATGGATTATCGGAACTATTGCGTCCAAAAATCATTGGAAAATAGGAAAGCTATTTTAGGTGTATTGCCATATCCTCACGCTCCTGCTTTAACTATGCTATAATTAACAGACTTAAACGATAAGATATGCAATGCGAACAGTAAGACTTAGCATAAAAGATAGCATCTACCACAATGTGATATTTCTACTAGAGAGCCTAAAAGAAAAAGGAGTAGAGATAGAGGAGATAAAACCTACAAGTGTAGCTATGAGTAAAAAAGAGTCTCTAAAGCATTTTCTAAATAGCTCTGATGTCAAACCGTTTGAGGATATTGGAGATCCCATAGAGTGGCAGCACTCCATTAGAAATGAGTGAAACTAATGGTTTTGCTAGATTCAAATATCATTGTATATCTTTCTCAAAATCTAGTCAATTTAGATGACATAGCTGATGATGATTCGATAATGGCTGTATCTGCTATAACATACATGGAGGTTTTAGGCTACCCATTTGGTGATGCTAAACAGAGAGCTTTTATAGAGAAGTTATTCTCGTTTTTAGAGATACTCTACATAGATGAGGATATAGCTTACAAAACCGTACTACTGCGAAAAGACAACAAGATAAAACTACCAGATGCCATCATCTGTGCTACCGCACTGGCAAAAGAGGCAAGCCTTATAACAAATGATGAGAGACTAAAAAGTATATATGCTAGATATAGCTAGTGTTTCATATTAGTAAATAGATGCGAGGGATCTGTTGAACAATAGCTTATTTGGATATCTTTTTTCTGCTGTATGCGTTCCCACACAGAGCGTGGGAACGAGAAAATCACATCTATCGCGAGTCTACTTTTTTGTTCTCTTTTCGTCACCCTCTTTTTGAGCGGGTGTTCTATCGTTTCCACTATTGTATCTATGGTCTTGACCACCATCATTTTTAGTATGTTTTGGACATGAATTATTATTTTTATTTGACATTTTAACTCCTATTTTATAGATATGTAAGTTCCCCACTCAAAGAGCGGGGATACTCCACTCCCGTGAGGGAGTTGGGTGTGTTTAGCTTACGCTATGGTTAGGAAACCATCATCATTTAGAGATAGATCTGCACCAGTTACACCGCTTAGTGTTACTTTTACTAGATCTGCATCAGTTGATCCATTTCCAGCAAATGCTTTTTGCTCAACATATATCTCAACATCTGCACCATTTTGTAGCCAGAAGATCTCTAGTTTGCCAGCATCACCATTGTCGTTTGCAACTTTTGTGATCTCTTTTAGTCCACCTGTAAAGCTACTACCAAAGAAGATAGTATCGTTACCTTTTGCACCAAAGTTAGTTAGCGACTGGTTAGCTGAGTCTTTTGCGTCAAATAGATAGACATCATCAGCTGTTGTGAAGTTTTGTGCTTTTTCGCGTAGAGTTACACCTAGCCCGCCATCTTCTACTGAGTCTGTGATCGCTTTGTTAGCATCAACGATAGCTTTGTTTAGGCTCTCAAGCTCTACTTTAAGATCGCGTGCATCTTGGAAGTCAGCAACTGCTTTTTCTAAAGCCGCAAGAGCTTCGATCGCAGTTTTTAGATCATCTGCTTTGCTTGAAGCAGCTGCAAGGGTATCAGTTGCACCGATGTTTACTTCAGTTGCAGCATCGATAGTTGGAGCAGCCATAGTACCATCACCAGTTATAACAATATCACCAGCCTCAAGTTCGTTTGTGCTTACAGATTTAGCTGTAAAAACAACCTCTCCATTATTAACACCTGCAGCCACAGTCCAATTAGTAAAAGTTTCAGCAAGAACCTTAGTTGCCACAGCCGTATTAGCATCATTTGCTGCAATAGCAATATCAACACCATCAATTCTTATATTGATTGTATCACTACCAGTCTCCGCTTTAAATGTAATCACTTGCTGTACCACATTTTTAGCTGCATCATCAGCTGTTTTGTAGACTTTGACAGTGGTATCAGCTAGATTTATAGCTCCCGAAGCTGCTGTAACAGCAGCACCATCTGCACCAATACTAGCTAGTGAGTGTCCACCTAACTCTAGTACATACACATCACCAACTGCAGCTTTTAGAGCAGCTAGAGCGTTTGCTTCATTTGCAGTTGCTGCTACTGTTGCTAGATGTGCTGTTTCTAGTTCTGTTACATATTGTACAGTTGTATCTTCTACTAGCTCAGAGATTGCTTTACCAGATGCATTTTCGCCAGTATAGGCTTTGCCACCAGAGATGATGATCTTGCTAGAGTTGTTAGCAGTTGCGTCATAGTCAGCAGCGAAGATTACTTTACTGTCGCCAACTTTAACAGATGCGTTAGCTGTATTTGCATCAAATGCAGCTGCTGCCATGGTTTCAGCAGTTGTCTTTGCTATTTTAGCTTCTTGTGCTGCGTTGTACTCTGTTTTTGCTTCGTTTGCTGCCTCGATAAGTGCTGTCATGCCAGTTTTAGCCGCTGTGGTAGCTACACTTACATCACCTTCTGCTTTTGTTAGAGCAGTTTGGATATCCACATTTTGAAGAGCTTGTTTTTCTAGATCTTGGTAGTCAGTTGCATTTAGAGTAGTACTTGCTTCGCCAGCGATATTGGTTGCTGCGTTGTTGAAGTATGTAGTTACATTGGTATCAGTTGCTTTACCTGCTTCAACATCTACGGTGCCATCTATATCTGTATCTAGTGCTAAACCTTCTAGGAAGCTAGCTAGATCAGCTTTTGTATTTGCTAGGTTATCCAGAGCTCCAGTGAGTGTGGAAGT
>JBAYBZ010000029.1:0-7169 GCA_041669045.1 Sulfuricurvum sp. | reverse complement strand
TTACATTATCTAGTGTCCACTTATCAGCTTTGCCATCGGCATCTAGATCTAGGTTTTTAGCATAGTCTGCTTTAGCAGTTAAGATCGCATCTCTTGAATCCAGACTTGTAGTGAGTGTGGAAGTCTGCTCTTGTGAGTGACACCAAAGGGTAGATCTGAGTGCGTGATATGATCGCTAAAAACATCTAAAACCTAAGCTCCACCACAAAGCGATCTCCATCAGCTCTGATCTCTTTTTGTATGTCGTAGCGGTTGCATACTCGCCGAACTATGTCTAGTCCCAAGCCAAATCCACCCTCACCCTTAGCACTTCGGTAGTAGCGATCAAAAAGCCTCTGCGGATCACCTAAGAGTTTCTCTTTTGTGGTGTTGGCGATGCTTAGCACACCACCTTGCAAGCTCAGCTCTACGGTGCTACTATTTTTAGCGTACTTGATGGCGTTGGAGATGAGATTGCTCACTAGTCTAGTGGCACTTAGCTCATCTATGACAAAGTTAAAACTAGCTAGATCTAGCTCAAAATGCAGATCTTTTCTGCTTGCAAGATCCTCATAGAGTGCAACTTCAGATCTAACCAGAGTCGCAAGATCTAGCTCTTTCGCCTCCTCGATCTTGTCATCAAGTAGCAGGTATGTCAGATCTGAGTAGATCTTTTGTATGCGTTTGGAGCTTATCTCCACTCGCGAGAGCACGCTCGCGTCGATGCCCTGCTTTTTGAGTCGCTCTATGCTCATAAGTATGGCGGTGATGGGGGTGTTTAGCTCGTGAGTGGAGTCTTTTATGAACTTATCAAGCTTGAGGCGTTCGCTTTGTATGGGTCGCAAAAAGACTCGCGAGAGTAAATAGCCCACCGCCGCGATGGCAAGTGTAGCAAAAAGTGCAAAAAGTGCTATGTTTCTAAGCAGTGCTGCCTCATCGACTTTGGCACTTTTGATCACTACAAACCTCACGCCATGGTGCATTCTTGGGCTTGTATCTACAAGATAGTAAAAATCCCCCTGCTCAAAAAAGCCCTTTTTTAGCTGTACGCCCTCGACGCCAGATCCATAGATAAGCTTGCCTCTGCTCCCATAGAGCGAGACCTCTGCACGGCTTGTCTCTTTGATCTCTAGCTCCTCGCCATGCATATATGAGCTGATGATCTGCGAGCTGATGTATGAAGCGAGATTTTGCATACGATCTTTGCGATGCGAGGTGATATTTGCCATCTCATAGCGGTAAAAGCTAAAGGCGATGATGATGATAAAAAGCATCGATGAGCCTACATAAAGGGACAAAAACCGCCAAAGCGATCGCTTTTCACTATAACTTAAATTTATAACCAACCCCTTTTATGGTCTCGATGCTCTCTTTGCCGAGATATGATCGCAGGTTTTTTATGTAGGTGCGAAGCGTCGCCTCTGTTGGCGGATCGCTATCTATCCAGACATTTGCCATAAGCTCGCCACTTGTGACGAAGCGATCCTTGTGTCTGTGCAAAAACAGCACGACATCAAGCTCTTTTTTGGAGATCTTTTGCCTTGTTTTACCGCTTATAATCTCCTGTGTTAGGCGATCTAGCGTGATGCCGTTTGCGATCTCGATGGTGTCGCCACTAAGTGAGTAGATCTTGGCTATATGATCCATTCTTGCATCAAGCTCCACTAGCTCAAATGGCTTTTTAAGGTAGTCATCTGCTCCTATCTCGAAGCCTTTTTTAAGATCTTGTGAGCTATTTAGCGAAGTGATGAAGATAGCAGGCGTCTTGATGCTTTGATCTCTTAGGGCTTGTAACAACTCAAACCCGCTAAGCGAGGCGACATTTACATCAAGCAAAAGCAGATCATAGTGGTACGAGCTTATGGCGTCAAACGCTTCGATCCCATCATCAAAACACTCCAGCTCAAAACCCCGCTCTAGCAGGTGCTCGCTTATGATCTCACTTAGGATTACATCATCTTCAAGTAGTAGGATTTTCATAAGCTTATTTTATCATCTTTTTTGTATCTAGCTAAAAGCTCATGCTTTATGTAAAAGAGTAGCGGTATGATAAAGAGTGTGAGCAGTGCCGAAGCGGCAATCCCGCCGATCATCGGTGCGGCAATCTTTCGCATCACTTCGCTACCCACGCCATCTATGTACATAATGGGCAGAAGCGAGCCTAGTATGGCTAGAAGCGTCATCATCTTTGGACGGAGCCGTTTTGCAGAGCCATCTATGGTAGCTTTGAGCAGATTTGGCGTGCTTTTGTAGGCTTCTTTTAGGTAGATCATCATCACTATGGCGGTTTCTGCAGCGATACCTAGAAGTGCCAAAAAGCCCACCGCTACGGCTATGGAGAGGTTATAACCTAGCAGATCTACATAGTACAAAGCCCCGAGTGCAGTAAAACTAAGGCTTGCAAAAACAGTGAGTGCATCGCCAAAGTCCCGCAAAGCAAGGTAGATAAATATAAGCGTCAAAAGCAGTGCCACAGGGGTGATGTGAGCTATACGCTCCATTGAGCGTTCTAAGTACTCGCTCTGCCCCGCGAACTCATAGTAGTAGCCATCTGGAAGGCTAAGAGTAGCTAAAACTTTAGTAGCCTCTTTTTTGTACTCACTCGCACTAACGCCCTGCCGTGGGAGTATATAGACAAACGCCACTCGCATACCCTTTTCGCTTTTGATCATCACACTCTGCTCTTTGTAGCTGATGTGTGCGAAGTGCTCTAGCGGAAAGTAGCCCTGTGGTGTGCTAACTAGAAGTGCCCTTAGAGCTTCAAGCGAGTTTCGCTGATGGGACTCTAGTCGCAGTGAGATGGAGTGGCGTTTAAGCGAGTCTATGTGTGTAGTAATCTTAGCTCCACCTACGCCATAACCCACCGTGCGAAGGATCTCATCTTTGCTCACGCCGTAGCGAGCAAGCGAAGCCTCATCGATAAGCAGATCTATAAAGTAGCCCTTGCTCACCTTGTCTGCTGAGACGCTTAGACTCTCTTTTAGCGGTTTTAGCTTACGCTCTATCTGCGAAGCAACACTCTCAAGTTTAGTGGCGTCATCACCGTAGATCTTGATGCCAAGTGGAGTTCGTATGCCTGTTAGTAGCATATCGATCCGCCCTCTGATGGGGTATGTCCATGAGTTTATAAGTCCATTTACCTGCAACGCCTGATCCATCTCATAAAGCAGTTTTTCTTTGCTCATACCCTCTCGCCATTGCTCTTTAGGCTTAAGGGTGATGATGGTCTCAAGCATCGCAAGCGGTGCGGGGTCGGTGGCGGTGTTGGCATTGCCCGCTTTGCCAAAAACCATCTCCACCTCATCGAAGCTCTTTAGTATAGCGTCGGTGTATTGGAGTAGATCTCTTGCTAGATCTATACCCACGCCGTAGGGAGTTACAGGCATATACATCACATCGCCCTCATCAAGAGTTGGCATAAACTCCCACTTTTGTGAGTTGTAGAGCGGGTAGAGAAGCACAAGCGAGATAGTAGCAAGTGCCACGATGGCGTAGCGAAACTTTATAGCTAGCTTTAGTGCGGGTGTGTAGATGCCAACAAGTGCCCTATTTAGCGGGTTTGCAAGCTCCTCTTTGATGTTGCCTCTTATGAAAAAGAGCATCAAAATAGGCACAAGCGTGATGGAGAGAAGTGCCCCGATAAGCATCGCAAAGCTTTTGGTGTAGGCAAGTGGGTGAAAAAGCTGTGCCTCTTGGTTTTGCAGAGCAAATATAGGCAAAAATGAGACAACAACTAGAAGTAGAGCAAAAAATATCGGCCTTGCAACCTGCTTAGCCGAAGTGATGATCACCTCCTCGCGACTTTTAGATCCATCGCTACTAGCCAAGTGTTTGTGGGCGTTTTCTACCATTACAATGGTCGCATCTACCATCGCACCGATCGCTATGGCTATGCCACCTAGACTCATGATATTTGAGCCGATCCCTAGCAAGCTCATAGCAAAAAGTGTAAAGATCACTGTTAGTGGAAGTGTGATAAGCATGATAAGCGAGCTTCTAAAGTGTCCTAAAAAGAGCAGACTCACCACCACAACGATGATGCTCTCCTCCAAAAGCGTTCTAGTAAGCGTATCGATCGCTTTTTGGATCAGCAGGCTCCTGTCATATGCAGGAAGTATCTCCACAGTGTCATTTGAGAGGCTTGCAATGCGATCTTTTACTCTTTGTAAGACTTCAAAAGTGTTCGCCTTGTAGCGAAGGATCACGATACCCGCTACACTCTCACCCTTACCATCAAGATCTACAACTCCGCGTCTGCTATCTGGTACCACACTAACACTACCTAGATCAGAGACTTTGAGTGGAACTATGCCATTTAACTTTATAACGATCTGCTCAAGATCCTCTATGCCTTTAGCGTATCCGCTAGCTTGAACGATCTGCTCATAACCGTTTTCGAGTATGGCACCGCCCCCTGCATCAGCGTTGTTAGCTCGCAGAGCCTCAGCAACTTCACTCACACTCACACCGTAGTAGCGAAGCCTGTCTTGATCTAGGCTCACTTGGTAGTTTTGGCTAAATCCACCCACGCTTGCCACTTCACTTACACCATCTACTCCCAAAAGTGCGTACTTTAGGTAAAAGTCTTGGTAGTCTCTAAGCTCTCCTAGATCAAGTTTGGTAGATCTAAGCACATACTGATACGCCCACCCAACACCTGTGGCGTCGCTTCCCATCGTAACCATCGCTTCGCTTGGCAGAGTCGGTAGCACCGTGCTTAGTCGCTGTTGGATCTGCTCTCTAGCGTCGTAGATGTCGCTACCATCTTTGAAGATGATGTAGATCATACCTCGCTCGAAACTGCTCATCGCCCTGATGGTCTCGATGTTTTTTAGCGACATAAGGTTGCTTACTAGCGGGTAGGTGAGTTGCTCTTCTATGATCTTAGGACTTGCACCGCTAAACTCTAGATCTAGCACCACCTGCACGGGCGAGAGATCTGGTAGTGCGTCTAACGCGAGGCTTTTGATCCCCTGCACCGCCACAAGTAGCAGTGCTACTATGATGCTAAGGAGTAAAAACCTCGCTTTGATGCTTAGATCTATGATACGCTCTACCATTCATCTTCCATATATTTGCCACTGCTAAGTGCGTCGCTATCGAGTAAAAATAGTGCATTTTGAGCGATCTGCGAGTTAGCACTTAGCCCACTTCTGATCTCATAAATGTTGCCTAGATCCGTAAGCGAAACCTCTTTTGGCTCATACTCATCACCATTTTTTACAAATACATAAAACTTCCCGTCTCGCTTGATGGCACTCGTCTTTGGTATGGTTAAAACCTCACCGCTACTCTTGCTAAACTCCACTTTTGCGACCATATTTGCCATTATATTGCCATGCGGATTTGGTACTCTTAGGAGCAGATCAAATGTCAGATCTTGTGGGTCGATGTGAGGTAGTATGCGGTAAAAGCTAGCCTCTAGTGGCTCTTTGATGCCATCTATGAGCACTTTTGCGTTATCAAATGAGCTAACTAGCTCGGCATCTCTTTGGTAGATCTTGGCTCGCACCCACATATGCGAGTCATCAGCGATCTTAAGGAGTGCATCACCCCGCTCAAACCCACTCCCTTTGTAGATCTGCTTTGCTATGATCACGCCATCAAAGTTGCTATAAAACGGCACGAAAGACGCCTCATCGTAGAGATAACGACCCAGATCCATATCGACTAGCTTTGCGTAGATGAGATCTTTGACTTCGCTAAAAAGCTCATACTCTCTTCTGAGTGCGTTTAGGTGTTTTGGGTAGACCTCAAAGAGCAGATCGCCCCGCTTGATCCTAGAGTAGAGCTCATTTGCAAAGAGATCTTTGATCTCGCCATCAAAACGAAGACTCACCTCATAGATGCGACTCTCATCAAAGTCAGTCGTAGCATAATAACTTTTTTTTATACCTACACTCTGCAACTTTGGCGAGATGATCTTGACATTAAAAGCCTGCTCAAAGCCTCTTGCCTCAAGCAAAACAAGGGCTAAAACTAGAGCCAAAAGAGCTTTCATAGCATAAGCCTAGTGGTGATGGTGATGCGAGGCTTGCCCTAAGTTTACACTACCTTTGTACTTGTACTCATCATCAGCATCATCTTTTACAAGTAGTAAAAACTGCCAAGTTCCATTCATAGAAAAGTTGATGTTGCACTCATAAGCAGTGCCGCTTTTCTTGCACACATCTTTACTCTCCATATATGGCATTCCTGGCATTTCAGGCATAAAAAACTTGATGCGAACATCTTTTGCATCGACCGCATCGCCACTTTTGGAGTCGCGATTTAGATCCACTTTTATGGTGTTATCACCCTCGCTCAAAACCTTTGGGCTACTTAGCATAACATGCAGATCATCACTCATACCCATGTGCATAAAGCCATTTGCAAACGCAAATGAGCTTGCCAAAACCAACATACTTAGAACTTTTTTCATCGCTAAACTCCGCTATTTTCGTAGATCATACTATAAAATCGTGGAGCTATTGTGTAAAAGTGTGTCTATGTTTATGGTATGATTGCGTTTGTAAATGGGGCTGATCTGGTTTCGACAGGATCAAGTCGCCATTGGTTGCATGTCGGGCTGAGCACCCCGTTACACGGCTCAAATTGCTTAAACGCAAACAATACAAATTACCGTCCAGCTTACGCAGTAGCGTAAGTTTAACTAACTTTGGACTGCTTTTGCCCTCGACGCTAGATAGAGGTGCTTAAGTATAACCCCCATGTAGCTATATTTGTGGCGTGTCTCGAGTCGCAAACGAACCTAGAGACTGGTTTTGTGTAGCCTTGCAAGTTGTGTGAAGCAAAACGAGAAACAAACAACTTCCCTAAGCATGTAGACGCCTTTGGTAGCTCGGTTTTGGACTGCGGTTCGATCCCGCACAGCTCCACCATTTCACACTTTAAACCAATCTAACCAAATCCAAAAAACCCCCTAAAATAGCCACTTTATAAGCCTTTATTAATCCAAAGCAGTATAAACTAATACAACCAAATTGAGTTAAAAATTGTACATTAAACTGTACATCGTAAAAGCCCTCAAGCGTAACTTACCATACCTACTTTATAACAAACCCACGCTTCCACACTCACTACAAGTCTGGATTCAAGAGATGCGATCTTAACTGCTAAAGCAGACTATGCTAAAAACCTAGATCTAGATGCCGATGGCAAAGCTGATAAGTGGACACTAGATAATGTAA
>JBAYBZ010000028.1:0-7696 GCA_041669045.1 Sulfuricurvum sp. | reverse complement strand
GGCAACAAGCGTGCTAAAGAGCTACATCTACAATGGCTATGCTATCAATGGTGAGAAGATCACTCATGAGAGATTTGTGAGTTTAGAAAATAGTGTAGATCTGCTAAAAAACAAGATGGAACATATAGAGAGTAAAATCAAAACCGATACACTAGATTTAAAACAAGGCATCTTTTATGATGGTCAGATCTATGATGCTTATGACTTTATAAACACTCTGCTAAAGAGTGCTAAGGGTGAAGTGGTTTTGATAGATAACTATATAGATGAGAGTATATTTACTCTTTTTAGTAAGTACTTAGATCTAAGCTTTACCATACATACCAACAACATCACTAAACAACTAAAACTTGACTATGAGAAGTATAAAAAGCAGTACTCAAATATAGATCTAAAGAGTTTCAAGAGTTCTCACGATAGATTTTTAGTGCTTGACAAACAAGAGATCTACCACATCGGAGCAAGTCTAAAAGATCTAGGTAAGAGGTGGTTTGCTTTCAGTAAAATGCACCTTGATGCGGGGGAGATGCTAGGGAGGTTGTGATCACCTGTCACTGCGATAACTATCGCTCGTCACTATGAACGAAGTGAAGCAATCTATATTCATTACGGGATTGGATCGCCACGGCAACAAGTTGCCTCGCGATGACTGCCGCCCGTCACCGCGATGAGTGCCAACCACATTACAGCTTCTGTATGGTGCGACGAAAAACTCTGATAGGCTCTGTGTTGGTCGCCTTGTCTTGTGCAACTGCGATAGCTATGTCGATGCGAGCAGATCCATTTTGTGGTGTCTGAACAACAATGGTGTTGTCATCACCACACGAAGCATGGCTATTTTTAGTGGCTTCATCGATGATATAGACTACACTATAATTAACATCATAGATCTCATCTAGTATGAAGCTCTCTTGAGTCACGGAGCAGATCTCGTTTTTGGAGATCTCAAGCAAGATAAGCTCCACCGCACTTTTGGCATAGACTTGAGCCTGCTCGTAGAGGTATAGATCGACTGTCTGTTTTGAAGTCCTAGCGGTGTTGGCTAGTGCCAAAGTCATGATAGTGGCTATGACCACTATGAAGCCAATAGCCGCTATGAGAGCAAATCCACCACGCTTTAAAATAGTGTTTTTTCTTTGCATAGTGCATAATCCTCCACTAACTGTGACTTAGCACAAACTTGGATCTTGATGAGATCGCCTGCTGATCTAAAGCGAAATGCACCAACATTATCCATAATCTTCTGTTTTTTTGCATCAGCAATACTCTCGTCTAGCCACGGTCTATAATTATAGTATAGTTGCAGGGTGTTGTTGCTATCTAGCTCCACCGCATAGGCACTCCACGCTAGCTGATAGTACTCATACACATCTACGCCACTAAAGTCACCACTTTGTGGGAAAAAAAGAGACTCGTTAGTATCTTTTTTGATGATGTGCAGAGCATCGTGCGTCCCGTCCCACCCAAAGCCATCTACTACATTGCTAGGTGAACCCACAAAGTACAAAACGCTACCATCTATGCCTAAGCCACCCAAAGCCTGTATGCTATCATCAACTGCCGCGGTGTTGGTATCTGGTGAGTAGAGTTTGGTCGCATCGGACTTACTAGGGTCTAGATCTATGATCCCGCTATAATAGGGCTTGCCATCTCCTCTAAACCCATCAGCATCAAAGCCGATCCACTCCAAGATGGTAAAGTTGCCATCTGGTGTCGCTGCGTCGATCCCCACAAAAGAGCCATCTGCCCTTTTGGCTATGACAGATGGTTTGATGCGGTAGGTAAGCCTGCTAGCTATACTCTCAACCGCAGCAGCACTTTTGGAGCTAAGCTCATCGTTTACCTTGGTGTAGAAGTAGTTTTTGTAGGCTTGAAATAGTAATCCACTACCATAAACCGCCAAAATCCCCATAATCGCTATAACAAATATAAGCTCTAAAAGAGTAAATGCTTTTCTCATGCTTAGAGCCTTTTTTTGTAGTACGGAAATGAACCGATGTTGGTGGAGTATAGGTACATCTTGACTAGCTCATCGCCATTATCTTCATCTTTGATGCTTATGGAGACTTTTTTGATGTCGTCCTCATAAGCTCCAAAGCCTCCATCAACTATATCGCTTGGGAGTATATCTATATCCATCGTGTAGTTTTGTTTGTATCCTTGTGCATCACCATTTACAAAGCTTGCTATCAATGCTTCATCACTACCACTGCGAGACTCCATAGAGAGATCAACCGCTGGCGAGGTGCTGTTTATATCTAGGCACATACGGTTTATATGTCCTATGCGTTGTCTAGTCGTAGTGTTGCAGTCGTTGTAAATATCTACTACCTTAAATAACCCAGAAGTAACTAGATCTGCGTATGAGTTCTTGTCCCACGCTAAAGAAGATGTCTCCATCAACTGCGTAGAGGTTGCAAAGATCGCCTCTTGGACGAGGTTGTCCTCGATCGACTTTGCAGTTGTACGCATGATGATAGGTATAGAGGTTATCACCACAGAGATGACCACTAGAGCAAAGATAAGCTCTATAAGTGTAAATGCCTTTCTCATGCGATCTACCATAGAACTCTGTTGCTTTTGAGAGTTCTGTTGTCATCATCTCTTTGAGTACCTATGGTTTGAGTGGTACTATTGCTATCGCCTCTACCTGCCCATGCTCCATCTTTGCTAAACTCTGCTTGGAAGCTTTTGGAGTTATCATCTACAAGGTGTGCATCTGCGTTTAGCTCCAACTCGCCAGTATATGGGTAGCTCTTAGATCCATCATAGGTTATGGTGGAGTTTGACTTGCCATTTGATGGTGAGCTTGGTGTAGATGCAGTAGGCATGGTGCTTAATGGTATCAGGCTTTGCACTGCCCCATCACCTGCTTGATGAGCCTCATTTATATACCATCTCACATCGCTTGTGCGTTTTGAATCGTTACCATTTGGTAGGAGTGACTTAGCACAGGTAGCATCGTAGCAGTACGCCTCAAAGTAGATGTTGGCACTGCCACTATCCCCCACAAAATAGTGCTTTGCAGCGTGTGCTCTACCATAGAGAAATGTTGCATCTGATGAGCCAGTTGCATTTAGATCTGCTGACCCATTTACTGCATCATCATCTACGGTGTTTATGTTGAACATATTTGAGCTTATGGCAAAAGGGTTGTCAGGGATCGTGGCATCTCTAGCAAAGTTGAACTTGTAAGTGATGTCCGCTACTCCGCTAGAGAAGCTCTGCTCAGATGAGGTAAAGTTAGCAGATCCGTTTGAAGTGTTGCCATCTTGAGTAGATGTATTACCATCGCCGTAGTATGTTATGCGATCTTTTGCTGGGCCATGCCCTAGAGCGTTTATGTCTTGATCAAAGGTTATGTTAGTAGCTAAGTTTTTAGCAAAACAGTCCTTAGTATAGTTAGTAGCAGGTGTATCATCGCCTAGCAAGGCGGTGTATCTTACATTTATAGAAGCACTTTGGTTTGCATCATCTGCTATATATGTAAAGCCATTGCCACTATTTGCTAGTGCTACACCTAGATCTAGGTTTTTAGGGATAAAGACAAAAGTATCGGTTGCGGAGATGTTACAACCCACCCTGCCTGAAGCATCTTCGGTATTTGTATGCTCATCTACTAGACAGTCATCTTTGCTCTGATCTTTTTGCGTCCAAGTGTTATCGGTGATGGTAATCTCTACTTTACCAACATTTGGGTACTTGAAAAACACCTCTTTTTTGTTCTCTTCAAATGTAAAACTAGAGATCTGGTTTTGCAGTTGATCAAATATATTAAGCTCCCCTTCATCGCTAGGTAGTGAACAGTTAGCATCTGGTACTATGAGCTTGTAGAGTGTATTTTGTTTGCTCACTTTTCCATTGTAGATACCGATATCATCACCCTCCATAGGGACAGCTACAAGCTCAAAAGGTACAGGTTGCCCGCCTATGAGAGCATCTTTTGGATCGATGGTGTATGAAGCAGGGCGGATCGAGAAGTTGTCTCTTGAAAAGAGCGTCTCTCCATTTTCATCTTGCATCATAAAACGAACATCTTTTGCCACTTCTATCGGTATGATCTCAAATGTCAAGATAGGGCTTCCTCCTGCTGGAAGTGTTAGAGTTACGCTTGTCATTTCGCTTCCACCGTACTTAAACTTATATGACTCAACAGGGTTTAGGTTGCCATCTACCTTCACTAGAGATAGGGTGATCTTGGTATCTTTGGTAGGTGTTTGAGGGTTTTTGTTTGTATTGTCAAAGTTGATAAGATCTGCTATAAAACTTTTGCCTACTACTTGTGTAAAGAGAGCATTGTTTGGATCGCTTGCAGAGGTATCATCATCAGCTTCAAAGCTTTTGCCAGCATTGTTTATGTCGTGATGCACGACATTGAACCCACCAGATGCGACAGAGACATCATAAGTGTTGTCAAAGTCGTAGCACTGTCTAATGGACTCACCGTTAAAGCTTAAGCCTAGTTTTTCGTTGCGGTAGCTTACCTTATAAGTACTTTTAAACGACTCCTCTTTTTTGATCTTTGCCTTGTACGCAAAGCTATAATCATACTTAGGTACGAGAGTACCGCCACTACTATCAGCGTTAAAATCGACCTTACCACCCTCAATAGGTGTAGCCCCACTACCTACATAAAACTTAGCAGTGTTTACCTGAAACTGTGCAGTATCATCACCTGTGGCGTCTGTGCGAGGGTCTAGGGTCTTATACTCACCACTACCATCTATACCTTCACCCATTTTTAGTGAGTTTGGTATATACTCAAGCTCGGAGTTTTCTGCAAACTCTCTTTCTATGAAAACTCCTTGAGCAGCTTCAAAGTCGAGGTTGGTTATAGCTACTCTAAACTCTACCGTATCACCCTTAGAGACAGGGTTGTCATCATCGATCGGTAGATCATTAAAGAAGACATCTTCTTTGTAGCAGACATCTGGTTCATAAAGCTCAGTGGTAAATGCTACCATACTAGGGAAGTATGTATCTTGAGTAGATTCTAGTTTGATGGTAGCACTTTTGATATCATTACCTATGATCCCAACGCCATTGTCGCCCACTTGATGGTTTTGTATGTCGATCCCTTGGTTGTTGCTAAAGCTTGGTTGTCTCTGCACATCGTTTGTGATTGATGAGTTGAAGGCATTTGTGTTGTTTATATATGTAAAGCCACCAGAAGTTCCCGCTCTAAGGGCTAGTTTATCACCAGGGATATTTTTATCACCCTCACCAGCAAATATGCTTAGCTGAGAGGTTACATCACCTTTGAGTGGCGTTATAAAGCCTTCTACGCCTATATTTACCTCTTTTTTGCCTGTTTCATCTGCAACTTTTCTGTACCCATCAAATACAGTTATATTTTTACTCTTGATGTTTTCGTTATCTCTTGTGGTCTCATCATCATACTCATAGACTACCACCAGCGTCCACGCACCAAAGTTACCCAGACCACTACCGCCAGTCTCATTTGATTTGTCTGTACCTGTATAGGCTTTAACATTAGCTGTGCTTACCCAGCCATTTACCTCGCTACCCTTTTTACCTACTATCTGGTTTAGTGGTGCAAAGGTGTCGTATGTGTAACCTTTTGAGCTATTTGCTACGGCATCAGTTATGGCGGGTCTGGAGGTGTATGTGCGATCTCCTACGGTTATGTAGATATTTTCATCTATACTGCCACTACCATCAAAGTGCTTTGTGACATCACCTGTTTTTGTTTGCCCCTTTAGGTATCCTTGAGTATATAGCCCAGCCCACACTATGTGAGCTTTAGGATCTATCTCTAGTTTGGCTCTTGAGGAGTTTTTGAAAGTACCAGTTTGAAAGTTGTCTGTATTTACATATTGTAAATTTATGTCGGCATTGGAGCTAGTACCTGTGTGATCTATGCATTGATCACTGCTATTTTTCTGACAAAGCACAGTGTTGCCGATCACCTTTATATCGCCTTTTATGTTGTGCTTGGTGCGAAGCTCAAACCCCCTCTCACCAAAGTTTACAGGCTCAGCACATAGCGATACCTTGGTGTTATACTCCACACCGCCTTTGTTATAAACTGCGTAGTACTGCGTGTTTTTAAATGAAAAACCCATAAATGTTTGAGTATAGACAGAGTGAGCACTACTAGATCCACTGGTTGTAAAGTTGCCTACTCGGTATGTGACGCCTTTGTTAAAGATGTTGAAGTCTATGATCCCATTTAGCTTAGTAAGGTCGTTTAGAGAGTTTGTTATCTCTGCTTGGTCGCTATCTTTGTTGGGAGTTTTGCTCACGCCATCTATACCTATGCCACTCATAAATGAGAGATCTACTCCTTGGTATGCTTTGACTATGGTGACATCTTGTAGTGTGCTTCCAGAGGTGTTTTTAAACTCAGTAGTAAGCCTACAACCGCCTATATCTATGATGCCCATGCAGAGAAGTCCCCCGCTAGAGGTCGGCTTGGTGTAACAGATGTCATACTCGCCATAAGCTAGTGGCATCTCATCAACTCCGTCACCTCTTAGCACAAATGTATATGCTGGGTCAGCTGGGGCGTCACTTGAGATGGTGATCTTTGTCTCTTGAGTGCCTTTAGCAGTAGGCTTAAACTCCACCGAAAATGATGCACTGCCATCTGCTGGGATCGATGCAGGAGTTGCCCCCGCTATGCTAAATGAGTCGTTGCCATCAAGTGTTATGCTTGCGATGTTTAGAGGGGCTTTTCCTATGTTTGTGATGGTATACTCTCTTGTGGCTTGTGTACCATTTAGCACCATCTCAAAGTCTGTAAGGTTTAGCGGGCTTGTTATGGTAGTGCCATTGTCGATGGGGCGGGAGTTACCGCTAAGAGTGATGTTTGGCACCAACAAGTGAGCTGGTATAAAGGTGAGAGTGTAGTTGTAGTTTCTGCTAGTGTTCCTAGTAGCAGTTGTGCTGTTTCTAAGCTTTAGATGTACGACATCACCAGTGTGCACTAGCAACTCACCACCATCAGGTGCTTCCGCACTCGCACAACTATTTAGCCCATAGGTGTATGTTATGTCTGTATTGGCACCATTTTTATCAAAGATGATTTTGCCATCTGCAGGAATGCCATATGTATAGTAGAGTTCAGATCCTTTGGATAAGTTCCCACTTTTAGGATCACTATCTTCATCTGTTGTGCTTGTGAACTTGCCTGCTGGAGTGGAGTTGGTAGCACAAACGGAGTTGCCCTTGATCGTAAAGGTTGTTGGGTTGTTGCTTCCATCAGAGTGGTTTATGGTAACTCTAGCGGTTTTTTCTCCTAGAGTCGTTGGCTCAAATAGTATGTTAAACGAGGTTGTTTTAGGACTACCAAATGTTGGTTTCTTGGTAAGATTAACCACTGGGGTAAAGCCCGTAACTCTAAAACTACTTGCATCTGCTCCAGTGATGGTTATGGAGTTTATGCTTAGGGTTGTGTCTTTGTTGGTGTTTTGGATAGTGTAGCTGAGGCTTGTAGAGCTATTTACTACTACATTGCCAAAGTCAGTTGGCTTGGCCGATAGGTCTATGGTGCCATCTGCGTGGGCGGTGAAGCTAAAGGTTAGCAGGACTAAAAGTGTGAGTACAAGTGTATCGACGATCCTTTTCATAAAAGTATCCTCCCTTTGAGGTTTGTGTTTTTATAACCTTACATTATACTACAAAGAGTGCTTAAAGTATCTTAAAGAGGTCAAATTTGTCAATGATGAAAGGT
>JBAYBZ010000027.1:0-8100 GCA_041669045.1 Sulfuricurvum sp. | reverse complement strand
TTCTCACGATAGGTTTTTAGTGCTTGATAAACAAGAGATCTACCACATCGGAGCAAGTCTAAAAGATCTAGGTAGGAGGTGGTTTGCTTTCAGTAAAATGCACCTTGATGCAAGGGAGATGCTGGGGAGGTTGTCAAAAACTTGAGATTAGATCGCTACGGCAACAAGTTGCCTCGCGATAACTGCCACCCATCACTGTTATGACAAGCTTTTGTCACTACGACAACCATATCCATCATATCTGACAGCTAAGTGCTCCTGTGAGTTCATAGATATCTGTGTTGTATTTTTTGGCAACAAGTGCGAGATCCTCCCACTCGCCTCGCTCTATGAGTCGTGAGATCTTCAAAAACTCCCCAAGTTTGTTTCTTTTGGTGGTGATCGCATCTAAGATCTCCTCATCTATAAAGAGCTCATCTTTGATCATGTCAAGCGGTAGTTGCATAATCGCATCAAAAAACGAGAGTAGTCCCGTTAGGTACGCCTTTTGAGCGAGTTTTTTGTCATTTTCGAGCTTGAGAGCGAGGTTTTGCATGATGTTTGCTCGCATAACAGACGCCTCTATGAGCGGGCTAGAAAAGGCGTTGTTGCTTCCAGTGTACAAAAAAAGCAGTAGATACTGGTTTAGGTTGCTCTTGCCTAGTAGGGTTATGACTTGATGAATGCTACTTATGCTATTTTTGGTTGTAAATGCTGATGAGTTTATGTAGCGAAGCAGGTTTATGGAGAGTTCGGGTGACTTTTGGATCTCATTTACCACCACATCGATCTCGCAGTCCTTGTTAAGAAGCCCTATAATGCTTGCAACTTGCGACTTTAGCGGATCTATCTTTTTGCCCTCAACCATTATGGGTTTTTGAAAAAAGTAGCCTTGAAAGTAGTCAAACCCAAGCTCTTTGCAAGCCTCATACTCCTCTATGCTCTCCACTTTTTCGATCAAGAGTTTTAGACCATACTGCTTAAGTGGGCTCATTCTTGATCCTAGTGCATTTACCCCACCAGAGGCTATCAAGTCCACCTTTATGATGCTTATGTACTCAAGTATTGACTCAAAGTTTGCAAACATAGCCACGCTTAGATCAAAGTCATCTATGGCGAGAGTGTAGCCTAGATCTTTAAGCTCTCTCACCCTTTGAAGTATCTCATCATCGACTATCACATCTTCTAAGATCTCGATGACAAACTGTGCAGATGGCAGGTTCAAAATGGCATCAGAGAGCAAAAACTCCCTATCTACATTTATAAAAGCGAGCCTCCCTTTGACGATGTTCTCAACTCCTATGGAGAAGGCATTTGCTATGACACAAGCAGTTGCAAGCGAGTTACTATCGATGGTGGCGTAGTTTTTCTCACTAGATCTAAAGAGCAACTCACAAGCGATAACCTCGCCTGTGGAGTTTAGTATGGGTTGTTTGGCAAGTAGTGCTTTTGTCATGTTAGGTTCTAAAGATCTCCAGTCTTGTATGAAGTGTGTTTGTCATAGAGTTTAGGTGCTGTGCCGCACTTGCCATCTCCTCTACGCTTCTGGCATTTAGCGATGAGATCTCATTGATCTGTGAGACTTGCGAGACGATATCTCGCACATCGATGGCAGCTTTTTCAAAGTCGCTCATAGTCTTATCTGTCGCCATCACCGCCTTTGTGACGATATCTACGGAGCTATTTATCTCACCCTCTGCGACTATGGCATCAGATGAGAGCTTCTCGACCATCTTTGAGTTTGTATCCATTTGTGAGCTAGCTTCGGTGATGGACTGCACGATCACATTTATGGTAGCGTTGATCTCATCTAAGCTCTTTTGCGTCCGCTCCGCAAGCTTTCGCACCTCATCGGCCACTACGGCAAACCCTCGCCCATGATCACCCGCTCTTGCTGCTTCGATCGCGGCATTGAGAGCTAGTAGGTTTGTCTGATCTGCTATATCGGCAATAATATCAAGTATGTTTTGCACATTTTTCGCCTCTTGTGAGAGGATCGCCATCTTATTAGCTAGCTCCACCTCGATGGTAGCGGAGTCTCTCACACTGTGTGTAAGCCCCACTATGATCTCTCTAGCTCTGCTTAGGTTCTCATTTGCTTGAATGATCTCTGCTTTGCTACTTTGTGCCTCGGCGGTGGCAAGCTCGATCCCGCTTAGTGTGCTTGTGGCTCGCTTCTTTGCCTCATCTACGATGGCAACACTTCGCTCTACGCTTGTGCCAACAGTCATAGATGTCGTAGATAGCTCATGAGCCACCGAAGCGTTTTCGCTAGATCCGTTTTTGGCGGTGGCGATGAGAGCTCGCAAGTTGTCCATCAGAGCGTTTAGGCTTTTTGCCATCTCACTAAGCTCCTTAGGCGTGCTTTCGTCCATCTTTATGGTGAGGTTGTGAGAGTCTGCTATCTCGATGAGAGTTGCTTTAAACCGCTCGATAGGGTTTGTCACAGAGGCTTTGATGAGGAAGCGTATAAGCAGAGCAAAAGCTAAGATCCCAACCATAAACCCAACACTAAGTAGCATGATATTTCGCGATGACTCATCTATCTTGCTATCGATCAAGCTATCAACACCATCAAAAAGCTCACCGCCGATGCTCATAAGTAGCTCTATGGTGGCGGTAGAGCTTTTAAACCACTCGCTAGCGTCTATGCCAAAACCACCCTTTAGTGCTACATCTTGAGCAGTTTTTATCATATCAAATGTCTTTCTCACCTCTGGCGAGTTAAGCTTTTGATGGTAAGAAGTAGCTAGATCTTTTGGTGCGAGAGCCAAAAACTTCGCACTATTTGCCTCATAAGCACCTAGCGATGCTCCGAGGTTGTAGTAGCTAGTGTGCATAAACGCATCTTGTATAAATGTCACATTTAGGTTGGCTCTAACTTGCCCTAGAGCCTCTTTGGTGCTTGCTAGATGGGTAAAGGCTTGCAGTATGTTTCTACTCTCTTGATCTTGCATTTGTGTTGGTACGAGTAGTGCTGTATCCATCAGATCTGCTATGATCTTAGTGTAGTACGCAAAGCTTTGAGAGCTATCTAGCTTGAGTTGCGATATGTCAGATCGTTTTAGATCTAGATCTCCCAATGCACTAAAAGGGTTGTTGCCACTTGCTTCAAAGACCGCTTTTGCTTCATTTATGGCACTATCGACTCTGGATCTACTCTCTTGTAAAAGTGCAGAGTTTTTCTCTCCCCCGCTAGTTATAAACCCGCCACTAACTCCCCTCTCGATCTGCAAAAGATGCACGCTTTTTGCGATCACTCTTGCCTCTTGTATGCGACTTTTGGTTGTTAGAAGGTTGTTTTTGATCTCAAGATCATAAAAGATCCTCCCAACACTTAGTGCGGTTATGACAAGGATCGGAACAAGCGAGAGGATTAGTAGTCTGGTTTGGATACTACTTTTGTGCATAAAGGCTCCTTAGATAGTGTTTGTGTTGCGAAATCTTAGCTTCTTAGTGTTGCAAGTGTGTTGCAGACTCTACTCGTTGGATCATATAGCCAAAGCCTCGTATGTTTTGTAAGATCTCCTCTTTTAGCTTAGCTCTGGTTCGTTTGATGAGTGATCTAATCGTTGAGTTCTCCACCTCTTCGCCACCCCAAAGAGCAAACGCGATGCTCTCTTGAGGCATAGGTTTGCCTATGTTTGAGATCAAAAACGCCACAAGCAGATGCTCTTGACGGGTAAATTTTTCTCTAACTCCTTTGTAGTACAAGCCCCCATCGTCCTTGTGATAGGCGTAGTTTTGACTTAGGTGGATCACATTTTGTGATGCTGGGATCCTCTTAGCAAGCTTATCTATGCGGATCCTTAACTCCTCAAGGTTGAATGGTTTTTTGAGGTAGTCATCGCACCCATCTCTAAAGGCTTTTGAGATGTGATCTATGTCATTATACGCACTGATGATGATCTTTGGAGCGTCGGGGTACTTTTGCATCGTGGCACTAAGCACCTCTAGCCCGTTTGCATCAGGCGTGTTTATATCTAGTATAAAAAAGTCGTAGCTATACTTAAGCGTCGCCTCTATGGCGTCTTTTCCGCTATCGTAAGCATCAACGACATGCCCACATGAGTGCAAAAACACTCTTATTGATTTGGAGAGCATAAACTCATCTTCGAGTAATAATATTTTCATAAGTGTAATTTTATACTTTTAATGTTGCAAGAGTGTTGCAAAACTATTTATGCTCTAAAAATATACCTAAACTCTGTGCCTTCACTCTTGTTTGAGCTAACTTCTATGGTGATGCTCTCCTCTTTGCAGATCTGCTTGACTATGCTAAGCCCTAGCCCGTAGCCACCCTTTTGGTCGGTCTCTCTATGAAAACGATCGAAGATCTTTTGTGTATCTTTTATGATGACGCCGAAGTTTTTTACGCTAAGAGAGACTAGATACGGCGTAGTTTTTGTGATGCTTATGAGTATCTTGTTTGGTTTTTTGGAGTATTTGATGGCGTTTGAGAGAGTGTTATCGACAAGTCGCATAAGTTTTGTCTGGGCTATGGTGATGATCTTAGATCTGGTGGTGGTGATGACTAGCTCAAGCTCATTTGCCTCCGCAATGCACCCAAAATAGGCGATCCTCTGCTTTATAAACTCTAGTAGATCTATCTCTTCGCTTGCTTCGCTAAACCTCTCTTGAGTCATATTGTAAGCTATGTCGTCGTAGCTTATCTGGATCATTCTAGTAGCAGCTTGAATATGCTCTAGCGAGTCGCTTTTAGTGCCACTAAGTCGCAGTAGATCTATGTTTGTCATGATGATACCAAGCGGAGTGTTGATCTCATGGAGTGCGTTTTTGAGAAATATATCTTGATCTTGTAGCAGTTTTAGAGCGTAGTCTCTGGAGGTTTTGAGATCCTCCTTGCTCTTTTTAAGAGCTAGATCATACTCAAGTTTTTGCAGTGTGTCGATGGTTGCTCGTAGCAAATCATGCAGATCTATGGGCTTTAGTACGAAGCGATCTACGCCTTGGTTGATCGACTCTATAAAGACTTGAGCCTCGTTGAGTGCGGAGATGATGATCACTTTTTGAGCCTCATCTATCTCTTTGATCTTTTTGACAAACAAAAGCCCAGAGCCATCAGGCAGGGAGATGTCACTTACTACAAGCAGTGGTTTTTGGGTGTTTTGGTACGCTTTTAGTGCTTGAGTTGTGTTTTGTGCTTTGTAGATGTGGGCAAAAAACTTCTCAAACATGGTGGCGAGCTGATCTAAGATCATCTCATCATCTTCTACTATGAGTACACTTTTGTCTTGTGCGAGTAGTTTTAGCTCATCTATAAGTTGTTTCATGGTGAAAGTTTAGCATATTTGATACACCAATGGTTGTCACTCTCACCCGTCATTGCGATGACTCTCACCCGTCATCTTCGCGAAAGCGGGGATCCACTTGTCACTCTCACCCGTCATCTTCGCGAAAGCGGGGATCCACTTGTCACTTTCACCCGTCATCTTCGGACTTGATCCGAAGATCCACTATTTCTTATAGTCTGGATCCTCTGGTCAAGCCAGAGGATGACAAGAACCGTCACTACGATGGCTACTGCCCGTCATTGCGAGCGTAGCGAATGACTGGCTTAGACTGCTTCGTCGCTTTACTTCTCTCAGTGACTGCATTTATCACACAAATGCAACATTTTATCACTATAATTTTGTATTACATTTTTCTAAAAGGTTACTTTGATGCTAAATAACATCTCCATCAGATCCAAGATGGCACTACTAGTTACCGTGCCCATCTTTGCCATAGTTTTTGCACTCTTTGTGGATTCTTATAAAAACTACAACTCCCTTAGAGTGCTCTCCTCCATAGAGCAGATGCTCCTCTTTGCCCAAAAAAGCTCCCATCTGGTGCACTATCTACAAAAGGAGAGGGGTGCAAGTGCTGGGTAAATAAACGCGGGGGGGGGGGGGCTTATAGAAGTGAGCTAGAGCCTATTTGGCGTGAGAGTAGCTCCGCACTAGAAAAACTTCAAGCGTTTTACACCACTATGGATCTAAACAGCTACGATCCACAACTACAAAAGATCCTCTCTAACGCTATGCAAAATACCGCTGGACTAAATGACATAAGAGCAAAAACATCATCTCTAAGTGTCGCGGTAAGCACACCTGTTGAGTACTACACGAGGGTAAATAACGACTTTATCTCCGCTATTGAGTATATAGCCAAACTTAGCCAAAATGTGGTTATGAACAATGAGCTGACGGCTTTTTATAACCTTCTATCGCTTAAGGAGCGAAGCGGGCTAGAGCGGGCGGTGCTTACTTCGACATTTGCTGGCAAGGCGTTTGCCGATGGTTTTTATGAGAAGTTTATAACGCTTCTAGGTGAGCAAAAGGGGTTTGAGCAGAAGTTTTTGTTCTTAGCAGATGCGAAGGTGAGCGAGCTTTATAGATCTGCTATGAGTAGCCCCGCTGTTAGTGAGGTAGAGGCGATGCGACAAAGAGCACTTGTGGGTGATTTTGGTGTTGATGGTATGGAGTGGTTTGCGACTATCACCAAAAAGATAGATGCACTAGCGGGCGTTGAGGCACAGATGAGTGATCATCTCTCGCTTACGCTAGAGAGCCTCTATGATGAGACTAAAAGTGCTATGTTTTTTAAGCTTGCGTTGTATGTTTTGGTGGTGCTACTTATAGCCATCTCTAGCTATAAGATCTCAAAAAACCTTGTAGATCGTGTGGGGCGAATGCAACAAGAGGTAGATGAGATCATAAAAACCAAAGACTTCTTTAGAAGTGTTACGCATAAAGGGCGTGATGAGATAGCGTTTATACAAGATGCACTAAACCATCTTCTACGCGTGAGTAGGGAGTCGCTTGCGGAGGCGGACTCTAGTACAAAACAGAGTCAAGCTCACCTAGAGCAGAGCCAAAAACAGCTTGAGGCAAACAAGCTAAATCTTGAGCTATCAAGCCTGCTTAGCGAGGGGACAAAGTATGATATAGTCGATGTGCAAAAGGGTATACACGACACTATGAGCTCACTTCAAGAGATCAATAGTAAAAACGCTCAAACACAAGAGGTGGTAAATGAGGTAGAGGCGTCTACGAAGCTTGTAAGCTCGTCACTAGAGAGCATCTCTGCCAATATGAGTAGCTCTAGGGAGAATAGTGACGCACTAAATCGTAGCGTAGCAGAGATCACGAGTGTGATCGCACTGATCAAAGATATAAGCGAGCAGACAAATCTGCTAGCTCTAAATGCTGCGATCGAAGCAGCAAGGGCAGGTGAGCATGGTAGGGGGTTTGCGGTGGTAGCTGATGAGGTGCGAAAGCTTGCAGAGCGGACGCAAAGAGCAACTCAAGAGGTGGAGGTGAACATAAACCTGCTTAAGCAAAACACCTCCGCCATAGATGAGTTCTCAAAAGAGATGAGCGATGAGGTGGCGGACTCTACGCAGGTGCTACTAAGCTTCAATGCGACCTTGTCTCAGCTCATAGATAGTGCTCACGATATACAAAAGAGCAACAGAGATATGCTCGCGGAGATGTTTATAACCCTAGCGAAGCTTGATCATCTCATCTTTAAGCAAAATGGCTACGACGCGGTCTTTAAAAATGATGGTGGTTTTGTGTTTGCAGATCATCTAAGTTGTAGGCTTGGTAAGTGGTATGCAGGTGAAGCCAAAGAGCTTTTTGGCACGCTAAATAGCTACTATGAGATCGACTCTTATCATAGAGGTGTACACGATAGAGTACGCCAAATCCCTGAGTTTGTTAAAGATGGTAGTGCGAAAAATGCTAAGGGGATCTTAGAGGCATTTAGAGAAGTTGAGAGTATCTCAAAGATGCTTTTTGCAACACTTACTAAGATGATGGCGGAGGCTAAAAGATAGTAGCTTGCTTAGATATCTTTGCTACTATATAGGAGAAAATAGCGTAATGCGTTAGTTTTGATAAAGAGGATAATATGCAACTCAAAAAACTCCCTATCGGCATACAGACATTTAGCAAGATCAGAGAAGATGACTATGTCTATTGGGTTTGAGTGGGAGGTTGTGGGTAGTTTATCACTGTAAGGCAAGTATATCTACCTTAACTTTAGCTTGGAGATGAGGTAAAACAGTTCACCATACCTACCTTATAACAAACCCACACTTCCACACTCACTGGA
>JBAYBZ010000026.1:0-8940 GCA_041669045.1 Sulfuricurvum sp. | reverse complement strand
CACAAGAGCAGACTTCCACACTCACTACAGCTATGGCTTCACTAGATGATGCAAAAGCAGCTAAAGATAACTTCCTTACAAAAACTGTCCTACTAGATGAAGATCTTGCAAGTAGCACAAAACTAAACCTAGATCCAAAGACTGATGGTGCAAGTGATGTGGAAACAGCGATCGGAAACTATTACAGTGGTAAAGCTGGTGCACTAGATGGTATCGTTCCAGGTGCGGGTACAATGGCAGCTCTAGCAACGGCAGCTCTACAAGATCAGTATATCTCAACAGAAGAGCTTAACCTCACTACCGCTTTAGCTGGTGCTAAAGATAAGCTAGAAAAAGGCTCAGACAAGCTGATCGAAGCTGCAATCGCAAAAGCCAAAGACCTAGATGCAGCAAAAGAAGCAGCATCTAAAGCAGATGATGCACTAGATGATGCAGTACTTGTATTTGATGCTGTAAACACTTCTGGTGTTGCGGTGTATAAGGGTGTAGCTGGTGTAGATGGTACAGATATTAAAGTCGGTGCTGGGACAGCTATCGCTGATAAAGATGTATTTATCTATGAAAATGCACTATACATAGCTAGTGGTGCTGTTAGCGTAGCAGGTCTAGCAGTTGGCACCAATGTTACCCTCCTAGCAGAAAAAGATGGTAGCTCTTGGGATCTAACTACTGCTGGTAAAGCTCTTAAAAATGTCGCAGAACTACTTGCAGCATATGATGCCAACGAAGCTGAGATCGCAAACCACGCATCAGCACTAGAGACACTAAAGGCTGCAGTAGCAGATGTTTACAAAAATGAGCTTGACTACTACACTGTACTAGACCCAGAGACAGCTATATCTAACGAAGCTATAACAGATGCTTTGGCTACCGATGTGGACTTTAGCACTGCAGTAAACGGTATCAAAACAGAAGAGTCTGCAAAGTCTGTTCAACAGTTTACAGTTGAGATAAGTACACTAATCCCAGATACACAAAATGCTGCAAAAGTTGATTTTGATGGGATAGCACAGATAACCATAGATGCCTCAAGTGTTACTACTCTAGCAGGGCAAGTAGGAGCTATAGTTGCGGGTCTTGATGGAAAACAAGGTACATCAGGTGCCACTTGGACAGTCTCTGCAGATATAAATGGTCTAATAACATTTAAAGCAGATAAGGCTGCTCCTACAGCAGCAGATCCTGTTCTTTCTAGTGCAGATGCAGGTGCTCTTTCTGTTACGACAGTAAAAGATGGTCAAACTGTGGTTTCTGGTCTTAAAGCTACTGAAGCTAAAGATGTAGCAGACGCTATGGGTGATCTAGAAGGCTTCAACGCTGATGTAGCAGCATTTTTAGAGGCTCGTGGTCTAAAAGATCAGCTAGATAACCACAACGATAATATCAATACAATCGATACTTGGTTTACAGACAACGGCTATGTTAGCAAAGATCTAGCAGACACAGACAACCTAACAGCAACAAGCGATAGTGACATCTACTTTGTATCTGCTCTGGACTCTGGCGACAACGCTACGATCAAAAACTTTGGAGCACTATTTGGCGAAGATGGTGGCGACTATCTATTTGCAGGTAGTAGCTACGCAAACCTTACTGTACTAGATTCTAAGTTTGATACTACTGAGTCATTTGGTGGTAATGTATCTACGCTAGATATATTTGCTATAGAGAAAAATGGCGATACGACGCTCTACTTTGAGACCAATGCAGTTGATGGACAGCTAGATGGTGCAGCAAATATGTTCACTGTTAAACTAACAGGTGTGTCAGTAGATGACATCGTTCTAAGCGATGGCTTCATCACTTTAGCGTAAGGCTATCTTGCTACTTATGCAGAAGTGACACTATACCACTACCTAAATTGAGGTAGTGGTGTTTCAAATTCTATACATAAAGGTACATCATCAATGGCTAAACCTCACCATATGCCCGATCCAAAAGATAGATCAGTAAATGCTCCTTCAATAATTGCGAGCAGCGAGCAAGTGCTTGGATACTACAACTCTAAAAATAAATCAGATAAAAAAGAGCGTATAGTAGATTCAGTTAAAAATTGGTACAAAGAAGAAGCAATAAGACAAGGCTGGGAAAATGCAAATTTTCATGGCAGTGAGTGTCTTTTAGAAGTAACAGTTATATTGCCAAATATTAAAGAGACATCGGGGCAGTAAGTTATTCTTTCACTCTCAAGCTCCAAGCTTGAGGAATGCGTACATCAATCATCAACCTATGATATAATTATCAAATCATAAAACATAAAGAGTATGAGATGTTAGAGCTAGAAATATCACAAGCACAGTCAAGATTTACAGAAATATTAAACTTAGATAACTTCTGCTTTACTTCCAAGCCCCATGTAGTTAAAATATGCATGAATTTAATGAACTAATCCAACACTGCACCGCCTTTAGTCTAGAGGCATTAAATAAACTGCAGAAACACACGACCGACTCACTTCAAACAAGCTCTAGTACCGAATTGGTAAAAACTATGCAAATGATACAGCTGCAGAAAGCTATTTCTGCTGTCGGTATGTTTTCAATATTTGATGCCATTTTACAAGATCAACTACAATGCGAAAATGGATTTCGCAAAGCTAGTCAGATCCTTGATAGTCAAGGGGCAACTGATCTTGAAGAAAATTTCCTCAATCTTCAGCTTGCAGTTAATGTCCTAAAGCATGGCAGAGGTCCCAGTTATGATAAATTGGTACAAAAGGCAGCTACACTTCCATTTAAAATCAAATCTTTAGATAAGTGTTTTTTCAATGAGGGAGACATTTCTGAAATATCAACGCTCATTGAAGTTGATGATGCATTTGTTTCACTTTGTGCTAAAACTATCGATGAAGTTTTTGCTTATATCCAGAAACAGTAAACTGGTATCAGCATTTGATATTCATATATGATTGGCGAATGAACTCTTCCCTCCAACTGCAAATTTTCTCTATTTAAAAAACACTTAATAATAGATTATAGACTACTGAAATTACTTAAAATGTGATTTTTTCACTATTTATTCTA
This sequence comes from Sulfuricurvum sp., assembly GCA_041669045.1. GTDB lineage: Bacteria > Campylobacterota > Campylobacteria > Campylobacterales > Sulfurimonadaceae > JBAYBZ01. The sequence continues at coordinate 5,917 of JBAYBZ010000026.1, read as the reverse complement.
TCTTTAATACAGAATTTGATAAAATATTTCAAAAAACAAAAACTAGGACATCAGATGTTGCTAACACTGACTATTTCAAACTTTCGTTCATTTAAAGAGGAGACTCCTTTTTCTATGGAAGCCACAAAACTTAAAAATTTAAAAGATGAAAATGTTTTTACAGTTGGAAATATGGAGCTTTTAACTTCAGCTGTTATTTATGGTGCAAATGCAAGTGGAAAAAGCAACTTTATAAAAGCATTTGGAAAAATGAAAAATATCATCAAAAATAACTCCGATTTACAAAAGATAAAACACTACCCACATGAGCCATTTTTACTAGATCTAGATACAAAAGAGAGTCCTACAAAATTTGAAATAGAAATCATAATAGATGAAGTGAGATACAGATACGGCTTTATAATATCACAAACTGCACAAATAGAAAAAGAGTGGCTATATAGTAAAAACCTAAAAGCTTATGCAAAAGAGGCGGAGCTTTTTAGTCGCAAAAATAGCACAATAGAGCTAAATCAAGACTACAAAGATAGCAAAATCTTAATAGAGAAGACATCTTTGCAAGCACTCTTTTTGGTAGTTACAGCACAATTTAATAATCAAATCTCAAAAAAGATCTATGATTGGTTTGACAAAGCACTAGTATTTTCAAACTTAAATGCTCAAGCTTTAGTCCCATATACTTTTGAAAAACTAAAAGAACCAAAGTACAAAGAAAAAATAACAAATCTTATAAAGAGCTTAGATTTTGGTATATCTGATATTGTTAGCAAAGAGATTAGCTTTGAAGATATTCAAAAAAATATCCCAGCAGGATTTAGAGATCTAGAGCTTTTACCAAAAGAGATAAAAGATAGAGTAAAAGTAGAAGGGATTACAAAAATAGATGTCATACATGCCATTTATAAAGATGACGAATTTATAAAATATGAAGATTTTGAACTTGACTTTGAATCAGATGGTACTCAAAAACTGCTAATGATATCAGCCCCAATTGTAGATAGCTTGCTGGAGGGTAATGTTATATTTATCGATGAGTTAGACAATAGCTTGCATACGGACTTAGTAAGAGCCATAGTAATGCTATACAATAACAAAAATATAAATACTAAAAACGCACAGCTCATTTTTAGCACACACGATACAAATCTACTAGATCAGGAGCTTTTTAGACGGGATCAGATCTGGTTTGCTCAAAAAGATATTTACGGAAAAAGCGAGTTGTATAGCTTGGTGGAATTTGGCAAGGGCAAACTAAGAGATGATCTGGTTTTAGAAAAAAACTACATAAGCGGTAAATTTGGTGCAAAACCAAATATTGGTAATATCTGGTAAATCTATGGCAAGAAAAATAATTAAAACAAAAGATGAGAAAAAAGCCATCTTAATAGCTCTTGAGGATACAAAATCTTCAAAATACTACTTTGCTAGTATGATAAAAGATTTTGGACTAAGCGGTAAAATTATTTTTGCAAAACATATAGGTACAAATCCAACAAAAGTTTTAGAAGCTATCACTTCTACAAAAGATTATAAAAAATATTTTGAAAAGCAGTGGATAGTTATAGATAAAGATGATTGGTCAAAAGATGATTTTAACGGTACTTTAAATCGTGCAAAAAGTTTAGATATTTGCTGTGCTATCTCAAACGAGAGTTATGAGTTGTGGATTTTATTGCATTTTGAAAAAATAACTAGATTTACAAATAGAGAAGAGCTAAATAGAAAATTAAAAGCATATTTTGTGCAAGAGTTTAAAATCACTTATGATAAGTCAAATAGTGATATATATGCTATTATTAAATCAAGACAAGAAACAGCTATAAAAAATGCAAAAGAGCTATATGAATATCATATAAATATAGATGGAAGCCTAAAACCGTATGAGCATAATCCATTTACAAATATTTACGAGCTTGTTTTGTGCATAAAACAGGTGGTAAATCATAAAAATAATCCTTGTAGTTGTTTTATACAATCATAAGCATATTTAATAGCTTGCATCACGACCCTCAAGCTTATCTGTTCATCTTCACCTAAATAAGCCCTATCAATTACCATTTACTGTGGTAAAGGTATTATTTACTACTCCATCAAAGACTCCCAACAAGCGAGATTATAGATCTTACAGTAGAGATCTTTGCTAGCTTTACCTAAAGAGCTAGAAGCCTAGAGATAGATGAGCAGCTTATAAAGAGGGTAGCATCTGAGGTAAGGATCTGTTTGGGGAGTGGCTGACTACTTTCTTTGATTATTTTTTAATGTATTTTTAATTTTCTCTCCAAATTCTGATATATGATCATTTAATACTGATGGTGCTTGAGAATACTCCTTGCCTATCTTTAGGGCTTTGGTAAGAGAGTAAAAAATTTGATATTCTCTATTTTCTTTAATTTTAGGTGATAGGTTGGCATAAGATCTTTCTTTAAAGCACCAATGGATGAACTTTTCTTCACCATCTTTAGAGTACTCTATGTAGCCAATAACATTTAGGTCATATAAAAACTGCAAAAACTCATTTGCCGTCGCGGTAAACTTTGGTCTATCTCCAGAAATCGATTTTAAATATTCAGAATATTCAGAATAAATATTTATATATTCATCGTAAGTAAAACTTGATTTTCCATTCAAAAACTCAAAAAACTTTAAAAAAATATTATATTCTTCTTGTTGATAATAAAACAATAACTGATCTTTTATTTCCCCTAATATATAATTTGAATAGTCTGTTTTGGTGATACTCTTTTTAAAATCGCTGAGGGTAAATTGCTTTTTTTCTGGATTTGAAGCAGCATCTTGCTTAATCATGTCTAGCATTGTAATAATATCTCTAGGTCTGTAGTATGAATACCTTAAAAATTGAATAAAAGATGTTGGTTTTTTAAACGAAAATTTGTTTGTATTTTCAGCATCAAAATTAAAGTAATAATACCAGCACTCACCTAGCTCTTTTTTGTACTCTTGCTGTGAATTTAAAATATTATCAATTAAGCTAAATATTTTAGATGACTTATAGTTTCTATACTCCGTAACCCAATTTAAAAAAACGGAATTACTTCTAAGTTTAGTATTTAAATTTTGCAACCCAAGCGATTCAAATATATCTGGTCGCAACAGCATTACTATTCTGATTCGCCCTTTCGAATCTTTAATCGTGGGGAAAAAATCATTATTTAGCTCCCATACAGCGTTTGCTAGTCCCTTAATACACTCTAGATAGTCATTAAAAGAAATATTGTCAGGTCTAATGTCTATGCCATCTATAAATAAAATATGGTTATTTTTGACCTTTATATTACTCAATGCGTCTTTAAACTTTTTTTGAATATAGAGCAAGTTAATCTGAAAACGACTGCCGTCAAACCTTCTTGTTTCTCTTTCTTCTCCAGCAATATTTGCATATTTTGACAAAATACTAGCACTTAAACTAGATTCTTCAATAAACTGCATTGCATTGACAATTTCAGGGCTAAAGGCTCCATGATAATACTCTTCAATTGCCTCATGTAAGTATTTAAATTTATTAAAATTTCTTAGAAATTTAATCTCGGGCTCTTTCTCATATATCTCCTCTGATAGTAGCAACATTAACATTACTTTCCAGATTGAAGTATAGTCCGATAATTGTAGATTTTTGTCTTTTTTAAGTTGTACAAATTTTTGATAATCCGTTTCTCTTATAAATCGACTAAAGGCTTTATTGTTTTTATACTCATTGTTTGATAAAAATAAAGAGTAAGCAGTTTTTCCAGTTCCTTTATCGCCAACTAAAAAACTTATCTCTGGTTGGCATAATTGATCCAAAAACTCATTTTGAATAAATAGCTTCGTAAACAACTGCTTGGTCTCGCGTCTTTTATAATTTTCTGCATCTGGAAAGCCAAAATCTATATCTATAATTTTTTTCATAAAATTTAATTCCTTAATCAGAAATATCACACACCTGGATACTTTCATTTTTTAAGTCATCAGGGCAGTTAGTTTAAAAGGATAGAAAAACCAGCCAGACACTTGCGTGCCTGACTGAGTAGGGCTTTGCCCCCCCCTCCACCCAGCTAGCTTTGGGTGTGGGAGAAGTGTTAGCTTACGCTAAGCTGGCAAATATCATACCGCCATCAAATCCTAGATCATCAGAAGTTACACCATTTAGAGTGATCTTAGTGAAGTTAGTAGCATCATAAGTTAGATTGCCCGCTGCTGCTTGGTTTTCGAAGTATAGATCTACACCCGTAGATGTCTCTACTGCAAACACCTCTAGTTTATCTGCTACACCATTAAACTTAGTTGTAGCACCAACACTCTCTACATCTAGTTTAACAAGGTTTGTGTACTCACCAGATACTAGGTAGTCAGCACCACCATCTTTTACATCTTTACCGAAGCTTGTGATAGTATTACCATCAGCTAAGTTGCTAAGGAAGAACACATCATTATCCACAGAAGCAGCTAAGCCACTTTTTACTAGCTTGTAGCCTGCATCTGCGATAGCTGCTTCTACGCCTGCTATTTCAGTGTTATAGTCATCTAGTGTAGTAACATCTGCTTTAGCAGCCTCGTAGTTAGTGATAGCTTCATTTAGAGCAGTGATGAAGCCTTGAACTGCTTCCACATCTGCTTTGGCGTCAAGTAGATCTTGAGTTAGAGCACCTTTAGTTGCAGTGTCTGCGTAAGCAGCTTCTAGGTCTGCTAGTGCTTCTGCAAAACTGCCAGCTGTGGCAGGGTTGAGAGTATTTGCTCCCGCTGCGATGTCTGGAGCATCAGCATCATCAACCAATTTATCTATTGCTGCTTTGATAGCGGCAGGAAGAAGTGTTGCATTATCAGCAGTGATTTCACCTTTAAATGCAGTCGCGATAGCTGTCTCATCAGCAGCTAATATAAAGCCAGCAGTTTTAGCAGCATCAAGGATTGGATCTATAAGTGCTTTAGTTGTAGCATCATTAGTAGTCCACTCTATGTCACCAATAGCTGTTGCTAGTGCCTCTATACCAGCAGTTAGAGCAGCAACTTCTGCAGCGATCTCAGCCTCCGTAGGAGCAGAAGCGTCATCTGGAGTTGTTGCTTTCATAGCTGTACCGACTGCTGCAAGTTCAGTTACCGTTGCACTGTTTGGATCTAGTTTGTTTAGTGCTACAACAGCATCAGCGACATTTGTAGTTTTTGCATCTTCAACTTCTTTAGCTGCAAGACGATCGTTTACAGCGTTTAGTAGAGCTGTAACACCTGGGTTTGTAGCCTCTGTGATACCAGTATCTAGTTTAACTCTACCAGTAGTACCATCTACGGCAAGGATACCAAGGACAGCACCAGTAGTTGCATCTGGAGTTATAGTTGAACTATTTTTTGCATCATAATAACTTACAGCACCAGCTTCAACACCAGCTTTTGCTAGTAGATCATCGCTAGCTGTTGCTAGTTCACTCTCTGCACTCTCTAGTGCTGCAATCGCCTCTGCTAGACCATCTACATCTGCAATAGCAGTCTCTGCTGCTACTACATTTGCGTTAGCTTTGTTTAGAGCCGCTGTTAGAGCATTTTGTGCATCTGCTTCTCTAGCTGCTTGAACAGCTACTGTCTCGCCCGTATAATCGCTAGCGGCTGGAACACCACCTAGTAGAGCTGTAACACTTCCTGCACCAGTATCGTTTATGCCTCCAGCTGTATTTGCAGCACCCATAGCTGTATCTACTAGACCCTCTGTAGTAGTCTTTGCAGTAGTTACTGCTGTGTCATCTGCATACCCACCATCTGCTAGAAATGCATCTTTATCAGCATTTAGAGTATCTAGTTGTGCCAGCTTTCCAGTGAGTGTGGAAGCGTGGGTTTGTTATAAAGTAGGTATGGTAAGTTACGCTTGAGGGCTTTTACGATGTACAGTTTAATGTACAATTTTTAACTCAATTTGGTTGTATTAGTTTAT
>JBAYBZ010000025.1:0-10178 GCA_041669045.1 Sulfuricurvum sp. | reverse complement strand
CCATAGAAAAGTTTTGACAAGTTGCGTTTTGGTAGATTTATAAACTTTACAACATCATCTACGCTAAGTGGAGCAAGATCATGGTTAGAAGATCTGACAAAGTTTACTGAAGTGGCTATATCCTCGCTACTATCTAACAGGGTGCCGTCCATATCGAAGATGACAACTTTCATAGCTATTTTTTACTCATCTGATCATAGATTTGCACCAAAGCATCTACAAAAAGATCACTATCATTTGGGCATCTTGCCACTCTATACTCCTCAAAGTCGCCAAAACGCTCCTTGTAGTCGATGCTTAGCTCAAAGTCAGTCTCAGAGTTATCTATGGTAAATGCGATGGGCGAGATGATGACTCGCTTGTTTTTTAAACTTGTAAGCGTCTGCTCAAGTGAGGGTGAGAGCCACTCCATTGGCCCCACTTTTGACTGGTAAGCTAAGTGGGTACCGCTAAAGTTTACGCCTCTTTTTTCTAGCGTAGCGGAGACCAACTCTATATGCTCCTCTACTTGTCTTTGGTATGGATCACCATTATCTATCACCTTTTTTGGTAGTCCATGAGCAGAAAATACCAGCTCAAAACTGCTTGCATCATCACCAGCTAGTGCATCTTCTATGAGACTAACAACTACTTCATTGTATAGCTCATTTTTATAAAACTCACTTATACTATGCAGAGTGGCACTCCCGCCCATACTCTTGTAAGTGGCTTCAAACTCCTCTAGCGAGGACTTAACGGTGGTGGTGGAGTATTGCGGATAGAGCGGTATGAGGTAGATATTTTGCACATTTTGCTCATTTAGTCTCTCTATAACTTCGCTAGAAAATGGCGGGGTGTAACGCATAGCAAACTCCACTGCTACCGCGTCGCCTAGGCGGGCTTGAAGCTTTGAGACGAGCTTTTTGGTGTGATCTACAAGTGGCGACTTGTTGCCTATGCGTTTGTAGATCTCTTGTGCACTTTGGGTACGAAAAAACACGATCATACTACCTACAAACCGCCTAAAGAGACCACTCTTTATGGTTAGTATGTTTGGATCTCTAAACATATTTGTCAAAAAAAGCTCAACCTCTCGCAGGTTATTTGGCCCACCCATATTTAACAAAACTACCGCATCTTTTGGCATAAGCTCTCCACTCTAAAAGCTATATTTTAGCATAAAATAGCAAAGCCCATCGCCTAATCATCACACGCTAAGGCACTACTTGTTTTTGACAAAATTAAAGCTTTAAGTTTAATTAAGAAATATTTTTGATACTATTCGCTATATCATAAAATATATAACGATATGAAAGGGATAAAATGAAACAGACTCACCTGCTCCTAGCCTCCTCGCTCTTTAGTAGCTCACTACTACTTGCTTCTAGTGACAGTAGCCACACACTTCCAAGCGTAGAAGTGGACTCTACACCCACTGGAGAGGCTATATTTGAAGAGAGCACAGATGGCTCCAAAAGTACAAATGTACTAAACAAAAAGACCCTAGATCTACTAGGTGGCCCTGCACAGACCAACTACCTCAAAGCCATAGATCTTATGCCAAGCGTAAACACCCAAACAGCTGACGCAGTCGGTATCTCAAGCGGTCAAAATATCAAGATAAGGGGCAAGGGATCATTTCACATAGGCAAAACCATAGAAGATCTTCCCATAACTGGCATAGTTGGTGCAAACGGCATAGGCGGAGGTGAGCTTTTTGATATGGAAAACATAAAAGAGCTAAAACTATATAAAGGTGCTATACCATCAGACAAGGGTTTTACGCTCTCAACCTCCACAGGAGTGGTAAATGCCAACCTACTTCCACCTGCAAAAGAGTTTGGAGCACACATAAAACAGACTATCGGTACAGAGGATTTTATGCGAACATTTATACGAGCCGATAGTGGCAAGCTTAGCAGTGGATCTGCCTTTGCCCTCTCCTACTCTCATGCTAGTGGTGATAAATGGCGAGGCGAGGGTAGCTCACCAGATGCCAAGCACAACATAAATTTTGCATTTAGTCAAGATTTTGGAGACAATATAACAGCAAATGTATATGCAGCATATAGCAAAATCGCTCTACACAACTACAAAGCTTTGAACTATGAACAAGCAAGCAACTTAGGACGCTACTATAAGCTTGACTATAACGCGAAGCTAGGAAGCACCGCCGCAGAAAATGCACAGTACTACAAGTTCAACAGACAAGAGTTTCAGTCTCGTGCTATCTTAGCAGAGATCAAAGCACGCCTAGGAGATAGCACAACGCTCTCTTTTAAGCCACACTTCTGGAATGAAGATGGCTTCACCCTCTCTGGCAATGGCACTAACCTTGTCAAATGGGATATAAGACATAAGCAGTATGGCACACTCACCAAGATCGACTCATATATCAACGATGTAGCTTTTAGTATTGGGCACTCATTTTTAAATATGGAAGCACCGCCACCGCCAGTTTATAGGAAAAAATATACCATCAACAATGATGGATCGCTAAGCAACCACACATATCACACACTTGCTAAGCAGAGTGACAACATCATAAACACTCTATTTTTAAACGCCTCTAAAAGCATAGATGCACTCACCATAAGTGCAGGTGTTAAGTATCTAAGATGGAAGAGTGCAAACCTGCAATACTTCACAAATACCACCTCAATACCTGGTAATCTCTCCTACAAAGAGGCTCTCTCGCAAGCGATCCCAGATCCAGATCAAAGAGTAAACTCAAAAATCTTCAACAGGCTACTTCCTCAACTATGGCTAGAGTATACGCTCACCCCGTTGCTATCTACCGCTTTGCAATACTCAAAAACATATGGCAGACCAGATTGGGGGCCACAAGCTGATGCCTACCGCAACGCAACCCCGCAGTACAAAGCGACTCACACCATGCAAGATATGTTTGATGTACTAAAGCCCGAAATGGCGGATAACTTCGAGCTTAGCCTAAGCTACAACAGTGACAAATGGCATCTAAAACCCATACTCTTCTACTCCATATATAAAGACAAAGAGCTAAACCTATACAACCCTCAAGCGGAGCAAAACTATATGGTAAGTAACAACAAAGCCTATGTCTATGGGATCGAAGCGGAGCTAGCTTATAGCCCACTACCGCAACTCTCTCTGTTTTGCTCACCATCATACACCATAGCAAAGTTCAATGATGACACGATGGTTGCACAAAATCTAACCATAAACACCAAAGGTAACCAGCTCCCAGACACACCAAGACTGCTACTAAAAGCGGGGCTTATCTATGAGCATAACCAACTTAGTATCTCGCCTACCATCAGATACTCTGGTGCTAGATATGGTGATGCTCTAAACAGAGAGAAGATCGACGCATACACGCTTGTAGATCTGCATGCAAACTACACCATCAAAGATCTCTCCTTTACAAAAGAGCTATATATCAGTGCAAGCTTGCTAAATATCTTCAACAAAAAATATATAGGCATCATATCAAGCAGTGACTTCAACTTAAATGGCAAACCTTCATATATGCCTGGAGCACCATTTGCAGCGATGTGCTCCATCGGAGCGAAGTTTTGAGAAAAGCTCTCTGCTTTTTGCTGATCTACTTAGCCCTAGGTGTAAACCTAGATGCAGACACGAAACATAAAAGAGCACAAAACATCATCGCAGTGGGTGCAGTCCCTGTTATAAGTAGCTTTATCTTTGCACTACAAAGAGGCGATATGCTAAGAAATGCTCTTCCAGAGCACTTCAAAACTCGCCCAATGACACCAAAACTATACAACACACTTACCCCGCACCAAGCAAAAGAGCCACACTTTAGCATAGCCAACAGTACAAACACGCTAAATCTTGAGCAGATCTGGACGCAAGATATAGATCTAGTTATCACTATGGATAGAGTCTTTGCTAAAAGCCTGCAAGAAAAAGGCATAGACTCGCTAGCTCTGGAGTGGCGAAACAGCGAAGATGCCACCGCTGTGATGAGAAGATTGGCAACCATACTAGATGCCAAAGATGAAGCAGATAGATACATAGAGTACTTTTGGCAAAAGCTAAACTTTATAAAAACTAAGCTAAAAGAGGATCACCACAAACCAAAAGTTCTCTTTATGGACTTTAGCACTCTTAGCAATCCTCACATCATAGCTGACTGGTGGATCGATCAAGCTGGTGGTATCTCTGCAACAGATCCATCAAGAGTAGTAGAAAAGCACTCCTTATCGCTAGAGCAGATCATCAAACTAGAGCCAGAGATCATCATACTCTCTAACCCAAACGATGTTGAGAAGATCTACCAAAACAAGATACTCTCCACCACCCCCGCCATCAAAAACAAAAAGGTCTTTGCCTCACCATCGGGCGTACACCTCTGGGCACATAGAAGTAGTGAGCAACCGCTTATGCTCCTCTGGGCAGCCAAAACATTTCACCCCAACCTCTTTAGGGAGATAGATCTAGCTAAAGAGCTTCGCTACTTCTACGCTACATTTCTAAACTACGCACTAGATGATGAAGAGATAGAGCAGATCCTCTATCCAATCTAGCCTAGTCGAAATTTTTGTACTTTTTCAGTATAGCTTGCAACCTATGTCGAAATTTTTGCACTTTTTCGGCATAGTTTTTATACAAATCCTTTTTGAAGAAGCTCAAAAAGTTTAACATTCACATAAAATTTTCTATTTTTAAAGAGTTGCTCTTGTCTCTTTTTTGGACTACTAGACTTTGCTATTCCAATTTAGCTAGCCTTGTTTGCTAGCAAGCTAACATCATAGACGATACGCTGAAGTGGAAGCATCGCTTCGTAGTGCTCATAGAGTGTCTTAACTAGCAGATCTCCATCTTCAACCATTTTAGCATCAAGGATTATACTAGATGCCATAGCTTTATGAAGGGCTAGATGAGCGTGGCTTAGACCTTCGCTAAAGCCTTTTGGGTAGCGTTTGTACTCCTTGCCGATGGTCGCATAGCCTTTTTTCTCTAAGCTCTCAAGCACGCTAGCAAGCTTGGATCTATGCTCATCATCAGCGATATACTCCCTATAAGCATCAAGCATCGGCTTGTTAAACCACCTAACACCCACCGCCACAAATAGCTCATCAGGTGAGAAGTGCATATAAAATGATGACTTTTGAAGTCTGCACCCACTCCACCCGCTTTGCGGAAATATAAAGCCTATGCGGGATTTTAGAGGCTCTTTGTTCTCGCCCATTCGCCTTATGTCACGGTAGATCTTAAAGAGGCTTTTGTTGATCTTTGGCTCAAAACTCACAGTTGGCTCTAACGCCATTAGATGCTCGCCCATCTCACTAGCAAAGAGTTTTGATGGTTCAAGTATGAGCCTATCATACTCACTTCTATGAGCTTCAAACCACTCTTTGTTGTTGTTTTTTCTAACACTAGCTAAAAACTCCAACGCTCCCTTAAAACCACTAAAACTCATGCTACGCCTTTTTACGGTTTCTAAATGCCAAAGCTATAAGCAAGAAAAGCACCGCGTAAGTGATCGGCACAAAGTCAGGAATCGGCACAGGATCGCCCTTTGCGTATGAGTGCTTACCAGCAAGGTAGTAGTTTACCCCAAAGTATGTCATGATAACCGATGAGTAGCCCAGAAGTGCCACCACTGCAAAGCTAAACTCACTATATATCTGCTTGATAAATCTTAGATGCACAATCACCGCATAAAGCAGGATCGTAACCATCGCCCAAGTCTCTTTTGGATCCCACCCCCAGTAGCGACCCCAGCTCTCATTTGCCCAGACGCCACCTATAAAGTTGCCAAGCGTCAAAAACGCCAGCCCTATCATAAGCCCCATCTCATTTATGGCATTTAGCTCCTTGATGGAGTTTGACAACCTCTCTTTGTTGCTCTCATTTATGAGTGCAAAAAGCAGTAGCACGATGAAGCCTAGAAGTGAGCCAAGCCCCAAAAAGCCATAACTTGCGGTGATAATCGCAACATGCAGACTTAGCCAGTATGAGTTAAGCACAGGCACTAAGTTTGTCACTTGCGGGTTCATCCAGTTTAGATGAGCCACAAAGAGGATAAGCCCCGTAAGCACCGCCGTAGTTGCGAGCGTCATCGCACTTCGCTTTGCAAATATGATCCCAGAGAGTATAGTCGCCCAGCTTATATAGATCATCGACTCATACCCATCTGACCACGGTGCATGATCTGCAACCACCCATCTAAGCCCTAGCCCAAATGTGTGTGCCAAAAATAACCCAACTATGGTAAGTAGCGAGATCTTAGAGAGTATGGAGATAGGTAGCTCTGGCTTTAGGATCTTGGCAAAACTCGCCACAAGCAAGATAAACCCAACAAGCAGATACAAGCCATATATGCTCTCAAAGATATTTAACTCATTGTAGAGCATCTCCGCCTTTACTCTTAGCTCTGTTGGCATCACCTCTGAACCGACTCGCTCTTGATAGATGTGAATATTTTCTAGCTTCTTGTTTGCCTCGCCCCAGTCACCACTAGTCAGTGCACCCTCTATACTGCTAAAGTAGCCAAACGCTAGATCTCTAATCGCCAAAGCCTCGCTCTCATCGAAGCTTTGCAAAGCCTCAACCGTAGGGTGCCATTTGTTGTTCTCATCACCTGCTTTTGGCCAGAGCTTCATAAGCGAGCCAGAAAAGACCGCGTAGGCTATATTTGCCCGCTCATCTACCTCTAGTACAGCGTTGTCAAATGTATCTCTATGTTTTGGCTCTTTTCTATTTGCCAGCTCAACCGCCTCGGCTAGTTTATAGCCCTCAAGCGTATCAGCATCTACAAAAAACTGCGAAAATGAGGCGTATTTAGTACCTTTTGCGACACCTATTAGCTCATTGATCTCATCATTTTTGGTGTTGATCAGCTTCACATTTGCATATATATCTGGCTTTGTGATCATACCTAGCACCACTTGGTTTGGATCTAGCTTATGCTCACCCACACGCAGGTTTGCACCTCTATAAAGCTTAGCGAGTATCTCACGGTTCATGGTGTCAAGTGGCTTCATTCTACCCGCACTATCTTGAACTACAAGCTTACCAAACAGTGTTGCGTGAGCCTTGTCAAATGCCAAAATCGTTGAAACATCATCGCTTCTTGCATCTTGTACACCAAAGAGTAGCACCAGAGCTAAAGCTAGTGCCGATCCACTCTTTGCAGAGAGCTTTTTGGCTCTATTAGATAGCTGTTCAAAACGGTTGCCCCTAGAGAGTAGCGACCAAAACATACCAATACCTAGCATTATGTAAGCTAGATACGCGATCGGAGTTCCTGGGTCGTTGTTTACCGACAGTACAGTCCCTTTTTCGTCCATATCGTAAGATGACTGAAAGAACCTATAACCGCGATGATCTAGCACATTGTTCATAAAGATCCTAAATGGTTTATGCACACCCTGCTCCTCATCGATCAGCTCCACTTCGCTTGCATAAGATGCAGGCGACATAGATCCTGGGTAGCGATCTAGCTCAAACTTGTTGAGCTTGAGTGCAAATGGCAACTCTAACCTCTTAGATCCGTAAGCCAAACTCACCTCTACACCATCAACCTCGATAGTATGCTCTTTTGCGACCCTGCCTGCTTGACCGATTACTACCAGCTCTTTTGAGGTAGTACCCACTTTGACATCAAAGACCAAAGCGTCCATCTCTGGTTGTTGTGGAGAGGCTTTTGGGTTTGAGACTAGATCTTTTGTAGCGTGCAAAAAGTGCTCTCTTAGCACAAAATTGTTGCCATTTGCAGAGAGGATCTTCATCTTTGGAAACGCTGTCTTCTCACTTGGCTCAAGCGTACCCTCTTCGCCACTTTGCATATCTAGGTAGTGGATCCCCATGCTGTGACGCATAAAAAGCTCACTACCCTCACTAAAAATCTCAACTGTTGGAGAGAGAAGCATCTTGCCAGAGCCAAAGTCAAGTCCTACAACACCATTTTCGTAAAACTCACCCTTTTTTAGGTGGATCTGCTTGCCTTTACCATCTTCAACCACCATCATATCTAGTACCTCATCGCCACCACTACTACCCTCAACAAGTTGTTCTAGTGCATCTGGGATATACCGCTTTAGCTTTACCTCAACACTCTTGCCATCAACCACAAGCGATGATGAGAGGCTATTTTGACTCTTTTTGCTTAAGTAGATATGCTGTTCATCACTAGCCTCGCTACTGCTACCTTTTGCCTTTGTCACAAAGTAGCTATCCATACTGATCATAGTTGAGACTGTGTCGCCCTCACGGATCCGCATAGTCCCCTCGTAGCCTATATAGCGAGTGATAAATGCTCCTACTGCCATAAGCAAAAATGATAGGTGAAATATAAGTATAGGGGCTTTTTTGAGACTAAACATCTTGTAACGAAAGATGTTTATAAGTAGGTTTACAAAGAGGATTGCAAGCAATGCCTCAAACCATCTAGCGTTGTAGATCTCTGCTTTTGCGGTCATGGTACCGTAGTCATTTTCGACAAAAGTCGCGTAGCCGATCGCAGCGGCAAATATAAGCATAAAAACCGCCATCAGCTTCATAGAACCTAAAATATTGAGGAGTTGCTTCATCTATTGTGATCCCTTATATAAAAGATAACATTCTATTCAAAGTTGGCTAATAGTGGGTTAAAGCACTACTTAAAGAGCAAAACTACTCAGCTAGCTTAAAAGTAAGACGAAAATCTCCACTTGGTAACTGCTGTGCACTATGTTCTATGGTTATAGGTATGCGACTATATAGTGGAAATGGCTCATGGAAAAATAGCCCAACAAGTCTATCGCTACTGCTTTTTAGTAGTGAAAGCCCCACCATCGTATTTACCATCGGTTCGGGTGCTTGGCACTTTGTCGCGTCATACTCGTAGTATGTTAGCCCATCTTCCTCGTAAGTGTAAAAGTCTAGCGTTGCACGAGGCAAATCCATCTTCTGCTTTTGCATATCTGTCCTTGTTTTTTTGAAATTATAACTTCTACAAGCAAGATAAAACTTGATACAAGTTCAAAATAGCTAAAAATAGACTCAGATCTAAAGATCTACGGTGTACTAAAATTTACTCATCACAGTGATGGGTTGCGGTCATCGCAGTAACAAAAGACAGTCATCGCGATGAACGAAGTGAAGAAGCGATCTAACTCTACAATATCATAAATAGCCACTTCACATGTATCCACAAACTAGAGCTTGGGGATAACTAAATCTAGCCTTCTATACCAAAGTTATAAGCCACAAGAGCTGAGCCATCACTAATAGTAACTGTACCTACTAGCTCTATGCTCACCTCTCCATCTTCACCACTAGCACCTGTGAGGTAGTAGATCTCAAACTCATCTCCATCTTGACCACCTAACTCTTCTGTACTGCTTACAAGTGCAACTGCTTTATCACCGCTACCTAAGATCAGGCTTAACTCATCTTCTCCTCCATCTCCACTAGACTCTATAAGATTCGCGATCGCATCTGTACCCTCAGATGTATCTACTTCAAGTAAGAATACTTTACCAGCGATATCAATACCCTCTTCACTTGCTGTAAGATATGCGAAACTGCCATCTTCTATACCCGCTCCAGCAAGATCTTCTATAAACGCACTAAAGTCTAGAACATCACCATCTTCTCCAGCTGTGAAGTTTATGATACTGTCTTCGCCATTATCTTCTGCACTACTTTCAAACACTACTGTTTCACTAGCATCGCTTAGAGTGATCTCATCATCTCCTGCACCACCTTGCACAGTTACTATGCCTTCAAATCCATCGTCAAACAGATTGCTTAGAACTATGGTGTCGCCTTCGCTTTCATCTTCTTCGGCACCTGTGATCTCTACATCACCACTACCACTGATGGTGATACCACTCTCTTCTTCTTCACCACTTATAGCTGCTAGTACATCTGAATCCATAGTAAGGGTAACACCCTCACCTACCTCGATACTGCTGATTTCACCATCACCATCTTCGCCTTCAGCTGTCGCCTCTTCACCATTAAAGAGTAGTTTGTCATCTTCACTTGTGGTGAGTGTTACAGTATTGTTACTTTCCTCCTCTTCACCAAACTCAAATGTGACTACGCCACTTTCACTAATGGTAGCTCGGAAAGCGTTTTCATCACCTTCTTCTGGATCATCACCTTCTTCTGGATCATCACCTTCTTCTGGATCATCACCTTCTTCTGGATCATCACCTTCTTCTGGATCATCACCTTCTTCTGGATCATCACCTTCTTCT
>JBAYBZ010000024.1:0-12222 GCA_041669045.1 Sulfuricurvum sp. | reverse complement strand
CTTCCACACTCACTACAAGTCTGGATTCAAGAGATGCGATCTTAACTGCTAAAGCAGACTATGCTAAAAACCTAGATCTAGATGCCGATGGCAAAGCTGATAAGTGGACACTAGATAATGTAAATAGCAAAGTAGATGCACACTACGACACTAAAGCTGGTATAGTAGGTACTGAAGTTAGTGACACAGGTTTCAAAGGTAGAAGCGATAGCGTTCAAGATCAACTTGTAACTGACAAAAAAGCAGCACTCAACAGTGATCTAACAAAAGCTGAAGGTAAAGCAGTAGATGGTACTCTATCACTCATCGATGAAGCAAATGATGCAGCTGAAGCAGCAGGTCTAGCAGCAGATACAGCTAGTGAAAAAACAACTGAGCTAAATGATGCAGAGACTGTATTTGAAGCACTAAATACTGGCTTGGACTATGTTGCAACAGTAACAGCTAATGCAGGTAAAGTATATGTAGATGGAAGCAAACTGATCAAGTATGTAGATGGCACTGATGATGTGACACTTGCTAACAAAGCAGGCGGTACTTGGACACTAACAGAAGATGGCAAAGCTCTAAAAAGCGTAGCAGATCTACTTGCAGCTTATGAGGCAGACAAATCGGCTCAAGACTCACTTACTTCAGCTGAAGCTTCACTAGCAGAAGCCATAGCTGCTGTATATGGTAAAGAAAACGGTGGATACGCTGATGCCAATGAGTCAGGTATAGTTTGGTTCTCTTCAACGACAGTGTCGGGCAAAAATGTATATACTCCAGACTATACTCAAACTGCAACTATCTACAAAACAGCTCAAGATGCTGAAAATGGTGCGGGCGAAGCTCAAGTTTACAAACTAAAACTTGCAGATGTAGTTGCTGGCGATAGTGTTGAGTTTGAGGGTGTAACCTATACATTTAAACCGACTGACGGTGATTTAAGCGATATGAGCAATGTTGCTGCCAAATTACAAGGAGATGCAACTTTTGGTGATGGCTGGACTATCTCAACAGCTGGCGGATTTATTGTATTTACAGCAACATCTAACAGCAACACTGTTGATCCAGATCCATCAGTAGAAAAGAGAGTAGAGGGTACGCTAGCACTAGATGAGGTAACAGAAACTACGGCAAAAGGTGTTGGTGCTGCACAAGTCTTCACTGCTAGCTTTGATGCAGCAGGTGCTTTAATCGGCGATACGCTTGTATTTGGTGACAAAACATTTATGGCAGGAGCTGATCTTACTGGTGATGCACTAGTTGCAGCGGTAGCAACTGATCTTACTGGAGCTAGTGCTGGTGGTACCACTTGGACAGTAACATCTGATGGTGCAGATGACTCTAAAGTATTAAAGTTCACAGCAGGTGGCAATGACGAAGGTTATGCAGATGCAAGTACAGCAGAGGCAGCACTAGTTATCACTCCACGCACAGAAGGCACAATCAAACTAAGTGACAACAGCACAACAACCGAGGGTGTAAAAGCTGGCGAAACACTTGCAGTAAGCAAAGATGCTGCTCTATCAAAAGCAGTAGTAGATGCTAAAGATGCTATCGCTTTATTTGATAAAAAAGTTGCTGAGTTTGAAGATGCTAGAGATATTAAAGCTAAGATCAAAGACTTTGACACTGATCTAGACACTGTAAACAAATGGTTTAGTGACAATGGCTACAAAACAGTAGATCTAACAGACTCTGCTACTGCCAAAACAGCTACAAAAGATAGTGATATATTCTTTATCTCTAAAATGAGTACTGATAAAGATGCAGCGGTTATCAACAGCTTTGGCAAACAAGGCGATGACTACCTAGTAGCAGGAAGCAAGTTTGCTAACCTAAGCATAGTAGATAGCACGCTAGATATCACTAAAGCAAAACTAGGTGGAGATGCAGCTAAGTTTGATGTATTTGCACAACAAAGTGGAGACAACACGATCCTATACTTCGAGACAAATGAAGTTGCAGGTAATGTTGTAGATACTCAAAACTACATCAAAGTAACACTAAATGGTGTAACTGCAGAAGACCTAGCACTAAGCGACGGCTTCATCACTTTAGCGTAAGGCTAAATAACTCTACTGCCATATGGTAGCAACTCCTTCCTCTCCTTGAGGGGGGGGGTCTATAACTACATTTCAGATAACCCTCTATCTCATCAACTTCTTTTCTACTTCTTTCTTAATCATTAAGCATACTCTGATATACTTTAAAGTAGTAAATCTACTATTTCTGCGTAGTTAAAGATTTAAACCACCTATTTAAACTATCCAAACAGCCAATTCATCTTATCTTTTAGATCCGCAAAAGCATCGTGATCAAGATTGTATGGAGAATCTTTAAATATCTCCTTATAAGCCGTAAGTATTATCTTTTTATTGCTATTGGCATTAAGTTCACCTACACATTTAAGCAGCTTTTCTAGGCACTCTCTTTTGTTCTTATCCGCTGAAGCCAGCAGTAGATGCTCCAGATTACCATTTTTTGTACTAGGATCGCAGCAGATGTAGTATTTCGATATAGATCCAACTCCTAAACTCCCAATCATCTTTTCTATCTCATTTTTGGAGTTTTCAAACCCGCCGTAAGTCAGATCATTTTCCTTAAAGTCAGAATCAAAAAAGAACAAAACCTTATCATATTGTCCTGTGTTGATCTTCTGCATAATCAGATTATAACTCTCTGATTTAAAAAAATTTGATTTGTTGTTTAGTGTCTGCACCTCAAACTCGCTAGCCATCCTGCTAAGATATTCTTTGATAAAAATATTTAAAAAAGCTTTATCCTCGCCACCCTCACAAAGAATCAGTTTCTTAGAGGCTACCATCCTCTTAGCTCCAAGTCTTGCTCAATACTATTTTGTAGTTCACTTGAATCATAATAAATTGTTTGTATTCTATTCTCTTTGTTTCTTACAAGGGTATAAAATGATATATCTTCATTTTTATAGTTGTTTTCAATAAAAGCTCTTATGCTCTCTTTAGAGTGTGTAGTTAAAAATACTTGAACACTAAACTTCACTGCCAATTCTTGTATAAGTTCTGTAAACCCAACCAGTAAAGAGTAATGAACTGCCGTTTCAAATTCATCTATACATATTACACCATTTTTACAATATGCAAAAGCTAGAGCAATTTCAAAAATCCTCTGAAGTCCTTCACCATAATTTGTAATATCAAGATTTTCTAAAGAGTTTTCATAATCAACTATAAATCTTTTTATATTTTCATCTACTGATGTAAGCTCAATATATTTTATATCTTTATCAATATTTTTTAAAAAATCAACTATCAACTCTATCGCTGTTTTACCACCATCATCTTTTATTCTTACACTTTTATCATGTGTTTTTAAGACCTCTTCTAAGTTATAGAAATATGGACTTTTTAAAATAGCATTGCATAAGTTTCTTACCTGCTCGTTTTCTCTTTTTAAACCTTGGTATGCAAAAGTGTGAATAATATTATTTAACTCATCTTGTTCTATTTTTGATTGAAGCTTATAAGATGTAATATAGTCATCTTTTTTATCAATATCCTTTGCTTCAAATTTGCTTAAATCTACACTTACATTTGTTGAGTTATATCTAGCACTTATATTTATATCTTTAGTAAAAATCTTATTTAACCAAATAGGACTTAGTTTATCCATTTTATTTTTTAATCTTATTAATTCCAAAAAAGATGCAATATCA
This sequence comes from Sulfuricurvum sp., assembly GCA_041669045.1. GTDB lineage: Bacteria > Campylobacterota > Campylobacteria > Campylobacterales > Sulfurimonadaceae > JBAYBZ01. The sequence goes on along the minus strand of JBAYBZ010000024.1, from coordinate 8,543 downwards.
TTTTGCTTTGTTAAAAGATAAATGGCTTCCAAAAGAGAAGTTTTTCCAGTGTTATTAAATCCAGCAAATATATTTATTCGATTTAAATTTTCAATTTTAAACTTATTTAAAACTCTATATTGTTCAATACTAATAGAACTAAAATGAGAGTTTTTTCCATGCTCAAAGCAAATAGATATGTTACCCTGAATGATATTTAAACTACTCTTTTTTGGAAGAATATTTATAAATGTATTTTTTAAATTCTCAATTTCATCTATATCTTCACTAGATAGCATATCTTTATATACTCTTAGATTTTGAAGACTTTTACCAAGTTCTATTAAAGTTTTTTCGTAGTTTTGCTTATCAATTTCTCCGCTAGCCAATAAACCTCTTGAAACACTTCTGTATTTCTCCATCTCATTTATAGCAAGTTCATTATTTATAAAAATAGATAAATCTCTAATTTCTATCGATTTAGAAATAATGGGCTCTAGTTCTTTATAATCTTTTTCTTCTTCTTTTTCTTCATCCAATAGTGAATCATTATCTACATCTTCTACTTTTGAAATCCAAGAAAAAAGCCTATCTTGATTTATTTTATTTGCTGCTTCATAGTTATAGTCATTCCACTCTAACCAATCTTTTATAGTTGGTCTTTTTATAATCTCTACAAATATAGAGTAACTATCACTTGTAAACTGGTCTCCAAAATCACTTTTTAAATACTCTAGTATTAAAAAATATGCTCTTTGAGAAGTTCTGATTTTTTGTTTGCTAACACCTAAAGAATCACAAAGTTCTTCTTCTTTTTGATAATAGAGATCTGTACGCCAAAACTCTATCAGATAGTCATATATTAATTTTGATTGATTAAGAGCTGACCACTTTTTATTTCCACTAATATGTTTTAATCCCATAATGATAAGATGTTTTTTATTCTCTTCATTTGAGTGTATTTCAAAAGGTACGCTTTTAAAAATAGCCGGATTTAGATTTCCTATATCTAAACCTTTTTCATAATCTTCTTGTAATGCTTTTAAAGCTGTTACTCTTCTATTTCCCTCTAAAACTAAATATTGATTATTTCCTAAATTTCTTACTTGTATAACATCTACATCTAAAAAACCATTTGCTTTAAAACTAGCTATTAAATCTCTTATATTTTCTCTTTTATTTCCTTCTATAAAGCTTCTAGTTCTTTTTTGAATATTTAAATCCAACAAATCTTTTTCATTAATTTTTCTATAATTTTCATTATCTACAAATCTATAGTTATTTGGATCAAGAAATAAGTTTTTTAAGTTGTAACTTCGTTTTTGTGTCTCTATAATCTCTTCACTCACTCTTTTTCCTTTTTAAAATAGTCTAGGATTTTATCTAAAAAGCTCTGATACTTCATTGAAAATATCACTATTTTCTATAATCCAAAAAATAGTTCTTAACATTTTAAAGTCTTCTTATTTGTGCAGTTGAATAATCAGCAAAAATAGACTCTCTGCCATCAATCCAATCTTTTATACACCCTAAAACTTCATGAACTAAATCTCCAAAAATAATACAGTAATCAGGATTTACAATATATACTTTTGTTAATTTGTCTACTTTTATTTTTTCAAGTATCTGTTTTATTTCCAAAATTTGTTTGTAGTTTTTTTCTTTATAAACCAATTGATAAATATTTTTATCTACTTTTTTAACCTCAAGATTGTCTATTTTAATATCAGTTTTAAGAAATAAATTATCATTTAAGTTTATAAAAGAATCCAGCATTTTAAGAGCTTCTATTAGATGAACTATTATTTGAGTTTTTTCATCATCTAGTCTTTCCATAATAAAGCTATTATTTAAAACTTTTTCCATATCTTCAACAAGAAATGATATATCCAAGTTTAAAATCTGAAAATACAAATATCTATTATCATAAATCAAAGGTGCGATAGTATCTTTTTCTAAACTATAAATATCATCTTCGTTATCTTCAAATTCTTCATTATTGATATTTTCTAATTGATATTTTTCTCGTACAGTTAATTTTATATTTCCAATATCTTCATCATCTATCACAATATCATTATTATCAAAATAAACAAAAGCCCCTTCCATAAATAGCTTCATTTGTCCTTTAATTTTTAAAAGATTTTGTGTCATTTCATTTGTTGCAAAACTATACACACTTTCATTTAGCTTTTTATGAGTTTTCTCTTGCCAAATTTCATATGCTATAAAAACAATTGGAATAGAGATTAAGGTTGCAGATATATTTATAAATAAACCTTGAATATTGTCTTTTAAATAAATATCTGAAATATAAAACAAAACAAGCCCTATGCATATAATAAGAAGTTTGGGTAATATTTTTATAGAATATATTTTAAGAGAGCTTAATATTTTGCTTTTTACTACTTTTAAGAATTTATCATAATCACTTACAACGATTTTATATTTTTTTCATAAGATGTTATATCTAAAATATCCTTATGTATTTATTCAAAGTTATAATCTTGTTTTTTGCTATCTTATAGAATTTAATTTTTCTCCAAATTCCCATAGGCTATTATTGCCTAATCTTGACGGTTTCTCAGAGTATTCCTTGCCTATTTTTAAAGCTTTGGCTAAAGAATAGAAATCTGATATTCTCTATTTTTTTATCTTAGGTGATAGGTCGGCATACGATCTTTCCTTAAAGCACCAATAGATAAACTTTTCTTTACCATCTGCTGTGACATAGCCGCCTTTGCCCTTTAGTATGGAATATTTAATAAGCACATCAATGTAACAAAGGGTGTCTAGCACTCTTTTTCTATGGGCGTACTCTCAGGTTTTGACACTATTAAGGAAACTCCCGAGCCTTCGCTTAACCACTGGAAGCAGCTAATATGAACTTCCTTTTCCTCTCTACCGCTTATAGGCTCTACACGATAGTTGGCACCTGTATCAAACACTACGGCTTTTGATTTTATACTTAAATCATCTTCAGCTTCTATAATCATTTTAAATCCATCAGTAGCTTGTTCAGCTTTAAAAAAGACATTCATCCAGTGATCGGATCCATACTCTCTTACCCTCAGCTCAACATCGATATGGCGAAAATCTTTACATATATTGTTTACTTCAATTTTTGCAGACTTATTTGTTTCACTGTTCTCAAATCTATCTTTTATCTTTTCAAATAAAAACTCTTCCCTATGTCCATTTGGCATATTTAGTATAATATCAACACTTGATTCATTGTCATCTTTTAAAAAACCTACTAATATATCAGTATAACCACTATCACTAGGATATAGCCTATAGGAGTATAAGCCTTCAGAAAAGACCTTATTTTTATCTCGGTCATACTTAACTCTTATGTTTATGTTGTAGTTACTTCTCACATTTTTTTGAGACACATTAAGCACTTCTTCTATATAGCTGTTGTAAAAGTACTCTATATTTGAATATTTTTCTATCTCTTTCTCTGTTGGTTTTAAAAGATTATGCAGTGCTTCTTTTTTTTCAATAGGCAGATCACTCAAGAATGCCATTTTTGAGAACAATTTTTTCAACTATATCTTGCATTTTTGATTGAAATGACAAAGTCTCAAAGGTAAAAGAGAACAAGCCAGTTAAAGAACTCGCTTCAGCACTATGACAAGCTCTTTATGAAGTGAGTTTTATAATTAGAGTAGTAAATTAAGAAGATGATGCTTAGTACCTTTGTTTTTTTAACAATAGCTTATTTGGATATCTGTTTTCTGTCGTGCACATTCCCGCGCAGAGCGTGGGAACAAGATGAAAATATCTGTTTTGTACTTTTTTTATATCAAGAATCTTCTTCATAATATTTTTCAGCCATATAAGAATAGTATCCACATAAAGAGTCATCGCTTATTTCTTACCATGCAATATTCATACCACATCTACTACAATTCTTTACTGCACTTTCTTCGCATGCCATACATTTATTCTCAGATAGGATATATGTATGTTTAAAACAAAAAGGACAATCTATTAGTTTAGGTTCTCCACCATCTTTAATATCATACCAAGAATATTTGTACTTATTTGTTAATGAACTCTCAATAAGCGATTCTATATTAAATTCATACTCACATGATTTACATTTAATACTAAAATCTATAACTGTTATTAGTGAAGATAGGCAATTCTCACAATGAAATTCTTTTATAGCTTCTATAGCTATTGAATTTAAAGCTAACTCATCAAGTTTATTCTCGCAATCTTTTTTTTCAGCTTCAAAAACTTCACTTATTTCTATTAACTGTTCCCAAGCTTCTTGCCCTAATTCTTTTTTTGGGTCAAGTTCTAACTCTTTTGAAATAAAATCCCTAATTACTAAAAAACAATTAGATAGCAAGCCTCTTATGCTATCCTCATCATCATTTGAATAATAGTGTTCTATATTATTTCTATATTCATTTATTTTATCAACTCTTTTCCAGTCAGTAGTTATTTTTAAATTTTTGAACAGTTCTTTTATATCTTGAACTTCTACGGTTTTATTACCTTGTGATTTAAAAACAACTGTACCATTCTCATCTAAAATAGGAACTATTTTTTTCTTTATTAATATTTCATCTGTTCCAACTGGACTAAGTTGTGATAATTTTTCTTTAAATAGTAATAAAATACCTGCAAATAAATTTCTAGTACTCGAAATATATCTTCTTTCATCTCCATTTAAAGCTAATTTATAATCTTCTAAACCTATTAATATTGAATCAATTGCATTTTTATATATACTCATAATTTGTATTAATTTTCTATAAAATCTAATATATAAAGAGCCTTTATTTTTTTGTTTAAAGGATCTTTTATATATTTTAGTTCAACTTTTACTTCTTGTTTTATATCTGCCTTTTGCATAAGTTCTATTCTTTTTGCTGGAGATAAAATTTCTGAATTTGCTGTTACTCCTATACCTTCAAATTTAAACAACTTACCTGGTTTAATAAAGTTATAAGTTTCTATAATATGTGTTTCTATTTGAGTATCTTCTATATCTTCAATTACCTCTGTGTGAGAAGTTTTATAATTATAGTAGGTTTATTATAAAGTATAGTTTAGAGTAGTAAACTAAGAAGATAGCGTTTGGTATTTTGATTTTTTAATAGTAGCTTATTTGACTATCTGTTTTCTGTTGTATGCATTCCCACGCAGAACGTGGGGGTGAGATGAAATTAATACTACTTTATATTCATTAATTCATTGGTGAAGTCTTTTAGTCTCTGCATTTTGTCATACCTATAGTTTTTAAAATTATTTCTTGATAGAATGCCAATTTGATCGCATGTATTTTTGCATAGCTTTATTAAATTTTCTTCATTATTGCATATATCTATTATTTTCTTGCAATAATCATCATTTTTATTAGAATTTGGCGGCGGTATTTGCACACCTACATGTCTTCTTATTTTCATAGCTAAGTGGTATTTAAACCCTCTAAATCTATACGGTATCTTCGATTGTTTAAATAGCCTATCAATTTTTACAAGCAAGTAAGTGCTTGTAAAATATGGATATTTATTATTATTTTCAGCAAAAGTATCTTTATTGCTTTTTAATAATTCACCATAATATCTATGAGTGCTGTGGGGTTGCTCTTTAAATATAGCTATATAAGATTTAACTTGCATTGCAAGTGTTACGATATTCGCTTTTGGAACATCGAGCTGTACATACTGTTTGTTTCTCCTCTCATAATAGAGCCTATCCTCCTCTTTTGATGGAATATGATTAAAAAACTCTTCCAGTTCTTTATGAAAAATAGAAAGGGATTCGAATGCCTCTGGCTTGACTTCAGTTTGTCTGTTAGTGGCTCTGATTATAGAGTTGATTATTTCACTGTTATCTGTGCCTATAATTTTTACTGCTATAAAAGCATCGTTGCTAATATGTTGTTTATTAGAATGCAAGATAGTACTTGTTTGACAGCCATTGACAACCTGAAAGTCTTGAATGGTTATCTTGTCACCACTTTTGATAAGCTCTTTAGCAACTATAGTTATACCGTTGTTGAAAAAACCAAAATATCTTTGGTTATTGCTGACTATAGTATCAATTATCTCCTTGTTTACAGAGTTTTCACCTTGATAATCTCTTACATTATCATAAAACAGTACCCTTAAAAGCTTTCCTTCATTATCACTTATTAGTTCAATAAAATCTTTAAGGTACACTATGCCTATATAGGCATCTTTTATATTTTCAGTTGCAGGAAATGTTGTAGATTTTTGCATCTCTATTGTTTTTCTGATTTTTAACTCAACATTTTGATGAAGCTGCATAACTTGTTTTATATCAAAAAATTCTATTTCTATGAAATCAAATATTGATTTAGATTCATATCGTTTTTCAGCTTTATTTTTCTCACTTACTATATTTTTATCATCTTGCCAGCTACCTAATGTTGCATAAAAAAGATTGAGGCTAGGATTTTCACTAAATCTAGAACTATTCTCATATATAAGATTTTTTATTTTTTGCAACTCAATAATTTTATCATTTTTAGGTTTGTCGTTAGTTTCAAAAAAATCATCTATACCGCTAAAGAATGTGAGTATCTCACCAGAATCAAATTTAGCTGAAGTCTTAGACTGAATAAATATAAAATCAACTTTTAAATATTTCGATTTAAACTGTTTTTCTAGCAAATATCTTGCATCATCTAAGGTAGTTACCAAAAAATTATTTATGACTATTGCTACACCATCTAAGCCGAGATCGCCTCCACCGCCAGTGTGAATATCGTCAATGCTAAACTCATCAAGAAAATATCTTTTAATAATCAGATAATTCATCATATGCTCGAAATGCACATCTGGTTTTTTTGTATCAAAATTACCATGCTCGGCTATAAATTTTTTTAAATAGCCTTCTATTATTGGATTTTTCATTACCTGCCTTTAATTTTAAATTACTATACAAGGTATGTTTGATAGAAAAAAACTTCTCTCACTCAACTACTATGCAAACAGAGCATTTGAGTTAGGGATTATACATAAATGAGGAAAGTCTCGTATCTAATCCTCGAAAGTGAAGAAAAACCAGCCAGACACTTGCGTGCCTGACTGAGTAGGGCTTTGCCCCTCCACCCAGCTAGCTTTGGGCGGGGGTATTTAGCTTACGCCAGTGCTACTGCGAAGACACCATCAGTAAAGTTTAGATCTTCTGTAGTTACACCTGTAAGTGTTATGACATCAAAGTTGCCTGCAGTACCTGCTTTTAGGTTACCTGCAGCTGCTTCTTTTTCAAAGTATAGCTCTACGCCAGTAGATGTCTCTAGTGCAAATACCTCTAACTTAGTTGCATCACCACCAAAGATTGTAGCTGCTAGAGTTGATCCCTCGGCAACCTCTACTACTGAGTAGTTAGCAAAGTCAGATGCGAGTAGATAGTCCGCACCATCTTCACCATACTTAGCACCAAAACTATCAATACTATCACCATCACTCAGGTTGCTAAATGTAAAGATATCACTCTTATCAGTAGTGATTAGACCACTTTTGATTAGGTTGTAGTCATTGTCAGTTAGCCAAGTCTCTACTGTTGTCACATCAGCCTCTTTAGCAGCTAGCGTGTCATTTAGATCTCTAGCATCATTAAATAGATCTACTAGATCATTGAAAGCTTTTTGAGCAGCGATAGCATCAGCAAGTGCATCAGCTTTTGGTACGCCAACTGTATCTGGAGCAATTACAGCAACACCTTTTGTGCTTTCTACCACAGTAGCTGTGCTTGGTGCTGTTGCACCACTAGCTACTGTAACAGTTAAATCTCCACTGGTAGCTGCTGCTGTTTGAGCAGTTAGAGTGATTGATTTTGTAGCACCCACTTGAGCAATATCATATATTACGCCACCAATATCAATTGTAGTTCCATTTAGTGCTGTAACTATCTCTGCATCAGTTTTAGCAGCACCAGCATCACCTACAAACAGTTCAGCTGTTCCAATTAAAAGTTTATCACTAGCACTAGCTGTCGTAGCCGCACCAGTAAGATCTATGGTATATACAGCTTTAACGCCAGCTTTACCATTGAAGTCCGCCTCAGTTTTGAAGACTTCTATATCAGCAGCAGTTAGAACTGACATGCCACTAAGTGCATTGATTGCACTGCCTAGGCTATCTACTGCAAATGCACCAGTCTCAAGAAGTACGATCTCCTCTACTGCAGCTTTTACAGCATCTTTTGCTACACCAGCAGCATCAGTTGCAGCTACAAGTGCTTTGTGAGTAGCATATAGATCATCAAGGCGTGCGATAGGAGCAGCACCAGCAGCTTCACCAGCAGCAGTTAGAACCCATTTGCCATCTACTAGATCTGCATACTTAGTAGTAACTGCACCATCTGTAAGCACACCAAACTCAGTACCAACGAAATTGACATTAGTATCAGCAGTACCAACAGTCAAAGAGTTGATAGCACCAAATGCAGTTGATTCTTGTGTATGAGCAGCACCAGCTGTTGTAGCAGCTTCAGCACGATCAGCTAGAGTTGCTTCGCGAGCAGCTAGAGTGTTTAGTAGAGCTGTCATACCAGTAGCAGCTGCGTCAGTT
>JBAYBZ010000023.1:0-12350 GCA_041669045.1 Sulfuricurvum sp. | reverse complement strand
TATGATAAACTTTATGTTGCTATTTTCATACTTTGACTTTAGAAAAACCTCCCAGTTTGCAAAGATCTGCACCTCATCAAGAAATAGATAGATCCTCTTATCTCTATCTGGATCTGCTAACTTTAGGTACTCATCAAAGATCACACCTATGTAGCTAGCATCATTTTTATATGGTATAAACTCTGGTTTTTCTAGGTTTACAAAGCAGATATTTTTAGCTTCCACACCCTTTAAAAGCTCGCCGATCATAAGCTTTGCTATGCTACTTTTGCCCACTCTCCTAGCCCCTACAAGAGCTATGATATGCTTAGTCTCTATATAAGAGATCGCTTTTTGTAGCACCTGCCTAGTGGCGAGGTGACTATATGCCTTAGTATCACTCCAGTGAGGATTATCTTCAAAGAGAGTCTGTTCCATTTTAGTAGCCTTTTTCGGGAATACACTCCATTATTATAACATAACTACCTACTTATAACCCCTAATGATCAAAAAACTAGCACTGCTTGCAAACACCAAACTAAGTGTAATGACTAAAAATCCACTCCCGCTCAAGCTAAGTGCCACCGAAGATATAAACGCTCCAAGTCCAAACTGAAGTACACCAATCACCCCAGATGCCACGCCTGCATTTTTAGCAAAAAACTCCAAAGCCATCGCCATAGCATTGCCAAATATAAACGCCATCATAGCCATATAGATAGCGATGATAGAGACTACAAAGTAGATGCTCGGATCTGCGTGGTTAAAGAGAAACACACTTGAAGCCACCATCTGCACAAATGTCGCAAAAAGCACGATCTGCTTTGCCTTGTAGCTATTTAGCAGACTTACATTAAGCCTTATCATCACCATCATCACTATGAAATTTAGCCCAAAAAAGAGCGGAAAGAGATCTGTACTGATGCCAAAATGCTCTATATATATGAAAGAGGTTTTGGCGATAATGATAAAAAACCCGCCAAAACTAATAGCAAGCGTGAGCATCGCACGCATCGCCATGCGGTGAGTTAGCACACTTTTGTATGAGGCGATGACGCTCTGGCTAGTTCGCCTAAAGCTCTCTGGCAAGTCCCTATAAACCATAAAAGCGATGATCCACGCATAGATAGCAAGGAAGATAAAAACCTCCTTCCACGAGTAGAAGTGAATGATCGCAGAACCAAAAACAGGTGCCAAAAGTGGAGCGATGCTTCGCACAAGTCCAATGAGCGAAAATACCTTCGCCGCCTCCTCACCGCTAAAGCGATCTCTTACAGCTGCAGCGGCGTTTACCACCGTGATCCCACCACTAAACGCCTCTAAAAATCTCCAGATCCATAGCTCATAGATGGAGCTAGAGAAGATGATAGCAAGGCTAAAAAACCCAAATCCAACAAGCCCTACGATGGAGCCAATTCGCCTGCCGTAGCGATCCGAGATGACACCGCCAAAGATCTGTCCTAGAGCAAAACCGATGAGAAATATACTAAGTGAAAGCTCCACTAAGTGGATCGGTGTGGCGAAGTATGTCGCGATCTGCGGTATGGCGGGTAGATAGGCATCTACACCCATTGGAGCGACCGCGGAGAGTATAGAGAGCAGTATGATGAGATATATGTGGTTGATCGCTTTTTTCATAATGCCATTTTAACCAAATCGCCGTTGGCTTGCTTGTGATACAATCATCTACAAAACAGAGGAGCTAAAATGATAAAGGTTCTAAAAAAAGAGCAGATGGGCAACTCAGATCTAGGGTGGCTCAAAAGTAGGTTTCACTTCAGTTTTGCCGAGTATCGCAACCCGCAAAATGTGAACTTTGGAGTGCTAAGAGTGCTAAATGATGACCTCATCGCCCCACACAGCGGGTTTGACACTCACCCGCATGAAAATATGGAGATAATCTCCTACATAGTTGATGGTGCCATCACACACAAGGACTCCATGGGCAATGCTGAGGAGCTAAGTCGCGGCGAGGTGCAGTATATGAGTGCGGGAGATGGCGTGCTTCACAGCGAGCACAACATGGGTGATGAGATGCTTAGACTGCTTCAGATCTGGATCTATCCGCCACAAAAGGGGCTAGCTAGACTCTACGGTTCGCACCGTTACACCAAGGAGCAAAGAGACAATAAACTGCTTTGCATAGTAGGTAAAGGAAGTCCTGTGCAGATCCATCAAGATGTGCGTATCTTTGTGTGTGAGCTAGATGAGAGCAGGCACATAGAGCATAGTGTAAAGAGCAGTAGGCAGATCTACTTTGTGCTTATAGAGGGCAGTGCAAGCGTAAATGGCGAGATGCTAGAGTATGGCGATGCGTGCGAGATTACAGATGAGAGTCTTTTAAGCATAAAAGCCAAAGAGAAGTCACACTTTTTGTTCATAGAGATGGGTGATTAGATAAAAAGAGCATCAATCTACTTGGAAGATCTAAGACTCTTTGCATCTAGCAAGAAGTAAAGAAGCTTTTATTATGTTTTAGGTATTATGTTTAAAACATAATGGAGTTTACATAATGACTAAAAACCCTTTTTATTATGGTGGTGCAGTATTTGATGAGCATTTTTGCAATAGATTAGATGAGATATCGGAGCTAAAAACCGATATAAATGCTGGTTTAAATCTACTCATATATGCACCTAGAAGATTTGGCAAAACATCATTTGTACTAAAAACTGTAAATGAGTTAAAAGAAAGTGGTATAAAGTATGTTTTTTTAGATCTAATGTATCTCTCTACCGTAGATGATTTTATAAATCAATATTTCAATGTTTTAGCAAAAAGCTTACAGGAGCCAACAGATAAAATCGTGAGCTTTTTTAAAAATATAATTAAAATTCACCCAAACATAAATGTTAGTTTTGATGCTAGTGGCAGTCCTAGTTTTTCATTGGCACTAGGAGCTGAAGATAGTATAAAAACATTGGAAGATGTGCTAAATATCCCTTATGAATTTGCAAAAAACAATCAAAAAATCGTAGTAATTTTTGATGAATTCCAAGAGATAGTAAATCTAGATCTTGAGGCAAAGATTAGAAGTACATTGCAGCACCATAGCGATAAAGTTTCATATATCTTTATGGGAAGTAAAAAGAGTCTGCTTCATGAGATGTTTTTGGATAAAAATCGCCCTTTTTATAAGTCGGTTAAACATTTTAAAATCCAAGAGATCAAAAAAGAGTCATGGAGTGAGTTTATAAAAACCAAATTTAACTCTACAAATAGAAGCATAGATGATCTCTATATAGATAAGATTTTTACTCTCACAAAAGGCTTTCCATACTACACACAACAGTTTGCCTATGAGCTATGGAGCAATACCATAGCTAGCGTAGATGATAGCTCATTTGATAAAACTCTAAATATAGTAATAGAGCGAGAGGAGGATCTATTTGCGATGGAGTGGGACAATCTAACACCAAATCAAAAAAAGGCATTAAAAATAGTTGTGCAAAAAGATGGAGCCTCTTTGTATGATGAGCAATATTTTGCAAAATATGAGATAAAATCAGGCTCTTTTCAAACCGCACTAAATGGGTTAATGAAAAAAGATGTTATTGATAAAAATGGCTCTATCTACTATATCTCAGACCCTCTCTTTGAGTACTGGACTAAAAAAGTATAGGTATATCTGTGTCGGGTTGGGCTGATAAAAATCACGCTTGTAGTATCTACAAACGCAGGAGTATTTGTAAAAAAATCACCAAAAGACTAGATGGCTTGTATGCACTCCCAAGCTGAGCTTGGGAGTGCATACAATCTCCTTTATCACCACCTTTTTCCCCAGCTTCTATTTCATTTAGTAACACTATAACTATAAGCTTATCCCCCAGCCATATAAGTAAAACTTAATACCATTTAAGCTAGATTTATGACATTTTAAATTTAAAACCAAGTAAGTCAGATGAAAAAACAGACAGATACCGCCTCCCAACCAAAGAGGAGTGGGAGTATGCTGCTCGTGCTGGCACTACTACCAAATGGTACTGTGGAGACAACGAGAGTTGTCTTAGCTCCATAGCTGTTTACAACACTTCAGCCCCAAGAGCAGTCAAAAGTAAAAAACCAAACGCATGAGTGTAGATCGTACTTATGAGTGTTTTCGTTATATAAATGGTAAGCCTACTGTGGTTGGATTAGTGTTAAAGCATCTTCATCGCTTGATTAGATCTACATGCACTTAGTCAAGATAAATCTAATAAAAAATAAATTTCTCAAAACTTACCACTTTAATGTCTCCCATAGTTTCATTTGTGTTATAAGTTATGAGTATATTTTTGTATCTATGTTCACTATTGAAGTATGAAAAAGCATTTACCTCTCTTAGTTTTGTTTTTTCATCACTAATATCAAAAGATACTTGATAAAGGTTTTTTGTATCAAAAAAATCTATCTCTTGAACATCTTTTAAATAGTATATATTTTCATATTTTTGATTTAAAACTATATAGATCATATTTTCTAAACTACTGCCTAGATTTTTTGAAAACTTTGGTGCGATTTGTAAAAAACCATTATCTAGCACATAGACTTTTTTAAAAGATCTAATAATCTCTTTTTGTTTATTATGAAACTTATCAACTCTTTTAAGTAAAAAAGTATCTTCAAAATAGTTTATATACTCTTTTAGTGTTCTATCGTTTATCTCAAAAGTTTTTGCTAAAGATGTATAGTTTATCAAGTTTGTAGAATTTGACAAGAGATAGAAAAATAGCCTCTCTAATATTTGTGAATTTCTTATACCATATCTTGGCACAATATCTTGATAGATGATGTTTTTTGCATAGTTTAATAAAATCTCTTTTTTTATTAGCTCATCTTTTGTATCAAAAACCTCATAAAATCCACCCCATTTTAAAAACTCCTCTTTTGCTCTAGCTATCTCTATACGGTTTGATATTTGCTCCAGTTCATTTGAGTAGCTTATCTCTTTATAATCCAAAAACTCTGTAAAACTAAAGGTATTTAGATGAATATTTAAAGCTCTTCCACTTAGCATGGTATTTAGTTCATTTGATAGCATTGAAGAGTTTGAGCCAGTTATGATATATTTTATATCGCTTATTTCATATTTACTTTTTATATAAACTTGCCAATTTGCAAAATATTGAATCTCATCAAAAATGCAGTAAACTTTGCCTTTTGGGTTTATAAGCTTTAAATACTCCTCATATATTACATCTAAATATGCTGGATTTTGATTGTGTTCTAAAAAAAGAGGATTTTCCATATTTATAAAAAAGATATTTTGAGGATTGATTCCACTTTCTATTAAATAATTTATAGCTTGTTTTGCTAAGGTGCTTTTTCCACATCTTCTAATACCTGTTATGGTAATTATCTGTTTTAGTGGCAAATATGAGATAAGTTTATTTAGTGCATCTCTTTTCACACTTTTATAAACTCTGTTTTGCCAATGTGGATTTTGCTCTATTAAGATATTTCTCACTATACTTCCTGATAATTATAATTTATTAGGTAGTATAATACTGTAAAATACTTAAATTTTCAATATTATACTTATTTTATTATACTATTTTATTAATATAAACTAAGAATATGTGTAATAAAATTTAGTAGCAGTATAATTATGTCTAAGACATTTTAAATATTATCTGTACAACATAAGCTTACTTAAAACTAAATAGAATCAGGATCTAACATGCCAACAAATTGTAATGCACTAGATGATCTCAAAAACTCAGAGTTTATTGCTATTTATGAGGATAAATACTCTAAAATAGAGATAGTTTATAGTAAGCATGGCATAGAAAAAGCTCTAACTTTAGAGATAAAGTTTGTTGTGGGTATGGGGCATTTTTTGCAGTTTGTAGAGATTTCAGATGAGCCTATTTTAAAAAATAAAACACCTTTAAGCCTAAATATTTGGGATATAGAGAAGATTAAAGATATAAATATCCTTTATCTAACTCCCTCTTACGACAGAACACAAAAAGTAGAGATTATTTTTGAAGCAAAAACAGGCTCACTTTTAAAGCTATCCATCTACCCAACCATTGACGATGAGGAGGATTGTTGCTACTTCCTAGAGCAGACAACAACCATCTATAAAAAAGAGTGTTATGAGCTATTTTCTATGGATAGTTATAAAAAACATTTAGCAATAGCTCTAAAAGCTCACGGTTCACAACTAACTCCCCACGGGCTTCCTTATAGTTTTCATATCATAAGTGTAGCAACAGAGATTATAAATGTAATAGTTGCTGAAAATCTATCAAAAGAGGAAGCAGATATTACAATTGGTTGTGCTTTGCTTCATGATGTTTTGGAAGACACCACTTATTTGCTACAAAATGAAGATATAAATCCAAAGATTTTAGATGGTGTAAAAGCTCTTACAAAAGATAAAAATCTACCAAAAGAGCTACAAATGGCTGATAGCCTAAAAAGGCTTAAAAAACTTCCACGATATATTCAAATGGTAAAACTAGCAGATAGGATTACAAATCTAGGAGTTCCACCAGAGCATTGGGGTGATGAAAAGAAAAAAAGCTATCAAGAAGAGGCAAGAGTGATACAAGATGAGCTAAGAAGCCCTGAGTATATTTTAAATATAAAACTAGAGGATAAAATAGATGAGTATAATAGATATATAAAAGAGCATAAATGAGCGAAAAACCAATCAGCAAAAGCCTATATAGTAAAGAGTTAAACAACCTTACATCTTCAAAAGTTCTAAGTATAAATGAGCTAAATGGCACAATAGAGATTAAATATATAAAAAATGGTGAAACTAAGTTTTTATCTATATCTTACACTTCAGATGAAAAGAAATCGGCTTTTATCTTTGAAGAGATAGAGCTTTTGGAAGTTTTTTATAAAAAAGAGCCACATAAAGAACTTGATAAGATAAAGTATATTCACAATATTTATCACAACGAACTATACTTTTATAATCCAGATAAAATAGCACAAGAGCTAGTAATTGTAGCAAATACAGCTAAAGATAAAAAATAAAAAAGTTTGTATTAGGTTTTGTCAAAGAGGATAAAAATATTTTAGAGATAAGCTCTTTTGAGCTTTCAAATACCTTTATCTCAAAACCATTAAACAGTGAAAACCTAGTTATCAAAATAAGTTTTAATGATAAATATATTAACTACTGCGAAACAATCTCAAGGCTTCATACTCCAAATTGGTGTGAAGTTTATAATAAAAATAGCGATACAAAAATAGAGCTTGTAGAAGATAACGATGGTTTTTATATAAGTGGAGTTAATTTTTATATCCTAAAAAAAGAGTATTTTGTGCTACTTGATGATGAAGATAAAAGAGCTTTTTTTGATTTTGTAGAAGTTTTGCTTGAGCATCTAAGAGCTACTTTTATAAATAGAGTTTTTAAGTATAAGAAAACTTATCATATAAGTGGTTCCAAAAACTATGAGAAGTTTTTAGACTACTTCAAACAAAGTGGCTTTTTACTTGAAGAGGTATATCTACTCCACTGCGATAGAGGATTTCTTGACATGTCAATAGATAAAGCCACAAAAAACGGTGAGATTGTAAAAATTGTACTAGCATATTATGATTGGGTTTTAGATGAGTATGGCGTGATAGTAGAGTTTGATAAAAAAGGTTTGATCGAGAGTATAGTAAAAATTACAGATGATATAAGGGAGCAAAAATGACCTATGGAGACTGCTTTGTCGTTACTGCGAGACCCCTTAGGGTCGTGGCAGTCTAAAGGTGTTAGATCTTAAACCTAGATAGCTCCATATCTAGCTTCATAGATAGATCTGCTAGATGCTCCGCAGCAGAGGCGATCTCCTCAATACTTCTAGCATTGGCACTTGAGATCTTAAGCACATGTGAGATCGCATCTTCACTTTGTGCGGTGAGTGCTACGCTATTTTTCGCGTTATCAGCTATGAGCAAGAACATATTTGCACTAAGCTCCATACCCGCTACACTCTCTTGCATCGTGCGTTCTACCCCTTGGATCTTCTCATTTAGCTCCTGCACCTCCCGCGTACCGCTTCGCATAGTAGCACTTGTGTTTGCGATAGACTCTATGATCACACCTACACTCATACTCGACTCACTAAGGCTCTTCTGTGTTCGCTCTGCAAGTTTTCGCACCTCATCAGCAACCACCGCAAACCCTCGCCCATGCTCACCCGCTCTTGCAGCTTCGATCGCAGCATTAAGAGCAAGCAGGTTTGTCTGATCAGCGATCTCAGATATTGTCGTCATGATAGACTCGATCTCTTTGGCATCGCTTGTTAGTTGCTCAAGCGAGTGAGACAGCTCCTCTTGTCTTTGCATCACGCTATGCAGAGAAAGAGAGATGCTAAGCACATCTGCGGAGGCGATCTTTATGGTGTTGTTTGAGCTTAGGATCTCTTTTTGACCACTTAAGATCTGCTCTTTACTCTTCTCTAGCTCTCTTGTTATATTTTGCGATAGAAGCAGGCTTTGGTTTACACTTTTTGCCACCTCTTCGGTTGCTTGCCCTAGTTGCATACTAGTCGTGGCAAACTGATGAGCCACAGAGGAGTTCTCACCCACTGAACTCTTGATCGAAGCAAGCACCACTCGACAGCTTCTAAGTAGCTCATCAAGTAGCGAGCCAACATCTGAGATCTCATCTTTACCTTTTAGTGCCACCTCTTTTGAGAAATCTTTCTCAAGCGTAGCCACCTGCGTAACTTGCTTGATCCCCGCCATACCACGCGTGATCCCGTTTATGATCTGCAGTGAAACAAGTGCGATAATAGCTATAAAAAGAGCGACAATACTTCCAGATCTAACAAAATCACTTAAAAGTTGCTCATTTATATCATCTATATAGATCCCAGAGCCAACCACCATCTGCCACCCATCATGCTTTTTGACATATGAGAGTTTTGGGTACAACTCCTTGCTCACCTCGCCAGAGCTAAGCGGTTTTGACCAGTCGTAGTTTACAAACCCACTACCAGATCTAGCCACAACCTCGTTCATCATACCAAAAAAGTTCCGCTTTGTATCGCTCTTTAGTACATCGCCATCATCGCCAAACTGCATCTGCGTACCGCAGTTATATTTGTCACTATCTAGTGCTTTGCCATCAAGCACGCTTGCGGTTGGGTGCATGATCATTTTTGGTATGGGCATAGTTAGATCGTGTAGCCAGAAGTACTCTTTAGCGTTATAGCGAAGGTTCTTGATCGCCTCTATCATCTCCGCTCTAACCTTAGCCTCATTGGCACCGCTTTGCATCGCCTTTTGGTAGTAGCCCTCCATCATTGAGTGCACCACACCAACTAGATGCTGGGTTTGTAACTTCTTCTCTCTTAGCAGACTCTCGCCTGTTCTTAGTGTATTTATCGCAAGGATCAAAAGCGTTCCGATGGCTACTAGAAACACGATTGTCCACAACTTTAGTTTTATGCTCACAACTTTGCCTTTTTTTAAAAAATGACAATATTATATCCAAAAAGAGTGCTATTTTGTTGTTTTATCTCGCTATCATTGTGTATGCGTTTGTTTTTGTTACTTTTTTTGATACTAGATCTACTTCATGCTAAAAAGATAGAGGCGTCGTACGATGTCTCTTATGGCGTCTTTAGCTCACTTGGCGTGGCAGATGCAAAGTTTGAGAGCTTTGATGATGGCTCATATGTCATAGAAGTTAGTGCAAAAGCAACAGGTCTTGCAAAGCTCCTCTCAGGCGGTAGAGTGGAGACTTTTAGCAGTTATGGCATCATAAAAGATGACCGTCTCGTGCCACTTAAGTACTCCAAAACCAGATCTACTAGCTCCAAAAGCACCACAAGGATCTATACATTTGATCACCAAAATAGAGCAGTCATCAAAGAGAGCATCAAGCGTGATAGCTACAAAAAAGAGCCAAACGAGTTCTACGCAAGCGATGATATACTAAGCCTCTTTTTCAACTCTTCACTGTTTCTAAAAGAACGCAAAGATCACATAGCTTACGCCATCGGAGCTAACAAAGATGATGGCAAAGTGGAGATACTCTTCCCACAAGATGGGGATCTAAAAAAGGCTAGAAAACTGCTTAGATCTGATGGTGATCTAGTCATAAAAGTAGTACTCAATGAGAAGATCTTCTCAAGCAGTCGCGATGAGCTACTCATAAGCCTAGATGAAGATGGCATAAGTAGCAGAGCCATACTCGAAGATGTGCTACTCTTTGGTGACATAGTAGGCACTAAGAGAGACTAACTTAGGTGATAGCTTATGCTATAATCTTGAAAATAGCAACAGGAGAAGATCATGCGAACCATAATGCTAGAGATCCAAAGTGAGAGTTTTTATGACAAACTTATCTCATTTTTAAACCAAAACAAAACAGAAGTAAATATAGTAGATGATAGCTTTACCATAACCACCGCTGAGGCGAGACAGAGAGTAGCCAAAGCAGTAGAGGAGTATAGAAGCGGAAAAATGCAAACCGTACCATACGAAGATGGCATGGAGCATGTAGATAAAAGACCATGCAAGCCATAATGTTAGAGGGAAATAGATGAGCAGTGAAGCTTTAAACAGTATCAGTGATAATGTACTAAAAGATAAAGAGATAGAGCTGATTAATAAAATCGATTATGATATAGAGTCAAATTATAAATTAAATCTATTTATTGCTAAAAAAGATAGAGTAGATTATATCTACAACACAGCTGCACTAGAGGGGAATCCTTTTACACTGCCTGAAGTTCAAACTCTTTTAGATGGAGTAACTGTTGGTGGGCATAAACTAAGTGATGAGCAGATGATCTTAAACCAAAACAGAAGTGTAAATTTACTCTTTGATCTGATTAGTAGCAGTGAGTTTAGACTAGATAAAGAAACTCTTTTAAAGCTACATGCCGAGGTGTCTTATGAAGAGGCTTTAGAGTGGGGAAGATTTAGAAGTGGAAATGTTAGAATTACTGGAACATCATATCTTGCACCAAAAAGTCAATACTTAGATGAGATTTTCTCTAAAAATATAGAAAAACTACAAAAAATAAAACACCCCATAAACAGAGCTATAACATATTTTTTACTAGGTGCTAGAAATCAATACTTTTATGATGGAAACAAAAGAACATCAAGGCTTATGATGAATGGCGAGCTTTTAAGTAGTGGATACCCGCTTTTAAATATAAAAGTAAAAGATCAATTAGAGTTTAATAAAACAATGATTGAGTACTATGATACTAATAATACTTTAAAAGCCTTAGAGTATCTATCAAAATACTATATAAAACAGAGCAAAGAGTTAAACTGATAAGCAGATCCGCCCTAAAGCAGATCTATCATATAACCCATACCTCGCACATTTACTATAAAGTCCTCTTTTAGAGCCTTTTTTAGGCGGTTGATCTCGGCTCTGATGGTCGCATTGTCCACCACCTGATCGCTCCACACATACTCCAAAAACTGCTCAAAATCAACAATACGACCACGACTACGAGCTAGTAGATCTATGATCTGCGACTGCCTTTTTGTAAGGATCTGCACCTCACCATCAAATAGCAAAATGGAGTGCTTCTGATCATATAGGTAGTTTTTAGTAAGCCTCACATAGACGCTTGGCACAACGCTAGAGGGTCTAATCCGCTCTATGCGAAGAGCAAGCTCTTTTAGATGAAACGGCTTTTTTATGTAGTCTTTGCACCCTAGATCATAAGCTTTTGATATATCTTCTATATCCACAAGAGCACTTATAAAGATAGCAGGCGTGTAGATCTTGAGTCTATGAAGCTCCTCAAGGTAACTTAACCCATCTAAGTTTGGCACATTTATGTCCAAAATGAGCAGATCATACTCACTGCGTTTGATCGCCTCTAGTGCATCTAACCCATCGACAAACGGCTCTAGCGCGTAGCCTAGCGAGCTTAGATACTCCACTATGGACTCATTTAGCATCGCCTCATCTTCAAGCAGAAGTATCTTCATACAAACTCATACCTAAAACTTGTCTGCGTCTCATCGGAGTCCACGCTAACCTCAACCCCCTCCTCTACACAGATGCTCTTAACCAAACTAAGCCCGATCCCAAAGCCATCAACCTCACTTGACTCTCTGTAAAACTGCTCAAAAAGCCTCTTTGTATCTTCGATACTCTTGGATTTTGAGCTTACAAGAAACAAAACCCCCTGTACCTCTTTAGCGATCCTCACAGTTATGGTGTTTTGTGCAGGCGTGTACTTGATGGCGTTAGATAGGGTGTTATCGACAAGACGCATCAGCTTTGCATCACTAAAGTAGATAAAAAGATCCTCTTTTGGCACAACTAGATCAAAGTTTAGCTCATTTATGCGTGCCACTTCATCAAAAAACTCCACCCTCGAAGCGACAAAATCCCCTAGATGGATATGGCTTTTTTTGTAGTTTATGTGATCTTTTTTGATCAAAAAACT
>JBAYBZ010000022.1:0-15109 GCA_041669045.1 Sulfuricurvum sp. | reverse complement strand
TGCACATTTCAGTTGTCTCTTGAACCGACACATACGATGTATTGAAATAGAGCACCCTAAGCCTCGCTTAAGGTCTTCTCCTTCTTGAACCGACACATACGATGTATTGAAATCAGGTTAAGACTTTGCTAAGTAACCCCTATGAGTACTCTTGAACCGACACATACGATGTATTGAAATTCTGTGTAAAGGTGCTTTGCAATACTCCAATAATCGCTTGAACCGACACATACGATGTATTGAAATCATATTACATTATATCGACAGCAAAACCTTAGAAACTTGAACCGACACATACGATGTATTGAAATTCTTTACCTACATTGTATGCCCAATCTTTGCTAGCCTTGAACCGACACATACGATGTATTGAAATTAGGCACAAAAGAGTACATATTTACTAAGTAGCTCTTGAACCGACACATACGATGTATTGAAATTATTATCATACACTTCCTTGCACATTTCAGTTGTCTCTTGAACCGACACATACGATGTATTGAAATAGAGCACCCTAAGCCTCGCTTAAGGTCTTCTCCTTCTTGAACCGACACATACGATGTATTGAAATAGGTTATAGATACAGAGGTAGAGAAATGAAAACACTTGAACCGACACATACGATGTATTGAAATAAAGAAATAATCCCAAAACGAGGAGCTAAAGCGGTGCTTGAACCGACACATACGATGTATTGAAATTGAGAGCGGCGGGAGCTATAACGACTGGGTGAAATCTTGAACCGACACATACGATGTATTGAAATTAGACGCATTTTTAGCCGTTTGGTGTGAAATTAACTTGAACCGACACATACGATGTATTGAAATTTAACACCAAACAAAAAGGAGTAGCATGCAGATCCACTTGAACCGACACATACGATGTATTGAAATAGTGTCGCTTAGTAGCTACAAACGGTTTAGCGAGGCTTGAACCGACACATACGATGTATTGAAATTTGGCTATTTGTGTTTGTGTTCTTTGATCTACCTCCTTGAACCGACACATACGATGTATTGAAATAAAGAGATAGAACCTTTTGAGAAATATCAATGAGCTTGAACCGACACATACGATGTATTGAAATTTTACAGTCCTTTTACAAAGTTCTTTAGTGGGTTTTCTTGAACCGACACATACGATGTATTGAAATGCTAGCTAAGGTTAGCGATCTCCCTTTTGTGTGCTCTTGAACCGACACATACGATGTATTGAAATTAGCAGAGGCTGAACCGAAAATAAAAGAAGTGGAAAACTTGAACCGACACATACGATGTATTGAAATTTAGGATCTTTAGTAGTAGACATAAAAGCTAAAACTTGAACCGACACATACGATGTATTGAAATCCGTTTTGCTCAGTCCCAAAGCTCGCCCTTGCTAGTCTTGAACCGACACATACGATGTATTGAAATTACCACTTTATCTTAGGTACTCCATCTTCGACAAACTTGAACCGACACATACGATGTATTGAAATTAAAGATTGCGGTACCTAAAGCCGTGCAGTGATCCTCTTGAACCGACACATACGATGTATTGAAATCAGGTTAAGACTTTGCTAAGTAACCCCTATGAGTACTCTTGAACCGACACATACGATGTATTGAAATCTCAACAACTAGCATAAAAACCCCTATATGACGAAGCTTGAACCGACACATACGATGTATTGAAATTTGTAAACATCATTCTCCCAGTGTCCGCCATCATCTACTTGAACCGACACATACGATGTATTGAAATGCAAACTGCGGAAGAAGGTAACCCTATACCCTTGCTTGAACCGACACATACGATGTATTGAAATTCGCTGTACTTCATAGCTACTTTTACCCACTCGCTACTTGAACCGACACATACGATGTATTGAAATTCGTTTACGGTTATATAAGCTATGCCCTTATGATGACTTGAACCGACACATACGATGTATTGAAATAGGCAACCGAGGAAAAGACCATATATGAAGAGATAAATCTTGAACCGACACATACGATGTATTGAAATTCGTTCTCTATGCTAGAAGCTTGCATTTTAGCCCCCTTGAACCGACACATACGATGTATTGAAATAACTGCTTAGTAGCTCTTGTAACTAGATCTACTTTCTTGAACCGACACATACGATGTATTGAAATTCGCCTCGTTTCATCTTGCCTATTCGCTCCCACTTTCTTGAACCGACACATACGATGTATTGAAATAAGAGTCTTGTTCTACCATTCACCTCAACAAGGTACCTTGAACCGACACATACGATGTATTGAAATCAAAAGAAGACTGTGAAGCGGTCGAGAAGTGGAAGCTTGAACCGACACATACGATGTATTGAAATAGATTATTGTTTTCTATATGGTATAGCACTTCTCCCTTGAACCGACACATACGATGTATTGAAATTGCCACCTCGCTAAACCGCTTGTAGCTACTAAGCGACTTGAACCGACACATACGATGTATTGAAATTCAACAGTTTTGATAACTGGGAACGCATCAGGGCGTTCTTGAACCGACACATACGATGTATTGAAATATGATAAGACATAGGTAAAGCGTTAAAAACGCCTAGCTTGAACCGACACATACGATGTATTGAAATCTCTTAAAAATGGGTGGTGGTGCTAATGCCTTGGGTCTCTTGGGAGATCTTCTCTGTAGCTTCTAGCTCTTTTGCCTCTATGGTGATTTGCATTTTCTAACTCCTTTTGGTATAGTTCTAGTAGTAAAACAGTAATTGATGGCAGTAATATAGTAGCTGGACGCCACTCTAAAGAAGCGGGTATTGTAAGTGCGAGTCTTACCGTTACTGTTTTACTTTTTTTATAATATTACCCTTTAAATCAGCCTCAAAGTCTTTTTTATCCTTTTTAAACTTTTTTACTTTTTTATCAAGCTCTATATGGGCATATAGGTTATTTTGTTACTATTTTTCGAACCGACACATTTGTATCTAAATAGGCTTTTTTCGATCTTGCCTCTATGTTGATTTGCATATTTTGATCCCTTTTTGATATGATTTTATATATAGAGTGCGGGGCTCCAATAGGCAATGAGTTTGACCACTCGGTAAGTAGCTTAATAACAAGAGTCGCCCGCCTTGTTGCTCTATATGTTGCAAGAGCTAGTCACTCTTGCTCAATCTTTTCAAATCAGCTTCGAAAGATCCCCCTCATTAACACTCCATTAACATAAAATTAACACCCTATTTATATGCATTTCTTATACTTGTAGCATCAAGTTTAAGGTAAAAACCATTAAACTTTGAAAAACACACAAAGGTAGGAAGATGAGAAAGGTTATAGGACTATCATTAGCGGCGGTTTTGGCAACCTCAGCGATGGCAGCAGAGGTGAGTGTGGGTGGTAAAGATGGTGGTAATATAGACTTTATGCTAAGGGGCGTCTATGTTATTAGTGACAAGAAAAATGGTTGGGCACCAAGCGAGGGGGCAGGGTATCTGGCAAAACTGAAGTATGAGACACCAAGTCTTATGGAGGGGTTAAAGGTTGGCATAGGTATGTATGCTAACGGTGATGCAGGGCTAACCGACTGGACGCCTAGTGACGGTGGCAAGCCAGCGGGCGGGCTAGTGGTGGATAAAGATGGCAAGTCAAAAGCTTTGATGGGCGAGC
The DNA here is from genome assembly GCA_041669045.1 of Sulfuricurvum sp. Lineage (GTDB taxonomy): Bacteria > Campylobacterota > Campylobacteria > Campylobacterales > Sulfurimonadaceae > JBAYBZ01. Next base: position 11,472 of record JBAYBZ010000022.1, on the reverse strand, counting down.
TTTATCTCTCCTACAAACATAAGTACTTTGACGCAAAACTAGGTCGCCAAGAGGTAGACACTCCGCTAACTAAGATCCAAGTCTCACTTATGCAAAACTTCTATGAGGCGTATATGTTTGGCACAAATGCGATCGATGGACTACGACTAACCGCTGGGCAGATCACAGCTATGTCGATGGGTTCTCGCTCAGCTACGGACTTTGGACTTATAGGTGAAGCAACTACCACAGGGGGTGCTGCCACTAAGTTTGTTCAGCAGGGTGGAACGCTTGAACAAGCAAGGTTTTACGATATGGGCAAGATCGCAGGACTAGGCAAAAACACCGATGGTCGCACAGTTTTAGGAGCAACCTATACAGGCATAAAAAACCTAAAAGCAGATCTATGGTTCTACCACAGCGATGATATAGTAAATGACTACTATGCAGAGCTAGAGTACAAACTACCTATCAGTGATGATATGGGCGTCAAACTAGGTGCACAGTATCTGATGCAAAAAGATACAGGTAGATCATATGCGGGTGAGAAAGACTTTGCAATGTATGGTGCCAAAATCGCGTTGGAGGGCAAAAAGTGGGGTGTTTATGCAGCACTCAATGGCTCTGCAAACAAGAGTGGCGAAGCTGAAGGAGGATTTTTTAACGCATGGGGAGCAGATCCAGCATACACAAGCACTATATTTTCCAGAAACGCATATAGGGACAATGTGGACGCTTATATAGTTGGTGGGCACTATGTGATTATGAAGGGCTTAAGAGCAATGGTTGATTATGCTCACTATGGCAAGTCAGACACAACTGCTATGAATGGCAATCTCTATGCAAACAACAGTGCGTATGAGGTAAATGTAGGGTTAAATTATAGAGTAAATGAGAACTTGTTTGTAAGAGTTTTCAACGCTAGACGACTAAGTGAGTACAATGGACTTACGGCAAATAATATAACCCAGCGTAGGCAAAACCATTATAGAGCAGCGGTTACTTATACATTTTAACGACAAACTCTCCTGTCTATTTTGCTAGGCAAAAAGCCTAGCAAAATCTCTACTCCATCTCCATCGAATCTTCGATCGACTTTGTAACTTTACTCTCTAGGGCTTTTAGAGCCTCATAAGCTGGTGTGCTCTTTGGTGCAGAGCTTGGGCGAACATACAAAACCGTAGTTACGCCATCTTTTTCAGTTAGTGTAACTCTGATCGGACAGTATGCCATCATAGCTGGATCGGCGTTCATAATGTCGTTGCCAAACTTGCCATTGCAGGCTACTAGGGTTTTTACACTGCTTAGGTTGTTTTTGTTAAACTCAGCACCAAACTTTTTATCTAGCCCTTTTTGTTTAAACTCCTCTAGTATATCTAGTTGCCACGCAACAACAAGCCCATCTTTTTCAAACTGTGTCAAGATGTTTTTAAGCACCTTATCAATAGGTGTTTTGTAGCTAGCCTCAAAGACGCTACTGTCGTTAGCCCAAAGCGATAAGCTGAGCAGACAAGCCATTAAGATTTTCTTCATAAGTTGATCCTTTTTACCCATTGCGGGATTGTTCTAAACCCTCGCTAGAGAGGGTTTGACGCTAGTAAGTATATATGGGCGATGTGAATTAGATGTTAATTTTATGTTAATGAAGTGTTAATGCTTTTGTAGGTGGATCGTGAAGCAGTTTATGCCATCTTTGTGGCTATATGAGAAGCCAAAATCGTGCTTATCTAGTATGTAGTAAACTATATAAAGCCCTAGTCCAAAGCTATCTTCGGTGCTTATCTCACACTTTACAAAGGGTTGTATATAGTGCTCAAGAGGGTACTCTAGCTCATCGCCTCTACTGCAAAATGAGATCTCATTTTCTCTCTTTTGTATGTATGGCATACCACTTGAGGAGTACTTAATCCCGTTGTCGATGAGGTTTTTAAAGACTATGCTTATAAGCTCAAAATCCGCTTCGATCTTGCGGTTATCTAGGTTGTGCTCTATGCTTGAAGGCTCTAAAAAGAGCAGATCTACTGCGTTATCTAGTATGTCGCTTAGGCGATAACTTCCCTTTTTTACCTGACAATCGCACGCAGTTATGTTCTCGATCTGCACAAACTCTCTAGTGAGCAGAGTTAGTCTTGCAAAGATGTTGCTTAGTATCTCCTTGGTTTTTGACTCCTGCAAAAACTCAAGCGAGAGTTGCCCTTTGGCGATGGGGGTTTTTAGCTCATGAGTGATGTTACGCAAAAATATAGCTCGTGAACTCATCATAGAACTCATCTTCTTCACCGCACGATCAAACTCGTTTGACACCTCTGCGATCTCATCTTTTTTGCTACTTGCAAGTTCTAGATCCATCTCACCTTCACCAAAACGCTTGATCTGAAGTTGTAGGTGCTTTAGCGGGTAGATGCTGATGGCTATGGAGAGAAAAAGAGCAGCAAGCACTATGATAAATGCACCATAAAGTAGCCACATATAGTTGATGTTGATAGGTTTTGCGATCACATCTTGAAGCAGAAACGATCCCGTGATCTCTGGGGTTAGCATATAGCGAGATCCGCCCATTTCATAAAGCTCAAAGTTTTGCATACCACACGAAATGGTGTCAAACTTCTTTTGTCGCACTACTGCGTTGTATATGTCTGGATTTTCGACAACTATGATCTTCTCATCTTTTAGGTTTTTTAACAGTAGCTCAAAGCTATCTTTGCCTGTATGCCAAAACATCACATGCTTGGCGATTTTGTGGTAGTGAACTCTTAGGTTCTCCTTGACAGAGGTAAACTCATAGTCATACATCATCTTAAAAAGCACGCTCATAGCGATGGTAGCAAGAACAAAAAAGAGACTGATCTTAAGTATGATGGAGTGCTTACTCAAGCTTTCATCCTATACCCGATCCCTCGGATCGACTCTATGTATTTGGGTGAGCGTGGGTTGTCTTGGAGTTTGGATCTGATGCGACTAATGATCACATCGATGCTTCGCTCATCGCTCTCCCAGTTTAGCCCATCTACACCATCTAAGATCGTGCCTCTACTTAGCACAATGCCTCGACGCCGTAAAAATAGCAGTAGTATGCCATACTCCGCAACAGTTAGATCTAGCGGGGCGTCATGGTGGTAGATGATCATCTTAGATCTATCTACTCTAAAGTCCAAAAAGCTCAGCTCATCGTCTACTTTTGGGTTGGATCTGCGACGCATCACAGCTTGTATGCGAGCTACTAGCTCTCTTGGATCGTATGGCTTTGGTAGGTAGTCATCAGCTCCTTTTTCTAGTCCTAAAACCTTGTCGCTAACCTCCGTGCGAGCTGAAGATATGATGATGGGGATATCAAAAGATGAGCGGATCTTCTCACACAGCAGTAGTCCGTCCATCTTTGGTAGAGTTAGATCTAAAAGTACGAGATCAAAGCCTCTTTTGTTTAGCAGATCCATTGCCATGGTTGGATCTGGTATCACATCTACGCTAGTGTTGTAGTTTTGTAGGTAGTCTTTTATGAGATCTGCTAAAACAAGATCATCTTCTACCATTAAGATACTCAAGCTATTTGCCATATTTTCTCGCTACACTCCCTTTTTGCGGGCTATTGTAGCAAGAAAACCAAAAAATAACATTGTCAAATGCAATTTAACAAAGCTAAGTATGTATAAAGAGTATTGATATAAAGAGGGTAAAATATAGATCAAGATAAGATAGGCGGAGATATGAAGATAGTTCACTTTAGTGATACTCATTTGGGTTTTAATGATCTAGATGTGCTCAGCAAAGATGGCATAAACCAAAGAGAAGCGGACTTTTATGATGCGTTTACTCAAGTGGTTGAGCAGATAAAAGAGATAAGACCTAAGTATATAATCCACACAGGAGATCTCTTTCATAGATCTAGTCCTAGTAATCGTGCGATCACTTTTGCACTAGAGCAGTTTAAGATCATCAACTCTTTAGGTATCCCATTTATCCTCATCGCGGGCAACCACTCAACCCCGCGAACAAACCTAAGTAGCCCAATTCTTAAGATCTTTGAGAACTTTGAGAATATCTATGTCGCTTATGATCAGAGGTATAAAAAGGTGGAGTTTGAGGAGATTATTTTTCACTGCTTGCCACACATAAATGATGAAAATGAGGCACTTGTGCAGATAGATCTGTGCGAAGAGATGGTAGATAAAACCAAAAAAAACATAATGATGATGCACTGCTCAGTTGGTGCACACTACCTTATGCAGGAGTTTGGAGAGTGGGTCTATCCAGCAGATAGGGAGTATCTCTTTGAGCAGATGGAGTATGTTGCACTTGGGCATTGGCACGGGTTTGGGCAGGTTAGGGGGCATAAAAATGCCTTTTATAGCGGAAGTAGCGAGCGAACAAGCCTAAACGACAAACGAAACTCAAAAGGGTTTGTAGTAGTTACTTTAGATGGAGATCTAAGCGTGGAGTACAAGGAGATTGGGAGTAGATCTATCTTAGAGTTTGTGATCGACTGCGAAGATATGCAAGCTTCCATAGATGAACTAGATCTAAGTGGCATAGAGGGTGCGATCTGTGAGGTAAAACTGACAAATCTAACCGCCATGCAGTCGATTGACATAAGCACTGCTGATATAAAAAAGCTCTTTGTTGGAGCGATGTTTGTAAATGTAAAAAGGGAGTTTAAAGGCTTAAGCGAAGCCAAAAGTATAGATGATGTGGAGTCACTCTCGCTAGAAGAGTACTTTTTGGAGCATATCAAAGAGGATAGCAGATCTGATGAGTTTGATAGACTAAGACTAAAGGTTCAAGAGCTATTTAGCGAGTACGAAGAGGTGCATAGTGATACTTAATAGTCTTGATCTGTTCAATTTTAAAAAATATACTAAAAAAAGCTTCCTCTTTGAAGAGGGTTTAGTTGGGATCATAGGCAAAAATGGAAGTGGAAAATCCACGATCTTTGAGGCGATACTCTTTGCTCTTTATGGCGATCTAAGAGGCTCAAAGGAGTTTGTGAAAAACTCTAGTGCAGATGAAAAAGAGAGTGTTAGTGTGTCGCTAAGCTTTGAGTTTGATGGTGTTACTTATAAAGTAGAGCGAGAGTTTAGAGGCAGAGCACTAAGTGCAAACGCGAAGATATATAAAAACAGCGAGCTTGTTGCAAGTGGATCTAAAGAGACTACCAGCTATGTGACAAAGCTTGTCAAGATGAGTAAAGATGCCTTTATGCACACACTCTTTGCTTCGCAAAAAGAGCTAGCAAGTCTTAGTGCTCTAAAGCCAGAAGATCGCAAAAAGATGATCAGAAAGCTTCTAGGACTAGAGAAGATCGATGCCATCGAGGCTATGTTGGTGGAGAGAAGTAGGGCTTTGAAGCGGGATATGGAGGCTTACAAAGAGGTACTGTTAAGTAGCGATGAGCTAGAGGCAAAGAGGAGTAGCATAAAGAGTTATGGTGAAAACAGAGCCATCATAGAAGCAGATCTAGAGGCTAGATCTAAGGAGCTAGAGAGCATAAAAGCTAAGGAGCTTGAGGCAAAAAAAGAGCTTGAGAGACTGCAGGGTACAAAGGAGCATAGAGCTAAGCTACTAAGTGAGCTTGAGCTTATGAAAAACTCTCTAGCCTCAAGCAGGCTTCAGCAGACAAAACTGCTAGCCGAGCTAGAAGATCTGGAGCAAAAACAAAAAGATCTAGCTCTTTTGAAGTCTGTAAAAGTAGAGTTTGAAGAGTTACAGCAGAGCCTAAAACAGCAACAGAGTCTAAGAGAGGTAGAGCTTAAAAAAGATGGTCTAAACAAAGAGCAGATCCAGCTAAGAGAGCAGTACACAAAGGCTAAAAATGATATACACTCACTTAGTCTTGAAGTAAAAAATGGTGCAGATCTACAATCAAAACAGCACCAGATCAAAAGCGAAGCGGACAGACTTCAAGCTACTATTAGAGATCTTGAAGCTCAGATAAAAACCACAAACTCTTTGATTGCAGGTGAGCAAAAACTCATCGATACCACAAAGGCTCAAATAGTCCAAATCCAAGCAATTGGCAGAGACTCAAACTGTCCTACTTGCACAAGACCTCTTTTGGAGGAGTACGATAGAGTCATAGCTAGTTTGTCTAGCAAGATAGAGGCTTTGCAAAGAGAAAAGATCGACAAATACGCTTCAGAGCTATCTAAGATGGAGCTATCAAAAGTGGTTCTGGATAGAAAGAGCGGGGAGCTTGGTAGCGAGCTAAATAGGCTTAGTGGTCTGCTTGCGGTTGTAGAGACAAAACAGCAAGATCTAGCTAAGGCTACGAGCTATTTTAAAGAGGTGGAGCTTAAGGGAGTTGCCAACAAGAGGGAGCTTGAGAAGCTTGCGATCTACTCTTATGATGAGAAGTTGCACCAAGATCTAGCTCAAAAAGAGCAGATCTTAAAGCCAAAATATGATGAGCATAACAGACTGCAAACCCTTTTGCTAAGGGTAGAGCCACTTCAAAAAGAGCTAGATCTGCTAGCAAAACATATAGAGCAGAGTGTGAAGATCTTAGCAAGCAAAGAGAGTGAGCTAGTAGCAGTTATCTACAACGAAGTAGATCACAAAGCAAAGCTTGATGGTTTTGTACTTTTGCAAAAACAAAAAGATGAGATAGCTACTATGGCAAATGAGTTTAAAGTGCAGATCGCCTCGATAGATGGCAAGATAAATATGCTTCAAGCCTCACTTGAGACAAACAAGATCCACCTTGAAAAACTAGCTACAAAACAGCAAGATCTAAGCGACTATGAGAAGATCAAGGCATCACTTAGCGAGTTTAAGACAAAGCTAAACTCAAAGGTAGCTCCGCGAATATCTCAACTAGCCTCAATGATGTATGCTCGGATAACAAAGGGTAGATATCAGCACATCGAGGTAGATGGCGAGTTTGGCTTTTATATATATGATGAGGGACGAAAGTTCCCCATAGACCGCTTTAGTGGCGGTGAAGTAGATCTTGCAAACTTGGTGCTACGCATAGCGATCTCTAAGACGCTAGGTGAGCTAAGTGGAGCTGGAAATATCGGGTTTTTGGCGTTTGATGAGGTGTTTGGCAGTCAAGATGAAGCTAGAAGAGTGGAGATACTTGAAGCTTTTCACACCATCAAAGAGCAGTATAGGCAGATATTTCTCATCTCGCATGAGATGGAGATCAAAGAGATGTTACAAAGAGTTATAGAGCTATGAGAGAGGATTGTGATGCAGATAAGAGTTTATTACGAAAACACATATTTTCTGTAAATTTCCGAAATAATACCACGAAAACAAGGGGCTTTCATTTTTCATTTCTCTAAAAATACTAAAATTTAAGAAATTTTTGGAGCGAATTTAGAGCGAATTTGAAGCCTAAAATATCCTCTTTTTGTGTATAAAAATATATCTCAAATATTGCATATCTTTTTTTGGATATATAATCAGTTTAGCAAGTACAAACCCCTTAAAATAGGAGTTTGGCAAGTTTGGCACTTTGGTAGCTTATCCGAGAGCTAAAAGACCTATTTTAAATTATCTCTCTTCCCTTAATAACCCTAAAATAGGACTTATCCGAAAATAAATTACTTATCTGACTTATCCGAACAAGGTTTTTAAGGAGAAAGAAAATAGTTCTTATATAAATGATGATATAATATTTAAGAATAAATTTAGCAAGGAAAAATGATGGCAACTTATAATTTATTTATTAGTCACTCTTGGAATTACAGTGATGCGTATGAAAAACTTATTAAATTACTAGATGAGAAATCCTACTTTGATTATAAAAATCATTCAGTACCTAGCACTAAACCTATTGTTACAGCAACTGGAACAGATAAAGAATTATATGCTGCAATTAAGAATAAAATTCAAGGTACAAATGTTGTAATTATATTAGCTGGAGTTTATGCTTCATATAGTAACTGGATTGATAATGAGATTTATATTGCTAAAAATGAGTTTTATTTACCAAAGCCTATTTTGGCTATTGAGCCTTGGGGTTCAGATAAAACCTCTAAAAAAGTTAAAGATAATGCAGATTTAATAGTAAAATGGAATACAAACTCAATAGTAGATGCAATTAAAGAATTAAGTAAATAGGGTAAATTATGAGAAGAGCATTAAATGTTGGAATAAACAACTATCCAACCGCCCCATTAAAAGGTTGTGTAAACGATGCAAATACTCTAAGTAGTATTTTGCAAAGAAATAGTGATGGTTCTCCTAATTTTGATGTTAAACTATTAACAGACCCCTCTGAATCTGTAACAAGGTCTAAATTAAGAGAATCAATAGAAAAGCTTTTTGCACAAGATTGTGATATAGCATTATTTTATTTTTCTGGACACGGTTTTTTAAAAAGTAATGGAGGATATATTGTTACATCTGATTATAAAAAATATGATGAGGGTATATCAATGGATGAAATATTAAATTACGCTAATCAATCAACAATACGAAATAAGGTCATTATACTTGATTGTTGTCATTCTGGAGCTTTTGGAACACCCTCTATAAATAATAATGGACTAGCTCAGTTATCAGATGGATTAACTATTCTTACAGCTTCAAAAGACTCTGAATCAGCATTAGAAATAAGTGGTGGAGGAGTATTTACTGGATTACTTGCAGATGCTTTATATGGAGGTGCTTCTGATTTACGCGGGAATATTACACCAGGGAGTATTTATTCATATATTGATCAAGCTCTTGGAGCTTGGGATCAGAGACCAGTTTTTAAGACAAATGTAACTAAATTTGTTTCTTTGAGGCAAACAACACCGCCAATACCTTTAGATGAGTTGAGAGAGATTAAAGAGTTATTTAGTGATGCAACAGAAGAGATACAGTTAGATCCAAGTTTTGAACCATCATCTAATTGCCCAAATGAGGATAATTGTGAGAAATTCAGAATTCTACAAAAGTATAATCGTATAAATTTAGTCATTCCAGTAGGTGAAGAACATATGTATTATGCTGCGATAAATTCTAAAACTTGTAAATTAACAGCTAAAGGTTATCATTACTGGAGATTAGCAAAAGAAAATAAACTTTAGATAAACTAATATTTATCTAAAGCTCTTTTATATAATTAATCATCGTAATTAAACTCAACTCTACTTTGTATAACTATTTCATCCATAATTTCTTTAACTTTTTTTCTTTCAATTTGATTTAGAAAAATTTGCATTAATTTTGGGATATTAATTACTTCTTCTATCGAATCCATATATCTTTGAACAATAGCTTTAACGCCATAAGAAGATAAGGCATTTTCTTTTAGTTGTGTATATATATTTTCTTCATCAATTTCTGTTTTTATTACAAAAGTAATAGGATACCTTTGAATTTTATCAATATCTAAAAAATATTTTTTAAAATCTAAAGTTTCAGTTACTTGGAAAAAACGCCCTAAAGGTTTCATTACAAAATCTATACCACCATCATTTGCATTTGTACGACCAGTTTTATAAAGAGTAAGTGTTTCTTCATTAAGTTCTTCTGGAACATATCCCCAATATAAAATAGTATTAGCATAATGAGCTTTTAAAATTGAATAGCTAACAATTTCAAATACTCTTGCATCTACATTTGGTTGAATTTGTTGTTTAATAAATTCAATAGCTTCTGTTGTGTCATTTTCTGAAATTTTAGCTAAATTAATTGTATATTCTAAAAAACGCTCAAATGCTACTTTTTTTGCACCAACATAAGCATCTATTATTTCAATTAAAGAATTAGCAATATTATATATATTGCCAGATATATCTATTTTTAGTAAATTATCATTAATCCAATATTTTTTAGTTATTAAATCTCTAATGATTGGTTGATAATCTATATGAGGAAAAAACTTTTTAAATTCATCGTTCATTCTACTATTCAATGCGTGATTTTGAAGTTTTTGTCCAAAAGGTAATTCTCGTATTCTTTGTAGTAAAGTTGAATACATAGCACCATCATAATCTGCATAACTTGATGGATTTTCTAAATAACCTTGATTAATATAATCTTCAACTAAAACATATATTGCATAATGATTAGCAAATGAACCTCTTGATTTACTTCCTCTATTAGCTGACTTTGTTTTATGATTCAAATATTGTAATAAATAACTTTTTTCATAAATCTCATCTGCAATATCTCCAAAATGAGTCTTTAATATTTTTTTTATTTCTTTTGTAAATTCATGATCCATAGTTTAATAATCCTTGTTGTGTTACATTATCATTATACTTGCTATTTTTTCTAATGTATGGTTTTTCAATATTTTCTAGTATTTTACCTTTATACTCATTGGTTATATTTAACCGCCGTAAACCTATTTGTATATACTCTTCCTGTAATTCAATTCCTATGGATTTTCTTCCAAGTCTTTGAGCAACTGCACAAGTTGTAAAAGTTCCAGAGAAAGGATCTAGTATTGTATCTCCCTCATTAGAGCTAGCAATTATAATTCTTTCCAAAAGAGCTTCTGGCTTTTGTGATGGATGATTTTCATATTCGTCCATTCTATATCTAACTCTGTTAAATTCCCAAACATTACCAGGGATTTTTTTCGTATTGTAAGGCTTTGGAGTTTTACCTCTATAATCTATTAATTTACGCTTTGCACCAGTTTTAGCTTCTATCATAATATCATCAGCATTAAATGTATAATCATTTTTATTTTTAACACAAAATAAAATAGGCTCCCATAGTGAACCATAATATTTTTTTGCTTGTACTCCAGAACTATCATAAGACCATACAATTCTCGAAAGTACATCCATTTTATTGCGGATATATAAATCTAGGTAGGGCATTGCCTGAGTACTTGTCATTAAATACATTGAACCATTAGGTTTTAATTTTTTTACACATAAATCAATCCAGCTATAACACCATTCAGCATATTCTTCATCGCTAGGCCATTTATCGTGAAAATCAGAAAATTTCTTGCCAATATTATAAGGTGGATCTACAAATATCAAGTCCACTGAAGAATCATCAACTTGTTTATCAAGAGCCTCTTCTGTTTTCCCGTGAATTATTTTAGTTAAATTGTTTTTATATATTTCCATTATTCATTAACCTCTTTGTATTTTATCATTTTTCAACTAATAAGCACTTTGGGTTTTTGAGGGAGAAAGTTCCTCAAGCTCATAAGCTTTTAAAAATGCTTCTACACGCTCTTTATCTTGGCTCTTTAAAAACATAGCAACCTTATATCTCCAGTCGCTTTTATCTTTCTTTTTCCAGTCTCTCATCGTAGTGTTTGGAACACCAAAAAGTCTCATTATATCCATATCATTTAACATACTTTTCCCTTAATAACCTTATTGATTTTATATTATATCATAAATTAGCGGAAATCGCTATTAAATATCGAAAATCACTTGACAATATTAGCGAATTTCGCTATAATTCTATGAGATACGATAAGAAAAGGAGTTTAAAATGGTACAAATTCAAGAGTTAGCTGCAACTGTAACAGTTTGGGCAGTAAATATAGCTTTATGGGTTTTAGGTTAATCCTAAGCCCTTTATGGA
>JBAYBZ010000021.1:0-17906 GCA_041669045.1 Sulfuricurvum sp. | reverse complement strand
GGTGGTATAATTCGCAACTTTTATTACACAAGGAACACAAGATGGCTAAAAGATGTGCTATTAGCGGTAAGGGTCCTATGGTTGGCAACAATGTTTCACATGCCAACAACAAAACAAAAAGACGCTTTTTACCAAATCTAAGATCTATTCGCATCACACTAGATGATGGAACAACAAGAAAGATCAAAATCTCAGCTAGCGAGCTTAGAACTCTAAAGAAAAACTCTTAGTACAACCCACCTCTTCGGGTTGTATTTCTCCCTCTACCTTAAAGATTTTTATACTATAATACCTCTAAAAAAAGTAGGATATCGTGTATAGTATTGTTCCAAAAAATGGCGGTGTGTGTGCAAGTAGTGGCTTTTTTGCCGATGGTGTAAGCGTAGGGCTTAAAAAAGACGGTGCACTTGATGTTGCATTTATATATAGTAGCGATCTCTGCGAAGTAGCAAGCGTTTTTACTACCAACAAGATGGCAGCAGCTCCCATAAAACACTTCAGATCTAAGGGTGAGCTTAAGACAAACTTCGTGCTGATAAACTCCAAAAACGCAAACGCTATGACTGGCAAAGATGGTATTGCAGATATAGAAGAGGTGCTATCTTACGCCCCAAAAGAAGCTACCAACCCGATCATGAGCTCTACTGGTGTCATAGGTGTAAGACTTCCAGTTAGTCGCATCAAAGAGGCATTTAGCAAGTTTGATCTAACAAGCCAAAACTCACAAAACGCTGCAAAAGCGATCATGACAACAGATAGTTTTGCCAAAACGATCGCATTTGAGGTAAAGCTTGATGATGGATCTAGCTTTAACATTGGAGCGATCGCTAAGGGTGCTGGTATGATAGATCCTGCGATGGCTACAATGCTATGCTTCATCACAACCGATGCAAAAGCTAGCAAAGAGGAGCTTCAAAATGCACTGGATAGTGCGGTAAAGACGACATTTAACGCCATAAGTGTTGATGGTGACACCTCTACAAACGACACGGTTTTACTACTTGCAAATGGCAAAAGCGGAGTGTTTAACGCCGAGGCTTTTAGAGACGCACTACATAAGGTGATGCACTTTTTGGCTCTGGAGATGGTGCGAGATGGCGAGGGAGCAACAAAGCTTGTCACATATAAAGTAAGTGGAGCAAAAAATGATGCCGAAGCGGAGATGGTAGCAAAGGCACTAAGTGACTCTTTGCTAGTTAAAACCGCTCTTTTTGGTGAAGATCCAAACTGGGGACGCATAGCCTCAACTGTGGGTGCAAGCGGGGCGGAGTGTAGTGAAGAGAGCCTTAGTATCTGGTTTGATAACCACTGTGTTTATGAAAGGGGAGTAAGCCACTTTGATGAGCAGATGGAGGCAAAATGTGCTGTTGTTATGCAACATCAAAAGTTTAGCATTAGCTGTGATCTAGGTGTTGGTAGCGGAAGTTTTAAGGCGTATGGGTGTGATCTGGGGCATGAGTATGTCAAGATCAACGCTGATTATAGGACATAGATGAAAAATTTTGCTCTTGGTTCGCTCGCTATTGCGATTTTTGTTATATCTACACTTGTGTTTTTAGGTAGTATGACAGAGGTTCGCATAGTAGCAGATGAGGATAGCTCCACGCTTAGAGCTCAGGCACAGAGTAGATCTCTTCGCTCAACTCCGCTAGAGGCGGGCAAACTACTAGATCTAGTAAGTAGCAAGCAAAACCCCATCACAAGGGCGAAAGTGGAGTTTGGTAAGGAGCTGTTTTTTGACGCTAGCCTCTCAAAGCATGGCAAAACGAGCTGTGCATCGTGTCACTCGCTTAGTAGAGATGTGGCAAATCCACCCATCTTGGGGGAGTTTGTAGCGGGCAAAGATGAGGGGGTGAGCGACTGTGCGTCGTGTCACTTGCGAGATCAAAGTGGAGTTGATCGCTTTACATTTTCTCAAGGTGATAACGCCACTCCTCACCCAAAACTGCTAAATGTACAGACTGTGCTAAATAGTGGCTTTTTTAAGCACTACACTTGGAGTGGCGAGGTTGGTAGTATCGCCGATGAGGCAAAGAGATCTTTTGAAGCAAAACATAAGCATGCACTTAGCTTAGATGAGGTGGTTGCTCGCGTGGCAAATGATCCTAAGTATACGGAGTTTGTAGATAGTAACTTAAGTATCGATACTATCGCAAATGCAATCGAGGCGTATGTCAAAACGCTTGTCACTTATGGGGCGTATGATCGCTTTATGGACGGTGATGATGATGCACTTTCACATCAGGCGAAGCGGGGTTTGGCAAACTTTATGAGGTTTGGTTGTAGTGGGTGTCATGGAGGTGTGGCACTAGGTGGCACTACGCTTCAGCACTTTCCACTCAGGGCGTTTGCGTTTTTTTATGAACTTCGGCTAAATGAGAGTCTTTTTGATCAGCTTAGATCTAGCGATAGCAGGCTTCCATTTGACAATAGCGGGGGATTTTTGGGCAGAGATGATGCTCTAAAGTTTCGCGTACCAACTTTAAGAAATGTGACAAAAACATCACCATACTTTCATAATGGTGCGGTGGAGAAGATCTATGAGGCGGTGGATATCATGGCTAGACATCAGCTTGGTCGTAGACTTAGCGATGAGCAGATCAGCGAGATAGTTGCGTTTTTAAGATCACTTGAGGGGGAGATCGTGGAGTATGAGCTAAAATGAGACGCCTTATCTTTAAAGTAGTGCTAGTTTTGTTGTTTGTAAGTGGGGTGGTTTTGATGGATCTGCTAGCTGTAAAATGGGAGCTATATAGGGTGCTTCAACCGCTTCATATAGCTATGTCGCTTCTTTTTATACCTCTGTTTATGGTGCCATTTATGAGAAAACATATACGCTACTACTACCTAAAAAAGGGTGTAAAAAGCCCAAATGGTTGGCTAGTTTTAGCAGCTTTTGTGCTTGTAACACTTAGTGGGATCTACCTACTTTTGGTGGGCAACCGCGGTGGTGATGCGGTAGGAATAGCCTCATTTTGGACTCATCTGCTACTCTCATTTGCTCTAGTTCTGTTTTTCTTGTGGCACATAGCAAGACCAGCTGTTATGGTGATGCTTCTGCTCTTTTTGCCAGATCCAAGCTTGCAAGCAGAAGAGATCACACCGCTATCGCGTATGCAGATAGTAAATGGTGACGCCAAAGATTTTCATAGTAAAGATTTTACAAACTCCACTAGATGCAAGGAGTGCCACGCCGATATATTTAACCAATGGGCGGACTCAAACCACCGCCACATGGTAGGAAGCAACCGCTACTATATGGTGATGGAGACGCTTGCGGGTGAGGTGGAGGGCGAGGAGTTTAGGCAGTGGTGTATGAGCTGTCATAACCCTAGCGGACTTGCCATAGGACTAGAGAAAACTACGCATGGTATGAGTGGAAATGTCATAGATGGTGAGTCTTACGAGGTGGGTTCAGTTACACTGCAAAGGGGCTTTACCAAGCATGATAACTTCCGTGTAGAAGAGGGTGTATCATGTGTGAGTTGTCATCTCATAAGCGAGGCAACGCACGCAGGAAACGCCTCATACACCATAGATCTAGATCGTAAAAAGTACGCTCTTGAAGATAGTCGCTACACACTAGCTAAAAAGTTTAGCGACTTACTAGTAAACGCTAAGCCAGAGGTGCACAAGGAGAGTTATAGCAAGGATTTTTATAGAGATAGCAGGTACTGTGCATCTTGCCACGATGAGCAGCACCCCAAAAATGGCATAAAAATCGTCGCAACTTATGAGGAGTGGAGCAAGTCGGAGTATAACAACCCGCAAGATCCAAGCAAGCACAAAAGCTGTATAGATTGTCATATGACCTACTTAGAGGGTGGTAAATTTAGCCCGCTAAAGGGTAGATCTACCGATGGCGGAGCGATCAAAGATGATGTGAAGGTGCACTATTTTGCGGGGAGCAACTATTTTCTAACCTCACTGCGAAACCATGAAGCCGCTGATCAAACGATCCAGCTACTAAAAACTGCGGCAAAACTAGATCTAGGTCTTAGTGGGAGTGAACTAGTAGTGGGCGTGACAAATAGTGGTGCAGGACATCACTTGCCAACGGGTGTGGCGGACTTTAGAGAGCTTTGGCTAGAGGTAGAAGTAAGTGATGCTAATGGCAAAGTGGTGCTAAGTAGTGGCAAGCTTGATGAAAATGGTGAGATAGAAAAAGGCAGTAGGATTTTTCATAAAGTCTTTGGCGATGATGAGGGCAAGCCTGTGGGACTGCTTTTTTGGAAGTATAAAACTATGCTAAAAGATACTCGCATACCAGCTAAGCAGAGGCGAGAAGAGAGGTTTGTCTTGCCAGAGGGTCTTGCTTATCCGCTAAAGGCGAGTGTGAAGCTAAACTTTCGCATCTACCCGCAGTGGGTGAGCGACGCTGTGCTTAAGAGCTTTAGCGTGCTACCAAACCCAGATATTCTCACTCTAAATAGCCTAGAGAAAGAGTTTAAGAAGTAGTAAAAAGTAATGGTGTGAGACGACTAGCTATACAATGAAGGATTTAAATAGTGACTTGGCAAGAAAAAATAGAATCAAAACTACAAACTAGAAAAAATAAAATAGTATCAATAAATATTGATAAAGAAACTATCTCTTACAATGAAAAGATAAAACTACATAGACAAATAGAAAAAATAACTGGCGATGAAGAGATTTCAAGAGCCTTTTTGATTGATAAGCTTATAAATGAACTTGATTATCCTGCCGAACTTATTGAACTTGAAAAAGAGTATAACATCGGTCGCCCTAAGGTTCAAAAAGCAAGAATAGATGTTATCGTAAAGGATAAAGACAATAAGTCTTTTTTCTTTATAGAAGTTAAAGCTCCTGACAAATTTGAAAATGATAAAGAGTATATTGAGGGGCAACTTTATGCTTTAGCAAAACTTGAAACAAACAAACCAAAATATTTAGTTTACTACACAACTGAAGAGAGTGAAGATAATATTTCGGATAAATTGATTATTGTAGATTTTGAAAAGTATCCAGAATATAGTGATTGGGTAAATAGTGGATTGGTTTCTGTTGGTAGTGAACTTCCAGCTGGTTATGATAAACCCAAAAAACAAGCCTTTATAAAAGGTGATAAAAAATATGATTTAAAAATAAAAATAAAAAAGCAAGAGATAGAAGCACTTGCTAATAATTTACATAATGTGCTTTGGGGTGGTGGTGGAACTACTGATAGTGAAATATTTTATTCTCTTGTAAATATCATTTTAGCTAAACTTCAAGATGAATCTGAAAGAGAAGAAAAAGAAGAATATCATTTTCAGATTTACTCTTATGGAGAAAATACTGAAAATTTAAACAAAGTTTTTGATAGAATAAATGAGCTCTATAGAAGAGCTTTAAGGGAAAAATTAAATGTCACAGATGAAGCAAAAATTAATAAAGCCTATGTAATAAACGAAGAAAAATTTCCACTTAATAAGCTTGTTTATTGTGTTTCACAACTTGAAGCATACTCATTTTATGATGGAAGAAATTCAATAGATGGCAAAGATATTTTAGGAGATTTTTTTGAGTCAATTACAAGAGATGGTTTTAAACAAACAAAAGGGCAGTTTTTTACTCCAACACCTGTTGTAAATTTTATACTTTATGCTATGCATTTAGATACTTATGCAATAGACAGGCTCAACAATGATAGAGAGTTACCATTTATAATAGACCCTAGTGCAGGAAGTGCAACATATTTAGTTGAAGCTATGAAAGTAATAACAAAAGAGCTAAAATATAAACAAAGAGAAAAATTAAAAGCAAATAGACAAACAAAAGATTTAATAGAAGATTTATTTGGAAAAGATAGTGAAAAGCATAAAGATAATAAATGGGCAAAAGAGTATATTTATGGTGCAGATATAAATTTTGATTTAGGAATTGCTTCAAAAGTAAATATGATACTTCATGGAGATGGTTCTACTAATATTTTTGTAAAAGATGGATTATTGCCATTTAGATTTTATACAAAAGATACAGCACCAAATCATCTTTCAAAAAATGAACTAGATGAGGTTTATAATGACAAAGATATAAACGGCAACTTTGATGTGGTTATTTCAAATCCACCATTTAGTGTTGATTTAGACACAGAAACAAAAAGATTTTTGCCAAATAATTTTTTATTTGGAGATAAAAAGAACTCTGAAAATCTTTTTATAGAAAGGTGGTATCAACTTCTAAAAGAAAATGGAAGAGTTGGAGTTGTTTTGCCTGAGAGTGTATTTGATACAACAGAAAACAAATATATAAGGCTATTTATCTTTAAATACTTTAAAGTTAAAGCGGTTGTGAGTTTACCACAAGTAACATTTGAACCATACACTTCTACAAAAACATCACTTCTTTTTATGCAGAAAAAGACAAAAAAAGAGATACAAGAGTGGAATACACTTTGGAACAGATATGGAAGTGAATGGAGTAATTTAAAAACAAGAGTTTTAAATCTTATAGATGTGTATTTACACAGTAAAGATAGAAAAAAACTACCATCTATCAAAGATTTAGATGAAGCTAGGGAAAAAGAGATTTTAACTAGGCTTTTAAAAGATTATATTTTAGAGGATGATAACTCTTTAAATCCAAAAGAAATTATTAAAAAATACAAAAGTGAACTAGATGAACTTTGTAAATTTGACAAAGACACAACAGATGTTTTTAGTTTTTATAATACTTGGTGGGTATTTGGTGAAGTAGCAAAAAATATAGACTATGATATTTTTATGGCAGAAGCTCAAAATGTAGGATACAAAAGAACAAAAAGAGGTGAAAAGCCTATGCCAAATGACTTATTTGATTTAGAATTTGCACCAAATATTTTAGAGCTGGATACTATAAAAAACTATTATGATGAGCTAATAAGCAGAGATAATCACATTTTAGAAGAGTTAAAAAGTGAAGAAAAAGAGCTAAAACAAAAAATAGAAGAAAAATCAAATAAAACTTTAGAAAAAAAGTTTAATTCTATTTGTGAAGATATAGAAAAAATTGAAAATAGACTAGGGTTTTTAAAAAATGAAAAAGATGAAGCCATAAATATTCATACTCTTTACTATGAAACAAACAATAAAATCAAAGATGAATATTTTGATAGAACAGATGAAACACTTATAAACCACTTTAAAAATGGAATTATGCAAAGATGGGCTTCAAGTGATATTTTACTAAGAAGAGAGCAAGAGCTTAAAATCTTAGATAGTATTAGAAAGAGTGTTAAATGGGATTGAAGTTTGATATTTTAAGATTTAAAGATATTTTATCAGACAAATATATTAGGCTTGATACAAAATATAGAATTTTTTCAGATAAAAATAAATTTAATATATGGAATATTAAAGATACAAAGCCTTTATCATATTATATGCAACCAATTATAAGCAATATTCTTAAAAAAGGTGAATTAGATGATGAATATTATTTGATTGATTTAAAATCAATTGAAAGAAAAACAAATACATTAATTGATATTGAAGTAGTAAATGAGATAGGCTCTGATAAGGCTATGCTTGAAAGAGGTGATTTGGTTGTTCCTAAACTTGAACCCAAAAAAGGTCAGTTTTTCTTGAATTTAAATCATCAAAAATATATTGGTTCTACCGAGCTAATTGAATATAAGATTAATTTAGAAAGCGCAAACCCAAAGTTTTTATATTATATTTTAGTAAATAATAAAACACTTGAGGCAATGAGTTATATGGAGAGTGGAAAAACTCATAGAAGGGTACAGTCTTCTGATTTATTAAAAATCCAAATTCCAAATATTTTTTTAGATGTTCAAAATGAAATAGTTAAAAAAATCGAACCAATAGAACAAGAGATACAAAATCTAAAATTACAAAAAAAAGAGCATTTAGATATTATTAATGAAATTTTTGGAGATGAACTAAATTTTGATTGGCAAGAGTTCAATAGATTAAAAAATGAAAATATTTTTTCAAGTAGTCTTTTAGATTTTTCAAATAATTTGGATTTGAGATTTAGTTATAAATTTCATAATCTTGAACATAAGTTTTTATGTAAATTTTTAATATCTAAAACATCAAAAAAAATCAAAGATTTTATAAGTGAACCTATCGTTTTAGGTAAAGGAATATCTCCATTGCTATACGATGATGATGGAGAATATTACTATATAGCTATGTCAAATATAAAAAATTATATTTTTGAAGTAGAAGATTGTAAAAAAGTTGGGGTTGATTTTTATAAGCAAAACATTAATAAATCAATAAAAATTAATGATATTCTTTTGGCTCGTTCTGGAGAGGGGACTATTGGAAAGGTTGCTATTATTGAAGATGAAGAAGTAGAAGGAATTTTTGCTGACTTTACTATGAGAATAAGATTGGAAAAGTATAATCCAACTTTTGCATATTACTATTTTAGAAGTGATTTTTTTCAATATCTTGTTTACACACATAAAAAAGGATTAGGAAATAATACAAATATTTTTCCTAGTCAAATTCAAGAGTTTCCAATATTAGATTTTGCATTAGAAAAACAAAAACAAATTGTTGAAAAAATAAAATCAAAAATAGATTCTCAAAAACTTATAGATGAGCAAATAGAACAAAAACAAAAAGAGATAAGTGATTTGATTTATCAATGCATACAAGAATTGTAATGAAGTGCTTATTTGTTATGACAATTAAACTAGAAAAAGATAAAATAAATTAATTATAAAGGAGGTAAATAAGGATGAAAGAAAACACTATAGCATTATCTTATTTATTTACCTCTACTATTCTAAAAGACATATATAAAAATCAATCATCCAACAAGCTTGTGAGTGTATTTCAAGAGTTCAATATGCAAAACTTATTTTATGAAAATTTAACACTAAAAGAGCTGTTTGAAAAGGCTTATAAGCAGTTGCTTAAAACTTACAGAAATGAGTATGTTTTTAAAAATGCTATTGCTCAAAAGATTTTGTTGGGCAGCCACTCTATTCGCTCATCAGTACTGCTTACAGAGCTTAGAGTAGGGACTTCAAAAGCTGATGTGCTTATTTTAAATGGTACAACTCATGTTTATGAAATAAAAACCGAACTAGATACTATTGAGAGGCTTGAAAATCAAATATCAAATTATAAAAAAGCTTTTCAGTTTGTAACCGTGGTAACGGTAGAATCTAAAGTAGAGATTATTGAAAAGATTGTAGATGAAGATGTAGGAATATTGGTATTGACAGAACGCTACACTCTCAAGCCAATAAGAAAAGCGAAGTCCAATTTAGAAAAACTAGATAAAGCATCGCTTTTTAATCTTCTAAGAAAAAATGAGTATTTGAAAATAGTTAAAAAACAGTTTGGCTATATTCCTGATGTTCCAAATACTAAAATCTATACAGAGTGCTTAAAATTATTTACAACACTACCTGTAAGTGAAGTTCATAAAATAGTTTTACAAACTTTAAAAAGTAGAGTGTCTTATGGAAGCTTAATTGACAATATGAAACAATTTCCTGATTCTCTTAAAGTTGCTATTTTAGAAGCTAACTTAAGTTTTGAAGAGCAGAAAGATTTTTTAAAACTATTAAACACAAAGGTAGGAAATATCTTTTCACAAAGGGGTAAATATGTATCATCCATATCTTAGGGGTAAGCAAAATGAATTGATTTTGCTAAGAGAAAACGCAGAGTTATTAAGTAGTGCGGGAATGATTCCTATTATTGAGCCAGTTAAGAAAAATCTTGCTCCTTTAGAAAAGGCTATAGAGAGTTTAGCTAAAGAGAATGTACCTTTTATTTTAATAATTAATCCCAAAAATGGTGATTTTAAGAATGACTCATTGCCTTTATTTTCAGATTTAATTGATACAACTTTAAAAGATTATGAACAGTTTTGTCTTGGTTATATTGTAGATGCAGAAAGTACACTACTAAATATAAAAAGCTTTTTGGATGATAATACTAATAGAAGTATTGCATTTATTCATAATGGCTATCCAAAAGCTAATGAGTTAGCTAATGTTCTCAAAGATTTTGATAATGTAAAAAAACATATATTTATAGATAAAAAATCTCAAAATGGAAAATTATATCAAAGTAAATTTATTAAAGAAGGTATTTCTCAAGTACTGATTAGAGATGGTTTCAATAAAAATAAGAATAGTGATTATCCAGATAACGAGCAATTTTCAGAATTACACTTAACATTCAAGCTAGAAGGCATGAACGGTTTTGGTGATTTTTTAATAGTTGGTGATGACTACTCTGAAAATGGTGGTCCAGCTTATGCGGTTGCTCTTCATTTAACTTATATTGGCGATGAAGAATTAATGTATATTAAACATTTTAAATCAATTAGAATGGATACTCCAACAGATCCAGCAGGAAAATTTGCAGAGGCTTTACATAATTTAGTTATGGAAGTTGAAAGTGAAGACTCAAAAATAATTAAAACTCAAGCATATAAAAAATATAAAGAGTATTATGATAAAGGTCATTTCCCAGGATTGGGAGTAGCAAAAAAGTTATCTATGCAACATCATATTGAAACATTAGCTAAATTTTTAAGCGAATAAAATGAATTGTTGCTCAAATTGTTTTGGTGATGATTTTTTAGCCGATCAGATTCGAAATATATCTAGAGAGTTTGGCAATTGTGATTATTGCAAATCAGAACATATTGAGATTATTAATCCTTCAGAGCTAAGTGATTATTTTCAGCCATTAATTGATTTGTATGATATTACAGAAAGCGGAAAATCTTTAATTGACTTATTGAAAAAAGACTGGATGTTATTTCATGCGCTTGAGATGGATCTGGCAAAACAATTATTAGAGAGTATTCTAGAAACAAAATTTGATGATGCATATGCTCCGAAGGCAAATGCCGATGTTGGCAATATTTTAAATTGGCAAGATTTTAAAAATGAATTGAAATATACAAATCGATATTTCCCTAAAAAAGCACCAAGCTATGATCATTTGAACGGTTTGTTACAATATTTGATTGTGCCAAAAGCAATGCTTCCAAAGCAAATATATAGGGCTAGAATCAATGAAGATGGTTGTCCTATAGATATCGATCTTATGGGTAAACCACCAGCAAAAATATCAACAGGGGGAAGAGCAAATCCAGTAGGGATTCCCTATCTGTATGCTGCCTCAGATACTAAAACTGCGATTGCAGAAATTAGACCTCACAAGGGTGATCATGTGACGGTTGCAAAATTTGATATTTTAGAGCCTTTAAAATTGGCAGATTTGAGAAACCCTAGACAATCAATATCACCATTTGCATTAGATGACAATGGATTGAATCAAATATTTTTAGATCTAGACTATCTTTGCCACTTAGGCGAGGAGCTGTCAAAGCCTATTTTGCCAAGAGAGGCACATTTGGAATATTTGTTTAGTCAGTACCTTTGCGAGCTAATCAAGCATTGTGGGTTTGATGGTGTTGTGTATAAAAGCTCTGTAAGTGATGGGGATAATTTTGCCATTTTTTATGATGAAAAACTGAAAGCCAGTGAAATTGAGTGTTGTAATGTCTACAATGTGAGCTTTGATTTTAAATAAGGATAGCAATCTAACACTCTGTGTCTATCCGCGGATTTAAATAGTTAGAAATATTATAAAGACAGATGGTGTATAATTTGCAATATTTTAAAGGTGTTTGCCATGATTTTGATGATAGATAATTATGATAGTTTTACATATAACATTGTGCAGTACGCAAGAGAGCTGGGGGCAGATCTAAGAGTGATCCGCAATGATGAGCTAAGCGTGGAGGAGATAGAGAAGCTTAATCCTTCTAAGATCATCATCTCCCCTGGCCCTGCAACGCCTGATGAGGCGGGAGTGAGTTTGGAGGTGATTAGGCATTTTCAAGATAAGGTGCCCATTTTAGGGATCTGTCTAGGGCATCAAAGCATCGCACAAGCTTTTGGTGCAAAGGTGGTGCGAGCCAAAAATATGATGCATGGCAAAACTTCGCAAGTAGGAGTAGTGTGCAAGAATGAGATCTTTAAAGATCTCCCAGATGAGTTTAGAGCCACCCGCTACCACTCGCTAGTAGTGGATAGATCTAGTCTAAATGATGAGATAGAACCACTTGCATATAGCAGAGATGATGGTGAGCTAATGGCACTCAAGATCAAAGACAAAGAGATCTATGGCGTGCAGTTTCACCCAGAATCCATTATGAGTGAGTATGGCAAAGAGATGATAGGAAACTTTTTAGATCTATGAACACAAAGCTTATCTTGCTACTTTTGGTGGTGGCAGATGCTATTTTTGTACTCTTTTGGATCGATCGGCTCTCTATCTCTTATGATGAGGCGAGACTTCTGTATGGTGAGCTGACATTTTTACAGCTTCTACTTAGTGGCTCTTTAGCCCTCTTTGGTAGCAGTGACTTCGCCCTTAGACTTCCGATGGCTACGATGCATATCGCATCACTACTACTTTTTTACTCACTTAGCAAGCACTATATCAAGTTGGAGCGAAATCGACTCTGGCTACTTGTGATCTTTATGCTCCTACCTGGGATTATGAGCTCATCGCTTGTGGTAAATAGTGCGGGAGTTCTCATCTGCTTTACTCTCCTATATATATGGCTTTATAAAAATGGGTACAAAACCACTTCGATAATTACACTGCTACTATTTATTTTTATAGATCCATACTTTGCATTTTTATATTTTGGGCTTATATTTTACGCTCTTTGGCACAAAAAGTGGCGATTTTTGGTGCTAAATATAGTGCTTTTTGCCCTCTCTTTATCTATTTTTGGTATCGATATGCACGGCTCGCCAAAGGGCTATTTCCTCGAT
The DNA here is from genome assembly GCA_041669045.1 of Sulfuricurvum sp. Taxonomy (GTDB): domain Bacteria; phylum Campylobacterota; class Campylobacteria; order Campylobacterales; family Sulfurimonadaceae; genus JBAYBZ01. The sequence goes on along the minus strand of JBAYBZ010000021.1, from coordinate 5,125 downwards.
GTTCTTGGGATCTATGCGGCTATATTTTCGCCTATTATATTTATATTTTTGATCTACTCGCTTTATAGAAAACTCCTACTTCGCGACCTAGATATCGTGTGGTTTATCTCTAGCGTGATCCTTGTTGTCTCGCTTTTGCTTTCGTTTAGACAACGCATCGAGTTTGAGTATTTTGCACCGCTACTTATACCATCGCTACTTATTGTGGCTCAGATCTTTGAGCACTCATATCGCGTGAGACTACCTAAGTTTCGCAAAGGTTATAGAGTGCTATTTTTAAGTGCATTGGCGTTTTTGGTGCTCAATAGCTTTGCAGTAGCGTTTAACGAGCTTTTGTACCTATATGTAAAGGAGCCAAAGAGCAACTTTGCGTACAATATGCATGTGGCAAAACCGTTAGCAAGCGAGTTAAAACAGATGGGTATAGAGTGTGTGCAGAGTGATGCCAAGATGCAACTTAGGCTGAGGTTTTATGGCATAGGAGAGTGTAGTGATCATAAGCTAGTCAAATATGATGGCTCATCAAGACGAGTGAGTGTGAGCTATGTAGGCAGGGAGATCTACTCCGCTGGGATCATCTCGACTAGTAACAAGCTGTAACCAAATGCAACGCCAAAAGGTTGGTTGCGTAAGGGTAAGTGCCGAAAATAGTTGAAATTGTTACATATTGTGACGCAAAAGCTTTAGTTTTTACCCCTTATGTTACGAAACATAACACTATATAGATAAATTTTTATAGAAACTTTTATAAAGCGTATAGATTTATATAGATGTGTTAAAATTTCACAAAATTTTGAAAGTAGGGAGTAGGAATGGCTCAAAAAGCGATTAGAGAGTATGACGCTAAGACGATTTTGGCAAGACATTGGGATAGATATTTTCCAAGCTTTTCGTATGCTTATGAAACTGTTATGGTGCAAGATGGATCACAGCTTAAGGAGGCAGCAAAAAGCAAAGGCTGGCTAAATGAGAAGCCACTTGTAGCAAAACCAGATATGCTATTTGGTAAGAGAGGCAAAAATAGCCTTGTGCTTTTTCGCGATCAAAAACCTGGTGATGTGAGCCTAGATAAGGCAGCTTCGTGGGTTGGTGAGAAAGCTAGCTCAAAGCAGAGTGTATATTTTGACTTTGATGGAGATGAGCCAAGAGGCGAAGCAAAAATCGACTACTTAACGCACTTTATCGTTGAGCCATTTACTCCGCATGCACAAGAGGAGGAGTACTATATAAGTGCTACTTGTGTAGGTGATGATGATGTACTTTATATGTCTGCTGAGGGCGGTATGGAAGTAGAAGAGGGGTGGGAAGAGAAGGTAACTGAAGTTGCTTTTTGTATCACCGAGAGCGAAGATGAGATCGCAGCAAAGATCAGAGCAAATGTGCCAAAAGATATCCAAGCAAAAGATAAAGAGGCGTTTGCAGAGTTTGCGATCGGCTTTTTCAGAGCGTATAGAGAGCTAAACTTTGCATATCTTGAGATCAACCCATTTGTGATGCAAGGCAATAGGATCGAGCTACTAGATATGGTTGCAAAACTTGATGATACTGCGGGCTTTATGATGACGCAGGAGTGGGGTGACATAGAGTTTCCTACATCATTTGGTATGGAGGAGAAATCACCTGAAGTAGTAGCTATCGAAGAGGCAGACGCTAAGAGTGGGGCTTCACTAAAACTAACTGTCCTAAAGCCAGAAGCTAGGATCTGGACGATGGTTGCAGGTGGTGGAGCTAGTGTGGTTTATGCCGATACTATCGCAGATCTAGCGGGCATAGAAGATCTTGCAAACTATGGTGAGTATAGTGGCGGGCCAACAACAGGTGAAACACAGTTTTATGCTGAGACAGTACTAGATCTAATGACAAGAACAAAAGATGTACAAGGTAGAGATAAGGTGCTTATCATCGGTGGGGCGATTGCTAACTTTACAGATGTGGCAAAGACTTTTACAGGGATCATCTACGCGTTTGAGAAGTATGCAGATAAGATGAAAGATGTAGGTGTTAAGATCTTCGTTCGCCGTGGTGGCCCTAACTATGAAAAGGGTCTAAAAGATATCAAAGAAGCAGCAGATAGACTAGGGCTTTGGATCGATGTTTATGGACCAGAAACGCATGTCACAGACATCGTTAGAATGGCAGTTGGCAAGTAAGGAGAGGGAATGTCACAAATACTATTTACTAAAGATACACAAGCTATTTTTTGGAATAACAACGCAAGTGCGATCCAACGAATGCTAGATTATGACTATACGATTGGAAGAGCGACTCCATCAGTTGCAGCGATCGTTGCACCAACGGCAGATAGCAAGTTTGCTAAGTTTTTCTGGGGTGGCGATGAGATCATGATCAACCTCTACAAAAATACAGCTGAAGCTCAAAAAGCCTGCCCAAAAGCAGATGTGCTACTAAACTTCGCATCTTTTAGAACCGCTTATGATGTCACTATGGAGGCGTTAGAGCTAGGTGGCTTTAGAGTGATGATGATAACAGCAGAGGGGATCCCTGAGAGACTTGCAAGAAAGATGAACGCTACTGCAAACGCCAAGGGCGTAACTGTGATCGGGCCTGCAACAGTTGGCGGGATCACCCCTGGGGCGTTTAAGATAGCAAACATTGGTGGGACTATTGAGAATATCATCAACTCAAAGCTTCATCGTGCAGGATCTTGCGGTCTTGTTACAAGATCTGGCGGACTATTTAACGAGCTAAGCAATATTATCTCTATCAATGCTGATGGTATCGCAGAGGGTGTGGCGATTGGTGGTGACCGCTTTGTTGGATCTGTTTTTGTAGATAACCTACTTCGTATGCAGGATAATCCACAAGTAAAATATATGCTACTTTTAGGCGAAGTTGGCGGGATTGAAGAGTATAAAGTGATCGACGCAGTAAAAAGTGGCAAGATCACAAAGCCGATCATTGCGTGGTGTATAGGGACAATCGCTAAACATTATAGTAGCGGTGTGCAGTTTGGTCACGCGGGTGCAAGTGCAAATGCTGAGCGTGAAACTGCAGAGTCTAAAAATAGAGCGATGAAAGAGGCGGACATCTTTGTTCCAGACTCATTTAATGACCTACCAAAAACCATCGCTGAGGTTTATGGCAAGCTTAGAAGCGAGGGCGTTATCGGTGAGATCACAGAGCCAGAGCTAAAAAGTGTACCAAAGGTTAGAAGAAGCAAGCAGTTTATCTGTACTATATCTGATGATCGTGGCGATGAGGCGACTTACGCAGGCTTCCCGATCTCTAGTGTTGCTACACCTGACACAGGCAAGGGGATCGGCGATGTTATATCTCTACTATGGTTCAAAAAACAGTACCCAAAATGGGCGACAGACTTTATAGAGACTGTGATTAAAACAGTAGCAGATCATGGTCCTGCAGTTAGTGGTGCACACAATGCAAAAGTAACAGCTAGAGCGGGCAAAAGTGTTGTTGAGTCGCTTGTGACGGGACTTCTTACTATTGGACCACGATTTGGTGGGGCGATCGATGATGCTGCTAAGTACTTTAAGTATGCAAACGACAACAACCTTACTCCAGCTGAGTTTATCAACCATATGAAAAAAGAGGGTATCCCAATCCCTGGAATCGGACACCGTATCAAGTCACTTAGAAACCCAGATCTAAGAGTTGTAGGACTTAAAAAGTTTGCAAGCGAGCACTTCCCAGCTACGCCACTACTAGATTATGCACTAAGTGTAGAACAGCTAACAACTAGCAAAAAAGATAACCTGATCCTAAATGTTGATGGAACTATCGGCATACTTATGGTAGATATGTGGCGAGCACTAGGATATGGCGAAAATGAGATCGATGAGTTTATCTCAAGCGGAACTCTAAATGCGTTCTTTATCACAGGTAGAACGATCGGCTTTATTGGTCATGTCTTAGATGAGAAACGCCTAGCAATGCCGATGTATAGACACCCATTTGATGACATTCTTTACGATGTTGCGATGGCAGACGAGATTTAACTTCTACCGCTTCCTTTGCGGAGCGGTCTTTATCTATTTCTAATAATTATTTGTTATACTACCCATATTACTCCACTAGCTAACTAAGTTTACTCTAGAGCCATTTTTTACAAAAGAGATCGGCTTAAAAAACTTGTAGGGCTGCTTGCGGTAGCTCAAAAGTTTTTCTAAGACTAGATCTAAAGTAAAAAAGGCTCCCAAAGGGCAACTGTGTGGCTTTATAGCTCGTCGTTAAAACTACTTGATTTGCAATAAGCAAACCTTCGCAGTTTTGCCTAGATCTATTTTTCCACACCAGTTGCTAGACTCTAGCTTACTTAGCTAGTGGAGTAATAAAAATCTTTCCAAGAGAAAAGTAATGAAAAAAGCATTTACGATGATAGAGATCATATTTGTGATCTTAGTTATTGGGATCTTAGCCGCAGTGATCGCATCTCGTGGCGGTCCCAGCTCATTAGATCTAGCTGCCGAGCAGGTAGCCCAGCACATCAGATACACCCAGCATTTGGCTATGGTTGATGATGTTTATGATCCAAATGATAGCAACTGGTATAAAAAAAGATGGCAGATCTATTTCAACAAACACGGTGATGCTAATGGTAAATGGGGGTACATAGTCTTTTCTGATAGTGCAGGAGACTATACGGGCAACCCTAGTAAAGATGAAATAGCAAAAGATCCGCTTAGTGGCAAATATATATCAAATGGCTTTACGGGATTGACCTACAATAGTGGAAAAACTGAAAAGAGTGCAAACCTTGGTGAGACTTATGGCATTGGAGATATTAGTCTTGAGAGTGAAAGTAATGGGTGTAGTGTTTCGCAAAGACTAGCGTTTGACTACCTAGGTCGTCCTGTCGTAGGCAACTCCACATCTCTAAAGAAACCATATAAGACAGAAACACTCAGTAGGTTAATGAAAAATCAGTGCCGCATCGTTCTTAAAAAAGGTGATGAAAGCAAAATTATATATGTTGAGCCAGAAACAGGATATGTACATTTTTAGATCTATCTTGTAAACTTTTAGCTCCCCTTAAGCAACACTTTCATATACTTCCACTCCGCAAACAAAGAGAGCTTAGAGTTTAAGCTTTTAAAGTCTTAGTTTGTATGATCATTGAAAACTAAACAAGCAGTTTTATAGACTC
>JBAYBZ010000020.1:0-18147 GCA_041669045.1 Sulfuricurvum sp. | reverse complement strand
GTCTTTTTGTTTTGTTGTTGGCATGTGAAACATTGTTGCCAACCATAGGACCCTTACCGCTAATAGCACATCTTTTAGCCATCTTGTGTTCCTTGTGTAATAAAAGTTGCGAATTATACCACCCACTAACAAAAGCTACGCTTAAACGAAACTACAACTGCGGTTTATCTACTTTTTATGAACAAGCAGGTAAAATCTTACTCAAAGATTAAAGTTTGGCAAATTATGGTAACTAAAACAGATATAGAGTCATACATTGCACGCATTCCACCCTCCTCAAGGGCTTTAAGAGAGACACTAGATCTGCTTCGCATTGCTGATCTTACCAAGGCAGCAAAGGTTGCATCAAGCGATCCAGCTCTTAGAGCATATCTAGTAAATATAGTTAATAAACCTATATATGGCTTTAGTCATCAAGTAAGCGATGTGGCACAGATCTTTAGTATATTTGGCGTTTCGCTCTCACTTCAAAGCGTACACAACTATATGATCTCACTGCTAAATCCCAAAAAATGGGAGCTTTTCAAGCTTTCTCAAGCCTCATTTGTAGATCTCCAAGCAGGACTTTCTAAAAGATGGGAGAAGATCCTCTCGCACCTTAACATCAAAGATCCACAAATATTTTCCGCCATCTCACTGCTACCTGCTAGCATCATAGTTACAGAGGCGATCTTTAGTAGTAAAAAAGCTGATGTAGATCTTCTTAGATCTAGTGCAGATATCGACTACAACACTATTTTAAAACGCCTCACGACATATGATCTCTTTGATATCTGTGAGATGATCGCTCACAGATGGGATCTAGATCCAAAGATCGCCGCCATCTTGCAGACATCTTCTGGTAAAAAACCATCTACCTCACAGCAGATAAACACCCTAGGCAAATGGATGCACTTGCTACTATTTTATGAGCTATCAAGACCAGCGTTCACACAAGCAGGACTCAACGACTTTTTGGAGTTTGAAGTGGACTTTACACTAGAGATCCAAGATGAGTTTATGGCTCTTATGGAGGTTGGTGAGTGAAGCCTGTTACCAAAAGTGCCATCACCATAGTATCTCCGCAGGGCTTTTTAGATGGCAACAACACCGATACTTTTTTGACCGTAGAAGATATGAACCATCTCTCAAAAGTCACATCAGAGATGATACTTGTCTCGCTAAAAAAGGTGATCTTCTTTAACAAAAATGGGCTTGAATCATTTGTGCGGTTTTTTGCCAAACTTCGCAAGCAAAAAAGCGTCATAGTGGGCTTTTGCGACTATGACAAAAAGAAGTATGACACCATCGTAAAGTACTACGGCAACAACTTACACTTTTCACTATTTAAGAGTGCAGAGATCGCTTATCTCTTCACCTCAAGCTTTAAAAATGAGTCTAAAAATGTACTACTCTGGATCGAGGACAAGAGCCAAAGAGCCGCACTTGCGATTGAGCTTCACAACAATGGACACAACCCTATCATCGCCCAAAATGAAGAGGACTACATAGATCTAAGAAGAGCAAAAGATCGCTATGACGCGATCATCGAGCTTAGCTTTTTGGGGCAGATGGGGCAAAAGATCGGCTCGCGAGTTTCAGGCAACGCCATCATCTACTCCGTCTCATCGTATCTTGATAACAGTATCATCAGCTCATTTAACAAAGAGTACCACGACAACTCCCTAAGAGTGGGATTTAGGCTCTTCATCTTCGATGCGTTTGATGTCATTAGTATGAATGTGCATGCCCTTAACTTCTTCTCCAAACTCTCAAGTGCCGCAGCGGAGTATAACGCTACGCTCTGCTTTGTTGGGCTTAAGTTTGACAAAACACCCATCGTGTTTAAAAACACGCTTGAAGATGCGGGGATTATGTTCTTTAACCAGATGGACGACATACTCAAAAACAAAGAGCTACTTGATGAGCTAGGTGCGGGAACTTCGGCAAATGTCAAAAACCTAAAAACCATCAACAAGAAAAATATCTTAGAGCTTCCAAGCTTCATAGATGCCGCAGTTAGCACACTAGAGATGATGACAAATGCAAAAGCGATCAAAAAGAGTGTGGAGCTAACGACTCTTAGCCTAGGCGATCCAGATGGCAAGATAGCAAGCTCCATTGGCTACTACGGCTCGCTTGATGGTATGGTGGTTCTCATCTTCCCCACCGCCATAGCCAAAAAAGCGTGCGAACTACTCATCGGCGAGCAGACTGATGATCTAGATCTGATCCTTGACACACTCGCTGAACTTGTAAATATCGTAGGTGGCAAGATCAAAACTCTCCTAGCTGATCGCGACATCTCAGTTGATATAACCCTGCCTAGAACATACAAAGAGATAGCAGATCTCTGCTCTGTTATAGGCGAGAGAAAGGGTGCACTGGTGGAGCTTGAGTTTTCAGGAGATAAGTTTGTGTTTTTTTTGACTAGGTAGAGCAGTCGTTGCGAGAAGCGAAGTGACGAAGCAATCCAAGCTATAAAGGTAGTCACAATCTATACACAATTACCATACAAGGAACCATATATATGCTAGTAGCACCAAGTATTTTATCTGCCGATTTTGGCAACTTAGAGCGAGATGTGAGAGCGATCTGCGATGCGGGTTGTGATCTTGTTCATGTAGATGTGATGGACGGGCATTTTGTACCAAACCTCACCATCGGTCCTGTCGTGGTTAGTGCAGTCGCAAAAGCTGCCTCAAAGCCACTAGATATTCACCTCATGGTGCAAAACAACACCTTTTTTGTAGATCTATTTGCTCCGCTAAAGCCTCGCTACATATCGTTTCATATAGAGGAGGAGAAGCACCCGCACAGGCTGATACAACGCATAAGATCTTATGGGATCAGTCCCGCGATCACCCTAAACCCACACACCCCACCTGAGATGATCGAGTATATCTTAGCAGATCTAGATATGGTTTTGCTCATGAGCGTAAACCCTGGCTTTGGCGGTCAAAGCTTCATTGATAGCGTCATACCAAAGGCAAAAAGGCTAGATGAGATGCGTCAAAGGCTAAACCCAAAGTGCCTCATCGAGGTTGATGGCGGAGTGAGTGATCAAAATATCCACGCTCTAAAAGATGCTGGCGTAGATGTGGTAGTGGCGGGTAGCTATGTTTTTGGCAGTGGGGATCTAAAAAGTGCCATAGAGTCTCTAAAGGTGTAGGCGTGAGAGTTAAGATCTGCGGTATCACCAACTACGAAGATGCAAAAGTCGCCATTGACGCAGGGGCGGACGCACTGGGGTTTGTCTTTTATGAGCACTCCAAACGCTTTATTCACCCGCGAGATGCTAAAGAGATCATCAAAAAACTACCACCTTTTGTAGAAAAAGTTGCACTTTTTGTAAACGCTGATGCACAAACGATCAACTCCTATACACAAGAAGCTCTTTGCACGCTTGCTCAGATCCACTTTGAAGCAGATGCAAAAGTTTATGAGCAGATCTTCTTGCCTCACCTAAAGGTAGTAAGAGCCAAAAATAGAGCAGATCTAGATCTCTTTAGGAGCGAGTACCGCTTAGTAGATAGCTTTAGCGAGGCTTATGGTGGAAGTGGAGTGGGTCTAGATCTGGATCTCTTTAGCGGGGTAAATACCTCAAAGATAATCCTTGCTGGTGGGCTAGATCCACAAAATGTACTAGAGGTAAAGAAGCTAGGTTTTTATGGAGTCGATGTGAGCAGTGGAGTTGAGATGAGTGCTGGCAAAAAAGATGCCAAAAAAGTAAGAGAGTTTATAGCAAATGCCAAGAGTTGAGTTAGGGCTTGAGGCTAAAACCATCTCGCTTTTAAGCTCTTGTGGAGTGAGTCAAAGCAGGCTCTCTCTTGAGCTAAAGGGTGATCTAGACCCTACCTTAGAGGCGTGGCGATCAAGTGGGCTAGATCTAGTTAAAGAGTTTAACAACTACTTTTTTAGTAGCTCACTTCGCACTATCAACGAGGAGTCGTTTTGCATAGTAGATATCGAGACAAGTGGCACAAAAGAGCCTACTATCATCGAGATAGCCGCCATAAAGGTGGTAGGTGGCGAGATAGAGGATCGCTTTGAGAGCTTAGTGAGGTGCGATCATATCTCTAGTTTTGTAGAAGATCTAACAGGCATAAAAGAGGAGATGACACTTAACGCACCCCCACTAAAGAGTGTGCTAGCGGAGTTTAGAGCGTTTTTGGGTAGCACTATTTTCATAGCTCACAACACTAAGTTTGACTACAACTTTATCTCTAAAAGCCTGCAGAGTATCGGAATGTCGCCACTACTAAACCGCTCCATATGCACACTAGATCTCTCTCGCCGAACACTTGAGAGTTACAAATACGCTCTCTCGCATCTCAACCGAGTTTTTTTACTAAAACCAGAAGCAAACCACCACCGAGCGATGTGCGATGTGCTCATAACTTATGAGCTTTTCAAGCTCTGCCTAAGCAGGCTAGATCCAAGCGTTAGAAGCACAGAAGATCTCATAAACTACTCCAAAAGTGCCAAACAGCTCCGCAGACCAAAGTTTGATCCGCAGAAGCTAAAAGAGTTTGATCTACTTAGCCTCTAGATCGCCTCTTCATCTTCCTCAAGCGTTCTGATCCTTATGATCTTCTCCACAGGCGAGATGAAGATCTTGCCATCTCCGATATTTCCTGTTCTAGTTGCTTCAACGATCACATCAACCAACCGCTTAACATCAGCATCTGCTACTATAAGCTCAACTTTCATCTTTGGCACAAAATCGACAACATACTCAGCACCTCTATATAGCTCACTATGCCCAAGTTGCCGTCCATGACCTCGTATCTCTGCTACGCTCATACCAGCTACCCCTGCATGAGCCAACGCATCTTTTAACTCCTCTAGCTTTGAGGGTCTAATTATCGCTTCTATCTTTTTCAAGTTCGATCCTTTATATAACATTTTATCAGATCCTTATTAATTAAAAGCTCTTTTAAACTCTGGGTACGCCTCAAGACCACACTCACGCACATCTAGCCCAAGCATCTCATCATCTTTTTTTGCTCTTAGAGGCACAAAACGATTTATAATATAAAGAGCTACAAATGAGCTAACAAATGTAAATAGTGCGATGAGCACAACCCCTTTTAGTTGCCCAAGCATCGTGATGCTCTCCCCATTTGAAGCAAAGATCCCAACTGCTAAAGTACCCCAGATGCCATTAAGCAGATGCACGCTCAAAGCACCAACTGGATCATCGATCCTCATCTTGTCAAACAAAAAGACACCAACAACAACTACCACTCCGCCGATAGCACCCACCAAAATGGGCGTGTAGATATCATAAAGATCAGCTCCAGCAGTCACCGCCACCAAGCCACCTAGTGCACCATTTAGTATCATGGTGATATCAAACTTTTTATACATCATCTGCATGATGATCGCAACACTAATCGCACCGCCCAAGCCCGCGGTGTTTGTGTTTAAAATCGTTAGTGCAACAAGATCTGCACCCTCTTTGGTTGCAATCGAGCCAACACTTCCGCCATTAAACCCAAACCAACCGATCCAAAGCAAAAAAGCTCCAAGCGTCACAAGAGGTATGTTTGATGCAGGTATCGCTCGCACACCACCCTCTTTTGTATAACGCCCCTCTCTAGATCCAACTATCAAGATAGCAGCCAAGAGTGCCCAACCGCCACTACTGTGGATCACGCTAGATCCAGCTAGATCGTGCATACTAAGCTCAAACATGCTCCCGCTTAAAAAGTTCGCACCCCAGCTAACATTGACCACAAGCGGGTAGATGATCGACGCCATCACTACGCTAAATAGTGAGAGCGGTATCACCCTAACCCTCTCGCCAACTCCACCACTCATGATGTTTATGACCTTTCCGACAAAAGCCATCTGAAATAAAAACGCCGCATACATACTCACACCACTGCTTAGAAAATCTCCAAAAGCGAGTATGTAACCAAAAAGTAAAAATGATAGTGACGCGATAGCGTAAATGAGGACATTGATGGTTAAAACTGTGGTAACATTTTTTGTTCTCACAATCCCAGCTTCTAACATAGCAAAACCAGGAACCATAAAAATGACTAGCGTCATAGCAACTAATGTGTAGAGGGTATCAATGACATAGGGTATTGATTCCACGAAGGCCGTCCTTTAGAGTTTGGTAACCCAGCGCTGGACGAGTGGAATTTTAGCAAAAAAAGCTTAAATAAAAGGCATTTTATGAGTATTTACTAAACATTTTGTAAAAAGTAGATCTTTTTTGTATCAGATTAAGCGAGTATTAAGCTATAAGCTTGACTATTTTAGAGACTAGCTAGCTCTTCAAGCCTTATCCTATAAGCATCAAGATCAAAGTTCTCAACTCTAGCAACACCCTCTTCTATGGCACTCTTAGCCACTGCGTAAGCAACCGTTGGCAGGAGTCTAGGATCAAAAGGTGAGGGGATTATATACTCCCTGCCAAAGCTCATATCTTCTCTATCGTGAGCTTTTTTTACACTATCAGGCACATCTTCGCGGGCAAGAGTAGCCAAAGCTTTTGCCGCAGCTATCTTCATACCCTCTGTGATCTTTCTAGCTCGCACATCTAAAGCACCACGAAAGATAAATGGAAAACCAAGCACATTATTTACTTGATTTGCAAAGTCACTTCTACCTGTACCGATGATGAGATCATCTCTTAGTGCCTTTGCGACATCTGGCATAATCTCTGGAGTTGGATTTGCACATGCAAAGATGATAGGATCTTTTGCCATTGATAACACCATCGCCTCTGTAACCGTTCCGCCCTTTGAGAAGCCCAGCATCATATCAGCACCAACCATCGCATCGCTTAGCGTCCTTGCTTCACTCTCTATGGCAAACTCAAGTTTTTCTCTACTTAAGTTCTCTCTTTTTGTGTGCACTACACCCTTAGAGTCCACAACCACTATGTTTTTGACTCCGATGGATCTATACATCTTTGCACATGAAAGCCCGCTAGCTCCTGCACCAACTACTACAACTTTGATCTCATCTACTTTTTTGCCACTCATAAGCAGAACATTTAAAAGCCCCGCAGTTGTGATCACCGCAGTACCATGCTGATCATCATGAAACACAGGGATTTTGCAGATCTCTTTTAGGCGATCTTCTATATAAAAACACTCAGGAGCACCGATATCTTCTAGGTTTATACCACCATAAGTATCAGCGATCGCAGCGACAACTTTTATAAAATCCTCGCTATCTCTAGCATCTACCTCAACATCAACTGCATCTATCTTTGCAAACTTTTTAAAAAGTACTGCTTTGCCCTCCATCACGGGCTTGCTAGCCAAATGCCCAATATTGCCAAGTCCCAAAACCGCCGTACCATTTGAGATGACTGCTACTAGATTGCCCTTGTTTGTGTACTCAAACGAGTTTAGACAATCATACTGGATCTCTAGGCATGGATACGCCACCCCAGGGCTATACGCCATAGATAGCTCTTTTGTAGTGTCACAAGGCTTTGTTAGAAGTGTGCCTGTTTTGCCCGCACTCTTGCCGACTCCTTTTGAGCGGTGGTACTCAAGTGACTCCTCTTTGAAGCTTGACATTACTCGCTAAATGCCCCAACTGAAGTTAGTTTTTTGTACCTTAGATCTAGTCTCTGCTGATCACTAAGCTCGCTTAGCTCCTCAAGGCTTTTTAGAACATACTCTTTTAGTGCAGACGCAGCCGCCTCTCTATCTCTATGAGCACCGATGAGTGGCTCATCTAGTATATCATCTATAAGCCCTAGATCTTTTAGATCTGTGCTTGTGATCTTCATCGCGTTTGTTGCAGCTTCTGCCATCGCAGGGTCATTCCAAAGTATCGCAGAACACCCCTCAGGTGAGATAACACTAAAAACAGAGTAACGCATCATCGCTAACTTATCGGCTACACCAATGGCAAGTGCTCCACCGCTTCCGCCCTCGCCTATTACTATGGAGATGCTTTTGGTATTTAGCTTCGCAAGCTCAAGCAGGTTTCTAGCGATCGCCTCGCTCTGGTTTCGCTCCTCTGCACCAATCCCTGGGTATGCACCTGGAGTGTCGATGAGCATAATGAGTGGCACCTTAAACTTCTCTGCCATTTTAGCAACTCTAAGAGCCTTTCTGTACCCCTCAGGGTGAGGCATACCGAAGTTTCGCTTTAGCTTATTTTTCGTTCCTCTACCCTTTTGCTCACCTATGACAAACACTTTTTGATCACCTATATAGCCCGCATAGCAAAGGATCGCAGGATCATCACGAAAGTGTCTATCACCGTGAAGTTCATACTTGTTAGTTAGTAGCATATTTATATAGTCAAGTGCATAAGGGCGATCTGGGTGACGAGCAAGCTGAAGCTTTTGAAAAGGTCTAAGAGAGCCATAAACCTTTGAGACCTCTTTGTCTAGCTTGGCTTGAATCTTATTTGCCTCAGCATCATCATGACGCACTCTTGCAGAGATGATCTCCTCTTGCAAGATTTTTATATTTTTTTCAAACTCAAGATAAGTAGCCACTAATAATCCTCGATCTTTCAGACTTTTTTAAAGATGACAACACCATTAGTTCCGCCAAAACCAAATGAGTTACTCATCACATACTCAAGCTCGGCTCTTCTTGCCTTGTTTGGTACCACATCTAGATCACAATCGACATCAGGTGTAGTGTAGTTGATAGTTGGCGGAATTATCCCATCTCGCATAGCCATTAGACAAACTACTGCTTCGATCCCGCCTGCTGCACCAAGACAGTGCCCTAACTGACCCTTGATCGAGCTCATCGGAGGGCAGTTCTCCTTGCCACCTAGTAGCTCTTTTAGTGCTGCTGTCTCATTTTTATCATTGATCGGTGTACTTGTTCCATGAGCATTTACATAGTCAAGTTTCGGTCTGCCTGCCATCTCGTAAGCTGCTCTCATTGCTCTTGCAGGACCATCAAGACTTGGCGTTGTTATATGGCTAGCATCACCACTCTCACCAAAACCTATGATCTCAGCGTAGATCTTAGCCCCTCTTGCAACTGCTTCTTCATAGCCCTCAAGCACCAATGCCGCAGCTCCCTCGCCCATCACAAATCCATCACGATCAGCATCAAACGGTCTTGAAGCTCGCTTTGGATCATCATTTCTAGTTGAGAGTGCCTTCATAGCTGCAAAACCACCGATCCCAGCACCCGTTATGGCACACTCAGCAGCCACTACTAGCATACGATCAGCTCCACCCACCATGATGGTTTTTGTTGCTTCGTTTATACCATGAGTTCCCGCTGCACACGCAGTTACACTCGCTAAGTTTGGACCTTTTATGCCATGCTCTATGGAGATAAAACCACCTAGCATATTTACTAAAGCTGAAGGTATAAAAAATGGGCTAATCCGTCTAGATCCTCTAGTCTCAAGTATGATAGAGTTCTTCTCAATAGCTGGTAGTCCGCCAATCCCAGAAGCTGCACTTATACCAAAGCGATCTCTATCTATACCCTCGCCAAAGTTAGCATCTTCCATCGCTTCCGCAGCAGCTTTTAAGCCAAGCTGTATAAAACGATCTGCTTTTTTGACCTCTTTTGCGTCCATAACAGTTGCTGGATCAAAGCCCTTCACCTCAGCAGCTATGGTTACGCTAAACTCACTCGCATCAAACAAAGAGATCTGATCGATCCCGCACTCACCATCGCAGATCGCCTTAAACGAACTCTCTTTATCATTACCCAAGGCGTTAATCATTCCGATCCCAGTTACCACCACTCTTCTCATACAACACTCCGCTAAACTATAAGATTCTTTTTATTGACATAGCCCTATACCAATAAAAAAAACCAAACAAATAGCAACGCCGAAACTCGGCGTATGGCTACTTTTTGCTCTCTATGTAGTCCACTACATCTTTTAGAGTTTTGATCTTTTCAGCCTCATCATCAGGGATCTCTATATCAAACTTCTCTTCTAGTGCCATAACAAGCTCCACCACATCTAAGCTATCTGCACCTAGATCTTCTACAAACTTAGAGTCCTCTTTAACCTCATCAGCGTTTACGCCTAGTTGCTCCACAACCACCGCTTTTATATCTTCTAAAAGTGCCATTATAGCTCCTAATTTTTATTGAAATTGTGTCGAAATTGTAGCATATTTATCTTAAAAAACCTAAACCTAGGCTAGAAAAAAGCCCTATGCCATATTCATACCACCATTAACCTTGAGCGTCTCACCCGTTATGTAGCTTGAGCTATCACTTAGCAAAAACGCCACCGCCTCAGCTACCTCTTTAGCTTCACCAAATCGCCCAAGCGGGATCTTAGTCGTAAAACTCGCCTTGATCTCATCACTTAGTACATCGGTCATATCGGTTGCTATAAAGCCTGGAGTGATGCTGTTGTAGCGAATATTACTGCTTGCTGCCTCAAGTGCAAAACTTTTTGTCATAGCGATCACTCCACCTTTAGATGCACAGTAGTTAGCCTGCCCCGCATTGCCCGTCTCGCCAACGATCGAAGCGATGTTTACAACTGAGCCAAACTTCTTTTTTCTCATCACCTTAAACGCCTCTCTGCACCCCACAAACGCCGATGTCAAGTTAGCGTTTATCACCGCCAAAAAGTCATCATTTTTCATTCTCATAGCAAGGCCATCTTTGGTGATCCCAGCGTTATTTACTAGATACTCAAGCCCTCCATCGCTATCAACTATAAGCTTCACTGCATCTACAAATGCCGCCTCATCACTCACATCAAACCCGATCACAGCGGCACTTCCGCCATTTGCTTCGATGCGAGCTTGAAGCTCATCTGCCTCGCTAGCAGAGCTTCTATAATTGATCCACACCTTTAGACCATACCCTGCAAGCACCTCTGCGACACTTGCTCCTATACCCCTGCTTGCACCCGTTATTAGTACATTTTTTCCGCTAAATCTCATCTCTTCTCCTAGTTGTTTATATTAAAGGTTTTTGCATCTCTTGTGGGATCTCAAGTCCCATTAGCTTCAGCACCGTTGGAGCAATGTTGCAGAGTGCTCCACTCTCCACACTCCTTACACCATCAGCAATCACAAAACAGTAAACTTCACCCACTGTGTGGTTAGTTAGTACGCTTCCATTATCTGCTCTCATCTCTTCACAGTTTCCATGATCTGATGTGATCAGCACCGCATAGCCCTCGCGTTTTGCTAGATCTACTATACGCCCAAGCTCGTGATCCACCGCTTCAACCGCCATCATAGCTGCTTCATAGTCGCCAGTATGTCCCACCATATCGCCATTTGCGAAGTTTACAACCACCAGATCATACCCCTCACGCATACCCGCAAGCACCGCGTCACCCACCTGTGGTGCACTCATCTGCGGTTGCAGATCATAAGTTTTCACCTTTGGCGAGGGGATTAGCACTCTGCTCTCGCCCACAAACGGCTCTTCGATCCCACCGTTTAAGAAAAATGTCACATGAGCATACTTCTCCGTCTCTGCGGTGTGAAGCTGTCTAAGCTTAGCATTTGAAACCACCTCTGCAAGTGTATTTTGCGGAATCTCTTTTTTAAAGAGTACACTAAAATTGAAGCTACTATCATACTCGCTCATAGTCGCTATATAAAGATCCCTCTTTGCTCTCTCAAACCCGCCAAACTCGTCACTTCCAAGAGCTGAAGTGATCTCTCTTACTCGATCACTTCTAAAGTTAAACATCAGCAGAGCATCGCCATCACTCACGCCATTATAGCCACCAAAGGCAGTTGGCAACACAAACTCATCTAGCTCATCTTTGGCATAACTCGCATCTATGTAGCTTAGCGGATCTAGCGTAGTTTTTGGGCTAGCCTCTACGATCGCATCGTATCCTAGCTTTACGCGATCCCACCTGTTGTCACGATCCATCGTATAAAAACGCCCTGCAACCGTTGCGATGCGTACATTTTCATCTGTATAGATCTGATCTAAGTAAATCTTAGCTGAAGTTGGCGAAACATCGCGTCCATCGGTTATAGCATGGATCCACACCTTTAGTCCCGCCCTGCTTGCAAGTCTTGCTACGCCATTTAGATGATCTATATGCGAGTGCACTCCACCATCACTCACAAGCCCCACAAGATGCAGTGTTTTTGAGCTTGCAAGAAGCTTTTTAAACTCCTCATTTGCCTCAAGACTACCATCTTCAAGTGCAAGCGAGATGCGAACTAGATCTTGATAGAGCACTCTCCCGCTTCCTATGCTCATATGCCCCACCTCGGAGTTACCCATCTGCCCCTTGGGAAGCCCCACGCTTAGCCCATGCGTCTCTATAAGCGAGTATGGGACATTTTCAAAAAGCGAGTCGTATGTTGGCTTTTTAGCATTTGCAAAAGCGTTGTACCTGCTTTTTGTACTATGTCCGATCCCATCTGTGATTACTAAAACTACTTTTTTGCTCACGATCAATCTTCTCTCTAAAGTTTTAGCTAATTATATCTAACGCTACTTTAATTTACTGCTTCACCTTTTTATATAAAAGATTTCGTTTTCTTAGTTATTTTACGAAATTTAATATAAAAATATAAGTAATATTTCGTTTATTATGCTAATATTATAAAATCAACATACAAAAAAGAGCCAAAATGATCGGAAGACATAAAGAACTAGAAATTTTAACAAATGCTTGTGAAGATGAACAGAGCAAACTTATAGCAGTTTATGGCAGAAGAAGGATAGGAAAAACATATCTGATCAACTATATGTTTGATGAGTATAAAAAAGATTGCCTATTTTTTCGCTTTACTGGTTCATATCTGCTTGATAGTAATATCCAAAAAGATAATTTTATAGAAGCGATCTACGACTGGTTTAAAGTAAGTCCGACAAAAAATATAGAAAACTGGATGGAAGCTTTTAACTTTTTGAAAAAAACCATACAAAAGTTTCAAGAAAAAAACCAAAAAGTTGTCCTATTTTTAGATGAAGTTCCTTGGATCGATAAAAGAAATAGTGCTGGATTTATCGGGGCTTTGGGGTACTTTTGGAATGAATTTGCACTAAATAATAAAAATATAGCACTAATTCTTTGCGGATCTAACTCATCTTGGATAAAAAACAAGATATTTGAAGATAGTAGCGGTCCACTCTATCAAAGGTTAGACATAAAGATCCATTTGAAGCCTTTTGATCTAAAAGAGACGAAAGAGTATCTACTAAAAGAGAAAAAATTTAGCCTCGATGACAAAACAGTAGCAGAGATCTATATGATTTTTGGCGGGGTTGCAAAATATCTAAGTCTGCTAGATAGCTCTAAAACTATCTCTCAAAACATAGATGAGCTTATTTTTGATGTAAATGGGCATCTAAAAAAAGAGTATAGCGAAGTTTTAAAGTCCCTTTTTGACACAAAGGCAAACTACTACTCATCTATTATTAAGATCTTAAGTCAAAAGCAGAGCGGTTTTACGCAAACAGAGCTAGCAGGTGAGCTAAATGAGAAGTCTGGCTCTAAGATAAAAGATGCCCTTGAAGAGCTAAGCGAAGCGGGTTTTATACTGCCTTTATCGAAGTTAAACTCAAAAATAAACGCAAAATATATAGTGAGTGATTTTTTTGTACTTTTCTACAACAAATGGGTTAGCAAGTTTAGTAAAAATGAGCTTATGACGCTTCAAAAACCATACTTTAGCACTATTATGAACACGCAAAGTTATACCATTTGGAGTGGTCTTGCTTTTGAGATCTTATGCTTAGTCAATATTGATCTCTATCTGTTAGCAAGAAGCACAAAAGGTTTAGCAAAAAATTATGGGTATTGGAGTTTTGCAGGAAATAGTCAAGATAGGGGGGCTCAAATTGATTTTATAGTTGAGTATGAAAATAGCGTCTATGATATAGTCGAGTGCAAATTTTACAACAAGGAGTTTGCGATTTCAAAGGAGTACAAGGAGAATCTTTTACATAAAATCCAGATGTTTAAAAAGTACGCTCTAAAAGGAAAATTTGATATAAAACTTGTGATGTTAAGCTCTTATGGTTGCGAAAAAAATACACATTTCAATAGTCTAAATATCGCAAGCAACTTAAAACTTAGTGATATTTTATAGCTCAAATAACTATATTTTTAAGCCTCTTAACATTTAACAAAGAATATAATTCAATTTAATTTGCTAAACATACCCTATTTACAGCAGACATTCTGAAGGATCTCTTTTGCTCTACTGGCTCTATGAAACTTTCCACTTCAACCTTCTTAGTTACATCACGGTTCGCTCTGGCATAGCATTTTTTATAGCACTCTTTTTGACACTATTTTTGATGCCTCACTTCATCAGATGGGCACAAAGTAGCTCAAGTCACCAACCCATCAACAAGTGGGCACCAGATCGCCACCAAAGCAAGGCAAAAACCCCTACCATGGGTGGGATTGTCTTCATATTTGCCACCATTATAGCCTCGCTTCTTAGCATCAAGCTCTCTAGTATTTACGCTCTTGGGGCTATCGTAACGCTTGTTCTTTTTGCACTCATCGGCTACCAAGATGACATCGCAAAAGTACGCAAAAACGAAAACCTAGCAGGTCTAAAAGCCCGCACCAAACTACTCCTACAAAGCATTTTTGCCCTTGCTCTTAGCATATTTATCTATACACAAAGCAGTTTTGATAGCAACCTCTACATACCATTTCTCAAATCTCCACTCTTTGATATGGGCATTTTTGCCATCATCTTTTGGGCACTCGTCATCATCGCCGCATCAAACGCCGTAAACCTCACCGATGGGCTAGATGGACTTGCCACAGTGCCAAGCATCGCCGCACTCGCATCATTTACCATCATCATCTACATCACAGGCAACATTACGCTCGGCTCATACCTACTCACCCCGCACATCAACATAGGCGAAGTAGCCATCATCACAAGTGCCCTCATAGGGGCACTTAGCGGGTTCTTGTGGTTCAACTCCCACCCTGCAGAGGTCTTTATGGGCGATAGTGGCTCACTCACCATTGGAGCGTTTTTGGGCTACCTCGCCATCATCTCCAAAAGCGAGATCTTACTACTTCTCATCGGACTCATTTTTGTCATAGAGACACTCTCGGTAATCTTGCAAGTAGGAAGCTTCAAACTCCGCAAGAAACGCATCTTCTTAATGGCTCCTATCCACCACCATTTTGAGATGAAGCAGTGGCCAGAAAACAAGATCATAGTGCGTTTTTGGATAGTATCTATCATCTCCAACCTCATTGCACTTATGACGCTAAAGATCCGCTGATGAGACAAGATCTACGAGTCTCACTCTTTGGCTATGCCAAAACCACAAAAGCCCTAAGCAGACTCTTCAAAAACGCTACCTTTTATGATGATGCATGCCACAAACCATTTCGTGATGAGCGTGGCAGATGGGTGCGTCCCTCAAGCGAGTTTGACCCGCTTAGAAGTGATCTTGAGATCCCCTCCCCTGGGATCGCTCCCACCCACCCACTCATACAAAGTGCCAAAAACTTAGCAAGCGAGTATGATCTCTTCGCTGATGCTAAGCCACTAAAGATCTGGATCAGTGGAACCAATGGTAAAACCACCACTACGCAGATGATGCAACACTTACTAGCAGAGCGTGGGAGCGTAGCAGGTGGCAACATCGGCACGCCACTAGCAGATCTTGAAGCGAACAAGCCCATCTGGATCTTAGAGAGTAGCTCATTTACTCTGCACTACAACACAAAAGCGACGCCAAACATATACATACTACTCCCTATCACGCCAGATCACCTAAGCTGGCATGGAAGTATGAGCGAGTATGAAAAAGCGAAGCTAAAACCGCTTGCAACTATGCGTGAGGGTGAGCTTGCCATCATTCCCAAAAAGTACGCCTCCACCCCTACAAACGCCTTTGTAGTGGCGTATGAAGATGAAGCAGATCTAGCCTCTTACTTTGGCATAGAGTCGCATAGACTAAAGTTTAAAGGGGCGTTTTTGCTAGACGCCCTACTTGCTATGGCGGTAGATAAGGCTCTTTTTGATACCAAAAACTACGACAAACTAAACGCCTTTGTGCTAGAGGCACACCGTCAAGAGGAGCTTAGAGATGCTAAAGGCAGACTCTGGGTCAATGACTCCAAAGCAACCAACCTAGATGCCACCATAGTAGCTATGAAGCGTTACGACTCGCACTTTGTACATCTGATACTTGGCGGTGATGACAAGGGTGTAGATCTTGGCGAACTCTTTGAGTTTTTGGCACAAAAAAAACTAACCCTATATATAATAGGAAGCAATCAACCAAAACTGCTCAACCTAGCCTACACCCACCACATACAAGCCATCGCCTGCTACACCCTACAAAACGCTATCTCGCAGATAGATCTAGCTATGCGTGGTGGTGAAGTAGCCCTACTCTCGCCCGCCGCAGCAAGCCTAGATCAGTTTAGCTCTTACGCCCAGCGTGGAGATTTGTTTAAAACCTACATAAAGGATCTATTATGAAACGCATAGCCATTCTTGCATCATACAACGGCTCCACATTTAAAGCTCTGCAAGAGGCTATACTAGCGGGTATTGTAAACTCTTATGAGGTGGTACTT
Organism: Sulfuricurvum sp.; assembly: GCA_041669045.1. Taxonomy (GTDB): domain Bacteria; phylum Campylobacterota; class Campylobacteria; order Campylobacterales; family Sulfurimonadaceae; genus JBAYBZ01. The sequence goes on along the minus strand of JBAYBZ010000020.1, from coordinate 1,680 downwards.
GTCATCACCAACAACAGTGATGCAAGCGTACTACAAAGTGCAAAGGAGTTTGGCATAGATAGCGTGGTGCTAAACTCCAAAACTGCGAGCGATCCAGATGCAAAGCTGGAGGAGCTTCTGGACGCATACAGCGTAGATCTAGTCCTGCTTAGTGGCTATATGAAGCTTATCCCCGCACCACTTACTACAAAGTACAAAATGATAAACTCCCACCCAGCACTACTTCCAAAGTACGGCGGGGCGGGTATGTATGGCGAGCGTGTACACAAAGCAGTGATCAAAGCGGGCGAGAGTGAGAGCGGAAGCACATTTCACATCATCGACGCAGAGTATGACAAAGGCGAGATCGTTTTACAAAAACGCCTACTCATAAAAGATGGCGAAACCCCACTTAGCCTCGAAGCTCGCGTAAAAGAGCTAGAAAAAGAGGCAGTCGTAGAACTCTTTGCAAAAGAGATGCTTTAACCTTTTTTAGGTATAATCACGCCCAAAATATTTAATATAGACAAGGAGTTTGCTTGAACACTTATAAGATCAGCATTACAGGTGATGGTGGAGAGTATGAGTCATTTTTTATCAAAAACGGAGCAAATGCCGAGAAAATCGAGTCACTTTACGATGATGACAAACTAATATTTGAAGATCTCAAAAAACTCAAAAGCTCACAAGATATCACACCCATAGTTAGTTCACTCTTTGGTGCTGACGCCGATTATAGCAACTTTTCCATCTCAAAAGTTACAAAAAAGGGTAGCACTTACGAGCAAGATCTTAGCTTCGAGACCATAGAGCTTGAAGATCACATAAATGATGATCTATGTGGCTTCTCTATCATAGTAGAAAACGAAGCGGACGAGAGCGATGAAGGCTTTTTACTCACAGCTTCTCAAGAGCTTAGTGGCAAGTTCAACTCATATATAGTAGAAGACAAAGATGACATCGACATCTCTAAGGTAACATTTTTGCTAAGATCTATCGATGATCTTTTTATCGGCGAAGAGATAGTCATAGGTTGCCTCTATGCTTCTAGTGCCGACATCAAGGCTCACTTTGAGTCCAAGCTAGCATCTAGCAGTAACGACGCAGAGAAAAAACTCCTAGCCTCACTTATCAAAGAGCTTGAAAAAAGCTACTCTAGCAAAGAGTTTAGAGAAGAGTTTATCCCATCAGCTTATGCCAAACTCAAAAAAGTGTTTAATATAGATAGTAAAAGCGACGATGGAAGCTTCTTTATGGAGTACTTTGCCCCATTTGTCGCAAAAGAGCTTAGCGATAGCGACACCGAACTAACAGATGAAGATATAGATCTAGACGAGATAGCTTAAGAGGGTAGCCCTTTTAAGCTGTTTTTTATAACCATTAGAGTATCATTTCGCTCTTTAAATGGCCAATTAGCTCAGTCGGTAGAGCAAGTGACTGAAAATCACTGTGTCCTTGGTTCGATTCCGAGATTGGCCACCACTTACTATTTTAACCCAAAAAACCACCACAATATAATCACTTACGATATATAAAAGCCCTCAAGCATAATTTATCATCTCTACTTTATAACAAACCCACACTTCCACACTCACTACAAGTCTGGATTCAAGAGATGCGATCTTAACTGCTAAAGCAGACTATGCTAAAAACCTAGATCTAGATGCCGATGGCAAAGCTGATAAGTGGACACTAGATAAT
>JBAYBZ010000019.1:0-19444 GCA_041669045.1 Sulfuricurvum sp. | reverse complement strand
TACATTCTCTCCTACACTAATAGCAGTAGTAGATAGCTCATGAGATATGGAAGCATTCTCACTTGAGCCTATCTTTGAAGTGTCTATCAGCTCACGAAGGTTGGCTATGAGGGAGTTGAAGCTTTTTGCCATTTGGGCTATCTCGGTGGGTGCTTCTTCGTTTACTTTTATGGTTAGATCGTGGTTATCGCCTATGTTTATGAGTGTGGTCTTAAACTCCTCTATGGGCTTAGTAACAGAGACTCTTATGAGTAGAAGTATAATTGAGACAAATATAATACTTCCAAGCAGTATAGCTATACTAAGTGCCACAACAACAAAATCAGCGTCAGTTACTTTCTCATCGATGATGCTATTTGTCACTTTTAAAAGCTCATCTTCGATCTTTTTGTAGCTATCTATGGCTAGGCTAACATCTCTAAACCATATGCTAGGATCGATACCTAGATCACTCCCTACGCAGGTGTTTTGTGCTTTGTTGATCATAGCAAAAGTCGCCTCGCTTCTTGAAGCCATGCTAGCTATGTTACTAGGAGATAGCTCCTTAAACTTCTCCTCGCTAAGTAAAAACCTACCATAAGAGGCGTTAAAAGCACTAAAGTCAGCTAGTTTGAAGTGTCCTCTTGAGGCAGCACCATTTAGGAGTGCTCTCATCTGCCCTAAGTTCTCTTTAAGTGAAGCAAGATGAGCATAAGATGAGAGAAGCATTGCAGTTTGTGGATCTTCTACGCTTAGTGGGAGCTTTGTCGCACTTGAGATGAAGTGAGCTATGGCGGTTGTGTAGTATGCAGTTGAGCCTACTGCGTCGATCTCTAGTTTGTCTATATTAGATCTCTTTGTGCTTAGCTCACTTAGCGAAGCTGTGATCGAAGCATCGCTTTTGTGTTGCTCTAGCAATGTTTTTAGCTTCGCTAGATCTGCATCTGTTGTGAGTCTGATGGCTTTAAGCTCGCTAGATCCACTGTGTGATCCACTAGCGATGTAGCCCGCACTAAGTCCTCGCTCTATCTGAAGCGAGTGCGTAAGCCCCGCTAGCAAAAGTGCCTCTTGAACTCTCTTCTGAGTTGAGAGAAGGTTCTCCTTGATCCCTATGTCGTGAAAAAGCCTGCCAACCCCTAGAGCCAAAACGGCGATTATGGGGAGTAGGGTGAGTATTAGTAGTCTTGTTTTTATGCTAACTTTTTTCAATCCGCAACCTAATGTGATAAAATGGTGCAATAATACCAAAATTGACACACTTTTCATACTACATAGATCAAAGGGGGCGTTGTGGAGACTTTTTTGCAACTATTTTCACAAGCAAAAGCGAAGCTACTTTTGGAGAAGCCATTTTTTGGTGAGCTTGCTTCAAGAGTTGAGGTGAGCATAAATGATGATCTAAGAGACTTTAGATGCTCCTCTTTGAAGCTTGAGCTAAGTAGTGAGTACGCATCAGCTCTTAGTGGTGAGCATCTGCAAACCTTGCTAGCTACTACGGCGATGCACTCTGCACTTAGCTTTGAGGTAAGAGCTAAGAGGCGAAGTGGCGACTTGTGGCATCTAGCAAGCGAGTACGCCATAAACTCTTTGCTAAAGAGAAGTGGCTTTAGCCTAAATGATGAGATGCTCTATAAAAGTGAGTATGATAACCTCTACGCGGAGCAGATCTATGCGATGCTATGCGATGATCTACTCCGAGATGATTTAGAGAGCGAGTCGCATCTAAATGAGATAGAGGGTGATATAGAGAGTGAGATCTTTAGTGAGGCTTCTAAGCAACTCTTAGGTAGCCAAGAGGGTGAGCTAGGTGAGGCACTAAGACGAGCTTTTAAGTTCAAAAAAGCTCATATAAACTGGCAAGATGAGCTTAGAGGTGCTTTGCAAGATCACTACCGCGATGACTTTAGTTTTGCAAAACCGAGCAAAAAGCTACTTCACGCAGATCTCTACTTGCCATCTGCTTCAAGTAGTAGGTTTAAGTTTGTAGTGGCGGTGGATAGCTCAGGCTCCATAGATGAGGAGCTTTTGAGCGAGTTTATAAGTGAGCTAAACCACATAGTAGCTACTATACCCAACTACGAGATAGATCTAGTGGTGTGCGATGATCGCATAAGAAGCCATCAGAAGTTCTACACAGGCGAGAAGCTAGATCTATATATTGAGGGTGGTGGTGGGACAAGTTTCGTGCCACTTTTTGAGTTTGTAGATAAGCATCTTGATGGTGTAGATCTGCTCATCTACTTTAGCGATCTTGATGGGAAGTTTCCGCTAGTTGCCCCGAGTTATGGTGTAAAGTGGGTGAGTGCTAGCGACACACTCCCGCCATTTGGCGAGGTGATAGCTCTTAGGCACTAACTATACAGTTGCGTCCCTGCTCCTTTGCTTTAAACAGAAGCATATCTGCCTCATCTAGCGAGTCTTGCAGTGTGTCTGCTGGAGTGTGCAAAAGCCCCACAGAGATGGTGTAGCTGATGTTTTGAGAGTTGCTTGTTAGCACGCTTGAGTTCTCGATGCTATCTTTGATCTGCTCTAAGATCTCCATGCTTTGCGACGCAGTGGTGTTTTTGAGAAGTATGGCAAACTCCTCTGAAACAAGCCTCGCAACGATATCCTCAGGCTCTGTGTTGATGCGAAGAGTGTTAGCAAGATGCACTATGACCTCATCGGCTATATCTCTGCCGTAGGTCTCGTTTATCTTTTTGAAGTGATCTATGTTTACGATCGCGATGGCAAATTTTTGTGAGTTTTCATGTGCATGCTCAAAATATTTACTCGCTTGTTCATTAAAATATTGGCGGTTATGAAGTCCCGTAAGTAGATCTCGTTTGGAGTGGTTTGTGATGGTGTTTATGTTCTCTAGTGCCTCAATGGAGTTGTTTATGCGACATGTAAACTCCTCTTTTGAGAAGGGTTTTCTTATGAAGTCGTTTGCACCGCTTTTTAGGAACTTTGCAGTGACCTCATCATCTTCACTGCCTGAGAGTGCGATGATGCTAAGCTCATTTTTGCTATAAAGCTCTCTGATGCCTCTAGTAAGCTCAAGCCCGTCCATCACAGGCATATGGTAGTCCGTTATGATGAGCGAAAATGTCCTGCCACTTTGAAGCATACCCATAGCCTCCTCGCCATGAGCCACAGCGACAACCTTAAAGAGCATATTTTCTAAGTAGATCTGCATCTGTTTTCTAAAAACGACAGAGTCATCAACTAGCAAAATGGTGTGTTCGCGGTTTTTTTGCACCCGTTTGATGGTGGAGATGATGTAGTTTATGTCGTTTATGCCACTTTTTGTCACATAGTCGATGATATCTTTGCTAAGCAGGCTCTTTCGCAGATCTTTATCCATACTAGCACTAAGAGCGATGATGCGAGCGTTTTTGCTAAGTGCAAAATCGACAACCTCCTCTTTGTTTGTAAGGTTTTTAAGATCTAGATCTATGAGCACAAAACAGTACTCAAAACGGCTCAAAAATAGCTTCGCCTCTTTGGCACTGTAAGCGAGATCAACATCAAAGCCCAGCTCAAAGTCTATTTTTTTGGCTAAGAGATTTGCTAGAGATTTGTTATCTTCAACTATTAGGACTTTTTGGCTCACTTTTACTCACTTTTTGTTAATATTGGTTTATGAATTATATAGAAGTAATGGTTAAAAAACTGCAAGCTAGGCGAAATGTTTTTCTAAGTGGTGGGGCGGGTGTTGGTAAAACCACCGCCACAAAAGAGATCATCTCCATCTATGAAGGTGAGGGCAAAAGTGTCGCAAAACTCGCCTCTAGTGCGATGGCAGCTACTCTTATCGGTGGTCAAAGTATCCATAGTTTTTTTGACTTTAGGCTCTTTGGAAGTGTGCATGAACTTGAGCTTGGTGGTAAGTTTGCTCTGCCAAAAAAGGTCAAAAAGATCCTCACTAAAGTAGATCTACTCATCATAGATGAGATCTCAATGGTTAGTAGTGATCTACTTGAGATGATCGCTCTTAGGCTTGTACAAGCGGAGTTTAAAGGCTCGCTTTTGGTGGTGGGGGACTTTTTGCAGTTGCCACCTGTGGTAAAGGGTGGCGGGTCAGTCGAGTTTGCATTTGAGTGTGAGGCGTGGCGGGAGTTTGCCTTTGATGTGGTGGTGCTAGAGCAAAACCATAGAAGTAGCGATACCTACTTCATAGATGCACTAGAGAAGATCCGCAAGTGTAGGGTCGATGGCGAGCTTTTGGAGTACTTAGAGGCGTTTGTAAGCAGTGAGGTTTGTGATGAAAATGTCACTATGCTATATGGCAAAAATGCTTCGGCAAATAGTCACAATGAGAGGCTACTAAACGCCATAGATGGCGAGATGATCGAACTTGAAGCAGAGCTTGAGAAGCTTGAGAGTAGTGTGAGTGATGCGGAGGCGGAGCGGTTTTTTGATGAAGCAAGAGTTGAGAGAGTGCTTTGTCTAAAGGTGGGTGCAAAAGTGCTTTTTACCCGCAATGCGTGGAACTACTACAATGGCGAGAGAGGCGAGGTAGTTCGCTTTGATGATGAGGCTATATATGTGCGAAAAAGCGGTGGTGAGGTGATAAAAGTAGAGCAGGTGGAGACCACTAAGAGTTTGTGGGGTGAAGAGGTGGTAGATGGTGAGAGTGAAGCTTTTGAAAAGCGACTTTTGCTACTTAGACACTATCCACTTAGGGTCGCTTACGCTATTACGATCCACAAGTCACAGGGTATGAGTTTAGCAGATCTGATGGTATGTACCAATGAGATCTTTGCTCCATCGCAGTTTTATGTGGCGATCTCAAGGGCGATAGATCCACAAAAACTAAAGCTTACTAAGCCAAAAAGAGGTTTTGAGCGGATTATATATGCTCACAAAAAAGCGTTGGAGTATTATATTTAAACACGCAGGCGGAGCTTTGCTCCGTTGGCGTATGAAACAATAGATCGCCACGGTGACAAGTCACCTTGCGATGACGGTTGCAGTCACTGCGAGAAACGAAGTGACGAAGCAGTCTGGTGGGGTTTTAATGCCAAATGACGCTTCAGCGTCGCAGCGACAAGGTCGCGGGGGCTTTCTGCCGAAGAAAACTCAGCGTTAGTGTAGCCCAAGCGGAATTACTTTCGCTGGCGTATTTAATTATAGTTTTTCTTCGTTTTTAGCTAGATACTCAGCAACACCCTCAGTTGATGCTTTCATACCCTCATCGCCTGCTTGCCAACCAGCTGCACAAACTTCGCCATGCTCATCAGTAAAGTGCATCGCATCTACCATTCTTAGCATCTCATCGATGTTTCTACCAAGTGGCAGGTCATTGATCACAGCGTGGCGAACTACGCCTTTTGCGTCGATAAGAAACGATCCCCTAAGTGCTACTGACTCGCCAAAAAGTACATCATAATCTTTTGAGATCTGCTTTGTTAGATCTGCTACAAGTGGGTACTTGATGCGTCCGATCCCACCTTGATTGACAGGGGTTTCTCTCCATGCGAAGTGTGAAAACTGGCTATCTACTGAAACACCGATCACATTTACGCCTCGCTTGTCAAACTCGTCCATACGGTGTGAAAAAGCGATGATCTCAGATGGGCAGACAAATGTAAAGTCTAGTGGGTAGAAGAAAAGCACTGTTCCTTTTTTGCCAAAATTCTCTGAAAGCTTAAAGTTTTCTACTATGCTACCATCAGCTAAGACCGCTGTGGCACTAAAATCTGGTGCTGGGTTTGTTACTAACATTTTATAAATCCTTTGATTGTGTAAATTTGTCAAAATTCTAACCAAAAAGCACTAACAAAACAATAATCCACTCGCTTTAAATAGTTTAATTAAGTTTGGCTATACTTTTGCTTTTATGAAAGGATAATCGATGACTAAAGAGTATATTTTTACCTCGGAGTCTGTAACAGAAGGGCACCCTGATAAGATGGCAGATCAGATCAGTGATGCGATTTTGGATTATATCATCGCAGAAGATGCAAACGCTAGAGTAGCGTGTGAGACGCTTGTTTCAAACGGTTTTTGTATCATTGCAGGTGAGTTAAAAACGACTGCTTACGCTCCGATGCAAGAGATCGCAAGGCGAGTGGTGCAAGAGATCGGCTACACAGATGCCACATATGGGTTTGACTACCGAAGTGCAGCAGTTCTTAACACCGTAGGTGAGCAGTCAGCTGACATCTCTATGGGTGTGGATCGCGAAGATGGCGAGATTGGAGCGGGAGATCAGGGGCTTATGTTTGGCTATGCGTGCAGTGAGTCTCCTACGCTTATGCCACTTCCTATATATCTAGCACATAAGCTCACTCGTCGCCTTGCACAGGTGCGAAAAGAGTGCATTGTTCCATACCTTCGCCCAGATGGCAAGGCTCAAGTGAGCGTAAAGTATGTCGATGGCAAGCCCATAAGTGTAGAGACGGTGGTTATCTCGACGCAACACTCACCCGAAGTGAGTCAAGGACGCATCAAAGAAGATATCATAAATGAGGTCATAAGTGTCGTGATCCCAAAAGAGCTTCTTAGCGATGAGACGGTGTACCATATAAACCCAACAGGGCAGTTTGTCATAGGCGGGCCACAAGGCGATGCGGGACTGACGGGTCGCAAGATCATAGTAGATACTTATGGCGGGAGCTGTCCGCATGGTGGCGGGGCGTTTAGTGGCAAAGATCCCACAAAAGTAGACCGTAGTGCAGCTTATGCTGCTAGATGGATCGCCAAAAACCTCGTAGCAAGCGGAGCGTGTGAAAAAGCGACTATCCAGTTAGCGTATGCCATCGGTGTAGCAGAGCCTGTCTCCATAATGGTCGATGCTCACGGCACTGCGGTAGTGGAAGAGTCACGCATAGAGGCGTGTGTGAGAGATCTTTTTGATCTAAGTCCAAAAGGGATCATAAAGAGCTTAGATCTGCTTCGCCCAATTTACCGAAAAACCGCAGCTTATGGTCACTTTGGTAGAGAAGATGAGGAGTTTAGCTGGGAGAGGTTAGATATGGTAGAAAAGATAAGAAATTATTTGAAAATTTAATCAATAATAATTATCAAAACCACCTGCCTGTGGGCGTTTGCGTTACTTTTATATACAAATTTTTCTTTATGGTATATTTTTTAGCTATGTTTAAAAATCTTTAGCTAAACTTACCTCGAAAATAAAAATAGGAGAACTATTATGGCAGTAATTATTGGCGATACTTGTATAAACTGCGGAGCGTGTATAGACGAATGTCCTGTTGAGGCGATCGTAGATGAAGATGATAACCCAACGGGTGCAGATATCTATTATGTATATGGTAACAAATGTGTTGAGTGTGTAAGCTACCATGATGAGCCAGCATGTGCAACAGCATGTCCTACTGAGGGTTGTATCACTTGGGATCTAGTTGGCGAGAGTCCATCTCACCGCGAAGATATCGGTGATGATATGAGAGGCAACGGCACTCCTTGTGTTGCATAACTCTATAATCTAGCCATTTTTGGCTAGATTGTCCCCCTAACTACTAAAAACTTCCACTTTAATAATTTTTAAATTCATTTTTGGCTAAAATTGCGTCCTAATTTTAAATTATAGGAGATTTGATGGAGCGTACACTTTCGATCATCAAGCCAGATGCTGTTGCTAAGGGCGTTATAGGAAAGATACTAGATCGCTTTGAGAGTAACGGACTTCGTATCGCAGCGACCAAAAAGATCCAACTTACAAGACAAGATGCAGAGGCTTTTTATGCTATTCATGCACAGAGACCATTTTTTAAAGATCTAGTTGAGTTTATGATAAGTGGACCAGTGGTAGTTTCAGTTTTAGAGGGTGAAGATGCAGTTGCAAAAAACCGTAAACTAATGGGAGCAACAAACCCAAAAGAGGCTGAAGCGGGAACTATTAGAGCTGACTTTGCTGAAAATATAGATGCAAACGCGGTTCATGGCAGTGACTCACTAGAAAATGCAACCAACGAGATCGCATTTTTCTTCTCAACTAAAGAGCTTTGCTAAGCTTTTATGCAACTACTGCTAAGAAAGGTGAGTAAAACACCTACACATTTTGAACTAAAGAGTGAAAATATCACTTTTAAAGGTTTTTTGCAGTATGATAGCGATAGACTTTTTTTACTAAAAGCAGATATAAGCGGTGAGTATGATGCACTCTGCGATATCTGTGCAGATGAGTTTAAGCGTAGTGTAGAGGCTAGTGTAGAGTTTTTTCTAAGTGAAGGGCTTTATGAGGCACAAGATGACACTCTTTTGGAGGTTGTCGAGGTTAGTGGATCTGGTGTAGATCTTGAGGAGATTCTTAAGATGGAGCTAGAGCTTATAAAAAGCGACTATACAGTTTGTAAAAGTTGCCAAGATAGCGAAGATGAATTTGTCTTTGAAATTTAACAAAGGAGAATAGTATGGCAGTACCTAAGAGAAGAGTCTCTCACACAAGAGCGGCTAAAAGAAGAACACACTATAAGATAACTCTTGCTCGTCCAGTAAAGGATAAAGATGGAACTTATAAGCTTCCACACCATGTAAACCCTACTACTGGTGAGTATAAGTAACTAATGGTAAGGATAGCAATTGATGCTATGGGAGGGGACTTTGGTCCCGAACCAATTATTGCAGGTGCGGTTTTAGCTCTAAAAAAGAAGCAGTTTGAACCTATACTTGTTGGTAAAAAAGATGAGATTTTATCTCTGTTACCTAAGCGTTATAGAGATAAGATCTCAGTTGTTGATGCTAGCGATGTTATATCGATGGAAGATCACGCAACTGATGCGGTAAAACGCAAAGAGAGCAGCATATACAAGGCGGTCGAGCTTGTTAGAGATGGCAGGGCAGATGGTGTAGTCTCTGCGGGACATAGTGGGGCAACTATGACGCTAGCGACACTTAGGCTAGGGCGTCTTAGTGGAGTTTTACGACCAGCGTTAGTTACGCTGATGCCAACATGCACCCCAAAAAAGACGCTCATACTAGATGTGGGTGCAAATGTGGACTCAAAGCCAGAGCATCTAGCCCAGTTTGCGATTATGGGGAGCTGTTATGCACAGATGATGTTTAAGCTTGAGAAGCCATCGATTGGGTTACTAGCAAATGGTGAAGAGCCGAGCAAAGGCAATGAGCTTACAAAAGCGACATATAAACTACTAGATGGATATAGAGGCTTTAAGGGCAATGTTGAGGGTGGCGATATATTTAACGCTAGTTGCGATGTGATCGTATGTGATGGTTTTGTGGGCAACTTGGTGCTAAAAGCTTCTGAGGGTGTTGCTTCAACCGTTAAGGGTCTGCTAAAAGATTATATAAGAAAATCGCCCATCGCCATAACAGGTGCACTACTGATGCGAAAGGTCTTTAAGCTTCTAAAAAAGCAGATCGACTATGATGAGATAGGTGGAGCACCTCTTATGGGTGTGGCGGGTTGTGCGATCGTAAGCCATGGCAAAAGTAACCCAAAAGCTATCAAAAATGCGATCTATCAGGCGATTGCTTATGTGAGCAACAATGTCAATGATGAGATAGTGCAGCGTATAGATGAGTTTAAAAATAGGAATGCCTCTTGAGAAAATTTGCTGCGTTTAGATCCATAGGTGCTTATGTGCCTAGCAAGATTTTGAGCAATGAAGATCTAGCCAAAATGGTAGATACCTCTGATGAGTGGATCACAAAACGAACAGGCATAAAAGAGAGACATATCGCTAGCGAGGACGAGTTTACGAGCGATATGGGGTGCAAAGCTGCTAAGCTCGCTTTGGAGCGAAGCGGTATAGATCCAGATGAGATAGATATGCTTGTGTGTGCTACTATCTCGCCTGATTATTTCTGTATGCCATCAACTGCGACTATCATAGCAACAAAACTTGGGCTTAAAAACATCACTGCTTTTGATATATCTGCGGCGTGTACGGGGTTTGTTTATGCCCTTGGTGTCGCGAAGGCTTTTATAGAGTCTGGCATGAAAAAAAATGTACTCATAGTTGGAGCAGAAAAACTCTCAAGCATAACTGACTATAACGATAGATCTACTTGCATACTCTTTGGCGATGGAGCAGGTGCAGCGGTGGTTAGTGCTACTGAAGATAAAGGCGAAGCGATTATAGATCTTCACACTTCAAGCGATGGTGAGTATGCAGATCTGCTTATGAGTCCAAATGGTGGAAGCGGATCAGCTCACGATAGCAAAGATGGTAGTTGTGGTGTTTTTATGCAGATGAAGGGCAATGAAACCTTTAAAGTAGCGGTAAAAACGCTCACAAAAGATGTGATCAATATACTAGAAGCAAACAACATTAGTTCATCTAGCATAAAGCATTTTGTGCCTCATCAAGCAAACTACCGCATCATAAAAGCAGTGGGTGATGCACTCTCTTTAAAAGATGAACAGGTGGTTTTGACTGTGCATAAGTATGGTAACACCTCTGGAGCTTCGATCCCAATGGCGATAAATGATATCTACGAAGAGGGTAGGCTTAAAAAGGGCGATCTAATGCTTTTAGATGCCTTTGGTGGTGGGCTTACTTGGGGGTCGGCAATCTTGCCTTTTTCCCCGCTTAAACCGTCTGGTGAGTCTCAAGCACTTTAAGTTTTAGTACTGCTCTGCACCATGGGTAGGTTGTCTTTAGCACCTCATGTTCTGGGGTGTCTAGCTCAAAGCTCGCATCAGCGATGATGAAAAACCCAGCACCCATTCCAAAGTTACCCTCAACCTCTTTAGATCCAACCGTTACGCTTACTTTACTGTTTGCCTCAAGTAGTTTCTCAAAAGTAGTCATACCACCAACAGGTACAAGTATCGCATCTTCGCCCACTATAACATAGCTGTGCCAAGTATTTACGATGTGAGGAAACTCCTCGCCATTTGTAGCGATCGCCATCGCACCTTCATGAGCTAAAACCTCTTGCAGTTTCTCACTTATCATACTTTTCTCCTAAAACTTAGTGGGGTGATTTGATAGTGCTAGCATTTGGTCATCACCTGCACTATCTCCATAAGCGTAAATCTCATTATACTTTGCAAGATTTAAGTAGCTCTTGATGCGTGAAGCTTTTTGCTCGCCGTAGCAGTTTGGAGTGGCAAACTCTCCTTTGAATATATCATCATCAAACGCTAGTTTGGTGCATAGTAGCTCTATACCGTTTTGCTTGCACCACGGCAAAAGATAGCACTCGATAGAGGCAGAGACTATCACGACGCGATCACCCCTTTCTTTGTGATCTAGTAGCAGTTTTAGTCTTGATGGATCTATAAGTGAGTCTATATGAGCTGAAAAACTAAGAGCGATCTTCTCAAATTCACTCCTGCTTATGCCATAGAAAAATAGACCAACAAGCCTTCTTTTTGCCTCGGAGTTATCTATAAAACCGCTCTTCCAAAGCAGTAGGTGTGGTAGAAACTTTATGGCATTTATGTAGAAGCCACTTTTGGTGCTAGAGTGGCGTAAAAATGCCATAAATGAGTCGCTTTTAGTAAGTGTTCCATCAAAATCAAATAGTGCAAGTCTCACTCAAAATACCTCTCTTTAAAGTAGCAATCCCCTGTTGGTAGATATGGCGGAATGTTATATATGGTGCTGTTTAGCCTCTGAAGATAGATCTTGCCATACTCCTCTAGGCTAAAGTTTTTGCACACTCCTTTGTAGAGATCTACACCTTTTATGTTAAAGCTCTCTACATCAAACGCGTCGCATATTCCGCTAGTTTTTTTGGCATCGCCTATATGATCAAATACTATGGTTAGATCTTTGCCATCAAGCTCTCTTAGATCTAGTAGCTTGTCATCTTCTCTGCCATACTTTGACTTACTAAAGAGTGAGTAGACGCTCTTTTTGCAGGCGTAAGATAGCTGTGATGCAGGCGTGTAGCCAAATGTGTAAAACTGCTCGCTATCTATATGCTTGCACACCTCTTTTGCCTCTGTGTAGAGGATAAGATCTGCGTACTTTTTACTACCACTTAGAAGCTCGATGGGTAGTAGAAGTGTGGTTATGATAATGGTAGCTTGCAAAAGCGAAAAGATGGCGTTAAGTTTAAAGATCTTCTCTTGCGTCTCACTTTTTATGAGTGCAAAAAGTAGGTATATGTAGGGAGAAAAAAGTAAAAACCAGTGCAGTCCGATGCCATTTTTTAGCGAGACTAGCAAAAATAGAACAAATGCAACGCTTAGTATGGTTATGCTTAAGTTTAAGGCACTACCGCGAGTAAGGTTAGATCTTATGAGGTAGTAAAGCCCCCATGGCGAAACCACATAGGCTATAAGAGCAAAGTAGATGAGCGTGTTGGTTATGTCGATGCTTCCGCTGTTTCCTCTTGCAAAGAAGTTGAACATTATGTTGTTCCAGCATGAGGTGTAGTTGTAGTAGAGGTTTAGCATAATGGCAAGAGTGATGATGAGTGAGGCGATGGCGATGGTTTTTAGAGACCTCTTTTTATAGGTAAAGATAGCAAAGATAAGCAGTGCAAAGAGCAAAAATACCGCAAAATATTTGCTCAAAAATGCACCCCCAAGCAAAAATCCTGCTAAAAGTGCTAGCGGAGTACTGTTTTTCTCTAGTGCAAAAAGTAGAGCTAAAGTGCCAAGTGAGCTAAAAAATAGCAGTGCCACATCGTTAGTCATAAGTACTAGTAGCAGATCCACACTTGATGCTAAAAAGATAAGCGAAGCGTAGAGGGAGCTTTTGTGAGCTACGCCGTAGAGCAGGGCGATACGGTAGATGACATACGCAGTTATAAATGATGTAAAGAGAGCAAAGAGCCTATAAAATATGTAGGAGTCACTTATAAAACTAAGTAGATATATGATCCAACCAACCATCGGCGGGTGGTCGTAGTAGCCAAGTGATGGATTTGTCGCCCATTTGGCTATAAAGTACGCCTCATCACCCGTTAGTGGCAAAAGCGTGATGATAAGAAGCTTTGCTAGCGTGATGATAGCAACAAGTGCTAGCTCTTTTTTGTAGATCATATATTGGTCTTTTTAAAGATAGCCTCTGGGATATGCTTGATGATAAGCATGATAAAAAACCAGATGCTTTTAGTGTATATAACATCTTTTCTTTTTTGTTGCGAAGTAAAGATATCTTTGGCTATCTCTTGCGAGCTAGCAGTTAGAAGAGGTGGCAGATCAAGATGAGCTGTCATTTTGGTGTGCACAAACCCTGATTTTACGGTTAGGACTTGCACTCCACTCTTGTGTAGGCGGTTTCTAAGACCACTTAGGTATGCACTGAGTGCTGATTTGGTGCTTCCATATAGGTAGTTTGAGGCTCGTCCGCGATCTCCCGCAACTGAGCTAAGTGCTACTATGAAGCCACTCTTTTTTGCCTCCGCCTCGCTTGCAAAAAGCTCAAGCAGACTAACAACACCCGTGTAGTTTACATCGATCATCTCTCTAGCTTTGCTAAAGTCACTCTGCGACTCACCTTGTTCAAACATCACTCCGCTTGCTACTATAACTCCTGATGGCATAGGATCTAGTGAGGCAACCACGCTAGCGTGTGAGCTAAACTCACTCACATCTAGATCTAGCAGTTTGACCTCAACTTTGCTTCGCACTATGAGATCTCTTTGCAAAGTGGTGAGTTTGCTAGAGTCTCTTGCACTTAAGTAGAGATCGTAGCCATTTTGGGCGTAGATCCTAGCTAGATCTTTGGCGATGTCACTAGTTGCACCAACTACCAAAACCCAGCTCATAGTCCTAGCCTTTTTGACTGAAGTGAGTTAAACTTCTCTCTCATGCCATTAGCCTCTCTAAAGCTTCTAAATAGATCTGCCCTCTCATATCCAGCATCAAAACTCTCCCTCTCTACTCGCACATCTTTTGTAAGATAGACTCTTCCGCCATACTCTAGCACAACCTTGTCAAGTTCATCTAAAAGAGCAAAAAGATCATCTTCGATTTTGAAGTCAAGTGCGAGCGAGTAGCCCTCAAGCGGAAATGAGAGGTAGTTTGCGTTTGCTTTGCCATGGAGCTTAAGCACTGCTAAAAATGAGCCTTTGCCACTTTTTGCTATTAAGCTTAGTATCTTACTAAGTGCCTCGTAGCTCTGCTCTTTTGGTACTATGATCTGGTACTGCGTAAAGCCGTTTTTGCCATAGATCTTGTTCCAGTTGGCGATGGCATCAAGCGGATAAAAAAAGCTATCTATGCTCACCTTAGAGTAGCTTATGCCACTTTTTGCTTTTGTGTAGTAGAGGTAGTTAAATGCCCGCACGCTTAGGCTATTTAGCGTAAAAGATGGCAAGTAAAACGGCACGCTTAGCTTAGTTTTGCTTTTGTACTCTAAGCCCCCACTCTTTGCAAACTCACCCACCATTAGCAAGGATCTGCCAAGCTCATCGCCACTAGCTAGTGCGTCGATCCATGCCACAGAGTAGGAGTACTCCTTGTAGCTCTCAAAGGCTTCAAATGTCTCTTTGAGGTTTTTGGTTTTTATAGTTGTTTGATCTATGGTGCTAGAATCTATCTTTTTTAGCCTCATCTTTGCACTTAGTATGACGCCAGTAAGCCCCATACCACCGCAAGTTGCTAAAAATAGCTCATCATCTTTACTCACCTCTACCACCTCGCTAGAGGCAAGCATCACTCTCATAGACTCCACGCACTCACTAAAACACCCCTCTATGTGGTGGTTTTTGCCATGGATATCAGAGGCGATTGCTCCCCCAACTGTGATGAGTTTTGTCCCTGGAGTGATGGCTAAAAACCACCCTTTTGGTACTACAAGATCTAAGATCTGCTCTAGTGTAACGCCAGATGTACACTCTAAAACCCCGCTATCTTCATCAAAATCTAAAAAGTAGTCATACCCTTTTGTATATAGTAGATGCTCAGCTAATGCACTATCACCATAACTTCTGCCATTGCCATAGGCTATAAAGCAAGCATCGCTTTTCATAAACTCCCCAAGCGAGGCTTCATCGCTTAGAAGCGTAGTTTTGTGATCTATGAGTGGGTAGTTTCCCCAGCTTTGTAGCTTCAAAAGCTCTCCTTGAAGACATATTTTTTATCGAGATAGTATTTTACTATATAACCCACACTTAGTCCAACAGTTGCACCGAGATATTTGGCATCAAGCATAGCATCAAAAGCTAGCTCAAAGATCCAAAATATGAGCGTAGTAAATAGCCCCATCGCCGAGTAGAGCATAAACTTGATGCCATCATCTTTTTTGCTACGCGGTTTGTGGTAGAAGATGAACTTTTTATCAAGCACATACTTAAGCACAAGTCCGCTAAGCGTACCAAAGATCATAGCGATATAGATGCTAAACTCCCCGCTATATAGTGCAAAACTTACCCACTGCATAGCGAGGTTTAGAAGCGTTGCAAGTAGTGCAAAGATGATATATCTTTTTACCATTTAAACTCTACTATGGCTATGAAAAACACTAGCCAAGCGACGATACTAAGTTGTAAAAAGCGGTCATTTAGCACTAGTTTGGTAGGGCTTGAGCTGTTTTGCTCAACAAATGTGATCTGCATATAGCGAAGTATGCCAAGTATGACAAAAAATGAGCTAAGATAGAGGTGCGATGAGCCAAGTCGCTCTATAACTTCGCTAGATATGGTGTACTGTATGTAGCTAACTATAACCACACCCGCCATCAAAACCATCGCCGCATTTACAAACTCAAGGTTGTAGCCATCGATGTTTTTGCGTGTCTCTTGACCCTTAAGAGCAAGCAGGACATCATCACGCCGTTTGGCAAGGGCTAAAAATATAGCGAGCAAAAATGTAACCAAGATGATCCACATTGATAGCTCAATCCCCGTGATGGCACTTGCT
Source organism: Sulfuricurvum sp. (assembly GCA_041669045.1). GTDB lineage: Bacteria > Campylobacterota > Campylobacteria > Campylobacterales > Sulfurimonadaceae > JBAYBZ01. The sequence continues at coordinate 3,729 of JBAYBZ010000019.1, read as the reverse complement.
GCAAATAGTCTAAGCACAAAGCCAGAAGCGATGATAAATATATCTAAAATAGCGATATGTTTAAGCCTTAGCGAATAGGCGATATTTAGCACAAAGTAGAGCAGTAGCACTCCAAAAAGCCCCTTGCTCTGCATAAAAGCTACACCAAGTGAAGTAGTAGCTAGTGTGACAAATAGCAGTTTTGCGGTGGGTATGGAGATAGCCCCACTTGCTAGTGGGCGGAGTTTTTTAGTAGGGTGGCGGCGATCTTCGGCTAGATCTTGCAAGTCGTTAAAGATATAGACGCTACTAGCAAGAGAGCTAAAGAGGACAAATGCTATGATAGAGCCACTCCAAGCGTGGGCGTCGCTAAAGTGTAGTGAGAAGAGCAGGGGCATAAATATAAAGAGGTTTTTCACATACTGGTGAACTCTAAAAAGTTTCAAAATCTCGCTCAAGATCGCCCTTTTTTAGTCAAAATTATATCATCTTAAGATAAAATGGAGGCAAAACGATAAAGGAGAGCTTATGAGCAAGGTTTTAGTCCCATTGGCAGAGGGTTTTGAGGAGATTGAAGCAGTAAACATTATAGATGTGCTTCGTAGAGCTGACATTGAAGTAGTGGTTGCTTCACTAAGCAAAGAGATGCTAGTTAAGGGTGCAAATGGCATAACCATAAAGGCAGATAGGAGCATTGCAGGGCTTAGTGCAGATGATCTTACTATGGTAGTGCTCCCAGGTGGTTGGGGTGGAACCAATGCTCTAGCAAAAGATGCAAATGTGCTTAAAATCCTAAAAGATATGGACGCAAAAGGTAAGCATATAGGGGCGATCTGTGCAGCACCTTTTGCACTAGAAGCTGCGGGCGTACTAAAGCATAACTACACCTGCTACCCATCAGTCGAAGAGCAGATAAGGCTAGATGGATATAGCGATGATGCTATGGTGGTTGAAGATGCAAATGTTATGACTTCGCGTGGCCCTGCAACGGCACTCTGCTTTGCTCTTGCAATAGTTAGAAAATTAAAAGGCGATGAAGCAGCAGAGGCACTAAAGGGTGGGTTGCTAGCTAGTTATTGTTGATAGTATGGTACAATTAGCATACGAAAGAGGCGAAAGCCCCTTTCTTGTTTGATCACTTCGTAAGATAATCAAGTATCTTGCAAGCAACTCTGGATCTTCTGGTCAAGCCAGAAGATGACAAAAGTAGTGCGTCATTATCGGACTTGATCCGATAATCCATAGTATTTTTAACTAAACAATCTCTTTGTACATTAATAAAGTTTCATAGTGTCACTTTTTTGTTCTTTGCTAAAAACCAAAAAACTCACATACTCTTTGCACACACATAAGCGGAGCTAAATGCCCACTGAAGGTTGTATCCGCCTAGCTCACCCGCTACATCAACAGCTTCACCTATAAAGTATAAACCGCTAACATTTTTGCTCTCTAAAGTGTAAGCATCAAGCTCACTTGTAAGCACACCACCTCTGCACACTTCCGCCTTGCTAAAGCCAAAGTTGCCAGCAGGAGAGAGTGTGTAGCTACGAAGTTTTGCTATCTCCTCATCTGAGATCTTATGGCACTCTCTATCTACTATGCCCAGATCTGCAAATAGTGCTTTTGTGAGTCTTTTTGGCAGTGCTAGAGCCGTGCTTAGGTGCTTTTTGCTTCTTAGATCTACGCTATCCAAGTGAGGCACAAAGTCTATACTTATGCCTCCTTTTTGCCAGTAGAGTGAAGCGGAGAGTACTGCTGGACCTGAGATCCCTTTGTGGGTAAAGAGTAGATCTCCGCTTAGCTCTTTGAGATCTGAGCCTTTGCTTACTTTTATGCTTACTTTTATGCTAAGTCCGCTGAGTTCTCTCATCCAAAACTGCTCTTTTTGGAGTGTGAGTCCAACTAGAGCGGGGCTAAACTCTCTAGTTTTTAGCCCAAAGCTTTTGGCAATGTGTTGAGCCATGTCAGTAGCACCAAGAGAGGCAAAACTCTTTGCACCAAGAGCAACCACCACTTTTTTAGCTCTTAGCACGCCTTTTTGGGTAAAAACCTTGAAAGCTTCACCATCTTTTTTGAGATCTAGCACCTGATGGTTTAGTAGTAGATCTGCGTGTGATGAGTGCTTTTTGAGTATATCTATGAGATCACTGCTTGTTTTTTTGCAGAAGTAAAATCTGCCCTCTCTTAGTTCATACTCCAAGCCATTAGCATCTAAAAACTCAAGCAGATCATCATTTGAGAAGCTATCTAAAAAGTACTCTACAAACTCGCTACTATCGAAGTTGTTGCCACTAACAAAGCGGTTTGTAAAGTTGCATTTTCCACCACCGCTTACCTTTAGCTTTTTAGCAAGGCTAGAGTTTGCCTCAACCATAGCGATATTTAGCTTTTTGTCTACAAATGAGCCAAAAAATAGCCCGCTAGCTCCACCGCCTAAAACAAGTATGTCATAAATCATAAAAGCAATTATACTAGAAGATACTTAGTTCTCTAGCAGTGGTTTATAGGCTACTTTGTTTCTGCCACTATTTTTAGCGATGTAGAGAGCTTCATCTGCTAGGCTTATGAGTTTTGTGGCGTTTGTGTACTCATTTGGCATGGTTATAGTCGCACCGATGCTAACAGTCACTACGCTCGCTGTGGGTGAGCGGTGGTGTGGGATCGAGAGTGCTTCTATGGATCTTCTTAGATCTTCTGCTCGTTTTTTTAGAGTAGCTAGATCTATCTCGCTTAGTACACAGACAAACTCCTCCCCACCGTAGCGAGCGAGCAGATCATGCGAGTTTTTTATGTTTTTTGCTAAAGTTTTGGCTACATTTTTGAGGCACTCATCGCCTGCTTGATGCCCATAAAAGTCATTGTATAGCTTGAAGTGGTCTATGTCGATCATCAGAAGTGCCAGCTCTTTTTGAGATCTTTGGCATCTTCTGATCTCCTTGCAAAAGGCGTGATCCAAAAAGCGACGGTTGGCAACCTCGGTTAGTGGATCTATAAATACAAGTGGCTCTAGGTCGTTTTTGAGTTTGTTGCAACTGCTTTTGTATATGGTATGAAATATTTTTGCAATAATCAAAAAACCGATCAAAATTGCTGTGCACACGCTTAGGCAGTAGATCTCTATGGGGTAGCCTTTGTGATTTGGTTTGGTTAATTATCCTAAATGACTAATTTTATACGATCACAAATTATTTATAGCTTAAGATATGGCATATATTATGCAAAATGGATAGTAAAAAGTGGATATTGTAGAGAAGATAAGCCATCTTATAGCGGAGAGAGAGACGAGCAAGAGGGAGTTTGTCAAAAAACTACAAGCACTAGAACCGAAGCTAAAAAGCACAGGTGAGGTGCCAAGCGAGCAGACGATCTATGGCTACTTGAGTGGCAAAAGAGAGTTAAAAGTGGAGCTTATACCATATATAGCTGAGGTGCTAGGTGTTGATGAGGGAGAGCTTTTTACCCAAGAGGTGGAGTATATAAGCAACTACAACCACCGCTACTCCAAAGAGGTGCGAGAGATAGTAAAACTGCTCTACTACCTCCCAAAACCAGCACTTTTGAACCTAAAAGATCATCTCTTAGAGTATAAAAAACTTTGTGAAAAGCCATTTTCACAAAATCCCTTTGTCAAGTCCTAAACACCTCTAGCTTACCATGTAGTGAGTTTGTCATAGCATTGAGATGCTCAGCAGCAGCTGCAATCTCCTCTACACTTCTTGCATTGGTAGAGGAGATCTCATTGATCTGCTT
>JBAYBZ010000018.1:0-22012 GCA_041669045.1 Sulfuricurvum sp. | reverse complement strand
TTTGATAGCCTTTTGAACAGCTTTGTCTATGTTGTTAGCTGCTTTTGCTACATCTAGTGCATAAGAAGCATCACCTGTTGCTTTTTTGGCTTTCTTGTATGCTTTAGTAGCATTTTTGATAGCCTTAGCTTGCTCTTTTTCACTCTTGCCTATTAGTGCTGCCTCTAGTGCGTTTAGATCTGCTTGATTTGTTATGCCCGCTGCCTTAGCTTTATCTAAAGCCTTTTGTACTTTTGGTGTAGCCATCTGTGTGGTCTCCTTGTGTTTATTGCTTTTTCTACCATCGCTACTAAAAAACTAACTATGGGTAGTTGCAAATCAATTTTATAACCATTAGACTTACAAATAAATTAACCATAGGTAGTTTTGTGCAAGAAATAGACGAACTCTATAAAACGATCGGGCAAAATGTCTCAAGGATCAGAAAAGAGCGTGGTATGACACAGCTAGATCTTGCACTATCTATGGATCTAAAGTCGGTGGGGTTGGTATCGGTTGCGGAGATCTATCACAATAAAAAACACTTTAACATAGAGCATCTCTTTAAGATTTCGCAGATCTTAGAGGTGGAGATTTGTGAGTTTTTTACTCACAAGACGGGCTAGATAAGTTTATATTATAGTTACTAAAAAGCACTTCCTTTTTGCATCAAGAAACACAACATCGCCACCGTGAGCCTTTGCGATCTCTTTTGAGAGTACTAGCCCTAGCCCGTTGCCCTTGACTTTAGAGCTTCTAAACGCCTCAAAAAGATCATCTTTTCTCTCTACCCTCACGCCACTATCACACACCAAAAACCTATGAAAAAACTCATCTCTCTCATACTCTATGCTTATAGTTCCGCTCTCATTTTCATCTAGCTCTATGGCGTCGATAGCGTTTAGCACTAGGTTTGAAAAGAGCATACCTAGCAGATCTTTATCAGCAAAAAGCTCCACCCCAGCGGAGTAGAAGTTAAACTCGATCTCTTTAGTGTAGCCATAAAAACTGATGCTATCTTGCAGATCTTCTAGCAGATCACTCCACAAAAAGGCAGACTTGCCAATCTTTATGCCTCTACTAAAAAGAAGTGTCGCCTTGATGATCCGCTCTATACGGTAGGTGGCCTTTTGAATCTCATCTACGATAGGGATATTTTTCTGCATCACTCGCTTTTTAAGTGTTGAGCTAAGTAGTGCGATAGATCCAACGGGGTTTCGGATCTCATGCGAGAGATGAGCTGCCATCTGCCCCATCGTAGCGAGGTTTTCTTTGCGTTTTTGCTCTGTTATATCGGTGCAGTTATAGAGTCTTTTATCTTTATAGATGCTATTTTTTACGAGATAAGATCTAGATCCATGCGAGATCTCATACTCTGACTCGCTTGGGTGTAAGCTACGCACCAAAAATGCAAGCTCTTTAGCTTGAGAGTTTTGCAAAAACACACTCCCATCATCGTTAAAGATCCAGATCGCCGTAGGCAAAAACTCCACGATCTCCTCGATGGTGCCTTGCAGGTGATCATACGACGCCTTGAGAGTGCTAAACTCCCGCTCCACACGGTAAGTCTGCTCTATAAGAAGCGATAGCTCCTCTTGAGTAATGGCGGACATTAGCTAAAAAACTCTAAGATGATCTCATAAAGATCGTGTGCATCATCGCTTCCCGCACTCTCTCTTATGGAGTGCATAGCAAGGGTTGGCACACCTAGATCTAGAGTAGCAATACCACTTAGTGCACTAAGAGTTGGACCAATGGTTGAGCCACACGGCATATCACTACGAGTAACAAAGCTCTGCGTGCTTTTGCCACACTTCATCGCCACGCGTTTAAACCTTGCTACACTTTTCGCACTAGAGGCGTAGCGTTGGTTGCTATTTATCTTGATCACCACTCCACCATTGAGTAGCGGTGCATGGGCACTATCATGCTTGTTGGCAAAGTTTTGATGCACTGCGTGAGCGTTATCAAGCGAGAGCAAAAGCGAGCCTTTAGCGAAGCTTAGATAGTCGCTATGAGCGGGGAAGATGCTTCTTAGCGTATCCATAAAAAAGCTTCCACCCGCCCCACTTAGCGACTCGCTCCCCACCTCTTCATGATCAAATATACTCATCACAACAGGCTTGTCCATAAGCGAGCAGATACTCACAAGAGCGGTGTAGCAACTTAGAAGATTATCAAGTCTTGCGGAGGTTATCAGCTCACTATTTGCCCCCACAAACGACGCCTTTTGAGTATCGTAAAGGCTTAGATCGTGCGACAAGATCTTTGAGACATCATCATCTACTAGATCTTCTAAAAAGCTCTCAAGATCAAACTCTTCATCAAGTGCTATGATGGGTGGCAGGTCGTTTTGAGCGTTTATGCTTCTATCTTTGTTCGCCTCACGATCCAGATGGATAGCAAGAGAAGCCACAACCGCCACAGCTCGCTTACTATCTACTAGAGCGGACTTTAGCTCACCTCTCATATCCTCATACCAGATCTCCCCTGCGATGCCAAGATCGCGATCAAACCAAGTGTTTAGAAGTAGCCCACCATAAGGCTCAACACCTAGTTTTGTAAGAGCATTTTCTGCTAGTTTTGCATTTGGCTTAAGTTTCAAACATGGCGAGTCACTATGAGCACCCAAAAGCAGATATTCACGCACGCCGTAGTAGTTAAAAGCGATGAGAGATCCACCCCCTCTTATAGTGTAGTAGCTCCCGCCCTCACTTAAGCTCCACTCCTCGCCCTCTCTTAGCTCTACAAAACCCGCATTATCCAGCATCATCGAGATATTTTGCACTGCATGTTGTGGTGTTGGCGAAGCGTCCAAAAACCCTAAAAGCCCATCATTAAACTCATCTCTATTCATAACCTATCCTTATATAAAAAGCCACGCAAGCAGTATAAACCCTAGAGCTAGATTGAGATAGCTTACGCCATCTTCAAAGAGCATCGCAAGTAACTCATAGCTCTTAGCCTCCACCCAGCTACTAGAGCTACTCATCATGCTATTTGCAAACGCCACTATATCACCCGCATAAAAAAACGCCACCACCTCAGGAGCTATAAAAAAGAGCACTACTCCCACCACACCCCAGATAGTTTTTTGTGGTTTTAGCGATGCAAAAGCCCTCTTTAGATCTGCTCTATCAACTCGCATTTTGTAGTATGTCGATGTGCTCATTGCCATCTATCTCGCTTACAAAGGCTTCACCCACTTTTAGATTTGTCTCTATGAGCACATTTTGAAGCTTTGAGATGATCACTATGCTAAGAGAGCGTTTTCCAGGGTGTGCCCTCGCCTTTGCATAGAGTCTCTCTATCTCGCCTAGATCCTCACCCAGCTTGATAGCAAGCAGTAGTGGCTCGCTTGGAAGTTCAACCTCTCTAAACTCCCGCTTGGTCTTTTTGCTCTCTTTTTTCGCCTCCACTAGGCTCATAAGCTTGCTAACTGTTATGCGAGAGAAGGTCTCTGTGTGCATCACTTTGACCTTAAACGCTACTGGCTCTTCAAGGTTCATCGCCTCAAGCTCATCTAGCTTATCGCTAAAGAGTGAGATCTCCATATTGCCATGCAGGTCCATAAACTCCACTATACCAAACTGGTTGCCCTTTTTGCTCATTCGCCTTGTGACGCTCTCCACTTTGCCTATTAGGATCGCGTATGAGCCATCTTTGATCTCATTTACCTCACTACTTAGCGTATACTCTATCTCTTCAAGCGTAGATCTATACTTATCTAGCGGATGCCCAGAGACATAAAAACCGAGTGTCTCCTTCTCAAACTCAAGCAGACTCATCAGCTCAAACTCTATGCTGTTTTGTAGCTCAAGTCGCACAGTTGAGATCTCCTCATCATCACCAAATAGCGATCCAGCTGCGTTTTTCTTCGCTTCGGTGGCACTTTTGGCACTATCGACGATTGTCTCGATCTGATCTAGCAGTGCTCGCCTAGAGAAGCCAAAGCGATCAAATCCACCCGCTTTTATGATGGACTCTATAACGCGTTTGTTCACCTTTGATGGCTCTACACGGTTTACAAAATCCTCTATACTTGTAAACTCTCCACCCTCACTTCTAGCTTGGAGTATCGACTCCACCGCCGCATCGCCCACGCCCTTGATCGCACCTAGCCCAAAGAGTATAAAGCTTTTGTTCTCTCGCTCAAGAGCAGAAAACTCCAAAAGCGAGTCGCAAATATCAGGTGCAGCAAGCTCTATGCCCATCTTTTTTGCCTCTTCTATATACTTGACAACATTGTCAGTGTTGTCCTTTTCAGAGGTTAGCAGTGCCGCCATAAACTCACTTGGATAGTATGTTTTAAGGTATGCTGTTTGAAATGTCACCATCGCATACGCCGCAGAGTGGCTCTTGTTAAACCCATACCCTGCAAACTTCTCGATCAGATCAAACAGAGCTGACGCCTTGTCATAGTCGTAGCCCTGTTTTTTGGCACCATCAGCAAACTCGTGGTTGTAGGCGGACATATCGGTCTTTTTACCCATCGCACGACGGATAATGTCTGAGTATCCTAGCGAAAACCCGCCGATGGTTTGCACGATCTGCATAACCTGCTCTTGATAGACGATGACACCATAGGTGTTTTTTAAAATCTCCTCCATCGCGTCAAATGTGTAGCTAATCGCCTGCCTGCCGTGCTTTCGCTCTATGAAGTCATTTAGCATACCAGACTCCATCGGGCCTGGGCGATAGAGTGCAAGCACCGCAATGAGATCCTCAAAGCTATCTGGCTTTAGACGGCGGTTTAGATCCTGCATTCCGCTACTCTCTATCTGGAACATTCCCACCGTTTGTCCGCTTCGTATAACATCATAAACTTTTGGATCATTTACATCTATGGCGTGCCAGTCGATCTCCACACCATGCTTAAGTTTTACAAGTTTTTTAGCACTATCTATCACATCGAGTGTCTTTAAGCCCAAAAAGTCAAACTTGATTAAGTCCACATCTTCCAAAAAGCTTAGCGAGTACTGCGTCACATAGGTATCTTCACCAGATGGCTTATAGATCGGAGTCTTTTTCCACAGCTCCTCATTTGAGATGACAACCCCCGCAGCGTGGATCCCAGAGTTTCGCTTAAGCCCCTCTAGGCGGTTTGCAAACTCCCACACCCTAGAGGCTTTTGCATCACTCTCTATAAGCTCTTTGATCTTTGGCTCTTTTTGGATAGCTCCAGCTATAAACTCATCGCCCTTCTTCTTGCCACTTAGCGTGATACCTAGCTCATCTGGGATCAGCTTTGCCATTTTGTCCGCTTCACTTAGAGGCATATCTAGCACCCTTGCTACATCGCGGATCACCCCTTTTGCTAGAAGTGAGCCAAATGTTATGATCTGAGCCACCTGCTCCCTGCCATACTTTTGTACCACATAGTCGATCACTTCACCGCGACGAGCCTGCATAAAGTCCATATCGATATCTGGCATACTTACGCGTTCAGGATTCAAAAACCGCTCAAAAAGCAGATCATACTTGATAGGATCTATATCGGTGATCTCTAGTGAGTACGCCACCAAACTCCCAGCAGCACTCCCTCGCCCTGGCCCAACTGCGATGCCCATATCTTTAGCAACTCTCACAAAGTCCCAAACTATGAGCATATAACCTGGGAACTTCATAGAGTTTATCACCTCCATCTCAAACTCTAACCGCTCGCGATAGCTCTCATGCAGGCTCTCATCTATATACTTTAGTCGTTTCTCTAACCCCTCTTTGCACTTATATATAAAATACTCGGCATCATTTTTATCTGCTGCACTTCTATAAGATCGCCTCTGCTCTTTTGTGGCATCTACACTTAGTGGCTCATCATCTGCGTGATCTATCTCAAGCCCCTCACTTCTTGCATACTCCTTAGTAAACTTAAAGTTTGGTGGAGTTGGATCGCCAAGTTTTAGATCTAGCTGGCACTTCTCTGCGATCTCCTGTGTTGCTTCGATCGCCTCTGGAATATCCGCAAAGAGCCTCGCCATCTGCTCTGGGGACTTTAGGTAAAACTCATGCACGGAGTGACGCATTCTGTTTGGATCATCGTAGAGTTTGTTCATACCGATGCACATAAAAGCCTCATGATACTGGGCGTCATCGCTAAAAGTGTAGTGCGTGTCATTTGTGGCAACCACCTTGATGTCAAGCTCTTTTGCAACGCGAAGTATCTCCTCATCAATAAAATGCTGATCACCTATGCCATGACGCATGATCTCTATGTAAAAGTCATCGCCAAAGATCTCTTTATACTCCTGTGCCGCTGCTTTTGCACCCTCATAACCCCCTGCACCAGCTCTAACATTTCGCTCATTTGCGGTGTTTAGGTGCCAGTTTACCTCACCTTGCAGACATGCAGAGGTACAAACTAGCCCCTCGCCATGAGATCTAAGTAGCTCTTTGTTGATGCGTGGATAGTAGTAAAACCCCTCTGTAAACGCCTTTGAGCTAAGGTACATCAGGTTTTCATACCCCTTTTGATTTTTAGCAAATAAGCAGAGATGGAAGCGTTGGCGGGTGGTTTTATCACCTAGATCTTGTGAGTTGTGTATATAGGCTTCCATACCGATGATGGGCTTTATACCTGCTTTTTTCATCTGTTTGTAGAAGTCTATGGCTCCAAACATATTGCCATGATCACTCATCGCACAGCTATCCATACCAAGCTCTTTTAGCCTAGTCGCGAGTGCGGAGATCTTGTTGGCACCATCAAGAAGTGAGTATTCGGTGTGAAGGTGAAGGTGAGTAAACTGCATAACAAAACTTTCAATTTATGATGTTTGTATTATAGATGAGTTGTTATTAATAAAAGGTTATACTTAACAAAATCAACGAGGAACAGCATGAAGAAAAAGACCAAAATCGTCGCTACCATCGGGCCTGCGTCAGATAACTTTGAGACGATTCTCTCACTCATTAGATCTGGCGTAAATGTTCTTAGACTAAACTTCTCACACGGCACACATGAGTACCACTCAAAAGTCCTTGCCGAGATCCATAGAGCCATCGATGAGAGTGGACTAAACATCGGCATACTTCAAGACATAAGCGGTCCAAAGATCCGTCTAGGCGAGCTTGAGTCAAACTTAGATCTAGCCAAAGGCGATATCATAGAGTTTCTCAAAGAAGATGTGGTAGGCAAGCAGGTTGGCGAGGGAGTATTTAGAGTAAGTATCAACCAACCAACCATACTAGATGAGCTAAATATGGGCGATGCGATCTACTTATATGATGGGATCATCAAGACAAAAGTTATAGAGATCTTTGCGGGTGGCGTGAAGGTTTTAGTGGAAAATAGTGGCACAATCTCATCAAAAAAGGGTGTAAACTTTCCAAACACTCGCCTAAATATTGACATCATAACCCAAAAAGATAGAGAAGATATGATCTGGGGGATCAAAAACGGGGTCGATTTTATGGCGATCTCTTTTGTGCAAAACGCCAATGATATGCTAAAAGCTAGAGAGATCCTCTATGAGCACAAAGCAGATGTGGAGCTAATCGCCAAGATCGAGAAGTTTGATGCCATTGAGAACATAGATGAGATCATCAAAAATAGTGACGCTATTATGATAGCAAGAGGAGATCTAGGCATTGAAGTGCCATTTTATGAGGTGCCACTACTTCAAAAAATGCTCATAGACAAAGCAAATGCAGCGAGTAAACCCGTCATAACAGCAACACAGATGCTTCTTTCAATGACTAAAAATAGATCAGCTACAAGAGCAGAGATCAGCGATGTGGCAAATGCCGTGCTAGATGGCACAGATGCGGTTATGCTCTCTGAAGAGAGTGCCATCGGACACAACCCAACGCTAGCGGTAAAAACGATGGTGCAAACGATCCAAGCAGTAGAGAAGATCTACCCATTTAATAAGTTTGATAACTTTAGCGTAGATGACATTACAGATAGCGTCGATAGAGCCGCTCTAAGGCTCGCAAGTGATGCAGACGCAAGGGGCATCATCGCTATAACATCATCTGGTGGAAGTGTAAAAAAACTCTCTCGTTATAGACCAAAACGAGACATCTACGCAGTTGTGCATAGCAAAAAAGTAGCTCGCTATCTCACGCTTTGCTGGGGCGTTGTGCCTGCATTTTATATACAAAAAGCTCCGCTAGATCGTATGATCGCTTCAGTTATGAAAGATGGGCTAGGTAGAGATATACTAAAGCTAAATAGTCGCTATATCCTAACAGCTGGAGATCCCGCGGGCGTCAAAGGCTCGGTCAATATGATAAGACTGCTTCGTGCCCACGAGATGGAGTTTTATAAAAACCTAGAGGAGTAAGGGAGTAGTTATTTAACCTTCTCCATATACTCACCCTCGATGGTGTTTACACGCACTGTGTCACCCTCTAGCACATGGTATGGCACATGCACAACCGCACCCGTCTCAAGTGTAGCTGGTTTTTTGCCAGAACTTGCGGTGTCACCTTTGAAGTTTGGCGGAGTGTCGGTGATAACTAGCTCCATAACCTCTGGTGGGCTAACAGTGATCGCTGCACCTTTATAAAAGACCATATCAACATCGATACCATCTTTGAACCACATAGAGACGCCCTCGCACTGATCGTGAGTTAGCCCCATCTGCTCGTAGCTATCTTTATCCATAAACTGGAACTGCTCACCATCATCATAAAGATACTGCATAGTTTTATATGTGATCTCTGGCACTTCAAACTTATCGCCCGCATGCACAGTCTTCTCGATTACTTTGCCATTTAGGTAGCTTTTAATCTTCATTCTTACAAAAGCCGCACCCTTGCCAGGTTTTACATGTTGAAACTCAACCACCTTATAAGGCACTTCTGCGATGATCAACCTTACATTTTTTTTAATATCGCCCATTCCAATAGTTGCCATATCTACTCCAAAAAAGATTTTTGCGATCTTATCTAAAAAGCTCTTAAAGTTCAAAATTTGCTATACTTCCACAAAAAGATATAACTATGCAGTTTAACATCGACGCTACAAGCTCGGGTGCTAGAGCATGCACCATCAAAACAGCTCACTCTACCATACAAACGCCCGTCTTTATGCCCGTAGGCACGCAAGGAGTGGTAAAGTCACTCGACGCACACGATATGCACTCTCTTGGGGCTAAGATCATACTTGCAAACACCTACCATCTCTACCTAAGACCCACTAGCAAGGTGGTTAAAGATCTAGGTGGGCTTCATGGTTTTAGCAAGTTTAATGGCTCATTTCTAACAGATAGTGGCGGTTTTCAAGCATTTTCACTTAGCAAAAACTCAAAACCGCGTGAAGATGGCATACTCTTTAAGTCCCACATAGATGGTAGCAAGCACCTTTTTACGCCACAAAGCGTGCTAGATACGCAGTATGATCTAGGAAGTGACATCATGATGATCCTTGATGATCTCGTCGCTCTTCCAAACACCGATGAGCGGATCGCTACAAGTGTTGAGCGAACCACCCGCTGGGCAAAAGAGGCGATCGAGTATCATAAGTCTCAGCAAAGCCATGGTATAGGGCTAGATCAAAACATCTTTGCCATTATTCAAGGTGGAGTGAGCAAGCGTTTTAGAGAGCTTAGTGCTAGAGGGCTTTGTGAGCTTGAGGATTATGATGGATTTGCCATTGGGGGCTTAAGTGTAGGTGAGCCAAACGATGTGATGTATGAGACTGTTGAGTTTACTACGCAGTTTATGCCACGAGACAAGCCTCGCTACCTTATGGGGGTTGGCACGCCTGAAGATCTCATCGAGAACATCAGTCGTGGTGTAGATATGTTTGACTGTGTGATGCCTACTAGAAATGCACGAAATGCGACACTTTTTACAACATTTGGCAAGCTAAATATTAAAGCAGCAAGCTACAAAAGCTCTGATGAGAGCGTAGATGGTGCGTGTGAGTGCTTTACTTGCCAAAACTACTCAAGAGGCTACCTAAACCACCTGTATAGATCTGGTGAGATGACCTACTTTCGCTTAGCTTCTATTCATAACCTTCACTACTACTTGCAACTGATGCGTGATGTTAGAGAGGCGATAATTGCGGATCGATTTGAGGAGTTCAAAAGAGAGTTCTACTCGCTTAGATCTTAAGATCAGAATAATATAAGCTTATTAATATATAATTTTGATAATATTAATGTTATTTATTGTTGATATTATTTTATCACAATCGATCTAATAGGCAGGTTTATGAGTGTTACGCAAAACAGCGCAAGAGGTGAAAAACCTCTTTATATCTTCTCAACAACCATTATTATCATCGGCATACTCTCTATTTTTACTATCAGTTTTTTTGGTATCCAGAATCGTATAGAGACTACATCGCTACAAAAACAGGGCGTTTTGATAGTCGATCAAGCATACAAGATCGTGCTAAATATCCAGAGACTAAGAGGACTTAAGAGTATCCGCAACCAAGATCAAGCAACACTCCAAGAGATAGAGCGTATTAAAAGTGAGCTTCAAAAAGATTGCAACAGACTTGCTACAACATTAGATATCTGCAGTGGTGCACTAGAGGCGAAAGAGGAGCTTCTTAGCTACCTAAACAAGATCAGCAACTGCGACTTTGATAACTACACACTTAAGCTTTTCAACGCCGCCATAGAGCACTTCATCGAGCTAAACAAAAAGATCGCTTATGCTAGCAAGCTAACACTTGCTGAGGAGACGAAAGATTTTGTACTAGTTGATAATGTCATATTTATCTTTCCTCAACTCATCGAAAACAACGCTCGCATAAGAGCTGCAACACTAAGACTAAACGAACAAAACAGACATGAGGTGCTAAGAGATATCATTATACATAGAAGCAACATAGAAAAGAAGCTTGATGCTCTACTCTTTAACAGCAATATCTTAGAGAACATAGATAGCCATAATGACGCAAGATCTCACCGCTATCAACTAAATGATCGAAGCACAAAACAAGATCCTTCAACTCACCTCAAGCGTAGCAGATGATGGCATAAACACTAAAAGTGAGTTTGATCTATATAAACGCATCACAAGCAACATCGACACCATAGATGAGCTATATAGACTAGATCTAAATACACTCAAATCCAACCAGAGCCAAAAGCTAAAACTAAAACAACTAAAGCAGATCTATATATTTATAAGCACGGCTCTGCTTATATTTATAGTGCTTTTTATCAACCGCCATATGTATAACAAAACTAGACGCTACATCGACACTATCGAGAAGCTCACCGTGACTGACTCGCTCACAGGGCTACTAAATAGGCGAAGTTTTGATGAGAGTATCATCTACAAAGCAAGCGTGGCGGAGCGAACTAGGAGTACTATTGTATTTTTGATGATCGATATTGACTTCTTCAAGCAGTACAATGACGCCTATGGTCACCAGATGGGTGACGAGGTGCTAAAGAGTGTGTCACACTCTCTAAAGTCAAACCTTAAGCGAGCAAGCGACTCCGCTTTTAGGCTAGGAGGAGAGGAGTTTGGCGTCATCGCTGTTGGTATGAATGAAGATGAAGCGATCTCGTTTGCCAACAAACTAGTAAAGAGCACAGAAGAGCTTCGCATAGAGCACAAAGCTAGTGAAGTTAGTAAGTATGTGACCATATCTATTGGTGTGGTTGTAGCAACTCCAAAAATGCAGTGTTGTGTTGATTGTCTCTACAAAGATGCTGACAAGGCTCTATATAGAGCCAAGCAGAGTGGAAGAAACCAAGCTGTACTTTTTAGTAGTACCTTTGGTGATTAAACTCTAGCGTAAGCCACGCTTTTGCAAGCTTCGATCTTTAGAAGCTCTGAGAGTATCTCTTCGGTGATAATGTTATCTACTACGATAACGGCTAGAGCTTGTCTATTTGTGTTTCTAGCTAGCGAGAAGTCGGCTATGTTTACATTGAACTTTGCAAGGGTTGTACCGATGCTTCCTATCACACCTGGGACATCATCGTTTTTGAGTATGATCATATCACCCTTTATAGCAACCTCTATATCAAACCCATCGATCGATATGATTCTAAATATATTATCATCAAATATCGTCGCACTTATAGTTGTACTTCCACCATCGATGGTAGTAAGTTTGACTGAGATAAGATTTTTATAGACACTTGACTCAGCAAGCACTTCACTCTCTATCTTTATGCCCTTCTCTTTTGCTTTAAATGAGACATTGACATAGTTTATAGAGTCATCGCTTCTTTGGCTCATCGCCCCCACTGCCACAAATGTCGCTAATGAGTCCACATACTTAGCGATATCGCCATGCCCACTAACTTTGATAGTCTCGATTTGAGATCTATTTAGTTGAGCTTCCAAAAAGCCTATCTTTTGACCCATCTCCAAAAATGGCTTTACAAATGGTGGGATCTTTGACTCATCGATTGGCAGGTTGATAGCATTTGGATAGGCTATGCCTTTTACAGCTTGCAGTGCATTTTGAGCTGCTTGAACCGCGATGTTATACTGACTCTCAAATGTATTTGCACCAAGGTGCGGAGAGACTGTTACATTATCAAGCTCTAAAAGTGGGTGCTCAGTCGCTGGCTCTTTTACAAAGACATCTATACCAGCAAAGCGGATCTTGCCACTTTTTAGCCCATTGTAGAGTGCTTCTTCATTATACAAACCACCTCTTGCACAGTTTATAAGTACAACCCCATCTCTCATCTTAGCTATCTCAGTTGCATCTATCATATTGATAGTCTCTTGAGTCTTTGGAGTATGTATGGTTATGATGTCACAAGCTAAGATCTCATCGAAGCTTTTAGCGTAAGTCATATTTAGATCTGTAACTTTTGATGGGTTTATGTATGGATCAAACGCCACAACTTCCATCTCAAACGCAGCTGCTCTTTTAGCTACTCTGCTACCGATATTTCCAAAACCTATGACACCTAGTTTTTTGCCCTTAAGCTCATAGCCATACCACTTCTCACGCTTCCAGACACGATCGTGTTTTAGGTGGTTGTGCGAATATGGAAACGCTCTCATACATGATAACATATGAGCCATAGTAAGCTCCACCGCAGCTATTGTATTAGCAGTTGGGACATTCATGACGATGATCCCCTCTTTAGAACAGCCTGCGATATCTACATTATCAACGCCAACACCCGCTCTCACAACTGCTTTTAGGTTAGATGAAGCTTTGATAAACTTCTCATCTACATCAGTTGAGCTTCTTGTTATGGCAACATCAGCTTGTGGAAGTATCTCCAAAAGCTTTGTTTTATCCATATCTGCTGCCATTATAAGGTTTATATTGCTATCGCTTTGAAGCAGATCTAAGCCCGCTTGATGGATATGATCACACACTATTATGGTCTGTTTTTGCATTAGTTGTCCTTACTATAAGGCTCTATCTTAGAGCTTATTTTGTAGTTTTTAAGATCTTTTACTAAAGAGTCTAGTCTCTCTTTAGAGTCGCTATATATTAGTACATTTATATTTTTATCATTTTTGCTAAAGATGTGCTCAAAGCCATATCGCTTAAGCTCCTCTTCTAGGCAAAACTGCTCGTATGGATCTAGCAGAGAGACTCTAAGAGTATAGAGTGTACCCTTAGACGCAATCTCTTTGATCTCAAACTTAAGCTCAGCCTCATTTACTGCGTAAGTACTTTTGGCTAGCTTGGTTTTAGCTAGCGATTTTAGCCAGCTATCTTCACTATTTTTTAAAGACTCCACCTCATGACTACTAGTATGGGTGTGTATAACTACGCTCTCTTGTTTTTCATAGAGCGAAAAGAGAAAATATATGATAAAAACAGCCACCCCACTCATAACAAGTGGAGGCAGATATTTTAACCATTTTTTCATATCTTAGTATTTGATTTTATCTTTTATCAGATCACCTAGCGAGTTACCAACTGTGTCATTTATCTGCTCTAGCATAGCTTGACTTTTAGCTTGCTCTAGTCTTCTTACAGATAGTCTGATTCTATCTCTTTTTGTATCGATCGCAGAAACACAAGCCTCTACACTATCACCAACACTTAGCTCCTCTTTGTTAAGTGGAGCAAGATCTTCATCTCTTATAAGAGCATCAACACCGCTATCTAGTGCTACAAAAACACCAAAATCTTTTATATCTTTGATGTTTCCTTTTACAACTGTGCCTATTCTGTTTTCAGATGCAAATGTATCAATAGGGCTTGATAGAAGTGCTTTTTTGCTTAGTGAGATCTTCTCATCTTGAGCATTGATCTTTACGATCTTAACCTCAACCTCATCACCAACTTTTAGCATATCTTTACATCTATCTTTTTTATCCCACGATAGATCTTGGTTGTGAAGTAGTCCCTCGATAGAGCCGATGCGTACAAATGCACCAAAGTCTGTTAGCGATGTAACACTACCTTTTACAACATCACCCTCTTTATAGTTTTTCAAAAACTCATCAAAAGGTTTTGGCATAAGTTTTTTTAGTGAAACTCTTAGTTTATGTACTTTTGGATCGATCTCGATCACTTCCACATCGATCTCTTCACCTAGCGTTAGGTAGTCTGATGGGTTTTTAAAGTTTTTATCCCATGACATTTCAGAGATGTGCAAAAAGCCCTCTATATCATTTCCTAGATCTACAAACGCACCATACGCTTCTATGTTAGAAACTGTTACAGTGATAGTATCGCCCTCTTCAAGCTCACTCTCAATCTCTGCCCATGGATCTGGATGTGTCGCCTTTATAGATAGTGAAAGGTGTCTTTTCTCTTTATCGTAAGCGATCGCTTTGACTTCAACTTCATCGCCATCTTTATATAGTTTTGCAGGGTTTACTGGTCCTTTGTAGCTGATCTCGTTGTAGTGTACTAATCCATCAACGCCACCAACATCTACAAACATACCATAACTTGTGATCTTTTTAACTATACCGCGTACTATCTCATCTTTTTCAAGAAGTGCATCTACGATCTCTTTTTTCTTTTTTCTATCTTCACTAAATAGCTTTCTACGAGATAGAACTATGGTGCTGTTCTCATCATCGATCTTAACGATTTGAGCTTTAATGCTTTTGCCGATCACATTGTCACTCTCTTTAAAAGCAGCTAGAGATCTAGGCAAAAAGTAGCTAAGCCCATCAGCTTCTACCACATACCCACCACGATTTTTCTTAGTGATAACACCCTCAACCGTGATATCTTCAAAATCATCTTTGTGAGCTTTTATAAACTCAAGAGTTTTTCTCTGCTCCTCTGCCTTCTCATAAGAGATCTTAGGTCTTTCATTGTAGTAGCCAGTTACTAAAACGCTGATCTTATCGCCTACACCAAAAAGAAGCTCTCCATCACTCCCTCTGATCTCATCAAGGCTTAAAATACCCTCATTTTTATCACCAACACCTACCATTGCCCTATTTTCTTGAGCTTGTATCTCGACAATTTCGCCCTCAACTACTCTATTTGTTGATGATTGTTGCCTTTCGCTCTCAGCAAACAATTTTGCAAAACTCTCTTCTTCGTGTGATTCGTCTACGACCGCCATATAGCTATACCTCTTTGTCTTTAAAAATTTGGCTATTGTAACAAAATGATAATTATATTTAGATAAAGTTATAAACTTTTCTCGATAGTATCGATAACTTTTTGTATGATCCAGTCAGGCGTCGAAGCCCCAGCACTAATCCCACAAAGCTCTTTAGCACTAAACCACGCAAAATCGATCTCTGTTTCGTCCTCTATATGGTAGCTATCAAAGCAGTGATCTTTTGCGATGTTATATAACTCTTTGGTATTTGAGGAGTTTTTACCACCTACTATTATCATCACATCGGCTCTAAGAGCAAGCTTTCTAGCTGCTTCTTGGTTATCAAATGTAGCGTTGCAGATAGTGTTAAAAACTCGCACCTCTTTATGGCGAGGTATGAGGTAGTTTGCCACCTCAAGATAGTCCTCTACTCGCCTTGTAGTCTGGGCGATAAGAGCGATTTTTTCTCTTAGTTTTACACCTTCGAGATCTTTGGGGCTTGCTACTACCAAAGCACCATTGCTTGCATAACTCTTTACACCCTTGATCTCTGGGTGTGCCTCATCGCCAAATATAACCACATCATATCCAGCTTCACTCATCTCTTCGCTTATGCGTTGAGGTTTAGTTACATATGGACAAGTTGCATCGATCACATCGACATTTCGCTCACGAAGCTCCTCAAGCTCATGCTTTTGGATCCCATGCGTGCGAATCACCGCAGTATCGCCCTCTTTGAATGTTTTGTGATCTTCACTAAGCCCTACTTTGTAATCTTTTTGAAGTCTTTGTATCTCTTTTGAGTTGTGGATCAGTGGTCCATAAGTGGAGGAGTTTTGGTGCTCTTCAGCGATCCTAATAGCCCGTTTAACTCCAAAACAAAAGCCATAACTCTCTGCTAGCTCGATCTTCACTTCTTGATCTCACTAAGACGAGATAGTAGATCCAAAAAGTTTGGAAAAGAGGCATTTATGCACTCCACTCCATCTACAACCATACCAGATCTAAGCCCTGCCACTAGGAAACTCATAGCGATGCGATGATCGGCGTAACTATCGATAGTAGCACTTTGAAGCTCGCCACCTTTTACACTATAACCATCTTCTGCCTCTTCTACCTCGATGCCACATCTTCTAAGCCCATCAACCATAGCAACGATGCGATCACACTCTTTGACACGAAGCTCACGAGCATTTTTGATCACACTCACCCCATCTGCACACGCCATCGCTACGCTTAGTGCTGGGATCTCATCTATAAGCCACGAGATATTTTCGCTCACCTCTACCGCCCTAAGTGGTGCATACTCCACCACCACATCACCCACAGGCTCGTAAGTGTCATCTCGTTGTACAAGCTCCACTTTAGCACCCATCTTTTGAAGCACCACAAATGCCTCTATGCGTGTTGGGTTGAGTGTTAGCCCCTCTAAAACCACCCTAGCATTTGGTGTGATCGCAGCTGCAACAGCAAAGAAAAATGCACTTGATGGATCAGCTGGAACTCTTAGATCTAGCGGTTTTAGTGGCTCTTTTAGTGGCTCTATGGTAGTTGTTAGACCTCTTGTCTCGATCTTAGCCCCCATGCCTTTTAGCATTCGCTCTGTATGATCGCGAGTTAGCTCGCCCTCGGTGTAGCTACACACTCCATCAGCTCTCAAAGCTGCAAGTATAAGAGCACTCTTTACTTGAGCTGAAGCTATGCTACTTGTGTAGTTAAATGCCTTTAGCGATGAGCCTCTTATGCTAAGTGGGGCTAGATCTCCACTGCTTCTACCATCGATCTTCGCACCCATCTCGATGAGTGGCGTAGTTACTCGCTTCATAGGGCGACGACGCAGATACTCATCACCCGTGAGTACAAAATGTCCATTAGCGGAGCTTAAAAGCCCACAAAATAGCCTCATACCCGTTCCAGAGTTACCGCAGTCAAGGATCTCAAAACTCTCTTTTATGCCATCTGAGCTGATCTCTATAATCTTGCCATCATCTTTTATACTTGCACCTAGATTCTTAACGATATTTAGCGTATTTAGCGTATCTTCTGCTCGCAAAAAGTTCTCGATGCGACTCACTCCACTAGCAAGCAGTGCAAACATCGCCGCTCTATGAGAGATGGACTTATCACTCGCAATAGAGTCTATAACTACACTAAACCCGCCACTTTTAACAACTTCAACCGTGCTCATCTTAACCCCACTCCAAGCTCACTGCTAAGCGTTGCTAGTATGCCATCTATAATGGCAACAATATCACTCTCTTCAAGTGTCTTCTCCTCACTTCGCAAGATAAACCTAATCGTAAGGCTTGAGCTACTTCCTAGCGAAGCATCTTTGTACTTATCTACAACAAAGTAGCGTTCAACCTCTTTAGTTTTGGACTTATCTATGGCTAGCGAGATGGTCTCATAGTTTAGATCATCGCTCACCACAAGGCTTAGATCTCTACTTGAGAGCTGATATTTTGACCTCGGACTTGCTACTTTTTTATCAAACCTAAGTTTGTCAAACTCTAGTTCGCAAAGTATAGTAGATCCTAGATCAAACTCCTCTTCTATCTTAGGGTGAAGCCTAAAAACCTCACCAACATCTTTGCCATCTATCACAACTCTAGCGTAGATAAATGGGTGAGCAAGCTTGTGTGAAGCAGTAGATTCAACAAGTGAAAAACCACCTATAATACTACTTAGTTTGCTCGCAAACCACCCAAAATCAACATCACCCGCCTTGCCTGCATTTGCCAAACTTTGTGGCTCTCTCTCACCACTTGCAACAAATGAAAGCCTAAGAGACTCCTCTCTTTTTGAGCTAAAGACACTTCCAAGCTCAAAAAGCTTGATCTCATCAAAACCATTTTTGGCATTTAGACTAGCAGATCTAATAAGCCACAAAAGTGTTGTGCTTCTTAGGGTATCTAGGGTATTTACTATTGGGTTTAGTAGCTCTAAGCCCTCATCTATGGTACCAAAACCATACTTTTCAAGCTCCTCTTGCTGATCAAAAACAAAGTGCACCGACTCAAAAAAGCCATTGTAAGCAGCTCTTTGTCTATAATATGATCTCTTTTTATACTCCATATAGTCGCTACTCATTCTGTTTGCTTCGGTAAAGACAAATGGTTTTGATGGGATATTTTCAATCCCAACTATACGGATAATCTCCTCTGCTAGATCTTGATCATTTTTTATATCGTGTCTAAAAGCAGGCACCGTTACGACGATATTTTCACCAACAGATTTGCCACTTATAAAGCCAAGACTTTTAAAGATCTTAACCACTAGTTGCTTCTCTAACTTTAGCCCAACTATCTCATCGATCTTTGATTTTGCTACACCTACAATCCTCTCGACTGGCTCATAGTTTGACTCCAAACTCCCGCCATACGCCACAGATGCCGAAAATCTCTCAAAAGCACCTATGAGTAGCATAAGCCCTAGATCCAAATCAGGCTCACTCCCCCTAGAAGATCTATAATACTCATCGCCTGCTTTGATCTTATGCTCAAACATCTTTCTTGAGATCTCTTCAGCGTCCACATAGCTCGCCTCAAGCAGTATGATTGAGCTACTATCGCTTGCTTTGAACTCATCATTTTGTCTCACACCAACCACAGACGCCACTGCCTTATCTTCGCTTGAGATGGTGACAAATCCGCTCTTATCGCTCCCCATAGCTATTTTTGCCAATGTTTTTTTAGTAACACTAAAGCGATCATAGTCATACGCTTTTAGTATAACCCCACTACAATGTGTCGCGTAAGATAGGAGTGCATCAACTCTTGAGTCCACCTTAGATCCAAGCTGATGCAGTCTTAGTTTGATGACAAATGGAAGCTCAAACTCCTTTAGATCAAGTGCTCTATACTTCACTTTTGCCCTAGAGTTACCCTCTTCGCTAAGAGTTAAGATCCTGCCGATACCGAGTCTTTTTTCTACCGTATCTTTTTGCGTCTGCTCTCGTAGTGGGCGATCTAGTGCAGCTCTTAGATCTCTAGCAACACCATGAACACTAAGACAATCACCTCTGTTTGCAGTTAGCTCAATAGTAATGATACTATCATCAAAAAGTGGGCTACTTTTTAGACTACTGCCTAGCTCCAACGCCTCTATGCTATCATCTAGCTCCAAGATCCCCTCACCCATATCGCCAAGTCCGATCTCTTTAGCTGAGCAGATCATACCAACAGACTCTACGCCTCTAAGCTTAACGGGCTTTATCTCTAGTCCATCAGGCATTATAGTGCCATTTTTAGCCACTGCAACTAAGAGATCTGCTCTTACATTAGACGCTCCACAGACGATCTGCACTACCATGCCACCTAGATCTACTTGACACACAGAGAGTTTGTCCGCTTCTGGGTGCTTTGTACACTCCAAAACCTTACCAAAAACTATACCATCTGGGATCTCATAGCTCTGCAAGCTATCCACCTCAAGCCCGATAGAGTTGAGGATCTTTAGCAGATCTTGCGTCTTTATATCATCTAGATCTATCCACTCGTTTAGCCAACTTCTAGTTACTATCATACAAACTGCTCCAAAAGCTTCATATCACCCTCAAAAAGGCTTCTAAGATCTCCTATATGATGCAGTAGCATCGCAAATCGCTCCACCCCAAGCCCAAAAGCATAACCGCTTACATCTTTGTAGCCCACCGCTTCAAAGACATTTGGATCTACTATACCACACCCAAGAACCTCAAGCCAACCAGTGTGCGAACAGACTCTACACCCATCGCCCTTACAAAAAACACACGATATATCCACCTCTGCTGATGGCTCTGTAAAAGGGAAGAAACTAGGGCGAAAACGCACCTCAACCTCACCAAACATATACTTCAAAAAGTCCTCTAGTATATACTTGAGGTTTGCAAACGAGACTCTGCCCTCCTCATCTACAAGCAGTCCCTCAACCTGATGAAACATCGGTGTATGCGTCAGATCATAGTCTCGTCTAAATACCGCCCCAGGGGCTATCATACGAATAGGTGGCTTTGTGCTTAGCATAGTGCGGATCTGCACAGGCGAGGTGTGTGTGCGAAGTAGCATCTCATCTTTGAAGTAAAAAGTGTCTTGCATATCTCGTGCAGGGTGGTATTTTGGTAGGTTTAGTGCCTCAAAGTTGTTGAAGTCATTCTCTACCATTACACCTGTTTTGATGGCAAAGTTCATTGAATTAAAGTACTCAACTATGCTATCCATAGTCTGCATTACAGGGTGTAAAGCACCGCTTTTTGGGTGCTGCGAGTAGAGACTCACATCGATACCCTCTGCCCTCATCGCCTCATTTAGCTCTTTATCTAAAAGTAGGTTTTTTTTAGAAGTTAGCTCCTGCATAAGGCTATTTTTATCTATATTTAGCTCTTTTGCTACACTGTTTTTCTCTTCGCCACTGAGATCTTTTAGAGTTGCAAATCTTTGAGTCAGATCACCTTTTTTGCCAAAAATATCGACTCGTATCTTCTCTATCTCATCAACGCTTGAGGCACTCTCAATCGCTTTGTACCACTTTTTCAACTTGAACTTCCATGCAGAGTAAATTTTTGGCTATTGTACTTAAAATAGCTTTATAACTAGCTTCATAAACCGTTTGTGTGCTACAATTTAGCTAAAAACAAGGAAGATTTTATGTGTATTTTTTGCAAGATCGTAAACAAAGAGATCCCATCAAGTGTAGTTTATGAAAACGATGAGTTTTTGGCGTTTCACGACATCAACCCGCAAGCACCTGTGCATATACTAGCGATCCCAAAGTCACACTACAAGGACTTTGTAACAGTAACACCTGAAGTGATGGCAAAAATGAGTACTTTTATGCAAGAAGTAGCAAGAGAAGTTGGCATAGAGAACTCTGGGTATCGTGTCATCACCAACATAGGTGAAAACGGCGGACAAGAGGTGCCACACCTTCACTTTCACCTACTAGGCGGTGCTAAACTCAAATGGGGTCGTTTTATAGATGCAGATCCTAAAAATATGATCTAATTGCCACAGCAACTATCGATCTCACCAAAGTCGATGTTGCTTCCGCCACCTGAGATGATGCTCTCTTTTACTTTTAGCTTTTTACCATTATATGTGAGTGAGTATGTGATCTTTGTGCTATCTCTGATAGTATTTATGGTTGAGCAGTATGTCTCGATACTTGCCATAACCCATCTTGAGGCGGTCAGATCGTCCACATCACACTCAAAACTATAATCTAAGTGAAGCTCATTAAACTTTCTAGGCATTGAGTCATTTCGCACCGCATCGCCACTAACTTTTAGGTTTTTTACCTCTTTGTTTTGGTTTTTGGGAACCACAACTAGATCTGATGTAGTACACGCCACCAAACCAGCTAGAAAATACTCCATCGGTGAGATAGTTGGGCAGTCAATCATAAAACTTGACTTCTCTGTTTGTGCCTCAAACTTCATACCCTCTACATGGGAAACTGTTACATTCATAATTTGCTCCTTGATATTATATTAAATACGCCAGCGGAAGTAATTCCGCTTGGCTACGCTAACGCTGAGTTTTCCTCGGCGGAAAGCCCTCGCACCTTTGGTGCTCTTTAAATACGCCAGCGGAAGTAATTCCGCTTGGCTACATAACGGATAACGGATAACGGATAAC
>JBAYBZ010000017.1:0-24802 GCA_041669045.1 Sulfuricurvum sp. | reverse complement strand
ATAACGGATAACGGATAACGGATAACAGATCAGTTTTTGGTTACCCACTTCCTAAAAAACTCCAACTGCTCTTTGGTTCTTCTAGTAGATGTCCCACCTTGCGAGTCTCTAGCATTCATGGAGTTTTCTACTCGTAAATAACTAGACGCATCATCACCTATGCGATCATCGATCTCTTGTAGGTACTTCACATCAAGCTCACTAAGATCAACGCCTAGCTCCTCGCACTTTGCCACCGCTTTGCCTGTTATAAAGTACGCCTCGCGAAATGGCAGTCCCCTCTTTTGCACAAGATAATCCGCTAGATCTGTTGCACTAAGATGCCCTAGTTTACAAGCTTTTAGCATATTTTGCGGATAGATGGTTATGGTTTTTATAGCTTCACTTAGTATGCGAAGTGAGATAGTTGCAGTATGAACCGCATCAAAAACACCCTCTTTATCCTCTTGCGTATCTTTGTTATAAGCTAGCGGGAGTGACTTCATAACAGTAAGTAGTCCCATAAGTGAGCCATAAACTCGCCCACTTTTACCTCGTAAAAGCTCTGCCACATCGGGGTTTTTCTTTTGTGGCATGATCGAAGATCCAGTTGAGTACTCATCGCTAAACTCTATAAACTTAAACTCATAACTAGACCAGAGGATCATCTCCTCGCTTAGCCTTGAGATATGCATCATCATCGTTGAGATATTAAATAGTATCTCTAACGCAAAGTCACGATCACTTACAGTATCAAGACAGTTTAGACTAACGCTCTCAAAACCCAGCAGATCAGCTACCATCTCGCGATCTATGGGGTGTGGAGTACCAGCAAGAGCCGCACACCCTAGTGGAAGGACATTGTTTCGCTCATATGAGCTAACAAAACGCTCGATATCTCGCTTAAACATCGCTAGATATGCACACATATGATAAGCAAAGTTTATAGGTTGAGCATGTTGTAAGTGCGTCATGCCAGGTAGAAGCGTAGCGGTATGATCATTTGATATGGCGATGATAGATCTCATCACCTCTTTTAGAAGATCTGCTATCTCTAGGTTTTTCTCTAGCACAAAAGTTCTAAAGTCAAGTGCTACCTGATCGTTTCTACTTCTTGCAGTATGAAGTCTCTTTCCTGCATCACCTATAAGAACTATGAGTCTTTTTTCTATCGCCATATGCAGATCTTCATCTGCTATACTCCACTCAAACTCACCTCTATCTATCTCACCTCTAATCTGCTCTAGTCCACTTTTGATACTCTTAAGATCTCCATCTTGAAGTATCCCCACCGCATCAAGCATAGTAGCGTGAGCAATAGATCCATTTATATCTTGGTTGTAAAGTTTTTGATCAAATGTTATGGAAGCATTAAACTCCTCAAGAAGCGTTGAGGAGCTACTTAAAAACCTGCTATTTCTTAGTTGTTGCATCATCTCTCCAGAAGAAAAGTTGTGCTATTCTAACCAATTAAGCCTTTTTTAGAGATTAGTTACAAGCAGGTATTCTACCACTATCCTTTGCATACTCGATCAGAAAATCCTGCAAATGCCTCGTATTTTTCTCATACGCTTTGCTATTAAAATACTTATCTGATCCTTTTGCCTCAGGATTTGTGCTATTTATATGCAGACTTTTGAGTCTATCACCCTTTTTAGCCATAAACTTTCTCCACTCTAGTGAAGTTTTACTATAAACAAAATCCTGCCCTGTTGTGTGACAACTGATGCAGTTTCTTACATACTCTCTTTGACCCTTATACACCGCAGCACTGGCACTAACTGCTAGCATAGTAAACATTAGAGACATCAACAAAGCTCTTCCCATGGGTAACCTCGGTTTATTTTCAATGCTTATGTTACATTAGTAAATATTATAAAAACCTTATACTATAAAGATCAGAGCTGATATTTGTCATAGAGCCTATCATCTAAGCTCCAAACGCCCATCTTTTTTAGTTTTTCTACTACACTTGGTGTAACATCTACATCTTTTGGCCACTCTCTATGGTAACCATCTATGGCACTTTTGGTTGTCCCATCAACCCCCACCATAAGAGCTGATACCCATATATCTCGCGTCGCATCGATATTGTTGCTCACTCGCCATAGCGTCATATAGGCATTATAGACATCATTTCTACGCTCATCTACAAATGCAACTATGCGTAGATGTGGTGCAAGTGGCACAAGAGCATCAAAACACTCTCTAGCACTGCGACTCTTCTTAATAGCTATAACTGTTATAGGATTTGCAGATCTTATGGAGTGCTGATGGAGTGATCTCGCCTCTGGAAGTAGCTCTTTTACTCTTGCAAAAAGCTCCTCATCACCTAAGAGTTGCGGCGGCTCTATCTTAGCATTTTGCGTCACATCGATACCTAGTTTTCCACCCACCAAAGTCTGGCTAGAGGCGTGATCTAGTGCATCTATAACACCCTCAGATATAAAAAGTGACTTTGGACTAAAGCGATCTAGTATATATTTTGCAACCACCTCATCATTATCAAGCTTTGGAGCATTTTCATCTAAAAAGATGGCATGTTTTACAAAACTCATCTGCCCAACACCCCAAAATGCATGCATAAACTGTTTAGCATGACCTTTATATAGAGGCTTCATTTTAGCGATGATAAGGTTGTGAAAAACCCCATTTTCAGGCATATGGTACTCAAGTAGATCTGGTGCTGTGGTCTTTAGAAGCGGAGCAAAGATCCTACCTGTTGCCCACCCCATATATTTGTCCTCAAGCGGTGGCTTACCAACAACAGTTGCTAAGTATATAGGCTCTTTTTTGGTTGTGATACAACTAACCTCCATCACAGGGTATGGCTCACGCGGGGTATAGTAGCCTGTATGATCGCCAAATGGCCCTTCTATTTTGGTGTTGCTTGGATCTACCCACCCCTCGATCACATAGTCTGCATCATATGGCACATAGAGCGGATTTGTAAGTGACTTTACAACTCTAGCACCCTCTTTTTTGACAAATCCATACATCAAAAGCTCATTTACCCCATAAGGAAGTGGAGCAGTCGCACACCAAGTGTAGAGCGGATCACCACCTATGGCGACGCTTACGGGCATCTTTTTGCCTGCTTTTTGGTACTGATCAAAAAAGTGCGACGCATCTTTATGGATCTGCCAGTGCATACCTAGATGGTTTTTATCATAGAGTTGAAGCCTATACATACCAAGATTTACCATCTCACCATCAAGGCTTTGCGTATATACTTGAGCCATTGTTATAAACGCCCCACCATCATCTTCCCAAGTAGTAAGGATTGGTAGATCATAAAGATCCACATCATCACCCCTATAAACCACCTCTTGAGAAGCACCTTTTGAGCTGAGTCTTTTGGGGAAGATATCTCTTAGGCTAAAGAGATCGCTCGCCATCGAGAGCTTATCAAAAAAGCCTTTTGGTGGCTTTAGATGGAGCAGTTTTGTTATCTCATCAGCGATAGAGTCTATGGGCTTACCAAAGAGAAGCTCACACCTTTTATGCGAGCCAAAAAGGTTCATCGCCACAGGTGAAGTAAACTTTTTACCACTCTTAGCATCGACTGGGTTTGTAAAAAGAAGTGCCTTTCCGCCACCATCTTTTTTCACCTCTGCATAGGCTATATGCGGGATCTCTAGGTAGATATCTAGCTCATCATCGATTACACTAAGCTCATCATGCTTTCTTAGTAGATCTAGTGCCTTTTTCATACTCTCTCAACCATCATCTCTTCGGCACGACGAAGTAGATCTTTTGCACCTTGAGCTATAAACTCCTCAGCTAGAGCCTTTCCAAAGGTTTTGTACTCTTTTTGTGGTATTACTCTTGCATCTTTCATCACCTCGCTACCATCAGGAAGCCCTAGAGTTGCTTTTACGCTTATAGTGCCATCTTCTAGCAGGTTTGCATTTACCCCAATTGGCACTTGACACCCACCCTCTAGCGTATCGACAAACGCCCTCTCGATGGTTGTCTCCATCATAGTTTCATCATCATTTAGCCGTGCTATCATCGCTATAATCTCTGGATCATTGATAGTCTCAATCCCCAAAGCTCCCTGCCCCATCGATGGGATCATCTCATCTATACTTATAGGGTAAACATAACGCACCTCATCTAAGAGGCTTAGTCTGTTGATGCCCGCAGCTGCTAGGATTATGGCATCAAACTCACCATCTTTAAGTTTTTGTATGCGAGTGTTTACATTGCCTCGTAGATCTTTGATCTCAAGATCAGATCTTAGCTCTTTGATCTGCATACGACGGCGAAGCGATGAAGTCCCAACCACCGCACCTCGTGGAAGCGAGGCTATATCTGGATAGTTTTGGCTTAGCATTGCATCTCTAGGATCTTCACGCTCACTAATGGCAGCTAACACAAACCCCTCTGGCATAACAGTTGGCACATCTTTGAGTGAGTGAACGGCGATCTGTGCTTCACCTCTAAGCATCGCCTCTTCAAGCTCTTTTAAAAATAGCCCTTTTCCACCAATCTTTGAGAGTGACTTATCTAAGATCTTATCGCCCATGGTGACTATCTCTTTTAGCTCCACCACAAGCCCTGGGTTTTGCTCCTCAAGCACTGCTTTTATATGCTCACTCTGCCAAAGTGCAAGCTTAGAAGCCCTTGTTGCTAGCGTAATTGTTTTCACTACTTCACCTCTTTATATTTTGTTTTAGATCTATCTATCATGCCATTTACAAATATGGTCGGCGTGCCATTTACAAGCAGTTCATCTACTACTTTTAGATCAGCTTTTAGCCTATCATTTACCTCTTGTGACATCACCTCTACCATGCCGATTTTGGCATTCATAATCTTGTTAAAAACCCCCAAAACCACCTCGTTTGACTGCTCTGCTGGGTTTACCTTGATCTTGTATAGATCTTTTATCACATCTTTTCTGCCTTGAAGCTCCAAAGCGATCGCAGCTTGGACTATCTCAACTGATGCTGGGTGAAGATTTTCTAGTGGCAAATGGTAATAATAAACTGCGTAGCGAGATGGATCTTTGCTCATATACTCAAGTGCTTCAGGGACTATCTGCTTACAAAATGGGCAGAGTGGATCTGAAAAAATGACAACTTTGTTACGCGATTTTTCACTACCATATATAAGGTTCTCTTTTTTATAGTACTCATCTTTAAACTCAAACTTTACAAACTCGCTCAAATTTCTGCCACTTTTTCTATCAAAAACCTCTTTTGTGATCACATCTCCATCACTAAACCAAACCATCTTCTCTAGCACTTGTCTTTGATCTTTTTCTAGGATCGCGTCCATCTGAACCACATAAGCACTCCAACCAGAGACTCTATCCACTTCCATTGTATCTAGCACTTTTACCTTTAGTGAACGC
Organism: Sulfuricurvum sp.; assembly: GCA_041669045.1. Taxonomy (GTDB): domain Bacteria; phylum Campylobacterota; class Campylobacteria; order Campylobacterales; family Sulfurimonadaceae; genus JBAYBZ01. Next base: position 19,461 of record JBAYBZ010000017.1, on the reverse strand, counting down.
AGATTTGGATTGCTTTTATATAGATTTGTTAGAAAATTCTCAACTTTTGCAAAATCCTCATTTGCATTTAGCAAGCTAATGCTTAGTATAAGTACGCTCAATAACTTCAACATCGATGACATCACTATCCTTTTGTTTTGATTTGTAAGATTTTATATTATATCGATTAACAAACATTTTACCCACTACGCTAAACTGCAAAAGTATGCCGATAATATCACTCAAAAATCCTGGGAGTATTAGCAAAAATGCACCAAGGATTGTAAAGAGATTTAGCTTCTCAAACTCCGCTACATCGATGTTTCTACGCATAAGCGAAGCAAAGTTTTGTTGCAGAGTAGCTCTAAAGTTTATAAGTATGATAAAACCAACCAATGCACTAAGGAGGAGCTCAAAAAATGTAGCAAGCACCCCGATACTAGAGGAGATACTAACAGAGACTAGAACTTCTAAGAAGAGATATACTAAAAAGTAGATCATCTAAGAAAGAAGCTCCATGATCCTAGAGTAGATCTCACCTACACTCACTTTTTCACTCTCTCTTTTAGATCTACAAAAGATCTCCACTTGCGACTCCTCTAACGCCTTGCCTATGATGATGGTGTAGCTAAAGCCTATAAGCTCTGCATCTTTCATCTTGAAACCAAAACGCTCTTTAGTATCATCTAGCATCACCTCCACGCCAGAGCTACTAAGTTGCTCATAAAGCTCCTCACCAAGGGATCTTTGTGTCTCATCTTTGATGTTTGAGATGAGTATATTTACAGCATAAGGCGTAGTCTCTTTTGTCCAGATACACCCAAACTCATCATGATTTTGCTCTATCACAGCGGAGATGAGCCTGCTTACTCCTATGCCAAAAGTAGCCATCTCAAAGGCTCTATTTTTGCCACTCTCATCGTTAAATGTCGCACCCATTGCAGATGAATATTTGGTGCCTAGCTGAAATATATGTCCAACCTCAATCCCCTTTTTAAAGTGCAGATTGGATCCACATCTACACTTTTTCTCTACCGATCTGCTCTCAAGCTCCTCGTAGCTAGTTGATTTTAGCTCTTCAATAGTTGCTTCATCGCTAAATATAGTCTCAATATTTGCACCATACTCGCAACTTGAGCAGACCACAAGAGTATCTTCACCGCTACTTGCAAGCACATGAAACTCCTTGCTTCCCTCGCCTCCGATAGCTCCACTATCTGCTTCAACCACTCTAAAGTTAAGCCCCAAACGCGTAAAGATCCGCTTATAGGTTGCTTCCATCAAGTCAAACTCACGCACCATATCTTCTATGCTTGAGTGAAATGAGTAGCCATCTTTCATAAGAAACTCTCTAGCTCTAAGTAACCCATAGCGAGGTCTTGCCTCATCGCGAAACTTTGTGTTGATCTGGTACAAGTTAAGTGGCAAATCTTTGTAGCTTGTGGCACGATTTTTGACAAGCTCCACTATCGCCTCTTCGTTGGTTGGGCTTAGTACAAACTCATTTTCATGCCTATCTTTTATGCGAAGCATCTCTTTGCCCATCGCCTCACTTCTACCGCTTCTCTCCCACAAACTAAGCGGAGTCACAAAGCTAAGTTGCACCTCCTCACACCCCGCACGATCAAGCTCCTCTTTGATGATTCTGCGAATCTTCTCAAGCACTCTCTTTCCAAGTGGCAAGTAGTTGTAAAGCCCCGAGCCTTGCTGATTTACAAAGCCACCTCTTAGAAGGTACTTATGGCTAGGCAGTGTTGCATCTGCTGGCACCTCTTTTAGAGTTGGTATAAACGCTCTGCTTCTTCTCATCTTCTTCCCTCTGCTCTAGTTAGATCATGTTCGCACTTATATTTATCCATCACATCGACATCATCTCTAGTTATAAGAAACTGCAGTGTATTTGTGATCATATCGCTTCTAGCATCTTCTGAAGTGCTTCTCATTTTAGCTATCATCTCATGCAAAAACCGCTTCAAAGATTGCTCCGCAAGCTTTCTTGCCTCCGCTTCATACTCACGCGGTATGAAGTTTTTATCCATCACCCTCGCGGTCTCAACCCTTGCTGCTTCATAAGCTTTTTGGTAGATCTCTTTGATCATCGGCTCTATATTTTGAGTATCTAGCCACTCAAAAAAGTCCACCGTACTTCGCCCTATGATAGTGTGAGCTTTTCTCGCCTCATCTTCTCTTATGGTTCTGTTCTCCTCAACGATGCCTCTTAGATCATCGATAGTATAGAGGTTTATCCGCTCACCTTTACTATATATAATGTCCCTAGGAACAGCAAGATCAAACCAGTAGCGATCAAAATCAGCACCTTTTATGATCTCATCTGTAATGATCGCATGAGGAGCCGAAGTGGCACTAAATATGATCTCAAACTCAGCAACCGCCTGCTTAAGCCCCTCATACTCAAGAACGCCAACACCACACTCATTAGCAAGTTTTATAGCATTTTCTTTTGTGCGGTTCATTATGTAAACATCAGCTCCACTTGACTTGAGATGCTTTGCACTAATCTCACTCATCTCACCCACACCAATAACAAGTGCCTTTTTACCCGCCATAGAGTTAAGCACACTCTTTAGTTTTGCCACCGCGACACTTGCGATAGACACAGGCTTTGAGGAGATATCTGTCGCTTGTCTTACCTTAGCTGCACACTTAAAGGCGTGGTGCATCGCACGAGCTAGTTTTTGTGAGCAAAAACCGTTATCGTAAGAGAATCTAAAAGCATCTTTGAGCTGACCTGCGATCTGCGTCTCCCCCACAACCATCGAGTCTAGCGAAGATGCCACACTAAAGAGGTGATGGATCGCAGAGCTATCATCAAATATATCCGCCCTACCCTCAAGCTCCTCTTTTTCTATGCCAGATCTAGCACTAAGCATTGAGAGTATATGCTTTGTCGCCTCGCTTATATCATTACAGCTACAAAACACCTCCATACGGTTACAAGTTGAGATAAGGATCACCTCATTTACCGCCCCGCTTGAAGTTAGTCTAACAAGACAAGCCCTCTTAGAAGTCTCATCAGGATAAGTTAGCTTCTCTCTGATCTCTAGTGTTGAATTTTTGTGTGAAAAACTTATGTTTAAATAGTGCATTAGTAACTTCTTTTTATCATAGTATCTAAAATCGAGGCGAGCCTACTATCATCAGTAGCTACCATAGCCTCATTTGAGACCTTTTTAGCAAGATCAAAAGCCTTTTGCAAAGCTCCACTTGAGCTCATTTTAGCCTTTATCCACTCTTTAGAGTCGCTATCTAAGCTCTTTTGGTGGTAAGAGATGAGCCTGCTTTTCTCATCTGCATCTAAAGCCTCATAAAGGTATATATATGGAAGTGTTGTCTTGCCTTCGCTAAAGTCGTTCATAGCTGGTTTTCCAAGAGTCTGCTCATCTGAAGTGATATCTAGTATATCATCTATCATCTGAAACGATAAGCCTAAGTTTTTACCATAAATGGCGTATGGTTTTGGATCTTTATCAGCTAAAAGTGCGGCACAAAGAGCACACGCTTCTATGAGAGAAGCGGTCTTTAGGTATAGCATCTCAAGGTAGATCTTCTCATCACTACTAAAGCTATTTGAAAGCTCTACATCTATCATCTCACCTACACTTAGCTTAGTAACTGCGTTAGCTACGGTTTTAGCGATCTGTTCATCAAAACCCACAAGCTCGCTATACGCTTTAGAGTAGAGTATATCGCCTAGCATTACAGCGACTTTGCTCCCATTGCTAGCATTTATAGATGTGACTCCGCGACGAGTAGTAGCCTCATCTATAACATCATCATGTAGCAGACTTGCAGCGTGGATCAGCTCCACGATAGCAGCTAAAAGCGGGGCTTTTGGGTGAGTATCTGCTATGAGTAGTATAAGCTTTGCTCTTAATCTTTTGCCACCACTAAGCTTTGCAAAAAGCTCACTCGCCCTAGCATACCCCACCTCATCTACTAGCCTATTTATCTCCCATTCAACTCTGTGCATCGCTACTTTTTAACCTTTTTAAGTGTATCTGATCTAGCTTATCATATAACAAGATCTCAAAAACCGCCTCTTTATTAGCAAACTCTTTAAAAACTACCAACAGATATGGCAAGTTTGCGTAGTTTTTGCCACGAGACTGCAGTTCAACCCTAAAAGAGCGGTTCTTCTCTCTTTGGTAGAGGATATTTTGAGAGCTTATTTTATCATAAGCTCTATGAATTACAAGACCGCCATTTTTAAAAAGCGTCCATCTAAATGCAAAAAGCCTAACGCCACTAGCATCTCTAACCTCGATCCTCTCAAGTTCATCTTTTTTTAGTGTGAGCAAAAAACTCTGCTTAAAATCCGCAAAAAGCTCACTACCAAAAGCAAGAAGCAGAAGCCAAAATAGCGTCTTACTCACTTTGAGATAGTATAGATCCCATTAGCTCAACACTCAAGCTCTTTGCGTAACTCTCGACCTCATCGCTATTTGTAAGCATAAAGTCTCTTATCTCTTTTTCATCTAAGTCATAGCCTAACTTTTTTGATGCTAGTATCTCAACTGCTGCGAGTCTGTCGATCAGTTTTTCTAGCTCATAACGCACCACGCCATTGTTGGCGTTAAACACGATATCCATCAACTTACTTTTGATAGAACCTGTAAAAATATCATCTTCATCTTCAAACAAAAAGCTCATAAAAGATCCTAATTTTTTGCAATTATACCAACTTTGTGACAATCCCAACTTAACATTTTGATACAATTTCGCTATGAAAAGTTACGATTATGTGGTTATTGGTGGCGGTGTTGCGGGGTGCAGCATCGCCTATGAGTTGAGCTTAAGAGGCAAAAGCGTTGCCATAGTGGATCGCGATGGTATAGCAAGCGGAGCAAGCGGGTGTGCGGGGGCATTTTTATCACCTCTTGCGGGCAAAGCTAACCCGTATAACTTACTTGTAAATCGTGCGTTAAAGTATTCGCTAGAGTTTTACGCCTCGCTTAAGCTTAGTAGCTTCACACCAAATGGAGTTTTGCGTCTTGCAAACGCCAATAACTCAAAGCACTCTTTGATGCAAGATGGCTCATTTTTAGATGCAAGCAAGCTAGATGAGGGGTTTAGATCTGATACTAAAGGCTACTTTTTTGATGATGCTGGGGTGGTAGATCCGCTTGAAGTGTGCCAGAGCTTAAGTAAAAATATAGATGTGTATGAGCGTGACATCACTAGCTTAGATCTAGAAAATGGCGAGTATATGTTTGATGGTTTTAGTGCCAAAAGAGTGATCCTCGCTCAAGGTGTGCACAAAGCTCTTGTGGATACTCCATATATGAAGATCTCCGCTATCTATGGCGTAAAAGTAGATGCCACAAGTTGCACAAAAGTACCATTTAATATACACAAAAACATAACTCTCTCTGCTACCAAACCAGATGGCTCTCTTAGCATAGGAGCAACAAAAGAGCGTCATGATAGCAGCGAGTTTGAGTGCAACTCTAGATGCGATGATTGTATATTTAGCCCTACAAATGACGCACTAAAAGTAGAAGAGCTACTAGATGAAGCACAAAGCTTTATGGATCTAAAAGATCTCGAAGTTACAAAGGTACACAAAGGTGCAAGAGCTACCATAAAGAGTTACTTTCCTGTTTTAGGTAAAGCAATAGATAGTATAACATCGCTTGCTAAACATCCAAGCATCGCTCATGGCACAAAGATCCCGCCATCGCTTCTTAGCTATTACGACGAGGTTTTTATATTTAATGCTTTAGGATCTAGAGCATTTGTGCTTGCTCCATACTTAGCAAAACTGCTTGCCGATCACCTCGAAAACGAAGCAGATCTACCAAAAGAGGTGGATACTCACAAGCTCTTTTACAAACACGCTAGATCTAAGCAGTGATCTCTGTACCAACTCCCACAGAGGTAAAAAGCTCGAGCAGAAGCGAGTGTTCTATGCGACCATCGATGATGTGAGCTTTACTAACCCCGCCATCCACCGCCTCTAAACAGGCATCAACCTTTGGCACCATACCACCATGTATGACGCCACTCTCCTTTAGCTCTTCGATCTTTGCTTTGGTAAGTGAGCTAAAAAGCTCTTTGTTTTCATCTAGTACACCCGATGTATCAGTTAGGAAGATGATCTTTTTTGCACCGATAGACTTTGCGACAAATGATGCACATAGATCTGCGTTTATGTTAAAGCCTGGGTGACCCAGCTCACTTGATGCAGCGATGGGAGCTATAACAGGTATGAAGCCCTCATCTATGAGCTTAAGTACTACTTCAGACTTGATCGAAGTGATATTTCCCGTAAGCCCAAACTTAGCAAAATCCTTAGCCCTTGCAGTGATAAAACCTGCATCTTTTCCGCTAATGCCGATCGCTTTTGCACCATGGAAGTTTAGAAGTGAGACGATCTCATTGTTGATCTCGCCACTAAGCACCATCTCCACTACTCTCATCACCTCTTTTGTGGTGACTCTTTGACCATCTATGAAGCGACTCTCTAGCCTTAGTGCATCTAGCATAGAGCTTATCTGCTTACCGCCACCATGCACCACAACAGGGCGGATCCCAACAAGATACATCATCATGATATCTTGTGCAAACTTCTCCTTAAGCTCAGGTGTCTCTTGAGCAGATCCACCATACTTTACCACCACTATCTGCTTGTTAAACTCCTTGATATACGGCAGTGCATCAAGCAGTGTCGATACAGTCTCAATCTTTTTTTGCAACTCTACTCCTTATATATTTGTCAATCTCTTCAAAAACCCACTCATCTACTTCAACCGCCAGATCCAAAAGAGCAAGATCTAGATCAAAATCTCTCATCTTAACAAAGTCCTTAAAGGTTACTAACGCCCTTGAGTTACCATCTCTTTGTAGTATGGAGACAACTTCATCTCTGTTAAAGGCGTGATGATCTGCGAAGTAGTTTTTGCTAACTACGCCACTTGGCAAGTACGCATCAAGTCTTGTGGGTCTTGCGATCGCTGTTATGAGTGACATTTTATCACTTTTATCCATTATGCTAACTGCTCGCCTAAAGTCTCTACCCTCTTTTAGCACAGTAGCTTTTTTACCTCTCCATAGCCTCTCTCTAAGTGCACCCGATGGCAGGCAAAAGTTGTGAGGCAGATCCACATCTATGAGTAGATCTAGCTTTTTGATGCTATGTTTTGAGTAGCCATCATCAAGAAAAACTACTTTAGCACCCATATTTTTAGCCTCTTTGATGCCAACAGATCTATCTTCACTCACTATCACGATGGCATTTGGTAGCTTTAAAGCGTAGATCATCGCCTCATCACCGCTTTGATCTACACTAGCTAAAACACCCACGCCATCACTAACCACCACTAAACCCCTGCTAGATCTACCATACCCACGAAGCACGATCGCCACGCCCTCGTAGTGCTTAGCAAGTGCCGTTACAAGTGGAGTTTTACCGCTTCCACCTACACTTAGGTTGCCTACACTTATAACACTTATGCCGTGATCTATCTCGCTACTGTTTTTATAGCGAGTCCACGCCACAAAGCAGTAGATCCAACTAAGTGGCAAAAGCAAAAAGCTAAGCAGTTTTTGAGCCAAACGAGGCTTATAAAAGTACTCCTCAACCCAAAAAACTAAAGCACTTTTCATACTCTAGTAGATGCGACAGCTTTTACCTTCTTGATCACAAACTCCACCTCTTCACTGCTCATAGTAGAGTAGATGGGTAGCGACATCACCTTTTGGTAAGTCTGCAAAGCGTTGGGGTAGTCATTTAGCCTAAGGTTATACTTCGTTTTGTAGTATGATAAAAAATGAAGTGGTATGTAGTGAAGCCCCACTTCTACGCCCTCTTTTTTAAGCTCCAACGCAAATGAGTCGCGGTTTTTATCTACTGTGATGATGTAGTTTGAGTATAGATGCTCATCTGATGAAGCATAAGGCAAACTTATGTGATCAACTCCGCCTAGCTCCTTATTATACCTCTGTGCGATCGCTCTAGTTTTTGCTATGTTTTCATCTAGCTCATCAAGATGTGCCCTTATATAGGCGGCATCAAGCTGGCTCATACGGTAGTCAAACCCTATGTCGATCACATCATAAACATAGCTTGGAGATCTCTCATCTCTATCTATACCGTGTGATCTTAGAAGCTTTGCACGAGATAAAAACTCCTCATTTGATGAGACTAACATTCCACCATTACACGCATTTGGCTTGAGGTGACTTGAGAAACTAAAGCAGGTTATATCTGCTCCGCTTGAGCCGATTTTAATGCCATCATAGGTCGCTCCTAGTGCATTTTGAGCATCTTCAACCACTCTGATCTTATGGCGTTTTGCCATATCATAAAGTCTATGCAGATCCACACTCTGCCCCGCGATGTGCGTTACGATCACCGCTTTTAGCTTTTTGTTTTTTGATGATGCAAGGTAGCTCTCTAGGGCATTTAGATCTATATTATAAGTAAGTGGATCTATATCTACAAAAAGAGGCTCTGCATCAAAATGCCTCACAACCTCTGCTACATTTGGGTGAGCATTGACCGAACAGAGGATCTTATCGCCTCGTTTTAGATCTAAAGCTAGCATCGCTAGATGCAGTGCTGCCGTACCATTTGATGTAGCAAGTGCATACTTTGAACCTATATATGAGCAAAACTCACTCTCAAGCTCCTCTACTTGATCAAGCTCATCACCATCAAGCACATCGCTCACATTTGAGTAAGTCTTTCTCGAACTCTCATACCTATAAAACTTCACATTCATCTACTCTCCTCCAAAAGTCGCAACTAGTGGCAACTGGCTTTTAAATCTATTTGTTATAACTCTTTTTTGTACAAACTCTACTAGCTCCGCCTCATAACCGCAAGAGATTAGCTCATCTCTGCTTAGTGCCTCATCTATATAAGATCTAAGCACCGCATCAAGCTTATCGTAACTATACCCAAGATCCCCCTCATCGCTTTGTCCCTCATAGAGATCTGCTGATGGCGGTTTGTTTATGATACTTTTAGAAACCCCAAGATACCTCGCAAGCTCAAAGATCTCACTTTTGTAGAGTGATCCTATGGGATTTATAGCACTTGCTAGATCACCATAAAGCGTGGTGTAACCTAGCAAAAGCTCGCTTTTGTTACTTGTGCCTAACACTAATGCGTCATACTTTGCACTTAGATCATAAAGAGTTGCCATTCTAAGCCTAGCTGAAAAGTTGCCCACACGCTGTAAGTTAGCATCAGGGTTTTGCTCCTCAAAGTACCTAAGCATCGGCTCTATGGAAGCTGTTATACACCTAAGATCAAACTCTTTACAAAGTAGCTGTGCATCGCTAAGCGAGCTACTGCTTGAGTGGTGTGATGGCATCATTACGCAGATGAGATCATCTGCAAAAACTCTTCTAGCAAGTAGTGCCACCACTGCGGAGTCAAGCCCGCCACTAAGCCCTAAGATAACTCTGCTAAAGCCTCTTTTTTTTACCTCTTGGCTTAAAAATGAGTCTATCTGATTTACTAAATGTGTGTATCTTCTCAAAAAAATCACCTCTCTAGCTAAAAAATTATAGCCAAAAGTTAGTTACAATAACACAAAAAAGATTAAGGATCTCTATGCAAATAGTCTCAAAAGCAATGGGAGAATACCAGACAAACTGCTACATAGTAACCATAGATGGCAAAGACTTTATCATCGATGCTGGCGTTGGTGCGGTGCCGTGGGTGCTACAAAATGTAAAAAACCCCATCGCCATCTTCAACACTCATGGTCACTTTGATCATGTTTGGAGCAATGCAGAGCTTCAAAAAAAGCTCGGCACTCCACTCTACACCCCCGCAGGTGATGTACAGATGCTAAGCTCATCTGCGTGGATCTCTTCACTTCCACCATCAAAGCCAGATGTCGTGGTTATGCCAAATGAGGTCTTTGACTTTGATGGTGTCATGGTCACTTTTCATCACTTCGCAGGTCACACCCCTGGGTGCTCTATGATCGAGATGGGTGGGGTATTTTTTAGTGGCGATTTTATATTTAAAGGCTCTATCGGACGGGTTGATTTTCCACTCTCAAATCCTGTAGATATGAAAGCTTCGCTAAAGCGTTTCAAGCTCTTCAAAAACGACGCCACCATCTACCCTGGACATGGCGAAAAAACCACCATCAAAGCAGAGCAAAAGCTAGCGGACTTCTGGATAGATGCTATTTGACCTCTAGTGCCATGCTATCTAGCACAACAAATAGCTCTTTAGAGGCGGCTTCTGCCTCCGCAAAGGCTTTGGTTATGAGATCTGCATTTTTGATAGCATCATCTTTAACATAACTAGGGATCGATCTTACTCTATCGTGAACGGTTTTGTGGATCGGATCTATCTTAGGATATGAGGCGGTTTGGCTAAAGATCTCCTTGCCATCGCCAACATACCACTTACCAAATCTACAACTTGTGTGATCTGCAAAGACAAACGATGTATCATTTTTAAAGACTGCATTGTAACCATTTAGCTTATACGCGATGTGATCAAGCTTTGCAAGGTTGATAAACATCTCACTTGAGACCTCTTTGTTGCTTCGCTGGATCAGTTTTGCACTATCTACTAGCTCATCTAGGCTTGAAGTAAAGGCATTTAGCTTATCTAGTGAAGTGCTCACCTCTTCATTCATCTGTTCTGCAAACTCCTGCATCGTCGCACTATTTTGCTTGAGCAGGTTTATGTTTACCTCAACTTCACTCGTAGCCTTTTGAGTTCGCTCTGCAAGCTTTCGCACCTCATCAGCAACTACTGCAAACCCACGACCATGCTCACCCGCTCTTGCAGCTTCGATCGCAGCGTTAAGTGCTAGCAAGTTTGTCTGATCTGAGATATCTTTGATAAGCTCTATAACAGTTGTGATCTCTGCAACACTGTTGTTTAGCTGATGAGTCTGCTCTTTTGACTGCTCGGTTTTGTGTGCTATACCATTTAGCGACTCACTCATCAGCACAGCGGAGGCTTGCACCTCTTGCACTACACTCTCAGTTTGTGAGTTTTTCAAGTTGATCTGCTCTAGTGCTCCCATGGTATCTACGATCCCTTTTTGCACACCACTTACACCGCTTAGCACGCCCTCATTTAGAAGCTCGGTAAGTGAGAGTGTGAGTTTGTTTGCTTCGAGGCGTTTTGCACTCTCAAGCGATGACTGCTTAGATGCACTAAGGCTACTATTTGCCTCTTTTAGTGCCATATTTGCCGTGTCAGCTAGAAGATTTGCAGATGTTTGTATGAAGCCTATCTCATCACCACAAGTAAGCGAAATCCGCTTTGAAAAGTCTCTACTTGAGATGATCTCGTCCATCTCATTTTTAAACCTACTGATATTTTTCGCCATACTTGTAGATACCAAAAAGCCAAACACAAGAACCACTAGCACAACAATAGCTTCGATAAGCCCTCTTATCACCATAAAGCTATAAGCATCACTTTTAAGAGTTGAGATCTGCGTTGTTATATCTTTGACTAAGCTATTTTCGACATCTTTTAGCTTGTTGATCTTTTTGGTGATAGTAGCAAACCAGTAAACACTATCGATACCAAAGTTACCATTTGGGTTATCTAGTGCCACTCGACGCATTCGCTCAACCTCTTTAAACTCTGCATCGCTCTCATACTGTCTGTATTCGCCAGCTAGCTTCGCATCTGCTAGAAACAAAAACTTGTTCATAAAGGTGTCTTGAGCACTAAGTAGACCTATAAACCTCTCATAAAAGCCCTTAGCAAAGTTGTCTCTACTAAATGTCGAAGAGAGCACAGCTCGCTCAAGCCCTGCTCGCTCTTTTGAGTACAAAAAGTTTACAAAAGCGTTTAGTGAGTTGTTTACTTTCGCGTTGGAGCTAACCTTTAAGATCTCCTCAATAGAGGTCAAAAACTGTGCGATAGTGCTTGTGTAGTAGTTTACAGGCGTATCTACCTCTACGCTAAGTGAAGATACACCGCTTCTGATCTCGCTAAGCTTTGTTAGGTTTGAGATAGCCTGTTGCATGCTACTTTTAAGCGAAGCAGGAAGTGAGTTTAGATCTAAGCTTGCATAAAATCTCTCCAGCTCCGCTTTTGCCGCGTCGGAGTCCTTTTTGATGGCGGTTAGCTCATCTTTAAACTTAGCACCTTTTGAGCCTATAAACCCAGCTGAAGATCCCCTCTCTTTTTGCAAGTTGTGCACTAGTTCACTCACTCTTGTTGAGTAGGAGATGACATCTTCTAGCCTATCAAGCTCACGAAGCTCCTTATATCTACTACCTGTTTCGATTATGAGCGAAAAGAGTATAACAACTACGGGTACGATAACTAAAATTGCCATTTTGGTTTTTATGGATAGTTGGTTCAACATAGCGGAGCCTTAAAAGTAAAGTGTTGGTGGTGGATTATATCACAGTTATAAATGATCTTGTACATTTTTTGTGCTATTTGCGTGCTATTTTTGTCTCATTTTAGTTGAGCTTTATCGCTTTAAGCTATAATTTTGCAAAAAACTAGGATCGGTATTGCACTCTTTTCAAAACCTCTCCACCCTAAAAGATCTATATATGCTCAAATCTTTTGGCTACTCCTACATAGATAGCATCAACATAGACACCACCCCCTTACAACTAGATCAAAACTCCATAGAAGATGTAGCAAATGCCATAAAAAACTGCTACCTTTGTGACTTTAGCAAGTCGCGAAAAGCTCCTCTTACAGGGAGTGGAAGCTCATCAGCTAAGGTGATGATAGTAGATCACACAGTCTCGCTAACTCAAGATAGTAGCGGGAACTACTTTGCGGGCAAAAGTGGAGAGATGCTTCAAGCAATGGTAGAGAATGTACTACATTTAGATACCAAAAACGACATCTTTTTTACTCACGCTATCAAATGCAAACCAAGCCCACACGCAAAGGGCTTTGAAGTGGAGTGGAACTCATGCAAAAGCTACCTCTTTAAGCAGATAGATCTACTAAAACCCAAAATAGTTATAGCTTTAGGCAAGGAAGCTTATGCTAAACTAAGCGGTGACAAAGAGGAAAACTTCCAAAACATACGAGGTAGCATCATAAAACTAAATAGTTACACACTAGTAGCGATCCATCACCCAAGCTATCTACTCAAAAACCCGCAAGAAAAACGAGTGGCTTTTGGAGACTTGCAACGCATCGAGGCTCTGCTATGAAGCTCATATTTTTAGCACTTTTTACCATCATTTCGCTTGAGGCAAAGAACTTTTATGTCTCAAGCATACCACTACCATCACTTCATATCATCAACCTTAGCCCACTTCCATGTAATGACAAATGCCTAGAAAACCTACTAAACCAAAAGATGTACTTCTCGCTTCTAGCCCATACAAAAAGCGAACTTGAGAGTGAACTTGAGCTTACTACTATCAACTTCGCGGAGCTAAAACAAAGTAGCAAACTTGAGCGACTAAGTAGCACTCCTCTCCCGCTAGATAGCATAGAAGTAGCACTTTTACTACCTCACAACAGTATCGGTAAATACACCTCAACAGTAACTAGTGCAACGCTTAGCTACTTGATATACAAAAACTACCCATTTAGACTAAAAAGCTTCACCATAGAGGGTGAGAGTAGCACAGAGATCGCAGAAGCACTTGAGCAGATCAAAAACGATGGCTTTAGGTATGTCATAGCACCACTTACCGCAAATGGCGAGATAGAGCTTGCAAAAGTAAACACAAACCTAGTGATCTTCATACCCACCATAAACAAAAAAACAACAAGCTCAAAACCAAAAGAAAACATCTACTACGGCGGGATCGACTACGAGCTTCAGAGCCGAAAACTGCTTGCTCACAGTAGTAAAAAACTAGCTCTCATAAGCGATGGATCTAGCATATCAAACCGACTAGGTCTGATGCAGGAGTCACTTCTGGACTCACTCCACCCATCTGTGATGTCTAGGCGGTTTGTTTTGCCCCCGCAAAGCACAAAGATAGATCCATTTATCAAGTCAAACCCGTTTCTAAATGGCTCTACACTACTGCTAAATACGCCTATCGTCAAGTCAAGTATGGTGCTATCACAACTTAGCTACAACGACTTTGAGAGTGCAAATGTGCTCTCACTTCAGACAAACTACACCCCGCACATCTTCACTATGACGCAGTACAAAGATCGCAAGCAGATGCTCATAGCCAACTCCATCGTACAAAATAGCGACAATCTAGTAGAGATAAACTCACTGCTAGATAATGACATCTCTTATGACTGGATCAACTACACAACCACTGTAGGTATCGACTTTCTTGCACATCTTGCCTACCAAGAAGAACGCACCTACAACATCGAGGTCAAAGATAACTCTATGATCTACCCTGTGGAGCTACTCATACCTGCACTAGAGAAGTTTATACCATACAAAGATGAGTGGAACTAACTAAAGATCTCCTCTATGAGGCTTTTTAGATCTAGGGGGATTCTCTGCACTTTAGCATCTAGCGAGGTATAAACCAGCGTTATACTCATCTCAAAAAGCTTTGTTTCGCCTTTGTAGATCTCCTGCAAAAGCGTAAACGAAGCAGATCTAAACTCTGTTATGCTGTTTTTGACATCTAGCAGATCTCCTAGCTTCGCACTTGCTATATACTCAGCTTGTAGTCGTTTTGCCACGAAGTGCCCACTCTCACTAAATGGCATCAAAGAGCGACTAAAAAACGCCTCACTTCGTGCACGCTCACAAAAGTTTAAGTAGTTGGAGTGGTAGACAATCCCACCCGCATCAGTATCCTCGTAATAAACTCTCAATTTCACTTTAATATCCCCTATTTATCGGCTTTTGAGCCATCACTAAAAATATTCGCTCCAAAATTCGCTCCAATTTTGTTTATTTTTTCTAATCTTATGTTCTCATCTTCTTTAATAGGTTTAGAGTAATACATTAATGTGGTTTGAGGATCTTTATGTCCTAAAGTTTTACTAATCCAAAGTATATCTTCACCTTTTGAAACAAGCTGAGATGCAAAAGTATGTCTTAAATTATACAGTTTTCTATCTTGTATATCATTTGACTCTAAAATCTTTTTAAATCTACCTGCGATATAATCGTGGGTAGAAAAATGATTCTTTGATTGATTTATAAATACAAAATCGTAATTTTTTGTTAATTCATACTGAGCTTTTAAAGCTTGTTCCGCAAGTGGTAACATATCAATATCTCTTTTACTTGCTTTTGTTTTTGGTGGAGAAAAGTTACCTCTAACAATAGTTTTATAAATCCTAATTTGTTTTTTTTCAAAATCAATATCTTTCCACAAAAGAGCAATAATCTCCCCTGGTCTCATTCCACTAGAGTACATAAGTAAAAAAAAGTTTTTTAAATACCTATTTGATTTTTCTAAAATGATATTTATTTCATTTTCATTAAATGGAAAAATTTCTCCCTCATCTTCATCATCATACTCGATTGTTGTTACCTTTCCCTCTTCTTTTGGTGCTTCTACTTTTCTCAAAGGATTTGACTCAACTTTTAGATTTTTAACTGCACTGTCAAAGATTGATAGAAAAACTGAACGGAATTTTTTAACAGTAAGTGGTTGATATTTCTTAAATACATTACCTTTTTTATAGGTCTTGTTGTATAGTAAATCATTTTGCCAAGTCTCAATTTCTATTGGCAAAACAGATTTTAATTTTCTATTTCCAAAATATGGCTTGATATGATTGTTGTAATGCTTTAAATTGCTTTCAAATACATTTTCTCTAACCTTATTAGGATATGCTTCAAAAAATTTAGTAGCCCATTCATCGACTGTAAAATCTTTATTTTCATCTTCCTCAAAACTTTTAATCTTGCCCGTTAAATATTCAACAACCGATGGGATAATATCCCTTTTTACGGTAATTAAATTTGATTGGGTGGCTGCAAGCTTTGTACTCCTTTTGAGTATTTTTCCATCTTTTGGATTTTTAAACGATATTTGCCAAGTATCGTATTTTTCAAACACTGTAAAAGTATATTCTAAATAATTTACTTTTTCTCTTTTTTTTGATTTAGCCAATTTTTAATCCTTGAACTATATTTTGAACAGATGGATGAAAAATCTTTTTTTCTGATTCAACTTTTTTTCTGTCTTTTTTATGATTTTTATTTCTTTTGTAATCAACAATTCCCTGCGGTATGAACTCTTTTTTTCCATCTTCATCGATTAAATAGTGTACTCCCTCTTGAAATTTTCCATTTTCAATGTAGTAATCTATCATTCTGTCTGTTTTTTTAAGGAAATTTGCGACCGCTTTTTTAGTGGTAAGTGTTGATATAGTAAGCAATAACAGCTCTTCATAATCTTCCATCTTTTGTAAAATAAGATTTAAAACTTTTTTTTCTTCTTCGCTCATTTTCAACTTCCTGCTACCTATAAAATCATTGGCATATCTATATTCATATTTTGAGACCTATCCAAATAAATAGATGACTTATCTGACAAAACCTCTTTTCCCTTAGTATCCCTAGAATAGGACTTATCCGAGTTAATATGACTTATCTTACCTATCTGAGAGTTATCTTCATAGACTATTTCAATTTTAGTTTCTTTTGATTTATCAATTCCAATTAGTTCATAAAAATCTCTGTTGTTTTTTTCTTTGATTTTTGTGGCTTTCCAATGTTTATCTTTTCCACTTTGAATTACTTCATTTGTTTTATCTTTGTTTGAATATCCTTGATCAATGAGGTATTTCATAATTTGACTGTAAGTTGGTTTTTCATTTTGATTTTTTAAAAATTCAATTATTTCATCTCTTATCACTTCGTGTTCTTCTGTTTCTTTTGCCCAATCAATATCAACTTTCGTAAGTGTATGCGTATCTGAGCAATAAGTAAATGCAATTTCTTGTAAATCTCCAACCCTTGCCTTAAATGGAACAAAAATAAATGTATTTTTGTAATCATTCCTTTTTAAAATAAAGGCATTAGATGTATCCTCCTCCCAAGCACTTGAACCTGCGTATCTTAACTCTTCTAAATCTTTTGTAGGTCTGCTTGTGTGATGTAAAAAAAGTATAGTAGCCCCTTGTCTCCTTAAACTTTTTAATATATCCATAGTTTTCGATACATCTTTGTTTTTATCTCGATCTCCAGTTATAAAATTTTTAATAGAGTCGAAGACGATAAAGGTTCCAGTTAAATCAGTTTTTGTTAATTTATCAATTATGTTTAACATTTGCGATTTAGTAGCGTTTGACTCGTGTATGTACCTAAATTGTTTTCCGTACTGTTTTTTTAATAAATGAATACCTCTGTCTTTTAGTGTTGCTAGTCCATTATCCCCATCAAAGTAAATTATTTTTTTTCCAATTTTAGCTGCGTGGTTGGATAACCCAATCGCTGTGTTACTTTTCCCTCTCGCTGGTGGTGCCGCTACCATTGTTGTTTCATTTTCAACTATAAATTTATCGAAAATATATTTGAATACTACATTTTGTACAAGTTCTACATCTAAATCAAATTGATCTAAGAAACTATCTAATTCTTCAAACGGTTTTTTATCCTGCTTTCCAATTTGCACTTCTAACTTTTTTATTTCACTATCGATAATATCTATTTCTTGAAACTCTAAATGTCCACTCATTTTTAATTGCTCAAGGTGGTTAATTCGTTGCTTTATTGCCTCTTTTTGTTTTACTTTTTTTTCAACTTCTGCTATAATATCACTCATAATTTGCCTCCTAATTCTTATGCAACTTTGGGATTGGTAAAATCAAAAAGAGATGGCTGAGTGTTGCCGCACTCCGTCTCAACTTTTTCTTCTTTCTTTTGTTTTTCAACTTTTTGTACATTTTCAATTTTAGATTTTGATGGAAGTCTTTTACAGTTTGTCTTACCATCCACATAGCTTTCAATAAAAATCGACTCAATTTCAATGTAATCTTTGTATCGCTCATCGAATAAATTTTTTAATTCTGCGACATATCGATCCATCAACCATATAGCCGCTTGCTCTGTACTACATAGTTTTGTAGATAGGCCTCCCACATCTAGCATCGCTCGAAAAATCCATTTATTCAGTTTTAATCTCATTTTACGCTCCATAAGACACGCAAAATCATCCACTCTGCTGGATAACCATTCCCAACTACTATCTGTTCGCAAAATTTCTCGTGCAAACTCTCTCCCTGCACCACCAGAACCCCAAAATGGATGTTCTTCTCGTGCTGCTACTTCTTGCAGAAATGCAATAGGCTCTTTCCACTTTTTACTAAAAAGTGCTGGATAAAGTTCTTTTGCCAATATTTGCATTTTAACCTCCTTTTTTGGTATAATAAGTCTATATTTGTAATTATATACCAAATGGTATATTTATGTCAAGTGGTATTTTTACATTTTTAAGGATTATTATGGAAATTTCAGAAAAAATTAAAAGAATTAGAGAGTATTTTTCTTTTAACCAAAAAGAATTCGCCGAAAAAATTGGAATTACTCAAGCAGCAGTGAGTCGATATGAAAAAAAAGAAAGGATGCCAGATACTGTTTTTTTAGAAAAGTTAATTGATGTTTTTCAAATTAATCCTAGTTGGTTACTTGGTAATCTAAGTAGCAATATGCTTATTGAAGATGATCTATGCCTTAAAGCAAAAGAATTGGCTATTGCTAACAAAAGAGAAAAAGAATTATCTGAAATATTAATTAATTTTCTTGGCAAACAAAATACAATTTGTGTTTTAGGTGGAAAATTAGAAAAGTTAAAAGCTCAAAATGGTCTGGAAGGCATTTCAGAACAATTAAGCGGAAAAGGTGAAAGGATGCTTAGGGTTCTTCACGACTTTCTTATTTATCTTCAAAAGCAAAATATTAGATTTTCTCCTGAATTTATTAAAAAAGATTTTATTAATAGCCTTGATAATTATAGTTTTTCACCTGAGTTTAAAGTTAGATACCTTGGAACAACTGGTAAAAAAGATAAAGCAAATTTATTGAAGTGGGCAGAAGAAGAGTTGGACGATGCTTCTATTTTTGAAATTATGTCAACTCTTCAAGAACTTATAATTGATGTTGAAAATAGAATGAACTCATTCGACCGTTTTTTAATCAAAGTAATTAAGCCTGCTTAATATGTTTTTTTACAAAATGAAAAAAAGCGTTATAGCTTATTTTTGCTTCTGGGGAAAGTTTAAAATTGATAATTTTCCAAGCAGATCTTATTGAAACATCTTTATCAATTAAATCTGAAATTTCTTTTTTGAATTTTTCAAGTTTACTTTTTGCTGCCATTGTATTTTCCTTTTAACAATTTTCTCTTACCTATATTCATAATCTACAAATTTTAAGAAATTTAGCTACTATTCAAGTAGTAGCTAAATACTAAAACAATATTAAATGATTAGTACCTAAACACTACAAATTGCTAATAATTCACTAATCAAAGAGTAAATTAGCACTTTTGCTTTAGTGTTTTAACACTAATCTATAACTATTAAAACACTTCAAGATTACTATTTAAAAAGTAATTTACTACTACTTTAAAATTAAATTTTGACTGCAATGAAGT
>JBAYBZ010000016.1:0-28685 GCA_041669045.1 Sulfuricurvum sp. | reverse complement strand
CTCACAACTCACAACTCACAACTCACAACTCACAACTCACAACTCACAACTCACAACTCACAACTCACAACTCACAACTCACAACTCACAACTCACAACTCACCACTCACCACTCACCACTCACCACTCACCACTCACAACTCACAACTCACAACTCACAACTCACAACTCACCACTCACAACTCACCACCGCTTCATACGCCTCTTTAACACTCCCATACCTCTCAACTATAAAGAGATAAACAGCAGCATTAAGTTTTGCAAGTTTTAAAAACTCTTCGCTAGGGCTATTTAACTGCTCTAGCGACTCCTCTAAGCTTATCCGCTCCCATGATCTAGTATAGTTTATGCCAAAATCAGCTGGATCGATGATGTGCTCTACAACCTCACCACCCTGAACGATCCAAAGTCTTGCACGAGAGAAAAACTCAGGAGTACCCTCGTTGCCTTGGATCACCGCTAATCGTTTATACTTATCGCCAAAAACATCAGCATATTTTTGTACAAAAGGCTTATGAAACACGCCTGTGATCGCATACTCACTATTTGCTACTTTTGTAAGTTTTTCTATGGTGTTGATCCCTGTTCGTAGACCCAGTCTCATTCTAAGATCACTTAGATCACTCATCTGCTTAAAAAAGTCAGCTCTATCAAAATAGTACAGATTTGGCTCAAGATCTATGGCAGTTGCTATCTCTTTTAGAGTGATGCCTCGCTTTGCAGGAACAAGTTTATCGCCCGTTACTACGAGGTTTAGATCGTGTGATCTTAGCTCTTTTGCAACAAGAGGAAATATGTAAGGATTATTTACCTTACCATCAAACGGGTATCCTAGCTCAAGCGAGTTTGGCACCTCGTTTTTTTTGATATACTCATCACACATATCAACAACAGCTCTAAACTCCTCACTGCTCTCAGGCTTTAGCCTCCACCCTAGCAAAAATGCCGCGATCTGCTCAGCATACGCCTCTTGATCTAGAACTTGACGCATCATCTCTTTTGCCTCATCATAGCTTAGATCTCGATTTATCTTCTCGCCAGTCCCCACAGCGTGTATAAATGTAAAAAAATCCACAAAAACTTCCTTATTTGATTAATATTTTATATGTATAATAGCACACAAAGATTAAACCCAAATCCCAAAGGATTTTAATGCTAGATTTTGTCGTAATATTGGTAATGAGCGTGCCTATGTTTCTATTTTCTATCTATCCAGGGATCAGGCTTAGCGAGTATCTTGAGAGGCGTTATGGCATAGAAGAGTCCACAAAACGCAAGGTTATGCTATCTACCATGGTAGCAGTTGCCATCTTACTATCATCATTTGTACATTTTGGCAAGATTTTTTAGCCATTTAGCCTCAAAATCCCCTATTTTCCATTATTTACTGCCACAAAATGTTTGATAGTGTTACAAAAAGTATTAATTTTTACTTAAAAAATATTTTTAGTAAAATAAATTGATATACATCAACAAAGTTTATACAAAATCTATATAAACTTCAGATGATTCTAAAAATTATGACATTGGTCAAAGGAGACAAATCATGGAAGTAGTTACACTAAATGATATTGCAGTTGATGACTTTCTTCCGATTTTTATCTCTTCTACTCTTGTTTTAATATTTGGAGGACTCTATGTTGGTGTATATACAGCCGTAAAGGCAAGTGTAATTAGAAGCATCTATATGCCACTTGGCTATATATTTTGGGTAGTTTGTGCCTACAATATGTATCTGATGGGCAGTTTGATGAAAGTCAATGAGCTCACAGCAAAAGCTTTAATAGTCGCAGCGATCGGACTTTTGATGATCCCTCACGCGATCTATTTTATGCAAGACCGTGTGCACGAAGAGAACGAACACTAAAGTCTATATACTGACACATAATTTATAGGAGGATATACAGTGGCAAAGAGATCTGTATGGAGTGACAATCGCTTTTGGCAACGCTCAGCGGGATGGATCACGGGTGTAGCAGCTGTTTTACTTATTTGGCTGACTTTTGACACGCATGCTCAAATAACAATGGGTACAGATGCTGATTTAAAAGCTGGTGTAACAAAAAGGGTACCTGCCCCAACTGTTATTAACCACAAGATAACATACGAAATGGATTCTAAAAGAATGCACGAGATTCCTGTTATCGGTGAAAAAGAGAAGTTTTTTGGTAGAGATGACTGGAGCGAAGCTGAGGCGGCAGATCTACTGCACCTTGGAAAACTTGCATCACAAACCAAAAACTGTATGAACTGTCATACACTTCTTGGAAATGGTGCTTATTATGCTCCAGACTTGACAAAAGCTTGGCTAGATCCAGCTTGGCAAGAGACTGGTCCAATGCAAGCAATGACTGGCAAAAGCACAAGAGAGGAAGCGATGGCTGAGTTTTTACAACACCCATCAACATACCCAACTCACGCTCGTATGATGCCAAATCTTGGTATTACAGCTGAGGAAGCTAAAGGCCTTGTTGCATTTCTTAAGCATATGGCATCAATCGACACTAATGGTTTCCCTAGAAACTTTGGTAAAATTCAAGGAGCTATAGATGGCAAGTAATTACGCACAATATGAATCTAAAAAACTTGCAACATGGTATCTAACAGTTGGTGCGATCCTATTTGGTGCACAACTACTATTTGGTCTAGTTGCAGCATTTCAATATGTAGATCCAAGCTTCTTGTTTGAAGTTCTTGACTTTAGTGTTGCTAGAATGATCCACATCAACGCACTTGTTGTTTGGATGGTTTTTGCTATGTTTGGTTCTGTTTACTGGCTACTTCCTGATGAAACTGGTATAGAGACTGTTGGTGTCGGTATGGGTAAGATCCTCTTTTGGGTATTTACTGTTGCTGTAACTATCGTTGTACTTGTTTACATCTTTATTCAAGTAGGACCTGCTGATGAGACATCTATCTGGTTTGTCCATGAAGGTAGAGAGTATATCGAAGCTCCTAGATGGGCAGACTTAGGTATCACCGTAGTAGCACTTGGCTTTGTTGCTAACCTTTATGCAACAGGTATGAAAGGTAACAGATCTGGTATCGTTACTGTTCTTATGGCTGACATGCTTGCGTTTGCTGGACTATACCTAACTGGTATGTTCTACACTGACAATATCTCAATTGATCAATACTGGTGGTGGTGGGTTATTCACCTATGGGTTGAAGCTACTTGGGAAGTTTTTGTTGGATCTATCGCTGCTTATGGTCTGATCACAATGATTGGTGCTCATAGAAAAGTTGTTGAGATGTGGCTATGGATCGAAGTAGCAATGCTATTTGGTTCAGGTATCCTTGGTATGGGTCACCACTACTTCTGGATCGGTACACCTGAGTACTGGTGGGAAATTGGTGCACTATTCTCAGCACTAGAGCCACTTCCACTTGTTGCTATGTTTATCCATGTTCTTTATGACTGGGGTAAAATGCAAGGTGAAGAGGACGCAAAAGGTCAAGCTAAATCAGCTATCATCAATAAGCCTGCGTTTACATGGTTTGTACTAAATGCTTTAGGTAACTTCCTTGGTGCTGGTGTTTGGGGCTTCTTCCATACATTCCCACAAGTAAACCTATATACTCACGGTACACAGTTTACTTCGGCTCACGGTCACTTGGCGTTCTTTGGTGCTTATGCAACTATACTTATAGGTATGATGTATCTTGCTGTTCAAGGCAAAAACAACATCAAGATCTTACATAACACTAGATCTACTATATTTGCAACAACTATGATTACGGGTGGTGTTCTTGGTATGACCGTAGCACTTACACTTGCTGGATACTCTGATGTTCTAGTTACTCGTGCTCAAATGGGTGCTACTTGGGAAGGATACTTTGCAGGTCAAGGTACAATCTGGCTAATGCAAGGCTTGTACTGGAGATTTATCATGGGTGTGGTTACTTTCATAGGATTTATCTTCCTAGCAAAAGACCTACTAACCATTGGTAAAGCTACTCATCACGAGAGATAAGGAGAGAAGTTATGAATGTAATGATTGAACCATTTGTAGATATTGTGCCGAGTTTTTTCGGCACACTAGCACAAGGACCGTTAACTTTAACTATTTTCTTGCACACAATGATTGTACTTCCAATGATCTGGATCTACAAGCAAGAAAAAGCTCGCTTAGAGAGAGAAGGTAACTAAATTACTCGGGCCCACATAGGGCCCAAATTGTCTATTTTAGAAGGAGAGATAATGAGATTTAACAAGGTTATACTTTCAGCTGCAGCAGTAGCTGTTGTAAGCTCAGGACTAGTTGCAGATACATCTAACATGGATGTAGAGACTATTTTCGAAAAAGAGTGTCAAGGGTGTCACGGACCAAACCATGAGGGTGGGGTTGGTTCAGATCTTCGTCCTGCAGTTATTGGCAAGAAAAACTCTAACGATCTAGCATCAGTTATTTTAAATGGTAAAGCAGGAACTGCTATGCCTCCATTTAAAGATAAGTTCTCTAAAGCCGATGCAGATAAAATGGTTGATTATCTACAACACTTTAAAGGTAGAGTAATCAAACAACTAACTCTTGAGACTGTAAGAGAGGGTTGGAGAACACTAAATGATAGAATGGCGTTTTTCACAAAATATCCAAACTCTGCTGATGTTAGAAAAAACACTGATATCTGTTTCGTAACAGAGAGAGATGCAGAGAGAGTAACATTTGTTGATGGTACAAACGGTAAGATCCTATCTCGCCACCCAGCAGGTTTTGCTGTGCATGTTACTGTTACAAACAAAAGACAACCACGCTACGCATACTCGATCTCAAGATCAGGTCTTGTAACAATGTTTGACCTTAACACTCCAGGTCAGCAAAAAATCGCTGAGTGTCAAGTTGGTTCAGACTCAAGAGGACTTGCAGTTTCACCAGATGGTAAATACCTAATGGCTGGTAACTACACTCCAGGCGGAGCGGTTCTAATGGACGCTATGACACTTGAGCCACTAAAAGTTTACCCAACATCAAGTGTAATCAAACCAAATGGTGATATCGATTCATCTCGCGTTGCAGGTATTTTCGACACTCCATATGGTCCTTACTTTGCATTTGCACTTAAAGATGGTGGGCATGTTTACATTGTAGACTACTCAAAACCAAACTTCCCAATCGTTGGTGATATTCCAAACATCGGAGATATCCTACATGATGGTTTCCTAAATGAAGGAAAAGAGATTGGTAGATACCTATTTATCGCTTCACAAGGAAGTGATGTTGTTGGTGTTGTGGACTTTAAAACTAAGTCACTTGTGACTAAGATCTATACAGGTCCTGCATCTAAACCACACCCAGGACAAGGTTCTTCATGGTTTAATGAGAAACTTGGACAACAACTTGGTGCAACAGTTAATATGAACCTAGGTCAAGTAACTATCTGGGATGATAACTTTGATGTTATCAGACAAATCCCAATCGGTGGCGGTGGACTATTTGTTGGTACAAGTGAGCACACACCATTTATCTGGGCAGACAATGTTCTAGGCTCACCAGAAGTTTGGAACCAAGTTCACCTAATCAACAAGCAAACACTAGAGCTTGATAGAATCATCACTGTTGGTACATCAAAAGGTACTGTTACAGATCCTGTAACTCACAAAGTACTCCATGAGTGGAAAGTTCCAACTGTAAAAGATGACAAAGGCAATGTAGTTGTTCCTCGTGTTCTACACGCAGAGCCTGCAAACCATGGCTTCTGGACTATGATCTCTGAGTGGAATGCTGGTCGTATCGGTATCTATGAGGCAAAAACTGGTAAATTTGTTAAGTATATTGAAGGACTTACAACTCCTACATTTACTTACTCAATCGAGCACAGACAAACAATCCCAGGTGCATAATCACCCAAATCTCCCCTCTCTTGGGGAGATTTCTTCAATCTTAATTAATCACTTTTTGTAACATTAAATAATCTTTTTTACACATTTGTATTAGCTACAATTTACCTATCTTAGGCTACAATAATATAAAAATAGAGACAAGAATGATAAAAAGATATGTAACCATCTTGCTACTTTTTGTACTGCAACTAAGTGCTGAGTATATAGATGGAAAAGAGGTTTTTGAAAAGTATTGTTGGGGTTGTCACCATGCAACCTCCTACGCTTTTGGCCCACCATTTAAAGATATAGCCAAAAACAGAACTGCTGATGAGATCAAAGCTTATATCGTAGCACCAGAGGGTCTATATGAGGCGTTTGGCTACAAAAGAACCGCAATGACAAAACTAGATATGACGCCAGAAGAGATAGACGCAGTCACTGCTTATATCCAGTCATTTAAAGGCAAGTAGTGTTTAGACTATCAAATCTTATCTCAAGCGTAATCGAAAACAAAACCCCACGAAGCCTCGATGGAAGCATCGCTATTTGGAACTTTACAAACAGATGCAACCTCTCATGTCTTCACTGCTACTCAAAATCAACCCTAGATGAGATCGACACACTCTCAACAGATCAGATCAAAAAAACACTTCTTGAGATGAGAGCAAATGGCGTTAAGTTTGTCATATTTTCAGGTGGTGAGCCACTCACAAGACGAGATCTATTTGAGATCGCAGACTTCTGCCGTGACAATGGCATCATGACCTATCTATCTAGCAATGGGCTATATTTCAACAGTAAAAATATCCCGCTAATCATCGAAAAGTTCAACTACATAGGCGTAAGCATCGATGGAGATGAGCCAACACACGACTACTTTCGAGGCCTTAAGGGATCATTTGCTCAGACACTAAAAGCTGTTCAGATGGCAAACGCAGCTGGTGGTAAAGTTGGGATCCGCTTCACTGTCACAAAAGACACTCTGCCATCACTAAAGTTTATCTTTGAGCTTGCAGAAAAAGAGAACATCTCAAAGATCTACATCTCGCACCTTGTTTACTCTGGACGAGGTCTTGATAACCTAAAGATGGATCTAAGCAAGGAACAACGCCGTGAGGCAGTGGAATTCATCATCGCTAAAGCGTTTGAGTACTATGATAGTGGGCGAGATATCGACATAGTAACGGGCAACATGGAGCAAGACGCTGTACTGTTTTTAAATACATTTGCTAGCAAATATCCACACCTAAAAGATGAGATGAGATCCCGCCTTGTTCGCTGGGGTGGCAACAGTGCTGGGCGAAACCTGCTTAACATCAACAGCGAGGGAGATGTAAGACCCGATCCATTCTTCCCATTTACTGTGGGCAACATTATAGAGAGTGATTTTGGCGATATCTGGAGAGGTGGCGAGCTACTAGATAGACTTAGAGTTCACCCAAGAGACAACATTAGCGGTATTTGTGCCTCGTGCAAGCAGATCGACATATGTAACGGCGGAAGCAGATCTAGAGCTTATGCGATCACGGGAGATCTTTGGAGTGAAGATCCATCATGCTACTTAACACAACAAGAAAGAGAAGAGAGATGAAGAGAAAAATTATATCTGCACTAGCAGTAGGACTGCTTAGTTCAACACTCTATGCAAAAGGGTTAGAGTCGCTCTACCAAGCTGGTTTTAATGAGAAGATCTTTGTAGTTGAGAGAGAAGATAGCTCACTTGCCATCATAGAAAAAGGCCTCACAACAAACCACATAGAGGGTATGAAAAATATGAACCACGCGGTGGTTAAGTTTTTTGAAAATGATGGCTATGTCATCACTCGTGATGGCTATGTTATAAAGTTTGATCCCATCAATGAGAAGATAATAAAAGAGTATAAAACAAGTGAGAGTGCTATCGGTTTTGAGATAAACACAAACTATATCGCCGTGGCAAACTACGACAAAAAGAGCGTAGATATACTAGATCGCGACTTAAACCCACTTCAAAGTTTTGACACAGGAAGTAGAAATGTCGGCATAAAGATCTACAAAGACTACATAGTTTTCTCACAAATGGATAGCGATAGCATCACTGTACTAAAAGATCTTAATGGTGGCAAAGGTAAGCCAAACTTTGTGGTGTACAAGGAGTTTAAAGATGTAGGCATTATGCCATTTGATGCACTTATCAAGCAGAACTTCTTTGTTACAGGCTTTTTCAAAAGCCCATACTTTGGCGTAGTAGATCTAGATAAGATGGAGTACAAAAAAGTAGATGTCTTTTTAGATGATAGAAAACCTGTCTACAAAGTACCACACTTTGGGTTTTGGAGTGTGAGTGATGGCAACATCTTCATACCTGCTGTGGGCGATAACAAAGTATTTGCATATACAGATGACTTTAAGTTTGTAAAGAGCATAGAGACTGAGGGTCTGCCTGTTTTTACCGCACTTAGCCCAGATCAAAAGTATATGGCAGTCACTTTTAGTGGCGAGAAGTTCCCAGTGCTTCAGATCATCGACACACAAAAGATGGAGGTCATACATCGCTTTGAGTTTGATGGCAAAGTCTTGCATGTGAGATGGTCAGATAGCAGACCAAACCTTTATGTATCGGTCAATGACTCCAACAGAGTAGCAGTGATTGACACCAACAAATGGTACATCTCAAGAGATATATTTAACATTAAAAAGCCATCGGGCATATTTATATTTAAAGAGGCTAAGTAATGGCTATGGTCTATCTAACTGGTGCAGGCCCTGGAGATATTGAACTACTTACCATAAAGGCTCTTAGGGTCATAAGAGAGGCAGATGTTATCATATATGATCGCCTCGCAAACCCAGAGATACTAGAAGAGGCGAAAAATGGTTGCCAATTTTTATATGTAGGCAAGGAAGATGGCAAACATATAGTGCCTCAAGATGAGATCAACGAAGTGATCTACCAGAGTGCTCTAAAGTATGAGTGCGTAGTTAGACTAAAGGGTGGTGATCCGTTTGTTTTTGGTAGAGGTGGCGAAGAGGCACTCTACCTTGAGGAGCGGGGGATCGGCTTTGAGGTGATCCCAGGCATCACCTCCGCCATAAGTGCCCCTGCTTATGCTGGCATACCAGTAACTCATAGAGGCGTCTCTGTTAGCTTTAGGGTTGTCACAGGGCATGAGTCTCCACTCAAAAAAAGCTCCCAAACTCCGTGGGATACCTTTAGTACAGATGATACCATCGTCTTTTTGATGGGGCTAAATAACCTAAAATTTATCACCGCAAAACTCATAGAGCTTGGCAAAGGCGAAGATTACCCTTGTGCTGTTATCTCAAAAGGAACCACCAAAGATCAGCAGGTTGTAACAGGCACGCTTAGCAACATTGTAGAGAGATCAAAAGATCTACCAACACCCGCACTCATAGTTGTAGGCAAGGTCGTGGAGCTTAGAGAGCAGTTAAACTGGTTTAGATGATACACCGCGATGCCCTGCTAGATCCAATAGAGATAGCCAAAAATATCTTCTGGATCGGTATGAAACTTGAAAACGACCCGTTTCAGTGCCTGCCATACCTCATAAAAAATGGCGATGAGTCCATCTTGGTCGATCCAGGAAGTATGCTAGAGTTTGATGAGATCGTGCGAAAGATCAAGCTTCTTGTTAGCATACATGACATAAAGTACATTATACTTCACCATCAAGATCCAGATCTTGCAGCGAGTGTTCCTGAGCTAGAGAAGCTTATAAATAGGGACGATCTTCGCATCATAACACACTCCAGAATGTCACTTCTTATAAAACACTATATGATCACATCGCCCTACTACGAGATAGATAAAGAGGGGTATAGACTAAAGTGCAAAAGTGGGCTTGAGCTAGAGTTTTATACCACGCCATACTGCCACTCCCCAGGGGCGTTTGTAAGCTATGAGCCAAAAACTAAGACACTCTTTTCTGGCGATATTTTTGGCGGGATCGAGCACTCGTGGAGCTTCTATGCAGATAGTAGCTACTTTGAGAAGGCGAGGCTATTTCATGAGGAGTATATGCCTAGCAAAGATATATTTAACTACTCGCTAGATAAGATCGCAAAACTAGACATAGATCTCATAGCACCTCAACACGGATCTATCATCAAAAGAGAGTTTATCGCGGATCTTATAAAAGATATGAAGAGCCTTGATTGTGGGTTATATATAGACAAAGGCTATAACGAGGAGCTACTTGACACTATTAAGAAGCTACAAAAAAGCCAGCAAAAGATCAAAGAGCAGAGTGCAATGCTAGTGGAGCAGACTAAGCGAGCAGAGCTTAGCGAGGTGATGCAAAACATTGCTCATCAGTGGCGACAACCTCTTAGTATCATAAGCACATCAGTTGGGATTATGAGAGAGAAAAACAGAGCCTCTACGCTAGCAAAAGAGGAGCTAGAGGAGCGATTTGCAAAGCTTGAAGATAAGATTCTTTATCTCTCGCAAACTATCGAGGACTTTTTAGACTACTACAAACCCACCAAAAATATCGAGCTATTTAGCATAAAAGAGGCTATACACAAGGCACTCTCCATCATACACATAGCAGAGGCGAGCATCGACATAGAGGCATCAGAGATCTCATATCTTGGGTGTCAAAATGATCTTGTTCAAGTTTTGGTATCGCTTATATCAAACATAAACGACATCATAGGCATAAGAGATATAAAAAACCCAAAGGTTCTCATTAAGCTAAGTGAAAATGACAAAATTATAAGCTTATCTATTGAGGATAACTGTGGTGGAATAGATGAGGCAAATCTCTCAAAAATCTTCGATCCATACTTTAGCACCAAACATAGCTCTATGGGCACTGGACTCGGGTTGCATATTGCAAGAGAAATTGTCACAAAAAGTCTAGGCGGTATGATAAAGGCTATCAATATTAGTAATAATAGTGGTACAATTATAGGAGCAAAATTTACAATCGAGTTAGACAAATGAAAACGCAACCCATAGAAGACATCTCCATACTACTAGCAGAGGACGAAGCAGATCTTAGATCTGAAATAGCTGAGTACCTTAAACTGCTATTTAAAAGGGTCTATCTAGCAAGCGATGGTATAGAAGCACTAGATATCTACAAGCAAAAGCACCCAGATGTAATACTCACCGACATAAATATGCCACGCATGAGCGGACTTGAGCTTGTTGGTACTATTAGAGAGAGTGACAAAACCACTAAAATAGTAATCCTTAGTGCTCACTCCGACAAAGATAAGCTTCTAAATGCCATAAAACTCCACCTTGAGAGCTACCTCATCAAGCCTGTAAAGATGGACGAGCTAAAAAGCCTACTTTTAAGTACAGTCGATGAGATAAAAAAGACACAAAAGAGGATCTATGTAAGCGATGAAACTTATTGGGATCAAAAGAGTGGTGTACTCTGCTACAAAGGAGAAGAGGTTGTGCTAAAAAACAAGGAGACGCTTCTACTTAAGTTACTCTTCTCTAAGCCAACGCAGATCTTCTCAGCTCAAGCGATCTTTAAGCAACTCCACCCGCAAAAAAGCAAAGAGGAGTTCTCAACTTATGCTGTTACATCGCTGATCAAAAGGCTTCGTATCAAGCTTCCTGAAGATATTATCCAAAACATCTATGGCTCTGGATATAAGATCATAAACAACTAAGGCTTGCACTCCGCCCTTAGCAGGCTTGCTCGCTCATCTTTTATCTCTTCAAGCTTTTCTATCCATCTTGAAGCTTTGTCAAACTCTTTTTGATCACAGTAGATCTCAGCTAGCAAGAAATAGGCACTACTATCGCCATTAAGAGCACTCTTTTCTAGCCAAAAAGTAGCTTTGTCAAACTTTAGTAGCTGTGCATAGATCTTGCCAACATTCTCGATAGCGATCTTGTGTCCACTACTAGCTGCGATCTCCAAAAGCTCAGCACTCTTTGAGACATTTTGATCAACTCCATCACCATTGTAGTACATCAAAGCTAAGTTAAACGATGCACCAACACTACCACCATCACTAGCAAGGCTTAGGTAAGAGGCTGCCTTTTTTAGATCTCTTTGAACATTGATACCTTGTAAGTAGAACATTCCTAGATCAAGCTGAGCAGTGGCAAGACCACCATCGGCAGCCTTGTGCAACCACTCCATAGCAAGAGGCATATCTTTTTTAACTCCAACTCCATTTGCATACAAAAAACTAAGTGAGCTTTGAGCCTTAACATCGCCTAACAAGGCATCTTTTTTATATAGCTCATACGCCTTAGCATAGTCACCCTTTTTGTACGCCTCTAGTGCTTCACTAGCAAAAAGCAGTGCACAAAAAGCTAAAAATAGAGCCAAAAACCTAAACATACCTACACTAACCCCTGCTCGATCATCGCATCTGCTACTTTCTTAAATCCCGCAATATTCGCACCCAAAACAAAGTTGGTAGGCTCACCAAACTCCGCTGCTGTGGAGCTTACATTGTCATATATGTTCTTCATAATCGAAGCTAGCTTTGTATCGACCTCTTCAAATGTCCAAGCTGTCATCGAAGCGTTTTGTGCCATCTCAAGCTGGCTAGTCGCCACACCACCTGCGTTTGCTGCCTTACCTGGCCCATAGCAGATCTTTTTCTCAACAAAGTAGTCCACCGCCTCTGGAGTCGATGGCATATTTGCCCCCTCACTAACACATACACACCCACTCTCAACTAGATGTTGTGCATCTAGCAAGTTAAGCTCATTTTGTGTTGCACTTGGAAATGCCGCAAAACATGGCACTTGATAGACTGCATTTGTGCCAACAGGATACTCCTCAACAGGGGTATATACTGCGGTAGATCTAAACTTCACATACTCGCTAAGTCTAGCTCTTTTTACCTCTTTTAGATCTTTTAAAAGCTCCAGATCTATCCCTTTTTCATCATAGATCATACCATTTGAGTCGCTACAAGTAACAGGAAGTGCTCCCATTTGGTAGAGTTTTTCGATGGTATAGATAGCAACATTTCCGCTACCTGAAACTACACATCTTTTGCCATCTAAGCTTTTGCCAACGCCCTCAAGCATATATTTGGCAAAATATACCGTTCCATAGCCCGTAGCTTCGGTTCTACCGAGTGATCCACCCCAATTGAGTGACTTACCTGTTAGTACACCATCATACCTGTTAGCAAGTTTTTTATACATTCCAAAAAGATATCCGATCTCTTTAGCACCCACTCCGATATCGCCCGCTGGCACATCAGTATGAGCACCTATATGACGATAAAGCTCGCTCATAAAGGCTTGACAAAATCTCATAATCTCATCATCACTTTTACCTTTTGGGTTAAAGTCACTTCCGCCCTTAGCTCCACCGATCTGAAGACCTGTAAGAGCATTTTTAAAGATCTGCTCAAAGCCTAAAAACTTAATCACGCCCGCATTTACACTCGGATGAAATCTAAGCCCGCCCTTATATGGCCCAAGAGCGGAGTTAAACTCGATCCTATAACCCTTGTTTACATGGATAATCCCCTTATCATCAAGCCAGTTTACTCTAAACATAACCTGTCTCTCTGGCTCAACAATACGCTCTATAATCTTATGCTCTCTATACTTAGGGTACTTGCCAAGAAGTGGTCTTAGCGACTCTAGTATCTCCTTTGATGCTTGATAAAATTCAGTTTGAGCTGGACTTGTTCTAATCAGATAATCAAAAACCTCTTTAACATACGGCACGAGTGTACTCCTGTGGGGAAATTTAGTAGGTAACTTTTTGTTACATTCAGTTACTACGCAGGGTGCAATTTTACCCGAAAAAAGATTATGTTTTATTTAATTTATTGATATTTAAGCTAAATATCATCTTTTTTTATTAAATCACTATTGAAGTACTATCTTGTAGCCACTATCTGTTTTGCTTAGAGTGTATCTATACCTTCCATCAAGCTCCAACACAACTCTATAATAGCCATCATGCAGACCAACTCTAAGCTCTTTTAGCACACCACTACCCACGAAACTCTGCTGTTTTAGCCTCTCTTTAGAGTCAAAGTCCAAAACAACTCTATATGGAGACGCAAGCAAAAAGTCTCTAAGCAGAGTATCTTTTGTAAAGATCTGCACGCTTTTACCATCGATAGTAGCACTAAAGCGTGAGGTTTTTATCTCTTTTTGCAAAGGTGCATCTATCTGTTTTGTAGTCTGAGTAGTTGTTTTGTCTTGAGTAAGTAGAAGATTTTTACGCCAATCAACCTCTTTGTCCACCTCAAAACTCTTTTTGATTATAGATCCATCGAGATTTTTTAGCTCAAATGTGACACTTTTAAGCACTCGCACATCTTCGCTAAGAGCGAAGCTCTCTTTGGTTAGAGCCTCTTTTTTGGTAGTGATGTTTGATGATGGCATCGGCAAGTTTGGATCAGTATGTGGAAAAAATGGGTTCTCTCTAGCTAGCAAAAGAGTTACCAAAGAGAGATAAAGTAAGATCTTTTGTCCACCCATCTTAGTCCACCCTACTTCACACTAAGCTCTCTAAGCTCAAAGTACTCTTTTTGCAAAGATGCATTTTCACTCTTTAGCTTAACTATCTCATCTTGCAAATAGCCCTCATAGCTTTGCAGACTAAGAAGCACATCTAGTGAGTTTGAGCCATAAAGCAAGATGCCCACATAGAGTACAAACAAAAAAACAGCAACTATAAAAACTAGCAACTTAAGCAGAGAAAACCCTAGATACTCCTCTATTCGCCCAAGCTTTGGCTCGTCTAAATTGTATAGCTCGCTTCTTTCCAAAACCACTCCTAAAAGAGCACTTTTCCTAAGTACTCTGAGTAGATCGTCTCATTTTCAATCTCAAGTAGGCGGTTATATTTTGCACTTCTCTCGCCTCTTGCGGTTGATCCTGTTTTGATCTCGCCACAGTTTAGTGCCACTGCAAAATCCGCTATAAACGCATCTTCACTCTCACCAGATCTATGGCTCATTACACACTTATATCCATTTCGCTGAGCTAGACGAACCGTTAGCATCGTCTCACTCACGCTTCCTATCTGATTTGGCTTGATAAGTATCGCATTTGCGACGCCTTTTTGGATACCTTCATTTAGTATAGAAGCATTTGTAACAAAGAGATCATCGCCTACAAGCTGGATCTTAGAACCTAGCTTATCAGTTAAGATCTTCCAACCCTCCCAGTCATCTTCACTTAGCCCATCTTCGATAGAGACGATCGGGTATTTGTTGCATAGATCCTCGTAGTAAGCTACTAACTCAGCAGAACTTAGCGTGCGGTTTTCACTCTCAAGTCTATAACCGCCATCAACCACAAGCTCACTAGCTGCAACATCAAGTGCGATGGCGATCTGCTCACCCGCTTTGTAGCCCGCTTTTGCGATCGCTTCCATGATCACTTGGATCGGCTCCTCATTTGAACCTAGATCTGGTGCAAACCCACCCTCATCACCTAGTGCGGTGTTGTGCTTTTTATCTTTTAGTATAGCCTTTAGGTTGTGGTAGATCTCCGCACTTGCTCTTAGAGCCTCGCTAAACTCCTCAAAACCTAGTGGCATAATCATATACTCTTGAAAATCGACACTATTATCCGCATGGCTTCCACCGTTGATGATGTTTAACATAGGTGTTGGCATCACCATCGCATTTGCACCACCTAAGTAGCGGTATAGTGGCATCTTAAGGCTTGTTGCAGCTGAGCGAGCAACCGCCATAGAGACGCCCAAAACTGCGTTTGCACCGAGGTTTGAGTAGTTTGGCGTGCCATCAAGCTCTTTCATGATAGCATCGATTGAGGCTTGGTTGTATGGCGAATGACCGATGAGTGCATCTGCGATCGCACCATTTACATTCTCAACTGCCTTTAGCACACCCTTGCCCATATAGCGATCCCCGCCATCTCTAAGCTCTAACGCCTCTCTCTTACCCGTACTCGCCCCACTTGGCACGATCGCACTCTCTACTGTTCCATCACTTAGCTCCACAGTAGCTTTAATGGTTGGATTTCCCCTTGAGTCCATCACCTCGATTGCACTTACATTTTCTATAAACATTACTCTACCTCGCTTATTTCATCACTGCCCATACTTATTAGGCTATTTAGTCCGATCGCTGATTTGATCTTCTCTTCTATCTCTTTGGCTAGCTCTGGCTCATCTGCAAACTTCGCCTTTACATTTTCGCGACCCTGCCCTAGCTTAGTCTCACCATATGAGAACCACGCACCGCTCTTATCGATGATGTCAAGCTTGACGCCATAGTCCACTAGCTCGCCCGCCTTTGAGATCCCCTCACCAAACATTATGTCAAACTCCGCTTGTCTAAATGGTGGAGCTACTTTGTTTTTGATCACCTTCGCTTTTACGCGGTTACCGATCTGATCTTCACCCTGTTTAAGCGACGCAACACGCCTTACATCGATACGCACAGATGCGTAGAACTTCAGAGCATTTCCACCCGTTGTAGTCTCTGGTGAGCCATACCCCATCATACCGATCTTCATACGGATCTGGTTTATAAAGATCACAGTTGTGTTCATCTTGTGAAGCACGCCCGTTAGCTTTCGCAGAGCTTTTGACATAAGTCTTGCTTGCACACCAACATTTTGATCCGACATCTCACCTTCGATCTCACTCTTTGGAGTAAGAGCTGCAACAGAGTCTATGACTATAAGATCTACTGCGCCACTTCTAGCGATCGTCTCAACTATATCAAGTGCCTGCTCACCATAGTCTGGTTGCGAAATGAGAAGATTTTCTATATCGACACCTAGATTTTTAGCATATAGAACATCAAGAGCGTGCTCTGCATCTATAAATGCACAGATACCGCCCTGTTTTTGGCACTCTGCGGTGATCTGAAGTGCTAGCGTAGTCTTTCCCGAGCTTTCTGGTCCATAGATCTCTATCACTCGCCCTTTTGGCACACCGCCGATCCCAAGAGCTAGATCTAGTCCGAGTGAACCCGTACTTATCGCCTCAATAGGGGCGATCTCACGATCCCCTAGCCTCATAAGTGCACCCTTGCCAAACGCTTTATCGATCTGCTTGAGTGCTAGATCGAGTGACTTTTGCTTGTTTGCGTCCATTTTTATCACTACCTTTTTATATTTTTAGCCATTGTACACAAAGTTATAGACAAATTGTAAAAATATTGCAAATTGATATAAAAACATATAATAGAACTTTTTACCTACTATTAGTGAGATTTTATCCATATTTGGTTAAAATTTAGATTATTTATATAAATGGATCTAAAATTGAAAAAGACTCTCATAGCCCACTCTCCCGACGCAGACGACATTTTTATGTACTACGCCATCAAGTTTGGGTGGGTTGGCATGGAGGGGGTTAGCTTTAGCAACATCGCAGATGATATACAGACACTTAACGAAGCTGCACTTCGTGGCGAGTATGAGATCGTAGCTATCAGTTTTGCCCTCTACCCGCACATCAGAAACGACTACGCCCTACTTCGCACCGCTGTTAGTTTTGGCGAAGGGTATGGGCCAAAACTTATAAAAAAGCGAGGTGCCACACTTAAGCGAAACTTCAAAGTCGCCCTTAGTGGCAAAGATACCACAAACGCCCTACTCTTTCGCATCGCCTACCCAGATGCAAGAGTGATATATATGAACTTTTTGGAGATCGAGGACGCAGTTAGGAGTGGCGTAGTTGATGCAGGAGTGCTTATCCATGAGAGCATACTCACATATAGCGATGAGTTTGAGGTTGAAGCGGAGATGTGGGATATCTGGTGTGAGCTAAGTGGAGGCGAGTTGCCACTTCCACTTGGCGGTATGGCGATAAGCAGATCTATACCACTAGATAAGGCGACCCAGTATGAACGCACACTCACTCAAGCGGTACAAGTCGCTAGAAGTCACAAAGCAAGACTCTCAAAGATGCTACTAGAGAGATCTCTTGTTCGCATAGATGAAACAACACTTGATCGCTACCTTGAGCTATACGCCAATGACAACTCCATTACACTAAGCAAAACTCAGCTTCAAGCGATCGATAAACTATTTCGCATCGGCTTTGATGCGGGACTCTATGACGCACCTATCGTTGCAAGTGAGTTTATGATCCCTCAAGAGTATAGAGATCTTAGGAACTCCTAGTGGAAGCAAAGCTCATAGCTCTAGGGATTGAGACATTTAAAGTCGCACTCTACCTCTCCATGCCCGCTCTTTTGGTGGGTATGCTTATTGGACTTGCTGTGAGTATATTTCAAGCCACTACACAGATCCAAGAGATGACGCTAAGCTTTATACCCAAAATCATAGGCGTTGCGGTTGTGATGATCCTCATCATGCCATGGATGCTAAATATCATCAGCGACTTTGCTCAAGATATCTTTGGCATGATCCCAACATTTGTAGAGTAGATGCGTAAACGCGAGATCGATTTTAGCAAATTCTCCTCCATCAAGATAGGATCTACGCACCCCGTGGAGATCATAGAGAGTTGCACAGATCTAAAGGGCAATCACTTCATTATCGGGCTTGCCAACAACCTTTTAGTCACCGACACTCCCCCTCCACTAGCCATACTTAGTAAAAAGTTTGACTTCATAGATCTCAAAGATGGAGTGCTTCGCATCGGTGCATCTACACCTAGTGGCAAGATCTTTAGCTTTTGCAAAAAGCAGGACATCGGCGGGTTTGAGTTTTTGCACTCACTTCCTGGGAGTCTTGGAGGACTACTATATATGAACGCAGGTATGGGCGAAGTAGAGATCTCAAAGCACCTACTAGATCTAACAAGTTGCAAAGGTGTGCTTACAAAAGATGAAGCGGGGTTTGGTTATAGGAAAAGTGGCATCGGCTCGCTTATACTTGAGGCCAGCTTTGAGGTAGTGCGGGGATTTAGCCACGAAGCGGTGGAGTTTTTTAAGGCAAAGCGACTGCTTCAACCAAACAAGCCAAGTGCTGGGAGCTGTTTTAAAAACCCGCCAGATGATTATGCAGGCAGACTTATAGAGGCGGTGGGGCTAAAGGGGTATAGAGTTGGAGGGGCATCTTTTAGCTCTACGCATGCCAACTTTTTAGTAAACTTAGGCGGTGCAACACCCAAAGATGCCCTTATGCTCATAGATGAGGCAAAGAGACGAGTCAAAGAGAGCTTTGGTGTAGATCTTGAGTGCGAGATAGGGATCGTATGAACAAGATCGCACAGCTAAAAAATAGCACCCTACTGCTGGTAGAAGATGATGAGGAGTTGTGCTCTAGCCTAAGGGAGACGCTTCTTATATTTTTCAAAACTATCATCGTCGCCAAAGATGGCAAAGAGGCACTAGATCTATACAACAAGCAGAGTGTAGATGTGATCATCACCGACTATGTTATGCCGCGGCTTGATGGCAACACACTTTGCAAGATGCTAAGGGAGACAAACAGAAAAATCCCGCTAGTTATTATGAGTAGTTATAGCGATCAAGAGAAGCTTCTAAAGTCCATAGATCTGGAGCTAAGTGAGTATCTGATCAAACCCATAGAGTATAACCAACTCCTGCGTACACTAGAAAAGATAGCACAAAAACTCTCAAGAGAGCATACGCTAGAGTTTATGATAGATGAACATACAAGCTACAACTTCTCAACCAAAGAGGTACACAACAAAAGCGAAGATAAACGCATACCACTTACCAAAAGCGAGATCACCATTTTTGAGCTTTTGATCGAAAATCTAAACAAAGTAGTAGATCTAACTCAGATAGAGTTTAGCCTCTCTCCTAACGACTCTAAAAGTGAGCAGGCTATAAAAAACATCATACATAGGCTAAGAGCGAAACTATCAAAAGAGTGCATACAAAATGTCTCTGGCGTGGGCTATATCCTCAAAAAGGATACTGAGTGATTAGAGTTTTAGCCTTTTTGGCTCTATTTTTGACAAACCTTCTAGCAAATATACTTGATGTAGCAAGCCTAAACAATACAAAGTCAATAGATTATATATACTTCATAAACGACAAAGAGAGCCTCTATACATACAAAGATATAGCCTCAAAAAATGATCTACAAAAGCTGGGGCTTGCACACATCGGAGGTGCAAAAGGTCCTTTTTGGACAAAGATCTCACTTACAAATAGCTCTAGCAAGATCAAAAACATAACTCTATACAACCCGCTAGCTGGTATAAACAAGATAGATGCCTATCTACTCAAAAACGGGGAGCTAGCTGGGACGCTTTTGCTAGGTGATCTGCGTGCTCAAAACCTAAGAGATAGCCTAAGCTCGTACTCACACCTAAACCTAACCATCGAGCCAAACGAGAGCATTACGATCATAAGCAAGATCGAGAATTTTCACATCTATAACCTAAGCTGGGAGATCTTGCCAACTGATGATTATTTCAAAAAAGATAGCAACAAACTATACCTCGCGGGGCTTTTAGGTGGCGTGCTACTGCTATTTTGTATCTACAACCTGATCAACTCAGTAGTTTACAAAAACAAGATCTATCTCATCATCTGCGGTATTGCTATATCTTTGGGGCTTTACCAGTACGCATTTCATGGGATTTTGTACTTCTTAGATCTAGGGCTAAACCTTGATCTCATCACCGCTTTTGCTTGGAGTTTGCCATCTTTTAGTGCGATATTTTTGCTCTCTTTTGCCTACTTCTTTTTTGAGCAACACAAAAAGTATAAAAAAGCCTCCTATATCACCATCTTCTTTATGCTCTGTTTTGTTCTGCTTATAGCTCTAGTTCTCTACGCACAGTTTGTAGATGAGAAGTTTTTCGACTACTCATTTCTTATAGCCATCATGGCAATTGCTACAACTCTTTATCTCTTTTTGCTTTCCATATATATGCTATACAAGAAAGAAGCAGGAGCGATCTACTACTTTATCGGCGAGGGAACTCTCTTTGTTGTTCTGTTTTTCCACACTCTAGGGCTATTTAATATTATCTCATATAGTGGCACGATCCAGTTTCTCATACCCTTTGCTTATATAGTAGATCTGCTCTCTCTTGTCATCGCCCTCTATCTCAAAAACCAAAAGGAGCAACAAGAGCTACGAAAGAGCAAGCTACTACTTATGGAGCAGTCAAGGTTTAACTCCATCGGGCAAGCCATAGGGCACATCTCGCACCAGTGGAAAGCCCCACTTACAAACATAGGCACATCACTAACTCTGCTAGAGACCATCTACAACCACGAGCAAGAGAGACTAGAGGAGACCTTTGCAAAACAGCTACCTTTTATGAAACGCTCCATTGATCTGATGAAAAGATCCATCGATGAGTTTTCAGCATTTTATCAAACCAAAAACGCCAAAGAGAGCTTTAGCATAAAAGAGAACATCTCAAATATTGTGCAGATCTTAAACGCTAAGATACTCCTCAAAGGGGTAAAAATCGAGTATGATATAGATGAAAACTTAGAGATCTTAAGCTATGAGCACATCATCTCAAACATCTTTTTGATCCTCATAAACAACTCTTTAGAGGCGTTTAAGGCAAACTCAAACAACACCATCAAGATCAGCGTAAAGAGATCTAACAACAAGATCAGCATTGTGCTAGAGGACAACGCAGGAGGCATAGCCATAAAGCCGATCGAGAGAGTTTTTGACTACTTTGTCTCACTCAAATCAGCTGAGAAAAGCTCAGGCATAGGACTAGCAGTTGCTAAACTTCTAGTAGCTGAAAAACTCGGTGGCAACATAAGTGTAAAAAATGGCACTGAAGGGGCGATTTTTACTATCGTCATACCATAGACAAAAGTTATAGATACAATTTGTCACAAAATTAGCAAATCTTCTTGCCAAAATATAAAAATGAAACTTTTTTGAAACTATAAAGATATAAAATATTTTTATTAAAGATTTCTAGGGAAACATAATGAGATTTCTGCTATTTGTTGCCATACTTATAGTCTCTCTAAGTGCAAAAGATCTAGAAAAAGTATCGCTTCAACTCAACTGGCAGTATCAGTTTGAGTTTGCTGGGTTTGTCACCGCAAAAGAGAAGGGCTTTTATAAAGAAGCTGGGTTAGATGTCGAGCTAAAAGAGTACACACCAGACACCGATGTAGTCCAAGAGGTGCTGAGTGGGAGGGCAAACTATGGGGTATCAAACTCAAATATCATTTTAGATAAAGACAGGGTCTCTCCCGCAGTGCTACTAGCTACATATCTGCAAAAATCACCTCTAGTTTTAGTAACAAAACCCGATATAAAAAACCCTCTAGATCTGATAGGAAAGCGTATAATGGGTGCAAAAGATGAGCTAAAATATAGCTCATTAGCACTTTTGCTTGAGCATTTTAATATCAACAACACAAATAGCAACATTATCTCTCACACCTTCAACATAGATGACTTTGCAGATGGCAAAGTAGATGCAATGAGTGCATTTAAGTCCAATCAGATCTATGAACTAGATAGAAGAAAAATAGCGTATAACATTATAGATCCAGCTGATTTTGGGTTTATCATAAGTGCAATAAATCTATACAGCTCCAAAAAAGAAGCGGTAGAAAATTTTGATAGAACTGCAAAGTTTATAGAAGCAACAAATCGTGGTTGGAAGTACGCCATCGACAACAAAGAGGAGATTGTTGATATTTTGATCCAAAAATATGGGGTTGAGAAATCAAGAGATGCTCTGCTTTTTGAAGCAAATGTCGTAAAACAGCTAGTTATGAGCGATCTTATCCCTATTGGCAAGGCTAGCTATGACTTTACACAGAGGCTACTAAAACAGCTCATATATGCAAAAGCCATAGAAAATGAGGCAAATATAGAGCCTCTCATCTTTGATAAAGAGAGCCTTTTTGGAGACAAAAAGTTTGTGCTAACAAAAGAGGAAAAAGAGTATCTGGGTAACAAAGAGAGCTTGAAGCTTTGTGTGGCTCCAACTCAAGTTCCCATAGAGTATATTAAAGATTCACAGCTACAAGGGGTAACAAGGGATATAATAGAGCTATTTGAGCAAAAACTAGGTAGTGCAATCACACTAGCTCCCACCAAAAGCTGGCAAGAGTCAATAGAGCTTTTTCAAAATAGAGGGTGCGATATTATCTCATCTATTTCGCCAACAAGTGAGCGAAAACACTATATGGACTTTACTAAACCCGTATTGAGTTTGCCATTAGTCTTGGCAACTCGCATAGGTAAACCTTTTATCCAAAATAGTTCTTTTCTAAATGGCAAAAAGATAGCCATACTAAAAGGGCATTTTTTTGCTGAGCACATAAAACAGAACCTAAAAGGGATCAAACTTGTAGAAGTTTTATCCATTGGGGAGGGTCTAGATCTTGTAGCAAAAGGTGTCGTATATGGCTATATTGACAACTCTTTAGTGCTCTCTGCTATACAAAAAGAGTATGCAAATAGCCTAAAGTTTGCACTAAAATTTGATGTGCAAGACACTATCTGCTTTGCAACAAGAAATGATGAGCCACTTCTAGGTGAGATTTTTAACAAGCTAGTAGATGATCTAGATGATGCGAAAAAGCAGGAGTTTTTGAACAATTGGACGCCGATTGTAGAGCAAGTTGGTTGGCTGAATTTAAAAGAGATTATAGTAGGGTTATTTTTTATCTTTGCGATTATCTTGGGGCAGTTTGTATATCAAAGAAAGCTAAGCAAGCTAAATGAGGAGCTAAAAAGATTATCCATAACCGACAAGCTAACAGGTGTTTATAACCGCCTTGAGCTAGACAAGATAATGGAGCAAGAGAAGAACAAAATAGATAGAAACCCCAGCTACAACACCGCCATCATAATGCTAGATATTGATCACTTTAAGTCCATAAATGACACTTACGGACATCTAGTTGGAGATAAAGTTCTAACTTTTTTAGCAAAACTTTTAAAATCAAATCTAAGAAAGATAGATACCATCGGTCGATGGGGCGGTGAGGAGTTTTTGATAATACTACCTTTTACGACAAAAGAGAGTGC
Source organism: Sulfuricurvum sp. (assembly GCA_041669045.1). Lineage (GTDB taxonomy): Bacteria > Campylobacterota > Campylobacteria > Campylobacterales > Sulfurimonadaceae > JBAYBZ01. The sequence goes on along the minus strand of JBAYBZ010000016.1, from coordinate 4,998 downwards.
AGTAATCGTTGCTCAAAACCTAAGAGAGAAGATAGAGCAGAGCGATATTTTAAAAGAGCATGCTAGAGTGCTAACGGCTAGTTTTGGCGTAGAGTCTATGAGTAGTGACAAAACAGTTGGCGAGACGCTAGTAAGCGTAGATAAGCTACTATATAGAGCAAAAAATAGTGGCAGAAATAGAGTTGAGTATGCTTAGCGTATAGCAACATACTCCTCTATCATCTCATCAAGTTTGGCAAATAGCTTAGATGACGCATCTTCCATCTGTGAGAAATTGCTATAAATAGTATCTGGGTTGCTACCTTTTAGTACTATCTTAGCTTTTGCAAACTCATTATTTGCCAATGCTCTATCGTGCACTATCGCGTGGATAGGTTCTATCTCTCTAAACGCTTTAGTGTTGCCAAATTTTTTCGCCCCCTCACCCTCATACCATTTGCCCATACGACAATCCTTATGCCCCACAAAATCCTTTTCAACCCTTTGGCTTAACACCGCAGAGTATGCATTTGACTTAAATAGTATATGATCCACCTTTACAAGCGTAGTAAATAGTTTTGTATTTATAGAGTCTGAAACCATATATGAGTGCTGTGCAAAATCATTTAGCTCCTCAAATGTTGATTCAAACTCATTTATGATCACATTTGTCCTCTTAGCGATTTGCGATATCTCATCTGATGAGCCACGCAGATCGTTTGTCTCTTGCTGAAGCGTTGAGATATTTACACCAATCTCACTTGTCGCCTTTTGCGTTCTCTCTGCAAGCTTACGCACTTCATCGGCAACTACTGCAAAACCTCGTCCATGCTCGCCCGCCCTTGCAGCTTCGATGGCGGCGTTTAGTGCAAGAAGATTTGTCTGATCTGCTATATCTTTTATGAGATCTACTATGCCACTGATGTCACGAGATCTATCCTCTAGGCTCATAATAGTCTCGTGCGAACGCTCTATCGAGCTATGCAAGATCCCCAACTCTTTTGAGACACTCACCACATCTTTTAGGCTCTTGCTTGAGAGTTCTGATGTCTTTTGTGAGACTTCTGTGATCTTTTGCGTACCCTTTTGCGAGATTGCCACATCATTTTGAATCACCTCAAAACCACTACTTATACCACCGCCAAGCTTGCTAATCCTATCAGATAGCTCACTCTTAACCTTCACCTCCAACCCCGTAGTTATACCATCTATGGCTACTTTTAGGTTGGTAGAGACTTTTTTAAACTCACCCTTTAGCCCAGCTGACTCTGGGTTGCGATAAGCTATCCCATTAGATGCGGACTGCATTGATGTTTGAGTCTCTCTTATAAAAGCCTCTAGCTGATCTAGCATATCATTGAGTGCCCACGCCATCTCTGACTCTTTTGAGTTATCATTTGGGATATGCGTTATCCTACTGCTTAGTTTGCCAGATGATGCCTCTTTGATCACACCTAAAATTTTATCGCTTAGTATATCGTTATGCTTGCTAGTGCCAAAGAGAGATGATATGCCCATTGTGGAGTACTCCTTTTATCTAGTCTTGCTGACTAAATAGATCTAATGACAATATTGTAAACTTTTATAATTTCAAAAAAGTTTCAATGTCTATTATCCCGATCATACAAGCGTTAAAAGCACTACAAAAAGCACAGGCAAACTCACCACAACACCAAACTTACTATACTGCCAAAAGCCGATCTTTACACCCTTTCTCTCTAGTACATAGAGCCACAAAAGTGTCGCCAAACTCCCAAAAGGGGTCATCTTTGGACCTATGTTGCACCCGATGATATTTGCATATATCATAGAGGGCGTGCCTATATCTTTTAGTGCGATATCCATCACCATAATAGTCGGTAAGTTGTTCATCACAGAACTCAAAAATGCAGCGATAAACCCAGTTGCCATCACCGCCAAAGCCTCACTTTTTTGCATAAAGTAGTACAAAAGATCGGACAAAGCATCTGTTAGCCCTGCATTTTTAAGCCCAAAGACCACCACATAAAGCCCTATGCTAAACCATACGATCTGCCACGGTGTAGCTTTTATGATCTCTTTGGCATCTACACTTTTTGTCACACTTGCGATGGTTAAAAAGATAAAAGCACCACCAAGTGCAAAGAGCGATATAGGCAGATCATAAAGATCTGAGATGAAGTAGCTAGCTAGCAAAAGTGCCAAAAAGATCCACGAGAAGTAAAAAAGTGCTCTATTTTTTATGACACTCTTTGGAGTTTGAAGCAGATCTATATCCACTTTTTGAGGTATATCTTTGCGTAAAACAAGATACAAAACAAGCGTTGAGATAGCAACACTTACCAAAAACGGAGCAATCATTGCTAGAAAAAACTCCCCAAAACCTATGCCAAAGTAGTTTGCAGTGAGTATATTTGTGAGGTTGGAAAAGACAAAAGGAAGCGAGGCACTATCGCTTATAAACCCGCCAGCTAGCAAAAATGCGACGATGGTTCTTAGATCTAGCCTTAAGATCCTCATCTTCGCAAGTATGATGGGTGTGAGTATAAGTGCGGCTCCATCGTTTGCAAAGAGTGCTGAGACCACTGCTCCTAAGATGATGGAGTAGACAAACATCTTTAACCCGCTTCCATTTGAGAGCTTTGCCATCTTTAACGCTGCCCACTCAAAAAAACCGATGCGATCAAGCACAAGTGAGAGGATTATGATCCCAATAAACGCCAAAGTCGCGTCCCAAACGATGCTAGCAACCTCTAGCACATCACCTAGATCTACCACGCCAACTAGTAGTGCCGTAGCAGCACCAAGAGTAGCACTTGTACCTATCTGCAAGCCAAAAGGACGAACTATGATAAGTAGTAGTGTGACAACAAATATGCTTAAAGGTAGCATCATACCTCGCAAGCTCTCTTTAGATCAGGCAAGTCTATCTGCAAGCAAGCTATCTCTTTTAAAAACTCCTGCCTAAAGGTATCAAGCGGAGATCTGATGCTATAATATGCCCACTTTCCTCTTCGCTCAACCCTCAAAAACCCACCATCTCTTAAGATCTTGAGATGCCTTGAGACTCGTGACTGAATCATCTCAAAAGAGCTCTCTATATCGCAGACACAAAGCTCTTTGTGTATGTTTATAAAATGCAGAATCCTTACTCTTGTCTCATCATTGACAGCACCAACTGTTTGTAGAAAAATATCCAATATCTTGCCTTTAGTTAGAAATTTCAAAAATCTCTAAAATCTCATCTATACTTAAAACTTTGCCACTAGATCTTACGCTTCCATCAACCACCAATGCAGGTGTACTCATAACACCATAGCTCATGATCTCTACAATATCTTCAACCTTTTTCACCTCATGAAATCCACCAAATTTTGAAACCGCTTCTAAGACTCTCTTTTCTAGTGTCGCACACTTTGAACAACCTGTACCCAAGATCTCTATCTTCATTTTTATCCTATCAAATAATTAAATATATAACCCACCGCTATAATCGCAGTTGTCACAACTCCAAAAAATATAGCTATAAGTTTTGTACTCAAGACTCTCTTTAAGATCATAGCTTCAGGTAAACTAACAGCTACAACAGCCATCATAAAAGATAGTGCCGTTCCCATAAGCACGCCTTTTTGGATCAGCACTTCAACAAGTGGCAAAATCCCAGCTGCACTTGAGTACATAGGTATAGCCACCACCACAGCTAAGAGTGGTGCATACCAAACATCTCCACCAGCATATCTACCTATAAAATCAGCGGGAACATAACCATGTATAAATGCTCCGATCCCAATTCCTACAATCACATAAATATATAGCTTCTTAAACAGATCTTTTGTCTGCTCAAATGACTCTTTTGCTCTTTCTCTTAGTGAAATTTTATTCTCATTTGAACTATTACAGCAACTATTTATCGGTTTTACCTCTATCAAAACCTCTTTTTCTAAACTCATAGAACCGATGATCAGACCCGAGATAATAGCCACCAAAAGAGCAAAGCTGACATAAATAAGTGTAATTTTAATACCAAAAATAGAAAAAAGCAGAGCGATCACAACCGCGTCTCCAAGTGGAGCTGAGATCAGATAGCTAAAAGTAACTCCAAGCGGAATCCTAGCTTGCAAAAAACCTAAGAAAAGCGGAACTGCACTACAAGAGCAAAAAGGTGTACTCATACCAAAGATAGAAGCAAAAATATGCCCGATAATTTTGTGTTTTCCACTCAAATAGTCCCTCACTTTTTCAACAGGCAAATAGCTTCTTAAAAATGTCACTAAATATATAATGGATATGATCAAAATAAATATTTTTATCGTATCGTAGATAAAAAAGTGTAAAGCTTCTGCAAAATGGCTACCCTTTTCAAAACCAAGCTTCTCAAAAACCAAAAAATCACTAAGGCTAGCGAGCCAGTTAAACATTTAAAACCTCCTTGATTTTTGGAAGCAGTCTATTTTCTATATCTTCATAAGTTTTAACAAATGCCTCAAAATCTTTACCATCTGGATCCTCAAAACCCATATGAATAGTTTTGGTTTTTTTGGGAAAACTAGGGCAGCTCTTCTCTGCATTATCACAAACTGTAATGACTAGATCATACTCATTACCCATCACTTTATCGATAGTTTTTGAATGATACTCCGCTCTGTAAATCCCTTTTTCTTCTAAGAGCTTTTTAGCATTTGGATTTACCTCTTTGCTAGCTTTTACCCCTGAACTATTGGCGATAACTCCATCTAGCTTACTGTTTATAAGAGCTTCAGCTATAATACTTCTGCAAGAGTTTCCCGTGCACAATACCAAAACTTTTTTCACACTTTCTCCAATAGTTTTAAAAATTATAGTAAATTAAAGATAATACATCAACATATCTTGATGTATTGATTACCACACCTTCCAAAATATCTTTTAACCATATATCATAACCTAATATTATATTAAGCACTGCTTTATTACTATTTTATTTGTATCACAAGATGCAAATAACCACAAAGGATTTTTATGAAAAAGATAGCTATTGCTATAACACTACTATCTACTATG
>JBAYBZ010000015.1:0-31757 GCA_041669045.1 Sulfuricurvum sp. | reverse complement strand
TGTTTTTGTTACAATTTTACAAAGGATAGTTGTGGGCATAAAAGAGATAGTTTTAGTAGTTTTTGCAGGCGTTTTTATCTACTTGCAACTAGCTACGATCGTAGCAGATGCGAGCATTATGGGCGTTTATGGCTTAGAGTTTGCGAAGCTAAATCAGCTCTATTTTGGCTACATCTCTTATGTTTACCTCTTTTTATTTTTAGCTCCCGTATACTTTATCGCCAAAAAAGAGTCTGATAATATTAGAAAATATGAGATAGCAGTCGCATCTTTTTTGCTGTTTTTTGCACTACTTTTAGCTCAAGCACTAAGTGTTACAACTACTCTACGAGGCAAGGTGGGTGCGGAGTTTGTGGAGTTTGCGAGCGTATATATAGGTGAGGGTGGTCTTTGGATCTTTCTTGTGATGCTTTTTGTTATCTGCTACATCTTGCTACTTCAACAAAACCCCATACAACAGAGTAGATCTGCACTGGCAACGCTTAGATCTAAGCTAAGAGAGCGTTTAGATCTAAGAGCTGAGGCAAAAAAAGCAGAAGTTAAAAGCGAGACTTCAAAAAAAGAGACTAAAAAAGAGCTATCTATCGAGCCAAAGAGTGAGAGTGCAAGCTTTGAAGATGAGATCGACAAGCCAAGCTACCAGAGGCGAGAGGTAAATATATCAGTAGTTGCTAAAACTAGTGTGGAGGAAAAAAAGCAAGAGATAGCAGAGCCTGCCTTATCGCCTAACTTGCCCGTCACAAAAGAGAGCAAAAATATCCTCATAGTTGATGAGCTAGAAGAGAATGCGAAACTTCTAAGCGACATAGAAAAGGGTGAGGTTGAGAAGCCAAAAAACTTCAAACTCCCACCAGCTGACTTTTTGCAACGCCCAGCAAAAAAGTCACAAAGCATAGATGAAAAAGAGATCGATGATAAGATCAAGTTTTTGCTAGAGAAGCTTGCACACTTCAAGATCGAGGGCGATGTGGTGCGAACCTACGCGGGGCCTGTTGTCTCGACATTTGAGTTTAAACCCGCTGCAAATGTAAAAGTCTCACGCATACTAAACCTCCAAGATGACCTTGCAATGGCACTTAGTGCACAAACTATCCGTATCCAAGCTCCAATCCCTGGTAAAGATGTCGTGGGCATTGAGATACCAAATGAGAGCATCGAAACTATCTACTTGCGTGAGCTTATAGAGAGTGATATCTTTAAAGAGGCGTCATCTCCGCTAACCATCGTACTAGGTAAAGATATAGTCGGTAAGTCATTTGTAACAGATCTAAAGAAGCTCCCGCATCTGCTCATCGCAGGAACTACGGGAAGTGGTAAGAGCGTGGGGATCAATGCGATGATCCTCTCGCTACTTTACAAAAACTCGCCCGATAACTTGCGTCTGCTTATGATAGATCCAAAGATGCTTGAGTTCTCCATCTACAACGATATACCACATCTCCTAACTCCCGTCATCACAAAGGCAAAGCAGGCGATTGTTGCACTAAATAATATGGTCGGCGAGATGGAGAGGCGTTATGCTCTTATGAGCCAGACGCGAACCAAAAACATAGAAAACTACAATGAAAAGGTAAAACAAGAGGGTGGCGAGCACTTTCCATATATTGTGGTGATCATCGATGAGCTAGCTGATCTGATGATGACAAGCGGTAAAGATGTGGAGTTTTCTATCGCTCGCCTTGCTCAGATGGCAAGAGCCAGCGGGATTCACCTAGTAGTTGCCACACAACGCCCAAGTGTTGATGTGGTTACGGGACTTATAAAGGCGAACTTGCCATCTCGCATCTCATATAGGGTAGGGCAAAAAGTAGATAGCAAGATCATACTAGATCAGCTAGGTGCGGAGTCGCTTTTGGGTCGTGGAGATCTGCTCTTTACTCCCCCTGGTTCGACGGGACTTGTGAGACTTCATGCGCCATGGAGCAGTGAGAGTGAGATAGAGAAGATCGTAAGTTTCATAAAGTCACAGCGAGAGCCAGCTTATGACAAACGCTTTTTGCTTGAAGAGTCGGCAGATAGCTCAAGTGGCGGATCTTCTGGTGGTTTTGAAGAGCTAGATCCGATGTTTGATGAGGCAAAAAATGTAGTTTTGAGTGATCGTAAAACCTCCATCTCTTACCTTCAAAGGAAGCTTCAAATCGGCTACAATAAAGCAGCAAGGCTTATAGAGCAACTAGAAGCCGAGGGGATCGTGAGCGAGCCTAACTCTAAGGGGATTAGAGAGATTTTATAGTTGTTTCATTTGGTGACACTTGAAACACTATTTTTATATAAATTGTTTAGATTTGTAACACTTATATTTCGCTATTTACTTATTTAGTTATAATTTGCCAATCACAAACAATAGGAAAACAGATGGCATTTTTAGATGAGTATAAACAACATGTTAAAGAGCGTGAGGCACTAGGTGTTCCACCACTTCCGCTAAATGCAACACAAACTGCAGAGCTTATAGAGCTGATCAAAGCTGGAGGTGCAAGCGAGCTTGTAGATCTGCTTAAAAACAGAGTCTCCCCTGGGGTTGATGATGCAGCGTATGTAAAAGCGGCATTTTTAAACGACATAGCAAACAAAAGCGTAAGCGTAGAGGCGATCTCGCCTGCTGAAGCGATGAGTATGCTAGGTATGATGCTAGGTGGCTACAATGTTAAGCCGATGATCGATGCTCTAGCTTCAGATGATGCAAGCGTAGTTGAGGCGGCAAAAGAGGGACTTAAGCACACTCTGCTTGTATATGATGCGTTTAACGACATCGAAGAGATGCATAAAGCTGGCAACAAAAACGCTACTGAGGTTATAGAGTCGTGGGCAAATGGTGAGTGGTTCACCTCAAAATCTGCCATAGCTGAGAGTATAACTGTAACAGTTTTCAAAGTAGCGGGCGAAACTAACACAGATGATCTCTCACCTGCATCAGAGGCATTTACTAGAAGTGATATACCGCTTCACGCAAACTCTATGCTAACTGCTAAGATGGAAGATCCACTAGGTACTATCAAAAAACTAAAAGAAAAAGGCAATATCGTTGCTTATGTTGGCGATGTTGTAGGAACAGGAAGCTCAAGAAAATCGGGCGTAAACTCTGTGCAGTGGCATATGGGCGAAGATATAGCAGGCGTGCCAAACAAACGAACAGGCGGAGTTGTGCTAGGTGGCATCATCGCTCCTATATTCTTTGCAACTTGTGAGGACTCTGGCGTGCTTCCACTTGAGCTTGATGTGACGCAGATGGAGATGGGTGATGTTGTAACGATCTACCCATACAAAGGCGAGGCTCACAAAGATGGCAAATGTATCGCGACATTTAAACTAAACCCTAACACTATCTCTGATGAGGTTAGAGCAGGTGGGCGGATCCCACTTATCATAGGTAGAGGGCTAACCTCTAAAGCTAGAGGCGTGCTAGGACTTGGTGCAAGTGAACTTTTCCTCACCCCGATCCAACCAGAAGATAGTGGCAAAGGCTACACTCTTGCTCAAAAGATGGTAGGAAAAGCGTGTGGTATGGAGGGGGTTAGAGCTGGTATGTATGTAGAGCCAGTAACTTCAACCGTTGGTAGTCAAGACACAACAGGTCCGATGACTAGAGATGAGATCGTAGAGCTTGCAGCACTAGGTTTTAGTGCAGATCTTGTTATGCAGTCATTTTGTCACACAGCAGCGTATCCAAAACCGAGTGATGTTGTGCTTCATCACACTCTGCCTGATTTTATCTCCAAAAGATCTGGTGTTTCGCTCAAACCAGGTGATGGGGTGATCCACTCATGGCTAAATCGTATGGTGCTTCCTGACACTGTTGGAACGGGTGCAGATAGCCATACTCGTTTTCCGATTGGTATCTCTTTTCCTGGGGGATCGGGTATAGTTGCATTTGCAGCAGTTACAGGAAGTATGCCACTAACTATGCCAGAGTCGGTCTTAGTTAGGTTTAAAGGTGAGCTTCAAGCGGGTATTACACTACGAGATCTAGTAAATGCGATCCCTTACCAAGCGATCCAAGAGGGGCTTTTAACAGTTGAGAAAAAGGGCAAGAAAAATGTCTTTAATGGTCGCATACTAGAGATTGAAGGACTAGAGCATCTTAAGTGTGAACAGGCGTTTGAGCTAGCGGACGCTTCTGCTGAGAGAAGTGCGGCAGCTTGTACAGTTAAGCTTGACAAAGAGCCGATCATTGAGTACCTAAAGTCAAATGTGGTGCTACTAGAACAGATGATCGAAGCGGGTTATGAAGATAAGCGAACACTAAAAAGACGCATCGAGAAGATGAATGAGTGGCTAGCAAATCCAACTCTAATGGAAGCTGACAAAGATGCTGAGTATGCAGCGGTGATCGAGATAGATCTAAACAAGATCACAGAGCCAATCGTTGCTTGTCCAAACGATCCAGATGATGTCGCGACACTTAGTGAGGTTCACGCCGATAGCAAACGCCCAACTAAGATAGATGAGGTGTTTGTGGGATCTTGTATGACAAACATCGGTCACTACCGTGCGTTAGGTGAAGTACTAAGAGGTGATGGCAAAGTGCCTACTACTTTGTGGGTTTGCCCACCAACTAAGATGGACGAGACTCAACTAAGAAGCGAAGGTTACTATGAGATCTTCAAAGCTGCTGAAGCTAGGACTGAGATCCCTGGGTGTTCACTATGTATGGGTAACCAAGCAAGGGTTCAAGACAATGCCATAGTCTTTTCAACTTCAACTAGAAACTTTGACAACCGCTTAGGAAAAGGTGCACAGGTTTACTTAGGCTCTGCGGAGCTTGCGGCACTTTGTGCAAAACTAGGACGATTGCCAACTGCAGCGGAGTATAACGAGATCGTACCATCTCGCATCGCTGGCAAAGAAGATGAGATCTACAAATACTTAAACTTCAACCTCATCAAAAACTATAAGCTTGCTTAATATTTGCGAAGAGTCTTCTCTTCGCAACTGCTTAAATTTTTCTACTACTTTATAAATTAGTGACACTTTTTTGCCAAATTGTAATTTTTTAGTGATATATTTTCATAATACTAAAAAAAGGAGATACCGTATGAAAAAGATATGGTTAGGTTTAGTGGCAATTGTGCTTGCTTCAAGTCTTAGTGCTTATGAGCTAAATGGTGCACTAGGAGTAAAATGGACAGGCTTTAAGCTAGCCTCAAAAGTTGGCGTAAGCGGTGGGTTTAATAGTGTAGATCTAGAGATAAAACCCTCCGATAGTCTAGCTCAATTTTTAAAGAGTGCAAAAGTTAGCATAGATGCTACTTCACTAGAGTCAAACGATAAGGGCAGAAATGAAAATATAGTCTCAACGCTTTTTGCTAACACAAAAGAGATCAAAGCTACTATCTCAAGTGTAGATGAGAGCACAAAAACATTGATCTTAGATGTAAATATGAATGGCGTAAGTGTGCCAACAAAGATGAGCTATGTTGTAGATAGTGGCAAGATAGTGGCAAATGGCAGTATAGATATATTAGATTTTGATATGAAAGATCCATTTTTAGCATTTGCAAAAAAGTGTGCTTCATTTCACGAGGGTGTGTCATACTCTGATGTCAATATAGAGTTCATCATCTCTTATAAATAGCCACAAATGGTCTCTTGTTTGAGACCAAGTTGGTATTTTGGATTTTGTGGTACAATGTTGGTAAATATGAAAAAATGATAATCCTTAAGAAGCCCAAATGCCAAAACTCACTAGATTTATCCTACTACTCATCTTTCTCATCTCTGGTGTTTCATACCTTTTTAACAACTTTATATCTACCTACAATAGCGAGATAGAAAATACTAAAAACAAACTTGAGGGTGTTGAAGTCGCCCAAAAAGTGCAAGATTTTATCATCAAGCTACAAAGACTTCGTGCTTATAGTCAGTTTGAGCAGATCGACACGCCAGCAGAGGACTTTGAGAGAGTTCAAAAAGATGCCATAAACATAAAAGCGGACATAAAAAACAGCTTGCAGTCCATAAAGCACTTCAACACCAAGTATCTACCAGAGTTAGATAGAGAGTATGCCTATCTCATCGCGGATATAGAGTTGCTACTTAGTAGTGATGAGCTAAACCCAAATACAACATACCAAAAGATCACCTACGCTATCGAGCAGTTAAAAGAGAAGATGTACTATCTAGGATTTCGCTCAAAACTGCTCCTAGAGAGTGATAGCGACAAGTATTACCTCGTAGAGACGATGCTAAAACATCTACCAAATCTCATAGAAGTTACGGGGCAGATTAGAGCAAAAACTACTAAGATCATACTTACAAGCTCCGCTTCACCAGAGATCAGGCTTAACCTAAAAAGTAGCTGTATGATATGTCAAGAGTATATGCAACAGATCCAGCGAACACTAAAAGATCTGCAAAATAGTACGCAAAAAAATGATCTTTTGCTACAACTTGACAAGATAGAAGCAAGCTCGATCAAGATGCAAGAGTATGTTAAAAATATGCTCTTAGGTGATCAAACTTTAGATATAAGTGGATACTCATTTTTCCTACTATCAACAGAGATGATAGATAAAATTTATGATATGTATAAGATAGACGCACACTATCTAAGTAGCAATCTTCAAGCAAAGCTAGATACTTTGGTGGAGCAGAAAAACTATGGTATCGCCATTGGTGCAGCTGTTATATTTTTCATCTCCATTATACTTTTTTCTATGTATAGAAGCTACACCCTTTATGAAAAGAGTGAGGGCAAGATCAAAAAGAGCCTCACATCTATACTCAACCTAAAGAGCGAAATAGAGAAACTTCAAGGTATCTCCGATATCGCCTCAACATCTCTGCACTACCTTGCAGAGGAGTTTGGCATCGCTCAGGGAGCTATCTATCTCTACAATGAAGAGAATAACAAACTCTACATAGCTGCGTCATTTGCAACAAATGAGATGAAGAGCATCATCGAGCTAAATGAGGGGCTAATTGGTGAGGTGGCGAGTAGAAAGCACTATATCTTTACGCCACTTGCAAATGATGAGATCAAAACTATGGAGGAGATCACCATCAGATCTAGGTATATAGCGACCGTACCGCTACTAGATCATGACAAGATCTTTGGGGTGCTACAACTAGGACTTTTAAGAGATGTAGATCTTAGGGAAAATGATGACTTTTCGTACTATAAAGATATGATTATAGGCTTTTTACGAGATGCAAAAAACCGTGAAACTAGGCAAAAATACCTAGAGCTGATAGATAAATATGTTATTACAAGCAAGACAAATGAGCATGGTGTTGTGCTAGAAGTTAGTGAGGCATTTGAGAAGATCTCGGGGTATAGCAAAGAGGAGATCGTAGGCAAATCAAATGCGATAATAGCCCATCCAGACACCCCAAAAGAGTTCTATAAAAAGATGTGGGACACTATCACAAAGGGTGAGATCTTTACAGGTGAGGTGAAAAATCTAAGCAAGTATAGCAAAGAGTATTGGGTACAACTAACCATTACGCCATCTATGGATAGTTATGGCAACATCATAGGCTACTCTGCAATACTTCAAGACATAAGCGATCGCAAGAAGATAGAGGAGTTTTCCGTTACTGACGCACTTACGGGGCTATACAACAGACGCTTTTTTGATCAAAACTTCAGCAAAGATCTAAACATCGCCAAGCGAGATGGCAAGTCGCTTGCACTCATCATAACTGATATAGACTTTTTTAAGCAGTACAACGATCTATATGGTCACCAAAGAGGCGATGAGGCACTAAGAAGTGTGGCCTTTGCTATGAAAAAGCTCTTTAAGCGAGCAAATGACTATGTTTATAGGCTCGGTGGTGAGGAGTTTGCCATCTCGTTTTACTCGCCATCACTTCAAAGTGCTATGGAGAGGGCAAATCTGCTTAGAAAAAGCATAGAAGAGCTTCGTCTTGAGCATAGAAATAGTAAGGCCTCAAAATATTTGAGCGTCTCCATTGGAATCTCGTTTATCCCAAGTAGCTGTGTGCTTGAGGTTGATGAGCTTTATCGCATCACAGATGAGGCACTATATAGAGCCAAAAGAGAGGGGCGAAACAGAGTAGTAAGCACTAGCTTACTCCCTGATGATATCAAACTCTAGCGAGAAGCTAGGTACAAAAATAGACTCATCTACACTTTTGTTCTGTTTTTGGTTAGAAAATGTGATCTTTATGCGGTTTTCAAACTCATCTTTGTAGCTAATACTCTCTAGTAGCTCACCGCTTTGTGTGATGAGAAAATCAACCCCATTTACAGTGGTTTTGTAGCTGTTTGAGTCGATCTTTTTAGCACTTGAGAGTATGGCTAGTAGATCTAGGTTTTGGTCTAGTTTTTTTATGATCACCTGCTCAAGATCTTCTTCTATTACTACTACTTCGTAGCTATTTATATATATCTCTTTTTTTATGGGAGATGTGTACTTCCAGATGGCGTTTCTGGGCTTTTTAGCGACTATGGAGCCACTATAACTTACTGCTTGATCCTTCTCATCGGTTATGGTTTGTTGGAAGTTTGCTTCAAAACTCTCAAGATCTTGTAGCGAAGCAAAAAGGAGGCTACAAAGAAGCATCAAAGAGGCTATGGTTTTCATAATCGGCACCTATTTTTTTCAAATTATACCAATATAGTTAATCATTATGCAAAATATAACTTTTGTGTGCTAAAATCTTGCAACTATATTGATTTAAGGTTTTAAATGCTACAAACACTACTTGGAAAAGTCTTTGGTACAACCAACGATAGGGAACTTAAAAAATATCAAAAGAGAGTAAGAGCTATAAACTCTCTTGAGGATCACTTCTCCAAGCTTGATGATGAGGCATTAAAAGGCTCTTTTGGCGAGATAAAAAAGAGTGTGCTAGATGGACAAAAAAGCCTAGATGATGTGATGGTTGATGTTTTTGCTATCACTAGAGAAGCAAGCAAGCGGACTTTAGGTATGAGACATCACGATGCTCAGCTTGTAGGTGGTATGGTGCTACATGAGGGGCGTATAGCGGAGATGAAAACAGGCGAGGGTAAGACGCTTGTAGCAACGCTTCCTATCGTGCTAAATGCTATGACGCAAAAGGGTGTGCATCTTGTGACGGTAAATGACTACCTTGCAAGTCGTGACGCAAAAGAGATGGCTCCACTTTATGAGTTTTTGGGTTATAGTGTTGGTGCGATCCTTGAGACTGAGAGGGAGAGCTTAGCAAAAAGAGCTGCTTATGATGCTGACATCACTTATGGCACTAACAATGAGTTTGGCTTTGACTATCTGCGAGACAATATGAGCTACTCAAGAGATCAGATGGTGCAAAGAGGTCATAACTTTGTCATAGTCGATGAGGTAGATAGTATTCTTATAGATGAGGCTAGAACTCCGCTTATCATCTCAGGGCCTACAAATCGCACGCTTCAAGACTTTAGCGATGCAAATGCCATCGCACTTAAGCTCACTAAAGATGAGCACTTTAGTGTAGATGAGAAAGATCGCATCGTTTTACTAACTGATGATGGGATCACAAAAGCTGAAGAGCTTTTTGGTGTAGAAAATATGTACAGTGCCGAAAATGCGTCACTCTCACACCTGCTAGATCAAGCACTAAAGGCGAACCATCTCTTTGAGAAAGATGTGCACTATGTGGTGAGTGATGGCGAGGTTGTGATCGTTGATGAGTTTACGGGTAGACTTAGCGAAGGAAGGCGTTTTTCTGAAGGTCTGCATCAAGCACTTGAGGCAAAAGAGGGTGTTGAGATCAAAGAAGAGACTCAAACACTAGCTGATATAACCTTTCAAAACTACTTTAGAATGTATGAAAAACTTGCGGGTATGACGGGTACTGCTCAAACCGAGGCGACAGAGTTTTCGCAGATCTACAACCTTGATGTCATAAGTATCCCAACCAATCTACCTATCATGCGTCAAGATCTAAACGATCTCATCTACAAAACCGAAAAAGAGAAGTTTGAAGCAGTGCTTGAGAAGATCAAAGAGCTACAAACCACAGGACAACCTGTGCTTGTGGGAACTGCGTCGATCGATAAGAGTGAGATACTTCACGAACTACTTAAAAAAGCAAAGATCCCACACACTGTGCTAAATGCCAAAAACCACGCACAAGAGGGTGAGATCATCAAAAATGCAGGTGCAAAAGGTGCGGTTACAGTTGCTACAAATATGGCAGGTCGTGGAGTGGACATAAAAGTAAATGATGAGATCAAAGCACTAGGTGGACTTTACATCATAGGAACGGAGAGACACGAAAATAGACGCATCGACAACCAGCTTAGAGGGCGAAGTGGTCGTCAGGGTGACCCTGGGGTTAGTCAGTTTTACCTCTCGCTTGAAGATAACTTACTTCGTATCTTTGGAAGCGATAAGATCAAAGGCATTATGGAGCGACTAGGTGTTAAAGATGGCGAGTATATCGAGTCCAAAATGGTTACTCGCTCAGTTGAAAAGGCTCAAAAGAAAGTCGAAAATATGCACTTTGAGGGGCGAAAACATATAGTTGAGTATGATGATGTTGCAAATGAACAACGAAAGATAGTCTATCGCTTTAGAAACCAGCTACTAGATGAGAGTTTTGATATTACTAGCAAGATAGATGAGATTAGAGAGGAGTATATAGCTCACCTGCTTATTGTTGCAGATATATTTGATGGTGGGGATAAAGATGAGTATAACATCGAGAGGCTTGCAAAAGTGCTAAAAGAGGAGATCGGTTTTGATCTTGAGATCCAAGAGCTAAAAGATCTTGAGTATGATGAGCTAAGATCTAAACTAAACTCTATGACAAGATCTAGTTATAGCGAGAAGATGTCAGCACTAGATCCAGAGGTTCAAAACCAGCTAGAAAAAGAGATCTACCTAAAAGAGCTTGATTCTGCATGGAGAGAGCATCTCTACGCGATGGACAATATGAAAACAGGTATAAGACTAAGAGCTTACAACCAAAAAGATCCGCTAGTGGAGTACAAAAAAGAGAGCTTCAATCTCTTTGGTGATCTTATCTCTGACATAAAGTACAACACCATAAAAACTCTGCATATTATTAGATTTAGACTTGAAGATCCAGATGAAGAGGCGAGACGAGTAGCTGAGAAGATAGCTGCTGAGCAGAGGATTAAGCAAGCTGAAATGATATTTAATAGTATGAACCAAGATGGGGCAGTGCAAGAGAAAAAAGTTGCTAGAAATGAGCAGTGTCCATGCGGAAGTGGCAAAAAATATAAGCAGTGTTGCGGTAAGAGTGGCCCTAAAAAAGGTGTTTTTGCCTCTTGAGTATAGTTTCATATCTGCTTAGGCGTTTTTTACGCTTTGATAGAGAGCAACCATTTATATTTCTCTCTGCGATGCTCGCATTTTTGGGCATCACCATAGGTGTGATGGTGCTTATGGTAGCTATGGCACTTATGAATGGGTTTGATAATGAGTTTAAAAAGAAGCTCACCGTTATGAACTACCCACTTACCATAACTCCAAAGTTTTATGGTGCTATAAATGAAGATCTGCTTCTTGAGCTCGAGCTTAGCTTTGTTGATCTGCAATTTAGTCCATTTGTGCACTCTGCGGTGATCGCAAAGGAGGGCTCGCAGCTAGAGGGTGGCTATATGTATGGGGTTGATTTTGCTCGCGAAGCAAAGGTAAACTCCATAGTAGCAGATGCTATAAGTGGCAAAAAGCTTAGTAAGTTTGATATTATCGTCGGTAAAAGTTTGCTTGAAGAGCTATTTTTAAGAGTTGATGATAAGCTTATGTATATATTTACCAACCTCGAACCTGGTGGGCTTGCGGTTACTCCTAAGCTAAAAAGATTTGATATAAAAGGCTCTTTTGACTCAGGTCTGCACGCTTATGATAAGGCATATAGTTACACCTCTATAAGCTCTATGCAGAGTATGCTGGGGCTTGCTTCAAATCTATATAGTGGCATACATATCCACTCAGATGATCCACAGCGTGATATAGTAAAACTAAGAGAAGTTTTGCCAAAAAGTGTAAACATAAGAGGGTGGTGGGAGGATAACGCAAACTTTTTTGCTGCTCTAAAGATGGAAAAAACAGCACTTTTTATAGTTCTAATGCTTATCATTCTCATAGCTTCGATCAACATCATCTCATCTCTACTTATGACTGTGATGAATCGCCGTAGTGAGATAGCACTTCTGCTCTCACTTGGTGCTTCAAAGATGCAGATCAAAAAGAGCTTTTTATATCTTGGCGTGGTGATTGGAGTGGGTGGCATCGTAGCTGGTGCACTACTTGGTTTTAGTGGGATCTGGGTGCTTGGCACTTTTGATATAGTAGATCTTCCAAAAGATGTATATCCAACGGCAAATCTTCCGCTAGATCTTAGTGTGTTTGACTTTGTTTCTATTGTAGTGGGGGCTTTTGTGATAGTGGTTTTATCCTCGCTATACCCTGCAAAAAAGGCTAGCGAGGTTGATATTTTGACTGTGCTTAGAAATGAGTAAGCAAGCCTGCTTACATCTCTACACCTTCGATCTCAACATGGATACGAACCTCATCACCAACTGTAAATCCGCCAGCTTCGATAGCTCTGTTCCACTTAAGATCAAAATCTTTTCTATTTAGTTTACCATTTAGCTCAAGTCCAGCTCTTTTGCTTCCTGAGTTATCGGTGATAACCCCGCCCATCTCGACATCTAGGGTGATAGGTTTGGTTATGCCTCTAATAGTAATGTCACCCGTGACCTTATCTTTTGTAGCACTCTTCATAACAAACTTGATATCTGGGTGATTTGCGGCATCAAAAAAGTCAGCACTTCTTAGGTGATCATCACGATCTGCGATCCCTGTATCGACCGAAGCTGCTTCTATGTGACCCTCTAAAGCTTTTAAAACGCCGTTGTCGATCTCAAACTCTCCGTTAAATAGGTTAAATCTACCTGTAACGGTACTAACCATCATATGTTTTACCTTGAAACTAACCGTAGTGTGCGATGGATCAACCACAAAATCATCAGCTACAAGCGAAGATGAGCTAAGTAGCAGTGCACTTAGTGTCGCTGCGAGTAAACCTTTTTTCATTATCTATCCTTTTTTCTTGATGTAGGTCAATATTATACTTAAAATTGTTGTACAAAGATAACAGTAGGTCACAGTAGGTGAATTATTTAAGCATATCAAAAGGTAGCATAAGCGTTCGTTTGATGATATTTAGCGGTGCAACCATTATATCTCTAGCCACTTGAGTGCGTATGGTGGGATCGTTTAGGTCTCCATCAACTTTTAGGGTGGTTGAGAGTGCTTCACCATTTAGTAGTATATGCCCAACAAGTGGCACTTTTGAGAGTGTGCTTCCTATGTCACTTACTAGGTTTAGCTCTAGATCTACGCTATTTTGATCCACATTTGCGTTGCCAAAACCAACTATATTCATCTCTTTGGAGTTTACATATAGATCTGAAAAGTTATAGAAGCTATCAAAGTACTTGAACTTTAGATACGCCTCTTTAATAGGAAGTCCGCTACTACTATATCCAGGGAGTGAAAATGTTACAAGTGATGGGACTGTGTTTACAAAAGCCAAGATATTGTTTAGCAGTGCGTAGTCTTTGATCGTACTTTTTTCTATATACATTACCCCCTCAAAGTCCCTTATATGCCCATTTATGGAGAATTTTAACACGCCTCCTTTAAACTCCGATTTGGCAAAAAGTTTGCTCATAAACTTATCATTAAAGCCATCACCTATAAGGTAGAAAGTGCCATCTTTAAGCCTTAGTTTTGCACTTCCATCTTTATGGGTTAGGTTTATATTTAGTATGCCATTTTTATACCAAAGTCTAAGTTTTTCGCTAATTAGAAAACGGTTTTTACTGATGTAGATGTAGCTATCTTTAGCATCTAGCGTTATCTGCGTACTAAGCGGTTTGCTATCTTGCTCACCTTGAGCTAAAAACTCAAGAATACCATCGAGGTTAAAGCCTAGATCTTCACTTTTTATAGCTATATTTTTACCCACAACTACAAAGATCTTGTCGTTTATGGCGATACTGCTTTTTTTATCTTTAGTGTTGTAGCTAGCCTCTACGCGGTAGCTATTTATGAGATCATTTTGGTTGGTAAGGAGTGCATAAGGTGTTGAGATATTACCTAATATGAAGATCTCATCATCATCAAAAGATCTATTGATACTAAGTGCCGATACGCCCAAGTCATAGCCCTCAAGCTGCTCTATGTATGGTAGCATTTTATGTGGTGAGGCGATATCTACTCTATAACCAAGCTCATCTATTGTGGCGTTTAGGGCAAACTTTTCCACCTCTATGCCAAAGGAGTCTTCGTTTGTGAGAAACTTTACGCTTATGCTATCTTTGTGCTTAAAAAAGCCATCAAAAAGCTCCGTGCTACTTGCTTGCAAAGTAAATGTAGGCTCATAAAATATATAGCCATCTAGCTTTGTTTTCAAAAACCCATCTATGGCGAGATCTACCCCAACAAAACGAGTTCTATCTTTTTGCACTAGCATTTCAAGGTTATAAAGAGCAATATCTTCATTTTTGTAGCTAAACTCCACTGTGTCATTTGAGCTCAGGTGAAGTGCGTGATCAAACTCAAGCTTGATCTTTGAAGCAGATTTTAGCCTATCTAGCGGTATAAAGTTTAGCTCCATAAGCCCTTTGTGAGACTCAAAAGAGTACTCGCCATTTAGGTAAGCTGTGGCGATCTCTTTGATCTTTATGGAGCTGTTTTTTACCCTTAGTACTTCACTAGAGAGATCAAACTCCATTTTCTCAATAGCGTCTATGCTAAAGTCTAAGATACCAAAACTCCACTTCGTAGGTGTAGCTCTAAAGTAGCTCTTTGTGGGTGAAATAACTAAAGCAAGCTCATCTCTTAGATCGCTATTTATGAGCTTAAATCCGCCGAGATTGGCGTGTTCTATGTCAAATGTTAGCTCGCCCTCATCTTTTTTGACATCTAGATCTATACCTACAAAAGCACTAAGCATATCATCATACTTAGCAAAGGTTTTGTAGCTCTTTATATGGGTGTTTTTTAGCTCAAGATCTAGGTTAAATATGTCAAAATCAAGCCCCAAATAGTTGATCGATGCCTCATTTGCTACAAATCTCCCCTCCGCCTCAACATCTAAGCTCTCAAGGGCGATGCGTAGATCTAGCGAAGTAAGCAGGCTTCCTTTGGTCTGTTTTAGTGGAATCTCTATGCCGTAGTGTTTAAGTAGATCTAGTATCTCATCATTTAGCATACCATTTAGCCTTAGTTGTAGCCAAAGCGGTATATCATGCTCGCTAAAGTCGATGCTTAGGCGACTATCTTGCAGATCAAAGCCATATGAGGTTGTGCTTATGGGAGCTATCTTTAAAGTGGCGTCGCTAAAGATTAGATCCACTCTTTTGGCATCAACTTTTTGTAGATCTGGATCGTACTTGTAGCTTACACCATCTAGCGACGCGGTTGCTTCTATATGCTTGTACGCCTCGCTTAGTAGGTCATACTCGCCATATCCTCTAAAGCTCTTAAGTGCTAGCTTATCGAAGTTTAGGGCATCTAGCAGGTAGTACTCTATCTCTTTGTCAAGCTTAAAAAGGGCGATGATCTTTTGGTAGTTTTGTACACTTTTGTCTAGGGCTAGATCATAGGTAAAGCGTTTGGTATCAGAGTGTAGATTTAGTTTTGCACTGTTTTCAAAAAAGTTTAGATCTGCTTGCATGGCAAGGGTAGGGCTACTTAGTAGCAGTGCCCCATTTGCACTAGCTTCTAGGTCTTTGCTTTTTAGTGTAGTGTCAAAAAGCATAGCATCTTTGCTTAGATCTGCTTTTGTGTAGATCTGCATGCCATTTATGAGTAGAGTGAGGTAGATTTGATCTCTGTTTTCGTAGTTTATAGATAGTTTTTGCTTGCCAAAAGTAAGCTCATCTATCTCGATTTGATTAAAGTATTTTACTATATTTAGCAGATCTTTTATGCCCTCAAGAAGTTGTGATCTATCTAGATCTAGGCTCTCTTTTTTGGGTAAAAGAGTCACTTTTTTGGCATAGAGATCGATTTTTTCATCGTATTTTATGTATAATCTCTCAACCTTTAGGTGCAAAAATGAGAAGCTATCAATCAGCAAGCCATTTTTCAATATAAAAAGTAAAGAAGCAGATGAGAGCATGATAAAAAAAATAGCACTAAGTAGCATAAAATGGATCTTTGATATTATGCTAATAATTGCTCTATCTCTCATATACTACCTAAACAATCCAGTTTTTTCTTCAAAAGTGATCTATATTCCACAAGGCTCAATACAGAGTATTATATCACAAATGAAGCAAAGCAACTACGCAGTTTCTAACATAGATGTGTGGCTTCTAAGGGCGATGGGCTCGCCACAAAGCGGGTGGATAGATCTAGGAAGTGGGGTAAATAGTAGAGCCGATTTTTTGTATAAACTAACCACTTCAAAAGCAGCACTCACTAGCATTACGCTGATTCCTGGGGAGACGACGCACATATTTTTAGATCAGCTAAGCTCCCAGCTAAGCTTAGATAGATCTAAGCTTGAGAGCGAGTTTAGATCTCTATCTTCTATGAGCGAAGGGGTTTTTGTGCCAAATACTTATGCTTTGCCGATAGGAATTAGCGAATATATGACAATCAGAACACTATATACGCAGTCTCAAAAGCAGATGAGATCTCTTAGTCAGAAGATTTTTGGTAGCTACAATGAGAAAAAATGGTTTCATTTTGTAACAATTGCGTCCATTATAGAGAAAGAGGCAGCAAATATTGATGAGATGCCACTAGTTAGCTCTGTGATACATAACCGCCTAAAGAAAAATATGCCCCTCCAGATGGACGGTACGCTAAACTATGGGGAGTTTTCGCATACTAAAGTAACTGCCAAACGCATAAGAGAAGATGAGTCCCACTACAACACCTATAAAAATAGAGGCTTGCCAAAGGCTCCTGTGTGCAATGTAAGCTTTAATGCTCTAAGAGCTGCTATATTTCCCGCTAAAACGCCCTATCTATATTTTATGAAAAACAGAAATGGAACGCATAACTTTACTCGTTACTATTCTACACATTTAAGCAACATTAGCGATGCTACAAAATGAAACAAACTTTAAAATTTTAGAGATATTTCCCCCTCATTTGTATATATTATTTATCTAAATGGTAATATTTGATCGTAAATTTTTCAAAAGTGTTACCTTTTGCAAAGATAAAATTAAGTATATGAGGAATATATATGTCAAAAATAGTTTGGTCGAAAATAGATGAGGCACCAGCACTAGCAACATACTCGCTACTGCCGATAGTTCAAGCATTTACAAAAAATGCAAATGTAGCCGTAGAGCTTAGTGATATTTCACTCTCTGGTCGTGTTATAGCGACTTTTGCCGATAGTCTAAGTGCTACACAAAAACAGAGTGATGCTCTAGCAGAGCTTGGAAAACTTGTGCTTGATCCAGATTGTAACATCATCAAGCTACCAAACATCTCAGCATCGATCCCACAACTAAAAGAGTGTATAGCTGAGCTTCAATCACAAGGTTACGCGATCCCTAACTACCCAGAAGATCCAAAAACAGACGATGAAAAAGCTCTAAAAGAGAAGTTTTCAGCGTGTCTTGGTTCAGCGGTAAACCCAGTTCTTCGTGAAGGAAACTCAGATCGTAGAGCTGCAGTTGCAGTTAAAAACTTTGCAAAGAAAAACCCACACAAACTAAGAGCATTTGAGGAGAACTCAAAAGCGTGTGTAGCACATATGAATGATGATGATTTTTATGGAAATGAGCAGTCTATCATCAAAAAAGGTAACTCAAAAGTTGCGATCAACCTAAATGGCAAGCTTCTAAAGAGCATTGATGCGGTTGATGGTGAGATCTTAGATGGTACTTATCTATCTGTTGCGGCTCTTAGATCTTTCATACAGAGCACACTTGATGATGCAAAAGAGCAGGGGCTTTTGTGGTCGCTTCACCTAAAAGCAACTATGATGAAAGTTTCAGATCCGATCATGTTTGGACACGCTGTTTATGTCTACTTCAAAGAGGTGTTTGATAAGTATGAAGCGGAGTTTAAAGAGCTTGGTATCAACCCAAATCTAGGGCTTGGAGATCTATATAAAAAGCTTGAAAAATCATCTAAAAAAGCGGAGATCGAAGCGGCTTTGGCAGCAGTTTATGAGAAACAACCATCAATGGCGATGGTAGATAGCGACAAAGGTATCACTAACCTTCACGCATCAAATGATATCATCATCGACGCATCTATGCCTGTTGTGGTTAGAGATGGTGGCAAGATGTGGAACCGCGATGGTAAGGTGCAAACTTGTATGTCGGTAATCCCAGATAGAACTTATGCAACTATGTATAAAGAGATCGTAGATGACTGTGTGGCAAATGGGCAGTTTGATGTCACTACTATGGGTAATGTTCCAAATGTGGGGCTAATGGCACAAAAAGCTGAAGAGTATGGCTCGCACCCAACAACATTTGAGATTGAAGAAGATGGTGTTGTAGAGGTAGTGGACGCTGATGGAACTGTTCTTATGAGCCACAATGTACAAAAAGGTGACATCTGGAGAATGAGTAGAGCAAAAGATGTTGCGATCAAAGACTGGGTAAGACTAGCTCATGAACGCGGTGTGCTTACAAAAACTCCAGTTGTGTTTTGGCTAGACTCATTTAGACCACACGATGCAAATCTCATCAAAAAAGTGATGACTTACTTGCCAGAGCATCTAGCAAAAAACCCGATCGAGTATGAGATCTTAGCTCCAAAACAGGCGATGAAGTACTCACTAAAACGCATTAGACTAGGTCTTGATACCATCAGTGCAACAGGAAATGTTCTAAGAGACTACCTTACAGATCTATTCCCAATCCTTGAGCTTGGCACAAGTGCAAAGATGCTCTCAATCGTTCCACTTCTAGCAGGTGGTGGCGTGTTTGAGACAGGTGCAGGCGGATCAGCTCCTAAGCATGTTGAGCAGTTTTTAAAAGAGGGTCACCTTAGATGGGACTCACTAGGGGAGTTTTTAGCACTTGCTGAGTCGCTAAGATTTATCGCTCAAAAGAACAACTCTAGCGAGCTTGAAGCTGTTACAGAGGCACTTGATGTTGCAAATGCAGCTTATCTTGATAACAACAAAGCACCTAGTAGAAGTGCAGGTGAGCCAGATAACAAAGCTAGTCACTTCTATCTTGCACAATACTGGGCAGATGCACTAGCAAAACAGAGTAAAGTTCCAGCACTAGCAGGCAAGTTTGCTCCAATAGCTGCGGCACTAAAAGAGAATGAATCTAAGATTTTAGGTGAGCTTATGGCAGTTGAGAGCAAAGCTCAAGATATCGGTGGATACTACAAGCCAGATGACGCAAAAGCATCTGCTGCGATGAGACCTTCTGCTACACTAAATAGTATTATAGATAGCATATAGAAATAGGAGAGCTTTTTAGCTCTCTTATACTACTTAATATCATATAGAAAG
The DNA here is from genome assembly GCA_041669045.1 of Sulfuricurvum sp. Lineage (GTDB taxonomy): Bacteria > Campylobacterota > Campylobacteria > Campylobacterales > Sulfurimonadaceae > JBAYBZ01. The sequence goes on along the minus strand of JBAYBZ010000015.1, from coordinate 12,335 downwards.
TACGCTTAATAGAGAGGCTTTTATACTTTTACTTAAGCGTATTAAGATAAAATATCTCATTTTTTACATAAGGAGAATGGATGAATCAAGGAAAAAGAGTAGGGATAGTTGGTGCTGGAAATGTTGGAGCAACGGTTGCCTACTCGCTTGCGATGAATGGATCATGTCACGAGATCATCCTTCGTGATAATAAAATAGATGTAGCAATGGGTAAAGCACTCGATATGAGTCAAGCAGCTGCTGCGGTGCGAAGCCATACAGTTGTAAGTGTTGCAAATGATATATCAGAACTTAGTGACTGCGATATAGTCGTCATAACCGCTGGAAGCCCTAGACTCCCTGGTATGAGTAGAGATGATCTGCTTATGATCAATGCCAAAATCACCAAAGAGGTAGTTGAGGGGATCGCAAAATACTCCCCTCAAGCCATCATCATAATGGTCTCAAACCCACTAGATGCGATGACTTATGTCGCACTAAGAGAGAGTGGGTTTGATAGAAGCCGTGTTATAGGTATGGCTGGGATCTTAGATAGTGCTCGTATGGCTAGCTTTATACAAGAGAAACTTGGTTATGGCGGAGGGCAGATCAGAGCCTCTGTGATGGGTGGACATGGCGATGATATGGTTCCACTACCTCGCTACTCAACGGTTGCGGGTGTGCCACTAAGCGATTTGCTAAATCAAGATGAGATCGATGAGATAGTAAAGCGAACTCGCAATGGTGGAGCTGAGATCGTGGGATACTTAAAGACTGGATCTGCATACTACGCACCCGCAAAGGCAACTGCTATAATGGTTGAGGCGATACTTAAAGACTCAAAGCAGATATTTCCTTGTGCGGTCTATCTAAATGGTGAGTATGGTCATGATCATGTGGTCTCTGGAGTTCCTGTTATGCTTGGTGCAAACGGTGCAGAGAAGATCATAGAGATGAGCCTTGATAATGCAGAAAAAGAGATGTTTGCAGGCTCATGTAGCTCTGTTAAAAAACTGATAGATACACTAAATAAGAACAATTTTTTCAACTAAAAAAGGAGGGTTTGTTGAGTAGTAGAATAGAAAAAGATACGATGGGCGAGATAAAAGTCCCGCTAAATGCTTACTGGGGGGCACAAACGCAAAGATCTTTGCAAAACTTTGCCATAGGTGAAGAGAAGATGCCTTATGAGATCACAAGAGCTTTTTCATACCTAAAAAAAGCGGTTGCACTTGTAAATCGTGATCTAGGCAAACTTGATAGTAAAAAAGCTGATGCGATCGCAAAAGCAGCAGATGAGATGCTAGAGGGCAAGCTAGATGAGAACTACCCGCTAGTAGTGTGGCAAACAGGCTCTGGCACGCAGTCAAATATGAACAACAACGAGGTTTTAGCAAACCGTGCCACTGAGATACTCGGAGGCGACTTTAGAGTAGAGAAGCTTGTTCACCCAAATGATGATGTAAACAAATCTCAAAGCTCAAATGATACCTACCCAACAGCACTTCATGTAGCTTCGATCATAAGTGTAGAGAGTAGAGTTTTACCAGCGATTGATAAGCTTAGATCTACACTAGATAAAAAGGCAAAAGAGTTTGATGGTATCGTAAAGATTGGACGAACTCATCTACAAGATGCAACACCTCTAACACTAGGGCAAGAGATCAGCGGTTGGGTTGAGATGCTAGATAAGTGCCGTAAGATGATAGAGGCTTCACTTGACGCAGTTCGTGAACTAGCACTTGGCGGAACTGCGGTTGGAACAGGGCTAAATGCTCACCCAGAGCTAGGGCAGAGGGTAGCTGCAAAGCTAAGTGAGCTAACAGGGCATAGTTTTGTAACTGCACCCAATAAATTTCATGCCTTAACCTCACACGACGCACTTGTCTTTGCTCATGGGGCACTAAAAGCACTCTCAGCAGATATGATGAAAATAGCAAATGATGTTAGATGGCTAGCTTCGGGTCCAAGATGCGGGATCGGTGAGATTACTATCCCAGAAAATGAACCAGGATCTTCGATTATGCCTGGTAAAGTAAACCCTACGCAGAGCGAAGCTGTAACAATGGTCGCTTGCCAAGTGATGGGCAATGACGCGACTATCGGCTTTGCAGCTAGTCAAGGTAACTTTGAGCTAAATGTATTTAAGCCCGTAATCGCTTATAACTTCTTGCAAAGTTGCAGGCTTCTAGCTGATAGCATAGTCTCATTTAATGATAACTGTGCGGTTGGGATAGAGCCAGTTTTGGAGCAGATCGAGCACAACCTAAACAACTCACTAATGCTAGTAACTGCACTAAACCCGCACATCGGCTACGAAAATGCAGCAAAGATTGCAAAAACTGCACACAAAAACAACTCCACACTAAAGGCTACTGCCATAGAGCTAGGGCTTTTAAGTGCTGAGGAGTTTGATAAGTTTGTAGTAGCAAAAGATATGATCTCAAGCAAAGAGTAAATTTACAAAGGAAGAGCGTATGAATATTCATGAGTATCAAGCAAAAGAGATTTTTGCTAAGTATGGTGTACCAACACCTAAGGGAAAAGTAGCACATAGTGTAGCTGAGGCGGTTGCAAATGCAAAAGAGCTAGGCGGATCTGTATGGGTGGTTAAAGCTCAGATCCATGCAGGTGGTCGTGGTCTAGGAGGTGGAGTTAAACTTGCTAGAAGCCTAGAAGAGGTGGAAAAACTCTCCAGTGAGATCCTAGGTATGACACTTGTAACACACCAAACAGGCCCTGAGGGTAAGCTTGTGCAAAAGATCTACATCGAAGAGGGAGCAGACATCAAAGATGAGCTATACCTCGGTGTGGTGCTAGATAGATCTCGTGAGATGCCTATTATCATGGCTTCAACTGAGGGTGGTATGGAGATCGAAAAAGTTGCAGAAGAGACTCCAGAGAAGATCATAAAAGTAGCAGTAGATCCAGCGATTGGATTTCAAGGATTTCATGGTCGCGATCTAGTTTTTGGACTAGGTATAACAGATCCAGCAGAGCAAAAGAAGTTTATAGCATTTGCATCAAAACTATTTAAACTATATATGGACAATGATGGCGAAATGATAGAGATCAACCCGCTTATCAAAACAGGAAGTGGCGACTTTTTGGCACTTGATGGCAAGATGGGCTTTGATGACTCAGCACTATATCGCCACCCACAGATCGAGGCTATGCGAGATCTAAGTGAAGAGGACGCAGATGAGAGGGAAGCTAGTGAGTATGGACTCTCATATGTCTCACTTGATGGCGAGATCGGCTGTATGGTAAATGGTGCAGGGCTTGCGATGGGTACAATGGATACCATAAACTATATGGGTGGAACACCTGCAAACTTCCTTGATGTGGGTGGAAAAGCGAGTGCGCAGACTGTTGCAAAAGGGTTTGAGATAATCCTAAAAAACCCAAATGTAAAAGCGATATTTGTAAATATATTTGGTGGAATCGTTAGATGTGATCGTATCGCAAACGGGATCTTAGAGGCAACAAAGCTAACTGATGTGCATGTACCAGTGATCGTTAGACTTGATGGCACAAACGCAACTGAGGCGGCGGATATACTAAGAGGTGCAAACATCGCAAACATCATAACTGCAACAGATCTAGCAGATGGTGCCGCAAAAGCAGTCCAAGCCGCTAAGAGCACAAAGTAAGGAGTAGGGCGTGAGTATTTTAGTAAACAGCGATACAAAAGTAATAGTTCAAGGTTTCACAGGTAAAGAGGGTAGTTTTCACGCTGAGCAGTGCATGGCGTATGGCACCAAAATAGTTGGTGGTGTTACACCAAACAAGGGTGGTCAGGAGCATCTAGGCAAGCCAGTATTTAACACCGTAAAAGAGGCGGTAAGTGCTACTGGTGCAACAGTTTCTATGATCTTTGTACCACCTGCATTTGTTGCAGATGCGGTTATGGAAGCAGCAGATGCGGGCATAGATCTAGCAGTTGTTATCACTGAGGGAGCACCTGTAAAAGATATGCAAGCGGCAAAAGCTTATGCTACTAAGAGAAATATGAAAACTATCGGGCCAAACTGCCCAGGGATCATCACTGCTGAGGAGTGCAAGATCGGTATCATGCCAGGAATGATCTTTAAAAAAGGAAATGTTGGACTTATCTCAAAGTCTGGAACGCTTACATATGAGGGTGCAAACCAAGTTGTAAAAGAGGGTTATGGCATCTCAACAGCAGTTGGAATCGGCGGAGATCCAATCATCGGACTTTCATATAAGCAACTCTTAGCGATGTTTGAAGCAGATGAGCAGACTCACGCTATCGTGATGATAGGTGAGATCGGAGGAGATCTTGAGATCCAAGCAGCAGCTTACATAAAAGAGAACATCAAAAAACCTGTTGTTGCTTTCATAGCGGGTCAAACTGCCCCAAAAGGCAAGAGAATGGGTCACGCGGGTGCGATAGTGAGTGGCGGTGCTGGAACTGCAGCTGAAAAGATGGCAGCGTTAAAGGCTGCGGGTGTAAAAGTTGTAGTCTCTCCTGCGGAGATTGGCAAAGCCGTAGCAGAGGTGCTCAAAAAGTAACATTTTAGTAACTTTTATAGCCTTTTATCGAGGCTATATGAACTCTATAAGCTAGGTTTTGTTAATCTGTGGGCGAAAACTGTTTTTTTGAGGTCGAGCTTGCTACTAAAAGTAGCACTTTTATAATTGTAAATAGAGGAGAGTAAATGTCTAAGTTTAGAACACCAAACCCTGGCGATCAACCAGTTTGGGTAAATACTAATAACTGTAAAGCGTGTGATGTTTGTGTATCTGTATGTCCAACAGGTGTACTAGGTATGAAGTATGATTCATCATCAACACTAGGAGCAATGATCTCTGTTGAGTATCCTGATGCTTGTATTGGCTGTATGGATTGTGAGCTTTCTTGTCCAGATTTTGCTATCTATGTAGCAGGTAAGGGCGAGTATAAGTTCGCAAAAGTGACAGATGAAGCTAGAGAGAGACAAGTCGCAGTCATTGCAAACAACTATATGGCACTAAGTCAAAAAAGGAGTTAATTTAATGGCTACAAGAGAGATAATATCGAGTGGAAATGAGCTTGCTGCACTAGCAGCAAAAGATGCTGGGTGTCTATTTTATGGTGGTTACCCAATCACACCTTCTAGTGAAGTTATGCATGAGATGTCAAACCATATGCCAAAAGTTGGCGGTGCATGTATCCAGATGGAAGATGAGATAGGTGGTGTTGCAGCAGCGATTGGTGCAGGTATGAGTGGTGTGCGAACAATGACAGCTACATCAGGCCCTGGGATCTCACTAAAAGCAGAAAACCTTGGACTTGCTCAGATGGCAGAAGTGCCACTTGTTGTAGTAAATGTTATGAGAGGTGGTCCATCAACTGGTCTTCCAACTCGTGTAAGTCAAGGTGATGTCGCTCAAGCTAAAAACCCATCGCATGGGGACTATAAGTCCATAACTGTGTGTGCAGGCTCGCTTGCGGAGTGTTACACCGAGACTGTTAGGGCGTTTAACCTAGCAGATCGTTTTATGCAACCAGTTTTTGTGTTACTAGATGAAACACTAGGACATATGCATGGTAAAGCAGTTATTCCAACTGAAGAAGATGTTAAAAACGGGATCGTTCCTAGAAAAACATTTGATGGTCCAGCGGAGGAGTACTTTCCATATGGGTGCGAGAGTGATCAACCAGCGGTGCTAAACCCTATGTTTAAGGGGTATCGCTACCACTTTACAGGTTTGCATCATGATAAAAAAGGCTTTCCAACAGAGGAGATCGAGACCTGTAGAAAGCTGATCCAACGCCTAGAGGATAAAGTAGAGCTTCATAAAGAGGAGCTTGAGTCATACGAAGAGTTTCAAACAGAGGACGCAGAGATACTTATAGTAGCTTATGGTTCAGTTTCACTTGCAGCAAAAGAGGCGATCCGCCATCTACGAGCTGATGGTATAAAAGCAGGTCTATTTAGACCGATCACTTTATGGCCAAGCCCAGCTAAAAAGATGAAAGAACTAGCAGATCGCATACCAAAAGTACTTTGTGTTGAGCTAAACATCGGTCAATACAGAGACGAGGTGCAAAGAGCAACAGGAAGACTTGACATAGAGGGACTCTTTAAGGTAAATGGTAGACCTATTTCTCCTTATGAGATAGTAAATAAAGTAAAGGAACTATAATATGGCTTTTAATTATGAAAACTATTTGAGACTTGAAAAGATGCCAACACTTTGGTGTTGGGGTTGTGGCGATGGTGTAATCTTAAAAGCATTTGTAAGAGCAATCGACACTATGGGGCTTAGCAAAGATGATGTTTGTGTAGTCTCTGGAATTGGTTGTTCGGGGAGATTTTCTTCTTATGTTGATTTTAACACTATCCATACTACACATGGTAGAACTATCGCGTTTGCTACTGGTGTAAAACTTGCAAATCCAGACAAGTATGTGATCTGTGTGGCAGGTGATGGTGACGCTCTAGCGATCGGTGGTAACCATACGATCCATGGTTGTAGAAGAAATATCGATATAACTTTGATACTTATCAACAACTTTATCTATGGTCTAACAAACTCACAAACTTCTCCAACTACACCGCAAGGTATGTGGACTGTTTCACAGCAATCAGGTAACATAGATCCAACTTTTGATGGTTGTAAACTAGCTATCGCTGCTGGTGCTTCATTTGTGGCTCGTGAGACAGTAAATGATCCGAAAAAACTTGAAAAAGCGATCATAAAAGCGATCGAGCATAAAGGTTTTGCTTTTATGGAAGTGCTTTCAAACTGCCATATCAACCTTGGTAGAAAAAATAAAATGGCTTCTGCTATCGAGAACCTAAACTGGATCGATGATATAACAGTATCTAAGAAAAAATATGACGCAATGACTCCAGAAGAGCAACTAAATGTGTTTCCTACTGGTATCTTAAAAGAGGATACAGAGGCAAAAGAGTACTGTGAAATGTATGAAGAGGTTAAAAAGTTCCATCAAGGGCTTAGAAAAAATATCACTCAAGATGAGTTTGCTAAAAAGATCTAAGGAGAGCACTATGGCTAGAACATTAATGAGATTTACAGGTGTTGGTGGACAGGGTGTTTTGCTTGCAGGTGAGATCTTTGCAGCAGCAAAAATTAAAGATGGCGGACATGGTCTAAAGACTGCTACATATACATCTCAAGTGCGTGGTGGTCCAACAGTAGTTGATATTACGCTAGATGATGATGAGATCTACTATCCATATGCAAATGATGGTGAGATAGGTTTTATGCTTTCAGTTGCACAGGTAAGTTATGATCAGTTTAAAAGAGGTGTACAAGAGGGTGGAACCATCGTTGTGGATCCAAACCTAGTAAAACCAACAGATGAAGATCGTAAAAAATGGAGAATCATCGAGATCCCAATCATAACCATAGCAAAAGAGGAAGTTGGCAATGTGATCACACAGTCAGTTGTAGCACTTGCAATTGCCAATACTATAATGAAGCCACTTGAAAAAGGGATCCTTGTAGATACTATGTTATCAAAAGTTCCTGCTAAAGTTCATGAAGCAAATAAAAAAGCTTATGAGCTTGGCGAAAAATACGCAAGCGAGGCTCTTGCTTCATAAATATGCGGGTAGGGCACTTTTGCCCACCTTGCATATTAGACAATATCAACTCAGAACAATCAACTCCCAAAACGCCTCAACATGCTTCTCAAATAACCTAGATAGGTCATTGCTATTTTTGTGATCTAGTCTCATTAGCGTGATATGCAATCTTATATAAAAAAGAGTGCTGAAAAATTGATATGCTAAAATATTAGGATCAGTAGATCTGATAAGATTGTTTTGCATCATAGTAAAAAAAGCCATCGATAGGTACTTTAGACTCGCACCGTGAGAATCCTCTAAAAAGTGCTCTCTTAGCGTAGGGTTTTGAAGTAGCTCAATTAGCAACAATCTAAACGACTCATCGCTTCCACGATCAAATGTCATAAGCTTATATTTGGTGGCAAAGCTAGATAAGAAGAGCTTGCCTTTTAGTGCTTGAGTTGTTATGTCACTACTATCCAGACTAAAAACAGGCTTCATTATAGAGGATAAAACCTCTTTGTATATCTGCTCCTTGTTCTCAAAGTGATTGTAGAGTGCCGACTCCTTCACACCAACCGCTCTTGCTATCATTCTAACGCTTGTTGCTTTATAGCCATTTTGGCTAAAGAGTAGAGCGGACTCATTTAGTATCTTCTGCCTTGTTGTAATTACCTTATCCATTTCTAAGCCTTAACAGTTGTTAATATGAGCATAATTATACATTAACAGTTGTTAATCAATAGAAGATAGGTAGGTGAACAGTTGTTCTTATAGTAGTAAATTAAGATGAACAGTCGTTAATTTATAGTGATCAAAGCCCGTATAATAGGGCTTTAGTAATAGTTTTCTGTTTTTGGGTATGATTGCATCTGTGCAACACATAGGTGCGTAGCAAAAAAGCTATGAGGAAAGTCCGAGCTGCTTTAGGACAGTGTTCCATTTAACGAATGGCCACCTTTTTGGTGAGGGAAAGTGCAACAGAAACAAAACTTCCGCTTGCGGTAAAGGTGAAACGGTGGTGTAAGAGACCACCAGTCTTTATGGCAACATAGAGAGCTTGTAAACCCAACATGGCAGCAAGAGATAAGTGGTCGGCGTCCTAAATGCCATTATCTCGCTAGAGTTTCATAGCGATATGAAGCGTAGATTAATACCTATACAATACAGAACTCGGCTTATGTTGCACAATTCATCTAAATAGCCTAAAAATCATCAAAAGAGCAGAAGTAGAAAAATAGTATTTTAAATAGAATATACATTATGTTAATCATAATAGATACTATTATTTAGTATATGGTTGCTCTCTAGCTCACCCATCGCCTCGCGTTCTGCCTTTGTGAAGTCTCGGCGAAGCTTTACCTTACCATTTAGCATGTTGGTTAGCTCGATCTTACCCTCACCTAGCTTGCCTAGCATACCATTAGCCTGCAAGTACTCGCCCACCTGTTTCATAGTGCCAAAGTTTAGTAGCTCACCATCTTTGATGTAGCCCTGTTTGTTTAGCCACCCCACCATATCTTTAGCGTTACTAAACTCCTTGCCGATCCCTCGCTCAAAGATCCGATCCACCGTGAAGCCTCTAAACCCTGCCATCATAGTTTTAGGTGTCTTGCTCTCATACTGCCTTATGAGGTACTCACCCACCCACTCCTTATATGCCTTTTCACTCAGCACGCCTGCATCAACTGCCCTAGCTCCTAGAGCGTCTATGTTGGCTCTTAGTGTGTCTGCTAGCTCTCTCACATCACCTGTTAGGTTCTCGCCCCCTGTTTTAGTTAGGTAGCGGTAGATGTCTCTATTGGTCGCATCATCAAGCCCATCTAGTACTTTTGCAAGTCTACTTATAGAGCTATCCTTTGCCTGCATATTTGTGTGAGTTAGATCTCTAGCTCTATGGTATGCACCGCTAAAGCTATCGGTGAAGTACTCTCTAAATAGACTTCGCATATTAGCAAAGGCATCACCATTTTGCGATATATCTTTAAACTCCTTGTTGCTCTGCTCTAGCACTCTTTGCTCTAAGTGGCTAAAGTCGTGATCAAATAGCCCTTTGCCTGCTCCGCCTGCCTCTAAGTGACCACCTCGCATATTTGGGTTGCTTGGAGTGCTGTTTTGTGGTATACTTTCACCAAAGCCAGTGCTAGAAGCCCCTTCAGTGGGGTAGGTGTCATTGTGACCGACCACTGGCTTTTTTCTATTTGAGTAGTAAGTTACTATAAAATCTTTACCATTTCTTTTATCTTCATCAATAACAACTCTTAATCTAGTCCCTTGCTCATCGAAATAGGTATATTGTCTTCTAGTAGCTGTGATATGTTCTACATCAGATTTTCTAATAATATCTACAATATCCACTAACTCATCAGGAGTTAAGCTCTCTTTTTTTTCATCAAAGTGTTTAAATATTATATGCTTAGCTCCCTTGCTCTCACTCCCCTTTGTTAGATATAAGCTCTCCTTTAGTGTATTTATATCATCAGTTTTTAACTCTGCTACACTTCTCTTGCCTAGATAAACCTCTGCTATCTTTTTCTGCTCTGGCGTTAGCTCTCGCCCCTCTAGTCTCTTGCTTAGTGTAGCTATCTTATCTGCATAAGCATCTCTTGACGCCATACTCATAGCCACACCATCATCATACTTTATGATCGGCTCTGGGTATGACCCCTCCTGCTTTGCTAGCGTATCGCTCCACGCCTCGCCTGCTCTTTGCTCTGGTGCATAATCTGCTCTGTGTTGTGTCGCTCTAGCTTGTTGCTCACCCCATAGACGATGGTAGTTTTGGTATGGTGTGTTTTGTAGCTCTTCAATCTTTTTTACTTCGTCTGCGATATATCTTTTTGCAATTTCTGGAGTATCAGGACTATTGATGTCTTTTATAAGATACTGTCTATAATCCTCAAGAGTTCCATTTTCTCCTATTCTTCCCCTCTGTTTTGCACCATCTAAAATTTTATTTATTCTCTCTTCTCTATCAAACACTTTAAATTCATCTATGTTTCCACCCCTCGCCCACCCCTCTTTAGTCTGTATGGCGTGTTGTACTTCGTGGAGTAGCGTGCTCTTCATCTCTTTTGGATCACCTATTTTTAGTGCTATCTCTCCATTGCTAAACGAACCATTTGCTTGTAGTTCACCCTTGTGAAAAGATACTTTTATGTTTTTTAGCTCTGGGTATTGCTCAAATAGTGCTGGGTGATCAAGCACCTCATCTAGTGTGTATTTGTCTTTTGTGATGTCATATAGCTCGCTATACCCTTGTTTGGCTTTATGTTTTATGTAGTCTTGGTTTGTGCCCTTAAACCCTGCTAGCTCTTTGTGCATGGTGAGTGTGTTTTCATCTAGCTTGTCATAGTTAAAAAAATCATCACTCAGTTTACTTTTCGTTTTTGTAGGCAGAACAAATCTCGCCCCACTATCGTCTATCTCTCTCATAGTCTTCTTGGTGGCTACATCACTAAAAGCTCCCTTTGACTTTGGCTTAGCTCCCACAAACATTCCAGCTACTGCATCAGTATCTTTGAAGTCGTTTTTAAACCACTCTGGCTTAGCTCTGCTTAGTGCGTGCACACCTGCTCCACCTATACCTGCACCTATGGCTAAGTCTCTAAATGTAAACTCACCATCACCGTCGTAGTCTCTTTGGTTTATAAGTGCGTCACTCCCACCTAGTGAAGCACCTGCTAGTGATGGTGTAGGGTTAGCCATTAGCGTATTAGGGTTAGTGCTATCAAAGGCACCCCTGTTATGCACTGACTTTATTTGGTTTGGATTGAGTATCATTACTTCATTTTCTGCAACTACTGAGTCGTATCCATGTTTTTTAATAATATTTGTTGCTATCTCCCTCTGCGTGTATTTGTTGCCCTTAATCATATTGCTATGTTCTTTTTTTGTAAAACCTATTTTTTGCTCTACTTGTGTAACAAGACTTTTTCCATTTGGAACTATAAAAGGATTATTTATTTTTAGAAAATACTCCTCTACTGTATTGCCATATCTTCTTGCTACACTTTTTCTATTTGTAAAATAAAAACCAACTCCATACTCCATACCATTTGTTTTATTTATTTCTGTTTCTTTAAAAGTATCAAACTTGCTACTAGTCCCATGGTAAAACACCTTAGGACTTCCATCTTCATTTTTAGTTAAAGGGTGTGAGTCTTTATGCCACTTTGCTAGATTTGCATCTCTTTGGCTTTGTGGTATAATATCAGTCTTGGAAGAGGTTGAAGTAATTGTTCCCGATGAGCGAACACCCTCTTCTAAGTTTCTATTACTATAAAAAGTAATGACCCTTTCCTTGCCATTCTTCATGTTTCCTGTTACTACTTTAAGCGTCACACCATTTTTCTCTAGTTCATAGACATTTTTACCATAGCTCTCATATAGCTTACCATTTCTGATAACCTCGCCTATGTTTAAAAGCTCTTCTTTGCTAACCTGCCCAACACTACCATCTTGCAGATGTTTTTCTATATGTACTGCACCTTGCCCCTTACCTGTATTGCTATTCTCAAACCCTCTCTCATACTTGATGATCGCATCAGCATCAGCCTTTCTAACCTCTGTTGCATTTTTACCATTAAAGGTTACATTGTAGATCCCTCGCATCTCTTTTTGCATGCCCTTTGATGGATCTACTATATGATTACTACCTGTAAACATTCGCCCAAAGCGTGCACCTTGACTAGATCCTGTCTCTAGCTCTGTGATGGCTCTCTCGGCATACTCCTTTAGCACTCCTTGAAACTGCTTGTTTTTTAGCATCGCCTTGACTGCTGTGTAGCCACCTAGTCCTAGCACAAACTT
>JBAYBZ010000014.1:0-52643 GCA_041669045.1 Sulfuricurvum sp. | reverse complement strand
TCACTACTCACTACTCACTACTCACTACTCACTACTCACTACTCACTACTCACTACTCACTACTCACTACTCACTACTCACTACTCACTACTCACTACTCACTACTCACTACTCACTACTCACGATAAAAATCATCTTCATACCTAACTATATCATCTTCGCCCGTATATTCACCCACTTGAGCCTCTATAATGACAAGTGGAAGCCTGCCCTCATTGGCAAGACGGTGGAGTTGTCCCGCCTTTATATATGTGCTCTCATTTGGGTTTAGCGTAAACTCCTCACCCTCGATCGTTACAGTTGCACACCCACTCAGCACGATCCAGTGTTCGTTTCGGTGGTAGTGTTTTTGCAGAGATAGTCTCTTGTTGGGCTTTACTACGATCTGCTTGATCTTGTACCCTGCGGACTCTTGCAAAACCGTGTAAGTCCCCCATGGGCGATGTGTGAGCATATGAGTGCTAAGTGCGAGGTGCGAGGTGCTAAGACTAACCTTTTCTACGATATCTTTTACTTTTTGGCTCTCACCCTTTTTGGCTATTAGAAGTGCATCAGAGGTATCGATAACTATAAAATCATCTAAGCCAATAGTTGCTATAACTTTTTTCTCATTAGCACTATAATAAAAGTTATTTGAACAATCCTCCTCGTAACTCATAGCACTTAGATCTGCACACTCGCTACTTAGTGCATCAAAGCTCCCTACATCGCTCCAGCCGATGTTTGATGGCACTACTTTTACAATGCTTGAGCTCTCCATCACTGCGTAGTCGATACTCTTAGATGGGATCAGCATCATATCTTGATGCTTGATTCGCATTAGGTGTTCAGCGTTAAGAGGAGTGCTGTTGTTATATGCATTTTTGCAAGCCTCATATATATCTGGTGAGTATTTTTGAAGCTCACCAAGAAAAACTCCAGCTTTAAAACAGAACATGCCAGAGTTCCAAAAGAATAGTGAGTCGTGAGCAGAAAATCGTGAACTGTTGATCTCTAAATAGTTTTCTGCTGTTTTAATATCTGGTTTTTCATGAAACCTCAAGATATCCAGCCCATTCACATCTTTCGACTCACTATTTACAAATTTAGCCTCTATATACCCAAACCCAGTCTCTGCAAATGTCGGCTCTATGCCAAATGTGACAAGGCTTCCACTCTTAGCAAGATCCTCGGCGATGCCAACAACTTTTTTATACTCCGCTTCATCTTTTATGAGATGATCACTTGGAGTTACTAGCACCACTTCTTCTGGATCTAGACTCATGCAAGCTAGTGCGATCGCAGGAGCGGTGTTTTTGGCTACACTCTCAAGCAAATAATGAGGAGTGAGTTGTGAATAGTGAGTTGTGAGTTCTTCTATCTGATCTAGTGCCAAAAAATAGTGCTCACTATTTGAGACTATCAGCATATCATCACAAAGCTTGCTGTTTCGCTCAACTGTTAGAGCAAAAAGTGACCTATCGTCAAATAGCTTCAAAAACTGCTTTGGCATCAAAGTCCTACTTAGTGGCCAAAGCCTCGTACCACTCCCACCGCAAAGAATTATATTTGTCATTTTAGAGCCTTAGTGTTGCGATTTTTTATCCATCTATTTGCTACCTCGCAAACTTTTAGTACATCATCTCTACTATTCGCATATGAGATAGGCAAGCTCAGCGTAGTATCATGAATCTCCTGCGAGATAGGATACTCTTTGCCATCTAAAATACCTCTAAGTGCTTTTTGTCTATGTGGAGCTATGGGGTAGTGCACCTCAGAGGATATATCATTTTCCCGCAAATAAACTCTTAGTTCATCTCGCTTATCTACTCTTACATTATATATATGGTACACATCAAAACACTCATCAGATCTATGAGGAACTACAAAACCATCATCTAAGTTCTCAAAGTAGACTCTAGCAAGCTCTCTTTTATGCTCATTTATCTCATCTAAAACTTTAAGCTTTATAGACAAAAAGCGTGCTTGAATCTCATCTAGTCTGGAGTTGTAGCCTAGTAGATCATTATGATATTTCTGGCTAGATCCATAGTTTCGCAGAGTTTTAATCTTGCTAGCAAGCTTCTCATCACTACACACCACAGCTCCGCCATCACCCATTGCACCTAAGTTTTTAGTAGGATAAAAGCTAAAGCACCCTACACCAAAACTACCAGCCATTTTATCATTAAACTTTGCCCCATGAGCCTGTGCTGTATCTTCTATGATAGCAAGATCATACTCTTTAGCAATCTCTTCTATTTGATCCATCTGGCAAACTTTACCATATAAATGTACAACTATTATCGCCCTAGTTTGTGGCGTTATAGCCTGCTCTATTTTACTAGGATCTATATTGTAAGTCTTGATATCTGGCTCAACCAATATAGGCACAAAACCATTACGCACTATGGCAAGTATGGTAGCTATGTAACTATTTGATGGAACAATTATGTGTGAGCCAAGTGGCAGATCTAGTGCGTCTATGGCTAGTACTAAAGCATCTAGTCCAGATGCAACTCCTACGCAGTGTGACGCACCCACATAGCTAGCAAACTCGCCCTCAAAACTACTTACTCCATCACCAAGCACATACCAACCGCCTTGTAAAAAACTCTCAAAGCTACTCTTATAGCTATCGAAAAGCTTAGCATTTACCTTGCGAAGATTCTCATACTCTACTATATGGCTCATCTATGTAGTCACTCCTATCATATAGCTCAGAAGCAAACACCACAAGTGTTGAGCCTTTGCTAAATTTTTGCATAGTATGCCAATCTTGAGGCTCAAGCACTAAACATCTGCTAGGATCGTCTAGCACAACTGTCTGTATGGTACTGCCATCGTCTATGTAAACCTCACAGCTTCCACCTACGCACACAAGTGCTTGAGTACTCTTTTTATGTCTATGACCACCTCGCACACCAACAACATCATATATCATAAAAACCCGCTTGATCCCAAATGGCAACACCTCTTGTATCATAGATAAAGAGCCTCGCTCATCACTAAAAGTGGGAAGTGTGATCATATATGCCATTTTACTTACTACTGCTCCCGCCGTGGTAATCGTAACTCTCACCCATGCCCTCAAGATAGGTTTTTATATTAGCTAGATGCTTTTCATATGGCTCATAGAAGAGCTTTTTTTCTATATCTCTAAACTTATAATATCCAGAGTATACAGCTCTATCATCTATAAACTTGAAATTATGAAAATGGTAAAAAATAGGCTCAATAGAGCCATCTTCTAAATCATACTGCGACACATTCCAAGGAGCTAGGCCGCCTCCTAGATGCTTAAGTACATGAATGCCATCAAATCTAGTAGTCCAGTCATCAAGATACTTCTGATCACCAAACTTTCCATCTTCAATGCGATCATAGCACCAATCCAGACATGCTTCTCTCCACCATCTCAAAACCCCAATGCCTCGCTCATCACTTTTAAATGTCATAAACTGTACACAGTAGATCCCACTAGTATGGCGAAACTTCTCATACTGTGGCGAGTAGCGATGTTCTGTTAGAAGAACTGATGCATCACCCATCTCATCTATAAGCACAGACGGATCGGAGAAAAAATATAGATCTGCATCTAAATAAGTACAATTACCTAACCCAAAGTGCTCAATTGCGTAGAGAATCACAGATGGTGTTGATGTCCAACAGTACTCTCTAGGGGTTCTATCCTTTTTAACTTCAAGTAGCTTCTCATCTTCAAACTCTTTTAATGAAATGATACTAGCACTCTCAAGATCTAATCGATAAAGTAGCTCATAAGCTCTATCATCAAAGGCAAATATATATAGATGAAACGGCTTTGAGTACATCTTTAGTGACTCATACATCGCAAGCCCACGAGTCAAAAAGTTACTATCAAATAGCGTGCAGTAGTTATACATCTCTCACCTTTTTAGCTAGCACTATGCTATCTAGGTACAGATCGTCATGATATGGGAGTATTTTAGCTAAAGCAACTCCTAGAAGGTTAAAAGGTGCCATCAAAAATAGAGTAAAAGCTAGATTTGTATAGAAGTTTTTTGAGTGCGTTATCTTAAATATATAGCCATTTATGAGTTGAAATATAGTCTCAACCGCACCATTGCTTTTAGTAAACTCTACTACTTCATAGCCATACTTATCTAACAGGTAAGTTAGCCCAAATGATGAGTAGCGTGCAAAATCATATGGTTGTTCATGCTCATCCCACACAAATGGCACACTAATAAGTAGCATACCGCCACTCTTTGTAACCCTACTTATCTCACTTAGAAACTCATCTGGGTTAAAGACATGCTCTAAAACCTGATTTGTTAGCACACTATCAAAGGTTGCATCATCAAAAGGGATTCTCTTGCCATCGTAGTAAACATCAGCGTGCCTATTTTTTCTTATCTTCTCATCACTTATATCAAGCCCTATGTACTCATTTGCACTACATAGATGCTTATATGGCTTTGTGCCACACCCCACATCAAGGAGCTTACCATCAAGTGAGCCTATAAGCCTTGCTGTATGCTTATAAAGGCCTCTTCTAGCAAAGTAAAACGGATTTAAAAACAGACCTCGCCACGAGGGGTTAAAAAACTCTTGGTTATATATTTTTTTTAACCTACCAATCACTATCGTTTCTCCGCCACAAACCCTAGCACCTCATAGTTGGCACCACGACCATCTATTGTGCTCTCAAAACTCTCTATAATAGTGTACTGTTTTGCGAATGTCTCAAATACTCTTTTTTTATCTAAAAACCAGCACGGATAACTTGCATCATATATACTAGGTGAAACTTTTTGTAGCATAACCTCATCTTTGCCAAAGCCAAATATTGTTCTATCCATTATTATATATTCAAAATTGTAGCTAACTAGCTCATCTATAAGCCTATATGGATCTTCTATATACTGAAGAACGCTAGAGAGCAGTAAAACATTTGGATTTTGCTCATCTACACAACTCTTGATATCCTTGTAAAATTTGAGTCTATCATCTTCAAACTCATCTTTTCCTATCCGCACAAACCGCTCTTGCTCTACTACACTCCAGCTAAGATCTTCAAATGAGCCTAAAAACTTTCTATTTTGATAGTAGCTACTTCCTAGGCTTCCACCAAAGTCAAGAACTCTAAACTCCCCTCTGCTTCTTGCAGCTGCATACATCAGTGAACTAAGAAGTGGCCATGAATAGTGAATCTTATCAAAAAGCACACTGTCTCTCTCATGCATTGCTTCGCCATTTTTTACCTTAAGCAGAGATACCCTTACTTTATCTATAATAGCTTCAGCCTCATAGCCAGCACTATCTGCTCTAGCCTCTTCCCAACTACCATAAGGTCCAAAAAAACCATAGCCCCTACTATTCATAGTTATACCCTTTACTGTTTTTTAAATGTAAAAATTTTATTTTTTTCAATACCTATTTGATTTGTTAAAAATAAGAAAATCTCTGCTTCTCTACCTAAAGCAGTTATTACAATTAGATCATACTCTATTGCAAGCAATATTTTAGGATTATTCTTTAAAACCTCTGTATTAATACCACCAACTATTTTATCTTTTAATATTGGTCGCAAAATTTTTGCAAAAACGCCATCTCCATACAAGACCACCCTGCCAGTTATCTTTTTGGCTTCTATGTAAATCCTATTTAGCTCTTTTGAAAACCAATAGAGCCTATCTTCTTGTTTGCTTGAAATTATATAACTCTTAATGCTCTCAACAACCTCATAATCTTCGGATATTTTACCTTCAAACACAGCAGGGCAAGTTTTTTCTACCATACCGTCAAAAGGATCTTCACCAAAACAGTTAGTAGCCTGATCGTCAAAGCCTATATTTTTGACTAATGATTTTACAGGTGCAACAGAGAGTGCATTATGCTCAAACGAAGCTGCGTACCAAAATATAGCCCAAGTATCTATTTTACCTTCATTATTCAGTACAACTTGCGACCAAAAATCATACACTCCATCAAGATTGAACTTATATATATCATAAGCACTAAATCTATCCACTAGCTCTTGTGGGTTACGCTGAAAATTCTTCCATCTATCTGCCCAAGTTGCCCAACCCCAACATCCAGCTACCCTCCACATAAAAGTATCCCTAGACACTTCAGTTTTTATGGGGTAGTTCCACCCCGTTATATCCCAAATACTCTTTTCATTTTCATAAAAGCTTAAAGCATCATTCATAAATTTTAAAAAATATGGGCTTGTTACAATATCATCTTCTAAGACTATGATTTTCCCATATCTATTTACTATATCTGTAACCCCAAAGATAATCGAATCAGCTAAACCGATATTTTTTTCTCCAAAAACCAAAGTGATATTTTTAAATCTTTTTATAGTTTTTAGATACTCTCTTACTTTGTTTACCTTTTGCCAAGACTCTTCATCTTTCCCGCCATCAGAAAAGATAAATAGTTCACTCTTACTTGCTAGCTTGTTTTGCTGAAGAGCTTCGAGTGTTTGTCGTGTATGCGATAGTCGATTGTATGTAAATAGCACTATTGGGGCTAGTTTTTTATCACTTTCAAGTAGCATATCAGATTAAAAATACCTTGTAAAATTCTCTATCCACAAAAAAATGTGTGCCTACCGTTTTTGCATAGTATACATAGTTTAAGTTTTTCATATAAGAGTACACCTCACTACTAATCATACTCTCTATATCCTGCGATAAAACTTCTATCAAAACAACTTTTGGCCTATATTTATCCCAGTTATTTGACTTCAACACCCTAACATCAAACCCCTCAACATCGATCGATAAGAAGTCAATCTCTTGCTTTTTGGGAAGATACTCATCTAGTATATCATCAAGCCTTACTGTTTGTATCTGCTTTGTATCAATTATATTATAATGCTTTATCAAACCTCTTTTCAGGGATAGCTCCTCATCAAAGCTGTTCAAGGCTGGCTCATTAAACATATAGTAAGTTAAAGTTTTTTGCTCATCACTAACTGCAAGCTCAAGATTTATATCACCATCTCTAAGCTCTTCAAACAACTTCATACTATCTGGGGTGGCATCAATATTTATACCTCTCCATCTTCTTTTATAAAAATAGTATGTATTTGAAAATCTTTGGGGATGATGAGCACCAACATCTATATAAAAGCCACCATCACTAATCTTTCTATACTCAAATAATCTTTTAAGTAAAATATCCTCACCCTCTTGTGCATAGGACTCTAAGCTATAACTACTCACAGACTACCTCCCTTGGCTCTTATCTAGATCTATGTCAAACAAATAGTTCCAAAATATAGCACTTTTTGTACCTTCTAAAACCTCTTTCCTATCTATTGGATACCTATCTACGATAGTATCAAAATCATCATAGTTTGGCACAAACCCATCTTTGATCTGCCTCATAGCTAGATCTATTTCGCCACTAGATTCTATTTTAAAAATATCCCTACATGCCCCCCATGGCGTCACTCTATGTCCAAAAAGAAGTACTGGCTTTTTATGAACTATGGCCTCCATAGAAGCTGTGCCAGATATAGTACTAATGGCTTCTGCTTTTTTTATAATCTCCCTACTAGGAGTATCAAATTTTAATATCTCTACATTTTCAAGCAGAGATAGCTGTTTATAAAAGTGTCTTGTCTTAAACAGATCTATATTGTTTAGCATATAATATACATTAATATTTGCTAGATCGAACTGATGAGGATGTTCCTTTAAAAAAAGCTTATACCCATCTGGTAGTGCATCATGAAGCTTTTTTATGATATAGAGCTGATTGTTTAGCGTAGTCCTAGCCAAGATAGCAGCTTCTGGCTCAAAATGAACCGCATAAAATATAAACTTCTGCTCAAGACTAGGAGAGCTTGAGACGCTATCATAAAATCTTTTTAGCTTTTTTATATAGATCCATCCCTTAAAAAGACTAAGCCATTTCACTTCCATATTGTAAAACATTAGCTTTGTATACTTTCTAAATAGCGTAGATCTCACACTCTGAACAAAAAGCCCAATAGGGGTAAAATAAAACTGCATTAGTCTAGTCTTTAGATCTGGTTTTTCTTTTTTTTCTACAACTACTGCAGAATTAAACAAAAAACCCCTAATATCCACGGTAGAAAAGTACTCTCTTATAGGCTCAAAGCTTATATACTCATTTGAGTTGTAAAGCTTTACAGAAAACACCACATACTGTGGATTGGCAAGAGTTGGCTCAAAAGTAAAAGCTTTGATACTAAAAAATTTAGCAACATCTAATGGCAAACTGGTAAAATGATTACCAAGCTCTATTTCTGATAGCACAAGAGCATCTATATTGGTAGTACTGAAAATATTGAGCCAAAACCCCAATGAGTTTAAGTATATTTCATTTATTTGAGTAAGATCTGTGGATGTCCGAAGTAGCGAGGTCATCACCTTAAGCTGTGTAGCCTTAAAGGTCTCTATTTCGCTATAAGACAAATTATATATATTGTCAAACTGTATCTCTCTAAGCATATAAACATTTTTCACTCTTGGATAACTAGCTAAGATATTCTCTTTTTGCCTTCTGGTCTCAACTATCAAAAGAGAGATCTCTATACCATCGGTTTTATATATAGAGTCCAAAAGCTCTAATCCTCTATCTACCAATACTATCTTTCTCATTCTAGCTCTACCTTATTATCCTCTTTATATACCACTCAACAGTTTTGGCTATACCACTATCAAAACTCTCCGTAGCTCTCCAACCAAGCTCATCTTCTATCTTTGACGCATCTATGGCATAACGCCTATCGTGTCCCGCTCTATCTTCTACAAAAGAGATAAGCTTGCTATAAGAGGTATCTTTTGGCACCATCTCATCTAAAAGCTCACAGATCTTGTAGGCTATCTGAAGATTTGTTCGCTCATTTTTACCGCCGATATTATACACCTCACCAGATCTACCATTGTGGTATGCAAGATCTATTCCCTTGCAGTGATCAAGCACATATAACCAGTCGCGGATATTTTTACCATCTCCATAGATGGGGATTAGATCTCCTGCTAACGCATTTTTGATGATCGTAGGGATTAGCTTCTCGACATGCTGTTTTGATCCATAGTTATTTGAGCAGTTTGTGATCACAACATCTAGCCCGTAAGTTTCATAATAGCTTCTAACAAGCATATCGCTACTTGCTTTACTAGCACTATATGGAGAGTTTGGAGCATACGGCGTTGTCTCACTAAATAGATCTAACGGATCATCACTAAGTGTACCATAGACCTCATCAGTGGAGATGTGGTGAAACCTGCAGTCATTGCACCCGTTTTTCCAATACTTATAAGCAACATCAAGCAGAGTGAAAGTTCCATTTACATTTGTACGCACAAAAACTGCAGGATCTTTTATACTATTATCCACATGACTCTCTGCGGCGAAGTGTATGACTCCGCCTATATCATATTCGACAAACAGATACTCTACAAGTTCGCGGTTGCAGATGTCACCCTTTATAAACTTGTATCTTGGGTGATCTTCTACCTCTTTTAAGTTCTGCAGATCTCCTGCGTAGGTAAGGAGATCTAAGTTTACCACCTTGTAGTTTGGGTACTTGTCTAAAAAGTATGGTATAAAGTTAGATCCTATAAACCCCGCTCCACCTGTTATAAGTATGGTTTTTTTAGACACTCTCTTACCTCACCAGATCATACAGATACTCACCATAACTAGTTTTCTCTAGTGTCTTGGCTATTTGCAAAACTTGCTCCTCATCTATCCAACCATTTCTATACGCTATCTCCTCCAGACATGCGATCTTGTAACCTTGCCTATGCTCTATAGTCTGCACAAACTGTCCAGCTTCTAGCAGACTATCATGTGTGCCAGTATCTAGCCATGCAAATCCACGCCCCAGAAGCTCTACCTTAAGCTTGCCACGACTAAGGTACTCTTGATTTACAGATGTGATCTCAAGCTCACCACGACTGCTTGGCTTGATGCTTTTTGCGATACCAACGACACTGCTATCATAAAAGTAGAGTCCCGTAACAGCAAAATTTGACTTTGGCTTAGATGGCTTTTCTTCTATCGACACCACTCTACACTCTTTGTCAAACTCCACCACACCAAACCTATGTGGATCTTTAACCGCATAGCCAAAGACTAAAGCACCATCTTTTAATCCTGAAGCATCTTTTAGCACAGGTGAGAAGCCTTGACCAAAAAATATATTATCACCCAGTATCAAGCAAACACTCTCATCTGCTATAAACTCCTCAGCGATTACAAATGCCTCTGCTATGCCTTTTGGAGATGCTTGTTCTTTATAGCTTAGATCTACTCCCCATTGTGAGCCATCACCCAAAAGCTCCTCAAATCGCGGTAGATCTTGTGGTGTTGAGATGATAAGTATCTCCCTTATACCTGCTAACATAAGTACAGAAAGTGGGTAATAGATCATAGGCTTGTCGTAGATGGGTAGAAGTTGCTTACTGATACTTTTTGTTACAGGATATAGTCTGCTTCCACTACCACCTGCTAGTACGATTCCTCTCAACTTGCACCACCTCTCTACGCTAGATCGGCTGAGGGTGTTATATGTTTAGAGCCTACCTCCATAAGAGATATCTCTTTACAACCCAAACCCATCATCTATCACGATATTTTGACCATTCACATACCCACTGCCATCACCAACAAGATAAACCAAAGCTCCAGCAATATCGTCTGCATCTAGCATACCTTTAGTACCACATCTAGCTTTATACTGATCCAAAAATCTTTGCGGTTGATTATCCATTATGCCCCCAGGGCTTATGGCATTTACCCTAATGCCATCTTTTTTGAACATTTTTGCCATATATTTTGTCATGCCTAGCAGCCCATGCTTAGCCACTGTGTACTCGATAGGCGAGTGCATATCTGTACCATCGTATGTCTCAAATGCAGGTGCTGCCACGCCTTGGATAGAGCCGATATTGATGATATTGCCATACCCTTGCTTTAAAAAGTAACGAACAAACTGCTGCGAAACATTAAAATACCCACCCAAATGGAGATCTAAAAACTCATTGAAATCTTCCATGTCGATCTCAAAAAACTTCTTACCGTAGTTCTTGCTAGTTGGGTAAGCATTATTTACAAGAGCATCTATTTTGCCAAATCTCTCATCTAAAAAAGCGATGAGATCTTCTAGCGACTCTTTTGACGCGATATCAAGTTTTTTAGATAAGATCTTATCCTTCATACCCAGCTCGCTAGCTATTTTATGCACTGCAACATCTGCTAGATCTTCACTAATATCAGCAATAACAGCAATTCCACCATTTTGCACCACAGCTTTGGCAAATGCACTACCTAGCCTACCTGCTCCGCCCGTGATCACTACTACTTTATCTCTTAGCATAATATAGTTCTTCTCTGCAAGTATAACTTTGTTGATTTTTCTCCAACCACTCAGCTCTAAGTATGCCATAAAATAGATGATCATCACAGCTGTCTTTGGTATAAAGTTGTTGCCTAAAATTTCCCTCTAGTACAAATCCTATCTTTTCCAGCACCCTTATGCTCCCAATATTTGAAGCAAAAACTCCAGCTTGTATCCTATGCAGTCCAATAACCTCAAAACCAAATTTTAATATGGCCTTTGTAGCATCTGTTGCAATACCCATACCCCAATAGTTCCTATCTCCGACAAAATAGCTAATATCAGCATATGAGTAAAACTTATCTATTGGCCCAATCTTTATATTACCTATATGCACGCTACTCTTACTACCAGACTCTTTATAGAAGATACCAAATAGATAACTATGATCTGACTGGTTTATATCATTAACAAATACCTTGATGGATTTTATAGTTTGCAAATACCATCTTGTTTCCAAAAATCTATTTACCTCTGTATCATTTAGCCAACTTAAATAGTTTTCATTACAATCAGACTCTCTAAGGCTTTTTAGAATAAGTCTATCACAGACAATATCTCCATAAACCACAATCAATCCCTAATCTTCATAATCAGCTCTTCTCCAGACTCCATTAATATCTTTTTTCACTAAATTTTTATTTGCATGCTTATCTACCATACTATCAAAGTGCCATTCTGTGATACCAATAGTTCTGCAAAAATCTCTTTTAGCAGATGGATCACATAGATAGTCTTGTTCTCTTATTAGTTTTTGTCCTTGTTCGTAAGTTATTAGACCATCTCTTACAAATCTACAAGCCATGTCTGAAACCCTTTGAAATCCAAACTTTACAAATTTAGTCCAAACACCAATATTGTATCCAATACTATCGATTTGAGAGTAATTTTCTATCTGCCCGTGCCTTTGCCACTCATTAAGCTCATTTAAATCCCTAAACCCGACTTCTTTAGCACTTGCATACCAATCTTGTGCATGATAAGGATAGATTGCACCGAGATAAATTATTTTTGTACTCTCGTCTGAGTTGTGATGAAAAATCTCTAGAGTTTCAGATGAGCCATACTCAAACTCGCCATTTTCCTCATAAAAAACAAGCTTAATATTATATCTCTTTGCAACCTCTACTGGAATTTTATATATCTGCTCCTCTAACCATTCTAGTGGATGCAACTTTTCATTAAATCCTTTTAGCATTGACTCATTTAGCTCTTTAGGATTAATCCTAAAAGAAATCAAATCACAGTTATATCTGTTTATGATATTTTCTAGATTTAGTTTGCCTGTTTTTGTATGGGTAAAATTATCAGACAAGTGAACCAATAAAACTTTTTTAACTCCATGATTCTCAAAGAGCTTTCTTACTATTGTTGTAGAGTCTTTTCCACCTGAAACTGCAACTAAACAATCATAAGTATCATTTGTAATATTTTCTCCAATATAAGAAGTAAGCCATTCTTGCCTTTCTTTGAAATCTATATACTTTTTTTTCTCATTGTTTATGCAAGGGGTGCAGATTCCATCAATATCTTTTATATTTGGTCTTGTGCCAAGTATAAAACCACAGTTTTTACACTTCTTAATACTCATCTTTTATCCTTCAATTAAACTTCCTAAACACAGGCTTTATAGCACTACCTACTAGCAGTTTCTCTACACTATTTTGCTCTATTGCAATACTTATATTTCTTAAAGCAAGATCAAAAGCTTCAATAGTTTGTGATATTTCACTATCATTGTGAGAAAAAGATGGAATGATGCCTTGTGATAAAACACCATATTTTATCATCTCTTGCATGAAAAATGTCATCAAAGCATCGTCTTTAAAGTGATAGTACGGTCTGCAATCAATACCTCTTAACTCTGTATATTCTTGAAGAGAATATTTTTTAACCAAACTATTGTAAGTCTCTTTTATATTCTTTCCAACATTCCAAATATATTTTGTAACTTCATAATCATTTTGATTTAGTATCTCCATAGACTTTTGAGCGGCTCTTAAATGGTGTGTCTCCCCACCATAGGTAGTAGAAAGCAAAAAGACTCTCTCCCTATCATGCTCTAGTCCGCCAAGCTGCATTATCTCTCTTTGACCCACCAAGGCAGATATAGAAAAACCATTCGCCATAGCTTTTCCAAAAGTTGATAGATGTGGGGTTACCCCATAGAGATATTGAGCACCTTTTGGATGAAACCTAAATCCACTCACAACCTCATCAAAGATTAAGACTATCCCCTCTTTTTCACAAACATCTTTTACACTTTGCAAATATCCATCTTTTGGCTCTTCTGTTGCAGCTGGCTCCATTATAACACAAGCAATCCCCAGATCTCTATGCAGATCTATACAGGTTTTTAAATCTTCTATATCGTTATATCTAAAGTGTTTAGTTTCCGATTTTGTACTCTCTGTGATTCCACTTGAAATATCAGTATCTCCTATAAACCAATCATCTATGGAGAAAAAAGGCTGATCAATACATCTCAAGATAATCTTATTGCCAGTATAAGCACGAGACAGCCTTATGGCAGCAGTTGTAGCATTTGAGCCATTTTTCGCAAACTTCACCATCTGGGCACTTGGGATCTGATCTTTGAGCATCTCTGCTAACTCAGCCTCTATAAAAGAGGGTCTTATAAAGTTGCATCCATTTTCTAACTCTTTTCTGACCACCTCTAGTATAGGCTCATATGCATGACCCAACAAAACAGAAGTTAGTCCCATGCCCCAATCTACAAACTCATTACCATCAACATCCCAGACTCTAGCACCTTTACCACGAACTATGGAGTGAGGGCTTAGCTGTGGAAACTGATCGTCACCCTTGCTATATGTGTGAGCACCGCCTGGGATCAAGCTGGCAGCTTTTTTTCTTAAAATATTTGACTTATCAAAATTAGTTATCATTTCCGTCCTTTTTAAATACTTCTATATACTCTCTATGAGCCTTATAGTAATCATCTGGTCTTCCTATATCTAGCCAATAACCATCAATTTCATACACTCCTATTTTCCTATCCTCGCCTAACAATCTCTCAAAAAGTGTTGTTATATCAAAATACTCATTTTTTGGAATCTCTCCTTTTAGATCTGGGTTCAATATATATATTCCACCACTTACCATATAACTATAACTTGGTTTTTCCAAAATCTCTGATACTCTATTATTTTTTAACTCTATTACTCCATAAGGAATATTATAGCTATTTTTTATAGCTGCTATTGTCACTTCGTTATCTTGCTCTATGTGATAATTTAGCATATCTTCAAAATCTATATCTGTAAGAATATCACCATTCATAATAAAAAAAGGCTCCTCTAGATCCTCTTCTATCAAGCCTAGGCATCCTGCGGTTCCCAATCTTTTTATTTCATTCAAGTATCTTATTGATACATCAAATTTTTCACCATTTCCAAAATACTCTACTACTAAATCTGATAAATAATTTACACTTATAAACAGTTCCCTAAATCCATATTTAGAGAATTGTTCTATAATAGTTTCTAAAATAGGTCGCCCACCAATCTTTAACATAGGCTTTGGGGTATCAGATGTAATATTACCAAGCCTAGTCCCTAAACCGCCAGCCATTAGCACCACTCTATTTTTATGACTCATCAGTTCTTTTATATCTACAAATTTTATGAGATCTTTACTAGAGTCTAAAAGTGGAAGCTGCTTAAACCTTAAAAGTTTTTTTAACTCATCTTTTGTATAGCTTTTGTTCTCCGTAAGATATACAAAAGATCTATTCATCACGCTTGTCACCTGATCATTATTGGTAATACTTTCATAGATCAAAGCTCTTCTTATGTCACTTGTAGAGAGTGTTCCTAAAATCTCATTTCCCTTAATTATATACAGTGCCTCCCTATCCTCATCGGCAGTCTCTTCAAGTTTTTTCATCGCGTATCTTATGGTTTGATTTGAGTCTATAAGATATTTTTTACCATCGGTCGTATGTGCCAATAACTCTTTCCAAGAGAAATATTGCTTATTTGTTTCATAAATTTGTTTAAAAAAGTAAAAATCATCAATAGTATCTAGTGTCCATCTCATATAAGAATAATCTATCTCATTTGAAAAATTATTAACTATAAATCTATTTTTGTTTGTATAAATATACTCGGTAACATGCTCTAGCTCATCTTCTGTACTTGCATTCTCAAAAACTATTTTTAGAGTTTCATAGCTCATAACTTCTACATCAAGCCCATCTGGAAAAGTTCTAACTATTGTATTGGAGGTAAAGTCACCATCACTATCTATGTGCAACTCTATCACATCATCTATAACCTTGGGATCAGCAACAGGACAATCCCCAGTCAATCTCACAACGGTATCTGCCTTATATAAAGTAGCACAATCATAAAATCTTTTCAAAACATTATTTAAATCTCCCCTGAAGCACTCTATGTTTAACCTTTTTGCTAGATCCTCTAATGGGTCATCGTCCTTATTTATTGATGTGGCTAGAACAATCTTGTCTATAAGTTTTGATTTTTTAATTCTTTCGATTTGATAAGAGAGTATAGGCTTACCTAAAACCAGCTTTAAAACCTTACCAGGAAGCCTTGATGAACTCATTCTTGCTTGCAATATTGCTAAAACCATAACTAAATCTCCAAACTTTTTAGTTCCACTATTCTATTTGTATCTTTTGCAAGATTTCCTGCTATCAAAACTCTCATTAGATCTAGCGTGAGTAGACTATTTTGTCTCTTTGGCTTTTTTATGGAGTCTATAAAATGCCATAATGTTCTACCAAATGCATCAAAGGCATTTAAAGTATCTGCTTTATAATATTTTATATCACTAAAAAACTCTATCCTTAAAACGGACTCACAATCCCCCAATGCGTCTATCTGAATAATACCTCCATCACCATTATGTAGCACAAAGGCTTCATGGTTTGACCCTATATACTCCACCTCTTTTACATCAAAAGGTATTACGGAAAATATTCCATCTAGCATATGAATAGCATACTTTTCCCAACTCCTAACAGTTGTTCCTCTTATTAGCTTTATCTTTCCAAAATCTTTTATATCTCTTTTTATTGTATCTAGCTCTGGTGCATACTTAATACCAGAACAGCTCATAAGCTGTCCCTTTTCTAAAAAAGGTTTAAAGTATCGTAAATCATCAATATCTAAAGATAATGGCTTATCTATAAAAACAAACTTACCCGCTTCTAAAAAAGGTTTTGCTATCTCTTTGTGCGACTTATAATCATCTCTTGCAATAATCACCGCATCTATTTCATCTATCATATCTACATATTGTTCTACAATAAAATCTATTTTAGAAGCTTTTGATATTTTTATACTCTCTTTTTTATCTTGTGTCCAAATATGAGTTACTTTTGCATCTTGCATTACAAAGTCTGCAAAATCTCTCTCTTTTAAATATAGATAAATATTATCCCAACCACTTTGGCTCATATAGTTATCATCATATCCATTGATAATCGCGGAAAATGAATACGGATGTCCATTCCCTTCACTCACACCTATCATTCCAATTTTTATCATAATTAAACTAAATCCTCTTTTGTCATTATATGATCATATTTTAAATCTTTGTTGATTATTCTTCCCACAACAAAATCTGTCATCTCTGGATCCAGTCCAGTTCCTGGTCGTTTATAATCTATATCATCATAAGTTATAATTTCACCTTTTTTCATATCTTTTGCAAGAACAATACTTCTTCTAAACTCTTGTTTTTTTTCTTCTGTTTCAGTTGCAGTTATTCTAAACGAACCCATAGCTTCACTTATTCTTCTTGAACCTTCAACTATTATTTGCATCTCATCTTGTGTTGCAGATACTTTATGATCCCACCCTTCCATATTTTTATCTAAAGTAAAATGTTTTTCTATCAAGCAAACGCCCAAAGCAACAGAAGCTAGAGGGATAGCAGTTCCTAAAGTATGATCAGAAAATCCTATCGGATACTCTGGATAAGTTTGCATTAGAGTTCTTATATTATTTAAGTGAACATCACTATCTACTGGTGGATAAGTTGAAACACAATGTAAAATTATTATTTGATTATTTCCCGTATTTTCTATGGTTTTGACAGCTTTGTCTATCTCATAAAGTTCACTAAGCCCAGTAGCAAGCACCATAGGTCTGTTCTTTTTTGCCAAATATTCTAGAAATGGATAGTTATTCAGATCCATAGAAGCAACTTTTATAAATGGAGTTTCTAGTCTGTCCACCAAAAAATCCGCTTCTTTTTTACTAAATGGCGTAGAGGTACAATCTATACCCACCTGATCGGCAAACTTTTTCATCTCCAAAAGCTCCTCTTCACTTATAGAGTAAGCCTCAACTATCTCTTCAAGAGTATAGTCTGTACGGTTTCTATAATCATCTGCTATAAAATAGTTGTCCTCATATTTTTTTCTAGTAAAAATTGTATCTTTTGACCAGCTTTGAAACTTAACACAATCAGCCCCAGCCTCTTTCGCCTCAATGATCAACTTTTTTGCAAGCTCCATATCACCATTGTGGTTTGAGCCAAGCTCTGCGATAATATATGGTTTGCAGAAATTATAAACCTCTTTTTTATCTGTTAGTCGGATTTTCATTTTTTCCCTTTTGTTTGAATATTTTACTAAACGATCTCTTTGATCAGCACAAAACTCTCAGCATATTTACACCCACAGCTAGCACCTCGATATGTAGCTAGTGCTTCGATGTTTCGTAAGCTTCTAGGGAACGGATGATCAGCTATTTCACTAGCAAAAACCTGCATAATCTCTAGCTTTTTATCCATCCGATCAGATATATCTACAAACACATTTGGCACAAAACTATCCGCCACCATACTTGGAGCAAACTCAGTTTCGCTCAAAGTTTCCATCATGTATATTTTTTTGACAAACGGATACCTAAACGATTTGGTACAGCTAAAGCTCACCTCAAAAATCTTGCGGTGATCGCTATGCACATCACCCTTGAACGGCAGATAGATGATACTTGGCTTCACCTCGCTAATCACCGCTGATATTTTGCCTATCAACTCGCTCATAGTGTATTCATCTACTTGCATAGTTTTTAATCGCAAATTATGAACACTATCAAAATCATAAAGTTTTGATACTTTTTCTATCTCTTTTTCTCTTGTTTTGTAGTAGCTGTGCGATTCATCTATCGTGGTACATATCAGCCAATGGATCTCGTCGCCACTTGCTTTGTGTTTCAAAAGCGTTCCACCCCCCCCAGTGTCTCATCGTCGGGATGAACAGCGACAACTAAAACTCTGTTTTTCATAGATACTCTCCTATTTGTGGTAGTTGTTTGAACTCATGATCAGTTATTCGGATAGCTTTGTCGGAAGTCTTTATCGTTATCGTTTTGCCATCATTTGCCAAAACTTTCCCATACTCTATATTTGGTAAATCACAATCCACCTCTTCTATCTGCCATATAGTGATCTCTTCATCTTTGTATCTCAAAGTAGCTCCCACATAGGGTTCACCCAATGCTCTTACAAGATTGTAGATAGCTCGTGAACTCATACGAAAATCTATAATCCCATCAGCTTTTGATCTTTTTCTCCAACTATTTGCCAAAGCATGATTTTGAATTATTTTTTTATAATTACCGCTTTGAAGTTGTGGTAAAAACTCCTCGATCTGCTTTAGTGCAATACTAGAAACCTTGTCATACAAAGACTTGGCGTTGTCTTCATATAAAATATCAAACTCTTTTTGAGACAAAATATCGCCATCATCAGCACCCTCTTGCATAAAAAAGAAAGTTGAAGCACTCTTTTTGAGTCCCAAAACCATAGCCCAAATCAACGGATGTCGTCCTCTATTTTGTGATAAAGCGGCAGGGTGATAGCCTACTATTCCCATTTTTGGCAGACTCAACAGCTCGTTCCTGATCAAGCTCGACCAACCAAAACAAAAAACAATATCAGGCTCTAGCGATCCAATCCAAGCGATATTTTCACTAGAGTTTATATCATCTACAAACCTACACGGAACAGATGCTTTTTCACAAAGAGGCACAAGATCAGCAAAATCGCTATTGAAGCTTGATTTTTCTTTGGTGCAAACTCCGACTATCTCAGCGTCTAAAGAGATCAGCTTCTCAAGTGTTTTGTAGGAAAACTCAACCGTACCAATAAACAGAATCCTCATCTCCTCTCCCACCACAAATAATATTTGCCATCTTTTTTTTGAAGACCGACTATACTGTCTAAATGTTGTCTGTAAAAGCTAATAGCTTCATTGGTAAAAATTGCTTTTTTACCATCTCTTAGCAAACTCTTGAACAAAAACCAATCAACAGCTACCAAATCTTTCTCGAACACAACTCTATTTTTCAATATGCTTAAATTTAATGCTGTATTTGAAAGCCCAAGTATATTTTTGTCCTCTATAAAACTTGCTTCTATACTACTATTATTTTTTACTCTATTCGATATGTATTTTTGTTCATAAATACCATTCTCAGCAAACAGATCAAAATCATTCACAACGATATCATAATCGGCAAGCAATTCTATGCTTTTTTCTATCCTATTTGATGCAAAATAGTCATCACTATCTCCAAAAATTAAAATATTATAACCCTTATCTATACAATAATTTATCCCATACTCACGATTTTTGGCTGGAGTATTTTGGTATGGCAACTCAATGATGCTTAGAACTCTATATTTATCTCTGATCAGCTCAAACTCTTTATATCCATCATTTACCACTACAATATCAAACTCTTTATAGCTTTGATTTTGCAAAGAGTTAAAAAAATCTAGTAAATACTCTTGTGGCATAGGGAAAATTGTTGTCAAAAAGGCAACTTTCACTTAACCATACTCCCAGCTTTTACAAACTTATCTATTATGCTTTGTTCTTTTGAAGTAGCATTACTCCCAAAAAATGTATTTTCTCTCACAATTACCCCGCCATTTAGCACACTCGCAGTAGAGATATGGCAATTATCCTCTACTATACAATCGTGCTCTATCAAAGCTTTTGAGTTGATTATGCAGTTTTTACCTATTTTTGCATTTGCATTTATCAAAGCGTGATGCATCACAACTGTTCCCTCACCTATGCTTGAGTGTTTTGAAACATACGCAAGTGGTGAGATAATAGAGGGCAGTTCAAATCCTATGCTTTTGAGTCCCTCAAAAAGCCTTACTCTAGTAGTATTTGATCTGATATGCCCTACTGTGATGATTGCATTTTTGCAAGTTTCAAAAAGTCTCGCAAGATCATCATCACAAGCGACTATCTCATAGCCTAACACCTTTTTGCCTATGTTCTCTTTTGTATCCACAATACCCACTATCTCATATCTGTTTTCTTGCTCTATCACATCGATCACACTTTTACAATGCCCGCCGCCGCCGATCAAAAGTATCTTTTCTTTCATTTTAGCTTCTCTATTTTCTTAGCCGAATAGTCCAAAAGTAGTTGCAGTTGCTCAATGGCAATTTGATTTAGCCTCAAAAGCCTTTCCTCTGCCTTTATTCCACTTTTTATAAACTCTGCACTTACCCAAGAGGCAAACTCAAATGCTATATCTTTGTGAGCATAAGTTCCACCATTTTTGCCTAGTTTGGTAAAAATACCAATAGCTGAAGTTTTTTCACACCATTTTGTAGGAGATAGTGTAAAGCTATTAAATCCAGCTTCATTGAGAAAGGAGTCGAATTCGACCCCTTTAAAGT
This sequence comes from Sulfuricurvum sp., assembly GCA_041669045.1. Classification (GTDB taxonomy): domain Bacteria; phylum Campylobacterota; class Campylobacteria; order Campylobacterales; family Sulfurimonadaceae; genus JBAYBZ01. The sequence continues at coordinate 31,585 of JBAYBZ010000014.1, read as the reverse complement.
TTGGATTGTTTATTTTTTCCCAAAGTCCTAAAAAAGCAATAGTATTTTTGTTTCGCAACCAGTTCTTCACCACATCTTTTGGCTCATCGCTATTTTTGCTTCTTGCTATATCCGTAAGTGAGATATAGTCATCTTCTATTATTGTGATTGTTTGCTCTTGTACTATGATTTTATTTTTCATTCCACACCCTCACCGAACTTGGAATATTAATAACCCTCTCTTCTAGGTATTTCGCATTTCTCAGATCGCCTTTTTGGCAATCCTTGTACATCTCTAGCTCATTCATCGGTTGCCAGATCGGTCGGCTCATCACGCCACTGCTATTTGAAAACTCCAAAAACTCATCTCTTTTTTTGGCACTATCAAACATCACCGCTTGTAGCCAGTAGTTTGATCTGCAGTTTTGTGGCTCTTCTACAAACTTCACGCCACTTGAAGCAAAAAACTCTCTATAAATATCCGCCAACTCTCTTTTATTTGCCAAAAACTTATCCAAATTCTCCATTTGTGCTACAAGCAAAGCTGCATTTATGTTTGGTAGTCGATAATTATATGCTATCTCATCGTGTACATACTCATAAGAGTGCGGGATTTTCGCAGTTGTTGTGATATGTTTTGCTCTTTTTGCCAACTCTTCATCATCAGTTACGATCACACCACCGCCACCGCTTGTGATGATCTTATTGCCATTGAAACTAAACGCTCCGATTTTCCCAAAAGTGCCTGTATGCTTACCTTTATAATAACTCCCTAGACTCTCTGCACTATCCTCCACGAGAGCAATACTCCAGTTGTCACAAATCTCTTTTATCTCATCAATCTTACAAGGGTGTCCAAAAGTGTGCATCAAAACACAAGCTCTAATTACCCTATTTGTCATCTTATTTATACACTTGCCATCTTCTAGCTCACAATTTGCTTCCAAAAACTCTCTTAAAGCATCAGGGCTAAGCCCCATGGTGTCCAGATCTACATCTACAAAAATAGGTTTTGCTCCTGTGTAGCTTATAGCGTTGCAAGTAGCAACAAATGTAAGTGGTTGAGTTATAACCTCATCATCTTTTTTTACATCTGCCAAGATTAGTGAAATGTGTAGTGCAGCAGTACCATTTACCGTTGCTATTGCATATTTTGCACCAACATATTGAGCAAACTCCATCTCAAACCTATCCACATACTTGCCTACACTAGATACAAACGAGCTGTCTACACACTCATTTAAGTAGGCTTTTTCGTTGCCTATAAAGCGTGGTTCATGAAGAGGGATAAATCCATCTGTTTTAAACACCTGCCTTATAAAATCAACGATACCTTGCATATCACATCTTCCCATCAAGATATTTCCCCGTCTCTTTATGAGCAAAATCTGGGATTAGTTTAAAAAGCTCTTTGAGTATATCCTCTTTACTCCAAGATAGTTTTTGCTTATACTCTTTGATAGTTGTCTCAAAACTATTTAGAAGATCTTCATCAAAATCTAGCTCATTTTTGATAACTCCAACACTCTCAAACCTTGCCATATCCAAAACTTCATCTTTGGTAAAAAACTCCTCAAAGTCCTTTTCTCCTGTTGTATCACTAGAAGTAAATAGACATGGATATTTTTTTGAGTTTGGATTTTTTTGTAAAAATTCTCTTGCTTCCTCTTCATCTTTACAAACATAAGGCTCATATCCTAGATTTTGCAGATATTTCACGGCGATCTCTGAAAAAGTGATGAGATGTAAATTTTCGCTAAGCTTTGGGAAAAATATATCTCTATTTTCTCCAAAAACACAACTCATCAAACAAAGCTCACCACTCTCTTTTGGTGTTACAAAATACCTTTTTATATCGTTTGGTGCAACTATGGGTTGAGATTTCTTTATCCTCTGATCAAACCCATGTAGAAGTGAGCCATCACTAAAAGCTACATTTGCAAATCTCGCCATTGAGACATCTATATGTTTTGATCTTTTATGAGCAAACATCTCCATAATTTTTTTACTTGCACCCATCATATTTACAGGGTTTGCTGCTTTGTCCGTACTCACACAAAAGTATTTTTTAGTTTTGTTTTGTATAGATTGTTTTAGTGTTTTGTCGGTATTAAATATATTTGTCTCAATCAGACGCATCAAAGTAAATGGGTCTTTTTCGCTTCGCACATGTTTAAGAGCTGAGAGATTTAACACATAGTCATATTTGCCATCAGATCTAACAAAAGCATCATACTCCAAAGAGCCGATATCTAGTGCAAAAGTAGCAAAATCTCCATCTATATATCCAAAACTACTTCGCAGATCTCGCACAAGCTCAACTAGATTATTTTCACTTAGATCTACAACATGGAGTTTTTTGGGATTTCGCTTAAAGATCTCTTTTGCAACTGCTTGCCCTATGCTTCCAGCACCTCCAAGCACTAAAAAAGTAGAGCTTGAAACAATGTCTTGAAGCTCTTTTTCGCAGTTTTTTATATCACTCACAAAAAGTTCTTGCGTTCGCCCAATGATCTCTAAGTCCACAAAACACCCACCTCTTTGCATTAGATCGGCGTATTTTATCACAATCTTAGCCATCAAGCCCTATAATGAGAGAAGTATGAAAAAACGAGCAAAAAAGAGATCATATAAGCTACTCAAAGAGCTAAAAAGTAAAAAAGAGGAGCTTCAAGCTGTCTTTGATCTAGCGGCAAATGGGATCTCTATACTAGATCGCGAGGGCAAGTTTCTCTACGCCAACAGATTTTTCCAAAATATGATCGGCTACACCATGGAGGAGCTTTATAGCGAGTCTTGCATCTCACTCTCAGCTGCTGAGTACGCCGAGCCATCAAGAGAAGCGGTGCGAAAAGCCATAGAGTTTGGGAGCTTTGAGAAGTTTAAAAAGGTGTGCATAACAAAGTCTGGAACTAGGCTAAATGCGAGTATATCGCTAGCTTATCTGGCAAGCAGAGATGAGATCGTGATGATAACCTCTGACATCACAGAAGATATAGAGTATCAAGATGAGCTAAAACGCCGTATCGAGCTAGAGGTTGCTAAGCGAGCCAAACAGCATGAGATCATGTGCCATCAGTCAAGGTTAGCGGCGATGGGCGAGATGATAGACTCCATCGCCCACCAGTGGAGACAACCGCTAAATAGCCTTGGGATCATCATTCAAACTCTTAGACATACCCAAAAAGAGATCGATGCGGACTTTTTGCAAGAGATAGAGTCTGAAATGATGCAAAAAGTGAACTATATGTCTCAAACCATCGATGATTTTGCTACTTTTTTTCGGCTCTCCAAAGACAAAGAGAGCTTTGATCTGCTTAGGAGCATCAAAGATGCCATAAGGCTCATAGAGGTGCAGCTTAAAAACCACAAAATAGAGATCGAGATGAAAACAAGCAAAAGAGGCTTTAAGATACTTGGTTATGCTAACGAGTTTAGGCAAGTGATACTAAACATCATAAATAACGCTATGATGGCGATAGTTGCGAGTGGTGTGAAAAATGGGCAGATAAAGATGAGTGTCAAAAAAGTAAAAAATAGTCTAAAAGTAGAGGTGGCGGACAATGGTGGCGGTATCGCTAACGAAGATCTAGCAAAGATCTTTGATCCATACTTTAGCACCAAAAGTAGCGGAAGCGGGATCGGACTTTATATGTCAAAAGTAATCATAGAGAGTCATATGGGCGGAGTTTTGGTGGCAAAAAACTTAAAAGATGGTGCAAAATTTACCATTATGCTAAAGGAGGAGTAGTGCAGGCGATACATAGTAGGCTTCAACCTCTCTCACTGCTTATAGCCGAAGATGATGAGAGCACAAGAGTGTGGCTAGCTAGAGTAATGGCGATCTATTTTAGGGAAGTAAGAGTCGCAAAAGATGCCATGCAAGCACTTGAGCTTTTTACGCAAAGCCCTAGCGACATAGTCATCTCCGACATCGAGATGCCAAGTGTGAATGGTCTACATCTACTTCACAAGATCGCACTACTCTCGCCTACGACCAAACGAGTGGTAATGACTGCGTACAATAGCACAGAGTACATAAACACAGCAGTTGAGTATGGCATAGATCTCTACATAAAAAAGCCCATAGATATAGATGAATTTTTGGTGGCAATGGCTTCAAGCATAGCAAAAGAGGATCTAAAAGCCATACCGCTAAGTGGCGGTTACTTCTACGACTTTAACCAAAAGATCGCCCTAAAAGATGGCAAGATCATAAGACTTACAAAAAAGGAGATCTTGCTTCTTGAGCTTTTGCTAAAAAACCAAAAAAGTGTGCTTAGCACGGAGCAGATCGAGCATAGCATCTGGGAAGATGGTATAAGCAGTGATGCCATCAGAATGGTAGTAGCAGGGATCCGCAAAAAACTACATAGTGGCGTCATAGAGAACATAAAAGGGGTTGGCTATAAGATAGGTTAATCTTATGCAAACCTTACAGACTCATTACTCTGCTCTTAGTATTTTAAGTTAGCATTTGTTACCTAAAATAAGGAGCAAGCATGAAGAGGATTTTGATAGTTGGCGGTGGTACTGCTGGGACGATGACTGCAAATAACCTTGCAAAAAAGCTTATGAGTGAGATAGATAGTGGTAAGATAGAGATCACTCTTATATCAAACTCTAGCAAGCACTACTACAAGCCTGGAGCGATGTATGTGGCGTTTGGCAAGTCCGAGGGGAGCGAGTTTGTGAGAGATCAAAGCTCTCTGCTTATGAGTGAGATAAACTTTGAGGTACAAGAAGCACTTAGCATAGACACAAAGGCAAACTTTGTAAAAACAAAGAGTGGCAAACAGTTTAACTACGACTTTTTAGTGCTTGCTACGGGGTGCGAGGTGGCACCTGAGCGTATCGAGGGGCTAAGCGAAGGAGGCGATTGGTTTTATACCTACGAGGGGGCTATGAAGCTAGCTAAAAAGTTTCACGAGATCAAAAGTGGACGAGTGCTTATAACTGTAAACTTTCCAAAAACCCCAAATATCCCGCATCAGTGTGGCATAGCTCCCGTTGAGACAACCATAATGCTACATGACTTTTTGAGCCAAAGAGGTGTGCGAGACGAGGTAGAGATACTCTACACCTACCCAACCAAAGCTCAAGCAGTAACGGGCGGACTATTTTTACAAGAGCCTACATCTAAGGTTTTGCCCGCTATCTTTGATAGTATGGGGATCAAACACAAAGCTGGCTTTACGCTAAATAGGGTAGATCCAAAAAAGAAGATCGCCTACTCAGATGAGGGTGAGGAGATAGGCTTTGACATACTTATGTCCACACCACCTTTTGTAGCTACAAAGTTTATAAGAGGGTCTGGACTATCCAAAGCACTAGATGATGAGGGGTGGCTCCCAACAAATAGACAAAGCCTCAAAGTTAAAGGGCTAGATAATGTCTATACACTAGGCGACACAGTAGATCTAAGCGTCTCAAAAGCGGGCGGGACGATCCACAACCAAACTGATGTGGTGGCGGATAACATTGTCTCACAACTAAGACATGGGTACATAAGCCAAAGTTATGATGGGCTAGTTATAGCAGTTGCACAGATGGGGCTAACCTGCGGTATGCCACTATGGTACAACTACAAAAAAGATGTAATACCAACACCATGTAGTAAACTAGGTAGTTTTGTCAGAAAAGGCTTCAACAAAGGGATCTACTGGGCGGCAGCTCGTGGAATGATATAAGGAGGCGTTATGAAAGTAGAAAAATCACAAGAGATGCAAGAGCTTGAGGCAAAAATGACAATGCTAGTTCAAACTGGACGCATAGACAATCTTATAGATCTTCTAGCAGTGATCTCTGATAACATAGAGATGACGACAGAACCGATGGTAGAGAAGATGATAGGCACCATAGACAACTTAGCAACAGCAGGGTTTATGGGCGAAAATGCGATCCGCTATGCAAAAAGAGAGGTGACAAAAAGCGAGATTCCATCACTCTTTGGGATCTTAAAGCTTATGCAAGATGAGGAGACTAGAAAGGGGCTAGCTTTTGTGCTTCACCTAACCAAAGCTCTAGGCAGACAGCTATAAATAGCTAAGCCTTTAGCCACTCTTTGGCAACAGCTTGAAGTTTTTGAGGGTTCTCAGAGGCGAAGTACTCTATGGTACTACCCTCTTGTTGCCCCACAAGATCACACTCTTTTTTGAGTTGCTCAACTATAGCATCACCTGAGTGTATGAGCAAAACCTCATCGCCAAAGTAGTCTCTCATAGCACCAGCTAAAAGCGGAAAATGGGTGCACCCTAGTATGATCGCATCTGGTCTTTCTAGGTTGCCAAAGTAGTGCTCAAAAACCGCCTCAACGATCACTCCATCATAGATCCCCTCCTCTACAAGAGGTACAAAAAGAGCAGTAGCGATGGATTTTAGATTATTATAACCTAGTTTACCTAGAGCTACTTCATAGGCTTTTGAGCTAACTGTCGCAGGTGTTCCTAGTATAAGTATGCGTTTAGCTCTATCTGGCATAGCGTTTTGCACCGCTAGCACACCCGCCTCTACGACACCCACCACCTTTACGCTAGTAGCACCCCTCATAGCATCAAGTGCGTAGGCACTCACAGTATTGCACGCCACAATGATGAGATCTAGCTCAAAGTTTTTGAAAAACTCCACCGCTTCAATAGCGTAGCGACGAATAGTTGAGGGATCTTTGATCCCATAAGGAACTCTCGCGGTATCACCATAATAGACTATATGGCTAAAAAGATTGTGCTCAAGCAGGCTTTTGACAACACTAAGCCCACCTACTCCACTATCAAAAACCCCAACACGCATCAGTTGCTATTCATACTCTCTAAAAACTCTGCGTTTGTAAGCTTTTTGCCCATCGTGGTGTATAAAAACTTGAGTGCCTCGATCTCATCATCTTGCTTGTGCAGCATCTGACGAAGTATATAGACCTTTTGTAGCACTTCACTACCAACAAGAAGCTCATCTTTTCTCGTACCAGACTTGAGTATATCAATCGCTGGGAAGATGCGACGATCCGCGATGCGACGATCTAGTATCACCTCAGAGTTACCCGTACCCTTAAACTCCTCAAAGATCACCTCGTCCATTCGGCTTCCTGTGTCTATAAGTGCAGTTGCGATGATGGTAAGGCTTCCGCCATTTTCTATGTTTCTAGCTGCTCCGAAAAATCGCTTTGGCTTATGTAGTGCATTTGCATCAACTCCCCCGCTTAGCACCTTTCCGCTTGATGGCGTGACGGTGTTATAAGCACGAGCTAGCCTAGTGATAGAGTCTAGTAGTATCACTACATTTCTACCAAGCTCGACGCGTCTTTTTGCCTTCTCGATCACCATCTCTGCTACTTTGACATGATTTTTAGCAGGCATATCAAAAGTGGAGCTATAAACCTCACCCTTAACACTTCGCTCCATATCAGTCACCTCTTCAGGGCGTTCATCTACAAGCAAAACCATTAGATCTATCTCTGCGTGGTTGTGCGTAATGCCATGTGCGATCTCTTTTAGAAGCTCTGTCTTACCACTTCTAGGAGGTGCGACTATAAGCCCTCTTTGACCCTTACCGATGGGAGCAAAAAGATCCATCATTCGCCCTGTTAGCCCATTTTCTCTATACTCAAGCTTGATCTGCTCTGTGGCATAAAGTGGCGTGAGGTTCTCAAAGAGTGGGCGTTTTTTGCTCTCCTCTGGTGGTAAGCCGTTTACTGCTTCGATCTTTATGAGTGCATAGTATCTCTCTTGATCTTTTGGAGGGCGAACCTGCCCTGTTACCACATCTCCATTTCTAAGTGCAAAACGGCGGATCTGAGTGTTAGAAACATAAGCATCATTTATACTCTCATCGAAGCTTTTATCTATTGATCTCATAAAACCGTAGCCATCTTGCATGATCTCCAAGATGCCATTAAATAGTATAAATCCGCCCTGTTCAGTCTGGGCTTTTAGGATCTCAAATATTAGATCTTGTCTCTTTAACTCATTTGGTTGCTCGATGCCAAGCTCTAGTGCCATTGCGGTTAGATCTTCTATGCTTTTTAGTCTTAGATCTTCGACGCTTGAGCCTTTTACAGGGGTGTGAGTTCTGGATTTTGAGGTTTTTCGTGTATTGTTTGAGGAGGTTTCACTCATAATTGTGGTACTGCCTTAGTTTTGTGGATTAGCTAGATTATTATCTTGCGTGGGGTAATTTAAGGCAAAATTTTACAATATTAGCCCTTTTAAGTCAAGTATTTTTTATATTATTGGCTATAATTGCCAAAAAACTCAAAGGATCTTAGGTATGCTAAATCTTAAAAACCCTAGTCTCTACATAAACCGCGAGCTATCGTGGTTACAGTTCAACACTAGAGTTTTGAAGCAGGCGGAAGATGACTCCTTGCCACTCTTAGAGAGACTCAAGTTTCTAGCCATCTATGGCACAAACTTAGATGAGTTTTATATGATCAGAGTTGCAGGACTAAAAAAGCTTTATAGTGCTGGCATCATAGAGTCAAGTGCTGATAAACTCACTCCGCTTGAGCAACTACGAGGTATCAGAGAGTATTTGCACAAAGAACAACCAAGCGTAGAGGCGTGCCTAAGCGAGATACTTTTAGCACTTCATCGTTACGATATACACATAAAACACTATAACGACACCTCGCCAAAACAGAGGCACTTACTAGATCGCTACTTTGATGAGCAGATCTACCATGTCGTGATCCCCATCGCGGTTGATGCAACGCACCCATTTCCGCAGTTAAACAACCTCAGCTTTGGGCTTATCGTAAAGCTAGCAGATCTTGAAAACCCTCTCATAGAGCGAACAGGTATAGTGCGGATCCCTCGCATTCTTGAGCGATTTGTTGAGCTTGATGAGGGTACTTATGTGCCACTAGAGAGTGTTGTCGCAAACCATATAGAGGAGCTTTTCCCTGGATACACACTCATCAAACACGCTCCATTTCGAGTAACTCGCAACGCCGACATCGAGATCGAAGAGGAAGAAGCAGATGACTTTATGGAGATCTTAGAGGAGGGTCTTAAGCTTCGCAAAAAGGGTGCGATGGTTAGGCTTGAGGTTGAGAGCGATGGAGATGAGGAGCTTATAGGCTTCTTTAACCGTCATGTAAATGTCTATGCCGAAGATATCTACCGCTTTAGCTCCATCATAAACCTCTCAAGCCTTTGGCAGATAGTAAGCAACAAAAGCCACGCTCATCTGCTAGTAGAACCCTACCAAGGCAAAAACCTTCCGCCACTTGAGAGTAGCGAGAACATACTCACCACACTTGATAAAGAGGAGCTTCTGCTCTACCACCCCTATGAGAGCTTCGATCCTGTGGTTCAGCTAGTCCAAAGTGCTGCAAAAGATCCCGATGTAGTATCTATAAAGATGACACTATATAGATCTGGCAAAGACTCTCCCATAGTAAAGTACCTCATGGCAGCGAGTGAGTCTGGCAAACAAGTAACGGTGATGGTGGAGCTAAAGGCTAGGTTTGATGAGGAGAACAACCTCATCTGGGCAAAAGCACTAGAAAAGGCGGGGGCTCATGTCATCTACGGCATCAAAGGCTTTAAAGTTCACGCAAAAGCTACACTCATCACCAAACGCAAAAATGGCAAGATCAAGCAGTATGCACATATAAGCACGGGCAACTACAACCCCATCACCGCTAAGATCTACACCGATATGAGCTACCTCACAAGCAGTGAGGCGATCACAAATGATCTAAGCAGATTTTTCCACTTCCTAACAGGCTTTAGCAAAAAGGGCAAGCTAAATGAGCTATATATGTCCCCCGCTCAGATCAAGCCTAAGATACTCTCACTCATAGAAAACGAGAGGCGTCACAAGGAGAGCGGGCACATCATCGCAAAGCTCAACTCGCTTGTAGATGAAGATGTGATCAGAGCACTCTACAAGGCGTCTCAAGCAGGGGTCAAGATAGATCTCATCGTGCGAGGGGTGTGTTGTTTGCGTCCAAAAGTAGCAGGAGCGAGTGAAAATATAAGAGTCATCTCAATCCTAGGCAAGTATCTTGAGCACGCAAGGGCGTTTTACTTCAAAAACGATGAGTATGGTGTCTATATCTCAAGTGCAGACTGGATGCCACGAAACCTCACAAGACGCATAGAGCTACTAACTGCTATAAAAAATGAGGATCTAAAGAGTAAGATCGTGCAGATCTTAGAGCTTCAGTGTGCAGATAACACTCTATCAAGCGAGTTACAAAGCGATGGAAACTATACAAAAGTGCCTCAAGAGAGCAAAAGCATCATAAACAACCACAAACAACTTGAGGAGTTTGTAAACAGATCTCTAAAGATCTCAAAAAACTCCGCAAAACTAGAGATATTTACAAAAGGAGAACAAAATGCCACTCTATAACTACAAAGATACAAGCCCAAAAGTTGGCAAAAATAGCTGGATCGCTCCATCAGCTGATGTGATCGGCGATGTTACTATCGGAGAGGAGTGCTCCATCTGGTTTGGCACAGTCATCAGAGGTGATGTGCACTACATTACAATAGGCGATCGCACAAGCATACAAGATCTTAGTATGGTGCATATTACTCACCATAAAGGCGAAGATCGCCATAAAGCAGGCGATGGCACACCTACTATCATAGGTAGCGATGTTACTATCGGACACCGCGTAATGCTTCATGGGTGCATCATAGAAGATGCTTGCCTCATCGGTATGAGTGCGACCATACTTGATGGTGCGGTGATCGGCAAAGAGAGCATCGTTGGAGCAGGCTCGCTTGTGACTAAAAACAAGATCTTCCCACCTCGCTCACTCATCATGGGAAGCCCCGCTAAGGTGGTGAGATCTCTTAGCGATGAGGAGGTAGCAGAGCTTTATGCTTCAGCTAGACGATATGTCGAGTTTAAGTCCAACTATCAATGAGCTCCATCTTCTTTTTTGCCGACATAGTTGGCATTATCGCTTTTAGCATCAGTGGTTTTTTAGTAGCTATTCGCAACCAGCTTGACATACTTGGCATTCTTATAGCTTCCTCCCTTACCGCCCTTGGTGGCGGAGTTTTAAGAGATGCTATCCTTAGTCGTGATCCATTTGCTTTTACTGCATTTTACCCATCTGTGGTGCTAAGTGCGACCATACTTATACTCTTTGTCTCAAAACTCTACAAAAAAGAGACCATAGAGCAGAAGTGGATCTTTGTAGTAAGCGACACTATGGGACTTGTAGCGTTTAGCATCACAGGATCTCTGCTTGCTATTGATGCAAGCTTTAACACATTTGGCATCATCATACTTGGTTTTGTTACAGCAGTGGGCGGCGGGGTGATTAGAGATATTATGATAAACCGTGTACCAGCGGTTCTTGTGAGTGACTTTTATGGGTCTATTGCTATTATAGTTTCGCTTTTAGTTGTGCTTTTTAGCTACATAGATCTACTAAATGAGTACACTATGCTTGGTATTGCTACATTTAGCGTAGCTCTTAGACTGCTTGCTTATAAACAGAAGTGGCATCTACCCAAAATCATCTAAGATCCTATCTATCTTGAGATGCTTCTTGCCATCTTCTCTAGCTCTTCATCGCTATAATTAGCCACCTGAGCACGCATAAGCTCTTTTTTGTCTCTGCCATAAGTGCTATATTTATAGCCTATTAGTGCCTCTTTGATCTCCTCATAACTCATTCGCGAAACTATAAGCGACTCACCGAGTGCAGCTTTTTGCCATGATGAGCCGTGACAACCTCTACAAGCTCCTAAGCTTAGATGGCTTCGCTCTTCGATAGTTACAATCCCCTCAAGCCTATCATCTACTAGAGTAAACTTTCTACTAAGAGTGTACGCAAACTCTCTTAACTCATCATCGCTATATCTCGCAACTTGAGCGTGCATCAGATCTCTTAGATCTGATCCATATGTTTTGTTTTTATACCCTATGAGTGCAGTAGCGATCTCCTCAGCACTTAGCGTTGAGACGACGCGTGATTTAGAAAGTGCTATCTTGTCCCAACTACTGCCATGGCACCCCTGACAAGCTCCCTCGCTTAGGGTATTGTGAGTAGAGTGTGAAACGATTGGTTTTATGGAGTCTATCTCTTTTTGCTGTTTGTTTAGATCTGTTTGAGTGTTTATGATAAAAAATATGCTTATAGTAGTTAAGATGATAAAAAGAAGGAGTTTGCTATTTAGCATAATAGAGTGTGGGAAGTTTTAGTTTAAGACCCAGATCACCAAAAGGTGATCTAGTGGGATTATTTACCCCAAGTCTCAGCGATCTCAGTGATTTGCTCATCTGTTAGAGGTTTAGAGAAGCTAACCATCATGGCACCTTTGCCGTAGTGGTTTGCAGTACCCGCTCTATAACCCTTTAGTGACTCTTCGATCTCAGCTTTTGTCATAGTGTTTGGTTTTGATTGTGGAACCATTGTGTTTTTTGAACCATCAGCACCATGACAGCCATTACAAGAAGCTGGGACACCTGCTACTAGAGCAGAACTAAAAGCTAGAGCAAGAACAGAAGCGATTGCTACTTTTTTCATACTTAATCCTTTTTATTTATAAGTTTCATAAGAATTGTATATATTGTTGCCTTAAATAGATGTTAATTCTAAATTGGTTATGATAATATTATTAAAAATGAGTAGCAGGCGAACACTTAGCATGAAATATATAGACGATTTACTAGATGGCAAAACCATTCTCATCACGGGAGCAGCTGGCTTTATCGGCTCAAACCTAGCACACTATTTTGCCCACAACCACCCAAAAGCAAAAGTTATAGCACTAGATAGTTTTAGAAGCACAAAAACTCTCTCAAACGGCAATCTACTAAGCTTTGGACACTTCAAAAATCTCATCGGTTTTAGCGGTGAAGTTATAAGCGGCGACATCAACGATGCCACTTTGTTGCGTAAGCTTGAGAGTGAGTATAAGTTTGACTACATCTTCCATCAAGCAGCCATCTCTGACACCACTGCTAGGGAGCAAGATCTTATGATCAAAACAAATGTAAACGCCTACAAAGATCTACTGCATATGGCTATAAAACATGGTGCAAAGATGATCTACGCATCTTCAGCTGCCACATATGGCAATGCCCCTTCTCCACAGAGAGTTGGAAGTGAAGATCCGCAAAATGTTTACGGTTTCTCAAAGCTGTGTATGGATAACATCAGCTATGAAGCCATAAAACAAAACATAGAGATCGTAGGGCTTAGGTACTTCAATGTCTATGGCAGAGGAGAGTTTTTCAAAGATAAAACTGCATCGATGGTGCTTCAGTTTGGACTTCAGATCTTAAGTGGAAAAAACCCTAGACTTTTTGAAAAAAGCGATGAGATCAAGCGAGATTTTATCTACATAGATGATGTGATCCAAGCAAACATAAAGGCGATGCAAGCGGGCGTTAGCGGGGTTTTTAATGTAGGCACAGGCAAAGCTAGAAGCTTTCAAGATATAGTAGATATACTTCAAAAAGAGCTAGGATCTAACTATGCGTGCGACTATATTCCAAACCCATACATAGGAAGCTACCAGTTTCACACAGAAGCAGATATAACAAGCTCCAGATCACACCTTAGCTATGAGCCTCATTTTGAGCTAGAAGATGGCATAAAAGCCTACACGAACGAGATAAAACGCATATATAAAGATGAGGTTCAAAAGTGATAGAACTTAAAAAAGCCCACCCAAAGATCTTAGTTGTGGGTGATCTGATGATAGATCACTATTTGTGGGGAAGTAGCGAGCGACTCTCGCCAGAAGCACCCGTTTTAGTCGTAGATGTCGCCAAAGAGAGCAAGGTTTTAGGCGGTGCTGGCAATGTTGTAAACAACCTCATCACTCTTGGTGCATCAGTGAGCGTAGCTAGTGTTATAGGAGATGATGAAAATGGGGTGGAGCTTTTAGAACTACTACGAAGCTCAAACGCCCATAGTGACTCTGTTCTTAGATCTAAAAACCGCAAAACCTCAAAAAAGAGCCGACTTGTAGCAAACTTGCAACAGGTGATCCGCTTTGATGCAGAGAGCAAAAGTGAGATAGCTCAAGATGAGGCAGCAAAGCTTCTGAAGTCTCTTACTAGCAGTATAGATGGCTTTGATGCGGTGGTACTCTCTGACTATGGCAAAGGGGTTTTGAGCGAGTACTTCACAAAAGAGCTTATAAGGATCTGCAAAAGTAGAGGCATAAAAGTCCTAGTAGATCCAAAGGGTAGCAACTACTCAAAGTACAAGGGAGCTTATCTTTTAACACCAAACAAAAAAGAGGCGATGCAAGCTACAAACATCGAGATCAAAGATGAAGCAAGCCTAAGAGAGGCACTACTAGATCTAAAAAATAGCTGTGAGCTTGAGATCTCACTCATCACACTATCTGAAGATGGTATAGCAACATACGATGATGAGCTAAATATCTACCCAACTGTTGCCAAAGAGGTTTTTGATGTCACAGGAGCGGGTGATACCGTCATCGCCTCCATCGCCTTTGCACTAAGCTCTGGCAAAAATATAGGAGAAGCTGCTCGCTTTGCAAACCTCGCTGCGGGCGTAGTGGTAGGCAAGCGTGGCTCTGCGACTGTAAGTCTTGATGAGATCGAAGAGTATGAGTCAGCACTGCATAAAAGTAGCTCGCACTCACACATCAAAAACTTCGATCAAATAGAGCGTATCGTGAAGCGACTAAGGGAGCAAAACAGACGCATAGTCTTTACAAATGGTTGTTTTGACATACTTCACGCAGGGCATGTTAAGTATCTTGAGGAGGCAAAAAGCTATGGCGATGTACTCATAGTGGGGCTTAACTCTGATGAGTCTATCCGCCGTCTAAAGGGTGAGTCCCGCCCCATCAACACACTAGAGGATCGCTCCTATATATTAGCGTCTTTAGAGGCGGTGGACTTTGTAGTGCCATTTTTTGATGACACGCCATATGATCTCATCAAGATGATAAAACCCGACATCTTAGTAAAAGGTGGCGACTATGAGGGCAAAAATATAGTAGGTAGTGAGTTTAGCACCGAGACAAAGCTTGTGGAGTTTGTGAGTGGCAAAAGCACCACAAACACCATAGCCAAAATAGCTTCAAGCACGCCCTCTTGCTAAACCTTAAATATATCTAGCTTTTTATTTAGCTCGCCCGTCGCATCAAGAAGCATCTTGCTCTCGCTCTCGATGCCTGCGGAGATGGTGCTGTTTTGAGCTGAGATCTCATCTATCTTGCTCATTAGCTTCATCAGCTCATCTATCTCCTCGCTAGTGAGTTTTACCTCAGAAGCAAACAAAATAGTATCTTCGTTACTTCTAGTCATATCCAAAAGCACCTGCTCCACTTTAGCATCAACTTGAGCGGTAGTTATAGTTAGATCTTGAGCTTTTTTGTTGTTTTCATTCATCTGCATGCTTAGATCTTGCACTCCTTGAGCTATGGCACTGATAGTTGCATCGCTTTGTACCAAGCTCTTTTGTGTTCGCTCTGCAAGCTTTCGCACCTCATCAGCAACCACCGCAAAGCCTCTACCATGCTCGCCTGCACGAGCTGCTTCTATGGCGGCATTTAGTGCTAGCAAGTTGGTCTGATCGGCTATATCGGAGATGGCTTGAAGCACCTCTTTTACATCCCACGCCTCTTTGGCTAGATCTGTAAGAGCCACAGAGAGCTCCGCCTCGCTTATAGCCATAGACTCCACATCTTTTGAGAGCAGATCCATATCAGATCTAGCCTCCCCTAGAGAGCTAAATGCCGTACCAAGCGTTAGTGTAGTCCTACCACTTCGCTCCACTAGATCCATAAGACGAGATCGCATCTCTTTGCTAGTGTCAAACGCATCGCGTACGATATCTGACTCCATCGTTGTTCGCTGTGTAATCTCTTTTGTGGCATCAAAGAGCCTGCTTGCGGTGGTCGCATTGTCGCTTGCATTTTGTTTTGTCTCTTTTATAAGTGAGCTTGTCTGATCCATAAAGCCATTGACCTCCCCGCTTACAAGGGCTATCTCATCGCTTCCTATGATCTCTAGGCGGTTTGTTAGATCTGTACCAAAGTCATGGATCTTAGAGATCGCTTTTATGGAGCTGTTTATAGATCTAGCCACTAGCGAAACAGAGATCACCGCCATTATAGAGACAAAGAGTGCCACCCAGATGAGTAGCTGTTTACTCCTTGCAAGCTCGTCATGATTTAGCTTTGAGATCATCTCTGAGCTTTCAAGCACCAAAGCATTTAGCTTTACGAAGTTTTTCCTGATCCCACAATATGGCAAAAAGATATCATCATTTGCTATCTTTTTTATAAGTTTTTCGTTTTCATCTTTATAGGCGTCCATCATAGCAGGCAAAAAGGATTTGATCTGCTCCCAGTGCATCTTAACACCCGCCACCTCTTTAGCAATAGAGTCCTGCTTAAAGATACTCTCATCTAAAGCCATAAGCCTCTCATCAACGGCTTTTATCACCTCTTGCATCTGAAGTCTTGAGCCTTGATACGCCACAAATCCGCTAGTTACTTGAGAGATATTGTTAAAGATCCACTTCACCTCATCATCAAGCGAGGCGATCTTTTGCCTTGGAACTATCACATCATTTAGCATATTTTCTAACGCAACAGAACCCTTTGAAGCGGTACTTATCCCGATAGTCGCCATAAAAACAATGCTTCCAATCCCAAGAACTATAAGAGCTACTATTTTTTTAAAAATAGTAATATTTGCCAAAAAATTCATACCATTTCCTTATAACGGGCAGTTGTTTTCAAGCTCATAGCCAGCACTTCGCCACGCAGGCACGCCATCTCTAAGCCATCTAACATCTCTAAAACCCATCTCTTTAGCCACAAACGCCGCCTTATATGATCTCCAGCAGTTTTTAGCGTTACAAAATATCACCAAAGTTCTATTTTTATCGACTATATTTTGACTATGCCACTCCTCTATACTTGGATCAAAATCGGCTCGCTTGTTCTCTCTACCGCCCTTCTCCTCGTACATACAAGAGAGTGCATCTGGAATAGTCTCTGTGATAAACTCTCTTGTGATCCTAGCATCACAAAATGTAGCACTTTTAGCGTCATGTAGAGCTTTTGCATCTTTTGCTGATATATACTCCACCCCATAACTTCTAGCAACATCAGGCTCTGGTGTATCAAGAGCTAGCAGTTGTAGTGGCAAAAAAAGTAGCAAAAACTTAAAGAAGAGATCTGATGACATTTGATACTCCCTGATGAAGATTGTAAGTTGAGATTGGAAAGTCAAGATCTTCGCGACTTAGATCTACTCTATTTTTAGATAGATACTCGCCCAAAGCTGTTAGATCTACACTTTTGTAGTTTTCACAAAGGCTCTCATCTATCTTGGTTCTAAGTAGTTTTGATGCTTCGTTAGATCTTTGAAGCGTAAAAGCAAGCATTTTTAGACTCACAAAGTCACTCCACTGAAAAAATAGCTCCGCACTAAGCTCATCTTTGTGCCTACCTTGCGGATCAAAAAGGAGCTTCTGCTCATATAGTGGCACAAGTACGCTTAGTATAGCTGTGGCAAATGGTATAACTTTTTCTCTCCATATAGGAGACTCATTTCTTGAAGCGAGTTCATTTTGAAGATGATCTAGTATAGTGGGCATATCTGCTGATCTAAAGAGATTGATACTTTTTTGATTCATAAAAAGCCTTTTTTTGTTAATGATAACATTAAAAATAAAATAACAAAAGGCTATAAACTAGATAGTAGTTATAGTAGCCACCAAAGTGACTACTACGCTTTTTGATCTATGATAGAAAATCCGAGATCACTTATAGCTTTATCGACCATTTCAGTAGCTTTTTTCATGGTCTCTTTTGAGATGTCAGGCATACTATCTCCTAGCATCTTCTTTGCATCTTCAAAGCCTCTAAGCATACCTTCTCTGCCCGCTTTTAGCTTCTCTTCATCGCCACCAGCTCCATTTATGACAAAGTCAGCGATTCTTTGTGCAGTCTTATCGACTCCAAAAAATCCATCTTCGCTTACAAGCTCCTTCGCCTCATTTTTGCTAAGCTCTGAGAGTGGCTTACCCTCATAACCCATAGCTCTGATCGATGCGTCAAAATCTGCACTAAATATGCTACTAAACCCACCTCCGCTAAAACCGCCTCCAAAGCTACCTTGGATAAGAGCAGATCCAAAGATCATAGCATTTGAGTTCGCCTGAATCGAAGCTTTTATAGACGCCGCATCTTCGCTTGAGAGCTTTTGTTTCTCTCTTTGTTCTTTAGACTTTTCAAGATCTAACGCTCTTTGTTCAGTCTTACTAAGCTCTTTAGCTTCAGGCTTAGCATCGCCCTTTGCCTCTTTTAGCTCGCTATCTTGACCCTTATGGAGTGCCTGAGTGTTTAGCTCACTATTTGCTAGTTGTGTCCCTCTAGTAGAACTTACTTCCATCTTAACTCCTTTTGACTTTTACATATCATATCGACTTTTTCCATAATTTTTCAATAATTTTGCTATACTTTCATCTGATGATAGATTTGTGTGTGAGTTTGACTATGATTTTTAGAAAAACTACCTCCATTTTTTGACTCCACCTAACTTAGGTGTATTTTGTAAAGAGGTATGTTTTATGGCAGGACTTATAGATGGATCTGTAAAATGGTTCAACGAAGAGAAGGGTTATGGTTTTATCACGCCAGATAGCGGCGAAAAAGATATTTTTGTTCACTTTAGACAAGTAAATCGCACAACTCCAGGTAGAGTAGTGTTAAATGAAGGTCAAAGAGTTACATTTGAGATCACTGATGGCGACAAAGGCCCTCACGCTACAAATGTAACAGCAATCTAACTAGGCATTTTGCCTAGTTAAGCACGCAGTATCTCCTTGCAGAGTGCTATGCGTGCATAGTCACTCAAATACTCCTCAAGCTCATCTTTTACACTCTCATCACATATAAACTCACAGACTCTTAAGTGCCTTTTGTGACGCAGATCTGTTTTGATCTTTAGTCCCATATAGCCCACGATCTTACCTCTCTCTAGTGCTGCTACCATCTTATACTCTTCGCGTTGCATCTCATATATAAGATCTTCAAAATCATCATAGCTTAGATCCGCATACTCGCGCTGCACCATCTCATAGGCAAGATCAAGCTCTTTTAAACTCAACTCTCTTATTTGCATTTATCACTACTTTTTATGTATGATTGCATAAAAAGCCTTTGGGGTAGTTAAATGAATAACAAACTTTTAAGAGCGACTAGTCGCGAGAGCCGTCTGCTGAAGACCTCATCTCAAGCCTGCTTGAGATGTGAGCATTTAATAGGATAGTTAAATGAGAAACTTTGAAGTGATCATAGTTGGTGGCGGAGTAAGCGGAAGTGCCCTCGCCTATACGCTTGCAAAATATAGCGACATAGCAAGCATCGCCGTGCTAGAGAAGTATGAAGATCTAGCAACTCTTAACTCCGCACCCTCTAGCAACTCACAAACCCTGCACTGTGGCGACATAGAGACAAACTACACGCTTGCAAAGGCACTCCGCACCAAACGCACCGCAAATATGATCGTAAAGTACTGCCTAGAGCATGGCTATGATGGCGAGATTTTGCACTCACACACCAAAATGGCACTTGGCATCGGCAAAGATGAAGTGGAGTTTTTGCTAGATCGCTATGATGAGTTTGGCGAGCATTTTCCATACTTAGAGGTGTGGGATAAGGAGCGACTAAAAAAGATAGAGCCAGATCTCATATATGATAAAAATGGTGTAGAGCGGTGCGAAGAGGTGCTTGCTCTTGGTGCAATGGGTGAGTGGACAACGCTCGATTTTGGCAAACTTAGCCACTCTTTTATAGAAAACGCCCAAAACACGCCTCACAAATGTGTAGAGCTATTTTTAAACACTGAGGTGCTTAACATAGAAAAAAGCTCCAAAAGAGGCTATAAAGTGAGTACAAAAAATGGGAGCTACTATGCTGACTTTGTGGTGGTAAATGCTGGTGCTCACTCGCTCTATTTAGCTCATAAAATGGGGCATGGCAAGGAGTTTGCAAGTCTTAGCGTGGCGGGGAGTTTTTATCTTAGCAACAAAGCGACCCTAAACTCAAAAGTCTATATGATCCAAAACCCAAAGCTCCCATTTGCCGCACTTCATGGTGATCCTGATCTGCTTACCTATGGGCTTACTCGCTTTGGCCCAACCGCACTGATACTACCAAAGCTTGAGCGGTATAGAAGCGGTAGTGTGCTAGAGTTTTTTCGCACACTAAACTTCGATGCAAATGTACTAAAAGCACTTCTAGATCTACTCAAAGATAGAGATATACGAAACTATATAGCTACAAACTTCCTCTATGAGATCCCTCTGCTTGGTAAAAAACTCTTCGCAAAAGAGGCTAGAAAAATAGTGCCTTCTATAAGCGAAAATGATATAACTTACGCCAAAGGTTTTGGCGGAATCCGCCCACAAGTGATTGATAAAAACGCCAAAAAACTACTCCTTGGCGAAGCGTGTATATATAGTGGCGAAGGGGTGATTTTTAACATGACACCCTCCCCAGGGGCAACTTCATGCCTTGGCAATGCTCAAAGAGATGCACTCTACCTATGCAAATACCTAGGCAAGCAGTTTGATGATGATAGGTTTGAAGCAGATCTAAGTGATGGTGAGAGTTGCACCCTGCCATCTACTACTACGCCACAAAAAGAGATGGTAAATAGGATCAGATCCCAGCTAGCCAAAACTGAGCAGAAATATATGCAAGATCTGCATCACAACAAGCCAGAGGGGAGTTTTTGGCAAACGCCTCATAGCAAACTTTAAAGAGATCTTAGGTAAAATATAACACTCCAATCAAATAATCAAACTTCATAGGAACACAAATGGTTACAGTAAACAAACTTACTATGCGTTATGGCAACAGAGTGCTATTTCAAGATATAAACTTAAAACTAGATCGCCATAAAAGATATGGACTAATCGGGGCAAATGGTGCTGGAAAGACAACATTTTTAAAGATACTTAGCGGTGAGATCAACGAGTATGAGGGTGATGTCTCTGTTGAAAATGGTCTAAAAGTTGGCGTACTTGGGCAAAATCAGTATGCTTACGAGGAGTACACCATAATGGACGCTGTACTTTTTGGCAACAAAAGACTCTATGACGCCATCAAAGAAAAAGAGCATCTCTACGCTACGGGTGATTTTGAAGATGATGCAACAAACAACCGCTTAGCAGATCTTGAGGTGATCTGCGTTGAAGAGGATCCAACATACGAATATGATGTAAATATCACAAAAGTACTAGAAAATGTGGGTATCCCAGCGGAGCTTCACTACGAAAAGATGAGTGTGCTAGATAACGCCGATAAGTTTAAAGTTCTGCTTGCTCAAGTGCTTTTCCCTCGCCCAGATGTGCTATTTTTAGATGAGCCGACAAACAACCTTGACATCGACACTATCAGCTGGCTAGAAGATGAGCTTCAACGCCACGAGGGCACAATGGTAGTCATCTCACACGATAGACACTTCCTAAACTCCGTCGTGACGCACATACTTGATGTGGACTACCAAAAGATCAGAGAGTTTAGCGGCAACTATGATGACTGGTACATAGCAGCAAATGTGATCGCAAAACAGCATGAGCTAGAAAATGCCAAAAAACTCAAAGAAAAAGAGCAACTAGAGGCGTTTGTGAGACGATTTAGTGCAAACGCTTCTAAGGCAAAGCAGGCAACAAGCAGACAAAAACAGCTTGAAAAACTTGTCATCGATGATATCAAACCATCTTCAAGACGCGATCCAAGCATAGTTTTCAAGGCTAAGCGAACCATGGGCGATGAAGCACTAAATGTCATAAACATAAGCCACTCTTATGGTGATAATGAGGTTTTAAAAAACATCAACATCAAAGTAGATCCAGATGAGAAGATAGCCATCATTGGAGCAAATGGTGTTGGTAAAACAACTCTAGTGAAGATCATAATGGAGGAGCTAAAACCTACAAGCGGTGAAGTTGTGTGGGGTGCGACGATCGAGCCTAGCTACTTTGCACAAAATACCACAGATATCATCAAAGGCGACATAACACTTTATGACTGGCTAAGAGGCTTTGATCCAAAGCGAGATATCGCTGAGATCCGCAACTGCCTAGGTAGAATGCTCTTCTCAGGTGAGCAACAAGAGAAGTCAGTTGTTAGCATATCTGGGGGTGAAAAACACCGTATGATGCTTAGTAAAATGATGCTTGAGGGTGGTAACTTTTTGGTTCTTGATGAGCCTACAAACCACTTAGATCTTGAAGCGATCATCGCTCTTGGCGAAGCTCTTTATGAGTTTAAGGGCAATGTGATCTGCGTCTCGCACGATAGAGAGCTACTTGATGCGTTTGCAAACCGCGTGATTGAGCTAAGAGCTGATGGAACATTCGTGGACTTTAAGGGAAGTTACGAAGAGTTTGCACAGGCTAAGGCAGATGGAAAGATTTAGGTCTTACATCGGGCTTGGGATCGCGGGCAACTTTGCTCTACATCTAGCTCAAGCGGGTGAGCTAGAGGAGTTTAAGCATATCATCACCGCAGATGAGGCAGCTCCAAAGGGAATGTTCCCATTTTATCTACCAAAACGCGTAGCAAGTGAAATGCTAAGCGTTTTTCCGCTCTCGCATGAGCAGATAAAACTACCTAATGGCAACGCTCAAGTAGAACCTGAAGTAGCACTTATATGTGATCTAAGCTATGAAGATGGCAAGCTAGTAGGCATAAAACCAACGCACTTTGCGGCTTATAATGACTGCTCCATCAGAGTAGCAGGAGCTACTAAGATCAGCGAAAAAAAGAATTGGGGTGAAAGCTCAAAAGGGCTTAGTAGCACTCTACTGGAGATTGATCAATTTAGTAGCGGTGGCGTTATGGATCGCTACGCCATATGCTCATACTTAAGGCGAGATGGCGAGCTTAGAGCGTATGGAGAAGATGTAGATCTGCTAGGGTATAGCTACTTTTATGAGAAGCTTTTAGCGTGGATAGTAGAGCAGATCCAAACTCAAAAAGATGAAGATCCGCTAGAAGATCTAAGCCTCTACATAAAAGAGTGCGACTTCCCACAAAAAGCGATCATTAGCATTGGTGCGACTCGCTACACGCCATATGGTGAGAGCACTTTTTTACAAAACGCTGATGAGATCTTTGTAGTGCTTTATGATAAAACCATCACAAACATAGATGAAGTAGAAGCGTGCATAAAAAGCGGAAATTTTGCTAGCCATATGAGTGTTTTACACCAAAAGGTGCTCTCTTGAGTAGAGGCAAAAAGCTAGATCTTCTCATTGGTAGCTCGCTTGATGATGCGAGTGGGTGGAGCTTTGAGAGCGAAGAGAAAACAAGCAAAAAAGAGATACTAGATCCACAAAAGCACACATTATACTTTGCAAAAGAGAGGCGTCGTGGTAAGATCGTCACACTTGTGGGGGAGTTTTTTGTTAGCGATGAGGTAGCAAAAGATCTGCTTGCAAAGATCAAAAAACGCCTTGGGTGTGGCGGGGCTTACAAAGAGGGCTTTATGGAGTTTCAAGGAGAGCTGCAAGATAAACTAAAACCACTCATAGAGGAGAGTGGCTTTAAGATGAGAAAAGGGTAAATAGAGGATCTTAAATGCTAGATTGTAAGATTGGCTTGAGTGATCACAAGCCCTATACAACATCTCATCACACCAGCTCCTGCGAGCACGATCATAGACAAACAGATAAAGAGGTGCTAAAAATCGCCCTAATAATTACGCTTGTAGCGATGTTTGCTGAGTTTTTTTATGGATTTTTATCAAACTCCTTAGCACTGATCTCAGATGCGATCCATATGTTTACACACGCTTTTGCCCTCCTAGTCTCGCTTGTTGCCATCATTATCGCAAACAAAACCGCCCCACGCTCCAAAACATTTGGCTATTATAGAGCTGAGGTTTTAGCTGCTTTTGTAAATGGGATCATGATCGTTTTATCTACCATCTGGATCGTCTATGAAGCCGTAGCTAGATTTATAGATCCACAAACCATAGATATAAAAACAGCGATGATAGTGGCGATCGCGGGGCTTGTTGTAAATATTATAGCGGGCATCATTTTGATGCAAGGAGATAGAGAGAACATCAACCTCAAATCAGCTTTTGTTCATATGTTAAGCGACGCTCTATCCTCCATCGCCATCATCATAGGCTATGTCGTGATCTACTACACCTCTTGGTATTTTATAGATCTCTTGCTAGCTATCTTGGTAGCACTTGTGATCTTAAAATGGGCTACTAGCATACTCAAAAGCTCAACAAACACCCTGCTTGAAGGCTCGCCAATCGACATAGATCAGGTCAAAAACCAGATCGAAAAAAATGCGAAAGTTTTGGAGTTGCACGATATCCACATATGGGAGATCACACAAGATATGTACAATATGACTGCTCACTTGAAGATAAAAAAAGCTGATCTAGAGTGCTACGAGGAGATCTTATATGATATAAATAGCGATCTCAAAGAGCAGTTTAAGATCGTACACACAACCTTTCAGCTTGAGTGGTAGCACAAGCTAAGAGCAACCCTTAGCACATCTTCACTCTCTATCTTACTCATACACTCGTGGTGACCTAGCGGGCACTCTCGCCTCATACAGGGTGAGCACTCTATTTCGTGCCTTACTATCTTGCTTTTTGGGTTTTGCCACTGCGATGTCTCTTTATGTTTTGTAGGGCCAAAGATGGCGACTGTTGGTACTTTATAAGCTGAGGCAACATGCATCGGTCCACTATCGTTGGTGATGAACAGGCTAAGCCCCGCGATATGCTCTATAAGCTCTTTTATGCTTGTTTTGCCCGCTAGATTTTGGTAGTTTGTAGTACCCTCTGCTACTAGATGCTTCTCTATATCACCCGCCATCTCCACCTCACTTGGAGAGCCAAATATCACTATATCATAGCGACTAGCTAGCTGTGAAGCCACCTTCGCAAAGCGATCTGGATACCACCGCTTAGCACTTCCATAGGTTGCACCCGCGTTTATACCCAGCGTGGGTTTTACATAAACTTTTGGCTCAAAGTAGAGCTTCTGCTCGCCTGTATCGTTTTTTAGATCTAGAACATAGTTCACAAAGTCGTTGTAGCGTATGCATTGGTGAATCTCACCCTTGCTTAGCCTGCGGTAGTTAGCCTTTAGACTAGCATCTATGAAAAATAGCATAAACTTTGAGGCAAAACTACGGCGAAATGAGATAGCTAGATCTACCCTGCCAACACTCTTAGCGATCTTATAGAGGTTTACAAACCTATTGCCCTCTTTCTTGCTCTCATCTACCATAAACAGGATCGCATTTGGGTAGCCCGCATAAGCCTCTATGCTAGCTTTTGAGCCAAAAAGCGTGATGCTAGCTTCTGGGTAGCTTTTGATGATGTTTTGCACCGCTGGAGTCGCCATAATGGCATCTCCTAGCCAAAATGGTAACTCTATAAAAATCGATTTAGTCATTTAACAACTCTTTAAATTTGTAAAATTGTGGGTATCTAGTACCATCTCTGCCATCAACTAGCCCATAACCCGTCGCCACAAGCTGATGCCAAAAAACTCTGCTCACCTTGCCACTTTTTCTAGCAACCTCCATATACTCTTGCATATAGAGAGTGTACTCCTCAAGGCTAACGCACTCTTTTTCGCTCGTAGGAGCGTAGGGAGCGGTGTTTGAGATAGGCCAATTTACCTCGGTTATATAGATCTCATCACTTTTGGTCTTTGGACTAAGTCTAACTAGTGCATAGAGCAGATCTATCTTATTTTTTAGATCAAAGATACCATATTGGCTATTTTTGGGCGAGCCTCTTCTATCAACATACAAAAGTGCTGAAGTTTTATCAAAAGTAATATCACCAGATCCAAACATCACATCAGCGTTGTAGTAGTACTCAAAGTCTATAACACTTGGTGCTATAAGCTTGATGTGTGGATAAGAGGCGTCACGCAAACGCTTGGCAATTTTGTAAAACTCTATATACTCATCTACGCTAAAAAAGCCCCATTTTAGGCGATTTATGGCATTTCCTATGACAAACTCGCTGCTGGTTTGATCAAATTTACTAAAAATCTCATCAAGTTTGTCTCTTAAAAGCTCTTCGTTTTCGATAAATTTGCGATCTTGGATAATATTTATGACTATACTTTTACCTCTAAAAAGCTTTGCAAACTCCACAAACTCATCTATATTTTGGTCTAAAAATACTCTCATAAGCAGGTTCTGCACACCTAGCTCCTCTACAAGATCCACCTGCCTCGCTCCCTTATCAAGGTTCACACAAAGCCCCATCATCTCGCGGTTTGTAAGCTTTTGCTTGCCTTTAAAGAGCTTCATAACAAGTGTAGCAAATGGGAGTATAAAAAGGGACTTTAGCACCATTCTAGCGTAACTTTTGAGGTGCTTTTTACGCACTGATTTTCTAAAAGATCTATCTCTTATGATGTGTGGTTGATCGGAGTAGCTATCCCAGATAAATCTCTCACTCACGAGGACTCTTTTGCAACTTAGCGTATAGATCTTCATAAGCATCTGCCATCACACCTACGCTAAAGAGATCAGATCTAGCCTTTGCATTGCTTGCTAGATCCGAGGCTAAAAGCGGGTCGCTCTTTAGTCTAACTATGGACTTTGTGATCGCATCGGCATCTTTTGGGGCAACTAAAAGTGCAGATCTCTCATGCTCTACAAGCTCCACTATACCATCTACCGCGGTCGCTACGATGGGCTTTTCTAGCCTCATCACATCTATGAGAGTTGAGCCTAGCCCCTCCTCTAGTGAAGGAAACACAAAGAGATCAAACGCTGCTATATAGTCAGCTACATTCTTCTTAAAACCCACAAACTCAACATTGGTCAAATCTTTGGCAATTAACTTAAGCTTCTGCTCATCTTTGCCACTTCCTAGAAGCAAAAACACCACATCTGGGTGAGTAGTAGCTAAGCTTTTGGCAGACTTTAAGATGTAGCTCTGCCCCTTGTGATGATCAACGAGTGCACCAATATGCCCCACTATAAACTTGCCACTAAAGCACTCTCTTATAGCCTTGCTAGTGGCTAGATCTGGCTCTAAAAGCGTTGAGGCACTATATATGATGCTACTTTTTATACTTGGCTCAAACTCTAGCAAACTCCTCTGCACCGCCTTTGAGATCGCCACAACTTGCATGGCGTTTTTGTAGATAGATCTAGTCGATAGCTTGTCGCTTGGCGGGTTTGGTATGCGTCTAGTGATGATATATGGAGTCTTTTTTAGCTTATGTTGCAAATATGCCCATCTAGCCCCTTTTGCATCGTGAGCATGAAGCAGATCTACACTCTTTGAGATGCCAAAATGCCCCATAAAAAACCACTCAGCTCGATGAAAATCAACCCCATCTAAACCCCTAGTAGCATCTCTTAGTGGCGAATCACCCCTGCATACAAGCGTCTGTTTATACCCCTTTTTAGCAAGTGCTTCTATGAGCAAAAGCGTCTGCCTCTCACCACCTCTAAAGCCTCTAGCTAGGTTAATATGGGCTATATGTGCTTTTTGCATCAACTTTTGCCCTCTAAAAACGATGCAAAAAACGCTTCAAACCCATCTACACTTGCCTTGTGAGACATTTTATTTATAAACACATCTCCCGCATTTTTCTTAAGATCCCCTAGTAGCCCTCTATCATTATAGAGCCTGCTTATGGCATCAGCTAACGCCTTTGCATCACCTTTTTCAACCACCAACCCATTAACCTCATGGGTGATGATCTCCTTGTTTCCATCTATATCAGAAGCCACCACCACCACGCCACTTGCAAGTGCTTCAAGGATTACCCTGCTTAGCCCCTCTTTGCGAGTAGAGGCTTGAAGCAGCAGATCACACGACGCCACAATACTAGGTGCATCACTCCTAAAACCTGCTAGATGTATGCGTTCTCTCATACCACTTTGCTCTACTAAATCTTTGTAGCTTAAAGCTCCATCACCCACTACTATGAGATGTAGATCTTCATGCTTCGCCAAACTTTTGCACGCCTCCAAAACAACCGCCAAACCCTTATGAGGACGCATATTTGCCACAAAAGCGATGCTAAAATTGCCCTTCTTTATGCCAAACTCCTCTAAGTTAAGTGCCTCACTCTGGTACCACTCTATCTTGTGACCTTTGTAGATATTTGCGACTCTAGTTTTTTGGCTTATGATCTGCTGCTGCACTCGCTTCTGCACCGCCTTTGAGACCGCCACAACCCCATCTACTCTAGGGTTTAGTGCGTTTAAGTAGGCACTTGGATCATACCTATAAAGCCCACCCGTAGTACCTCGGTAGGTTATGAGCTTCACGCCACTAAACATAGAAGCTACTATCGCATTTGAGATCGCCTTAGAGTTTGCGGCAAAAAGTATCTCTATGGAGCTATCTTTGATGATGCTTCTTGCGGTTTTTATAAGAGCAGGTGAGATCTTTTTTTTATAGCTCCCATCAACTACCCTTATACCGCACTCTTTGAACCTATTAGCGTAGGGAGTGTCAGATTGCGTAATAATAGTTATGTTATGCCCCCTGCTTGCTAGCGAGATGTAGATCTCAGCTTCAGGACGAACACTATTAAATGATCCGATCGTAGAGGTCATCACAAGTATATTCACACTATCTCCCTTGCAAGATCTGCTACCTCTTGGGGCGTTATCTCGGCTATGGAGAAGTCATTTTTATCAAGCCTTCTGTGATCTACTTTACTACTTGATTTGATAGCCATATTTATGGGTGTTTGGTAGATTCTATTAATTGGCGTAGGGCCAAAAAGCGTGATGGAAGCTACTCCCAATGCCCACGCCATATGCGTAGGTCCTGTATCGTTGCCGATGAGCAGATCGCACCTTGCTATGAGCTCCTTTAGAGCATTTAGATCTAGCCTTGGAAGCACTTTTATATACTCACTGTTACTACTAAGCCAGAGTGCTTTTTGCCTCTCTTCTTCGCTAGCCCACACTACTATGGTGGTGGTTTTTAGCAGATTTGCCACTTCTAAAAAGCTCTCTTTTGGGTAGTTTCTACTCTCCCATGTAGAGCCGATGACAAAGAGGTTATATTTTTCTGGTAGATCTTTTAGAGTAGGCTTGTAAAACAAAAAGCTCTCCATCTGTAAGATCTCATCTCTTTGCACACTAAGACCCACTGCCCCACAGATAACTGCGACATTGCGATCTATGGTGTTTTGCTCATAAGCTATGGTTATCTTTTTATCATAAAAAAGGCTCGCAATCCCCTCTCTAGCAGAGGTTTTGCTAAAGCCTGCCACGCTTTTAGCTCCTATGAGCCTTGCAACGATGGCAGACTTTAAAAGCCCTTGAGCATCGATGATAAGATCATAGCTGTTTTTGCCAAAAGATCTGATCTTTGCTATCTCTTTAAAGATGAGGCTTTTTTGTTTTTTGAGTCTTTTTAGATCTACTTCAAGTATGCGGTCTATGTGCGGGTTGTCTCTTAGAATCTCACTAAAACCACTCTCCACTACCCAGTCTATACTACAAGATGGATAATATTTTTTTATAAATTGTAGTGCAACCATCGCGTGAATGATGTCGCCCATAGCAGAAAGCTTTACTATGCAGATCTTCAACTTTTATAGCTCTTTTTGGGTGTAATTGTAGTCAAATGGTAATGAAAAGTAGATAAAATACGATAATTTATAAAAGGTTATAGTTTGAAAGATAGTCTAAAAAGATACTACCCGCTTCTAAGAGAGTATAAACTCCAATACCTCCTCATCATCATCGGCATCATCTTTACAGTGAGTGCGACCACCGCCACCGCACACATCATGAAGCCACTTATGGACGAGATGTTTATAGAAAAAAAGCAAGAGATGCTACTATACTTGCCTCTTGGACTCATTGGTATCTACCTATTTAAGTCTGCGGGACGCTATTTGCAGTCGGTTTTCACCTCCTATATAGGGCTTCATATGGTAACAACCTTGCGTGAGATCCTGCTTGAGAAGATGCTAAGTCTTGATATGAGCTTTTTGTACAAAAACCGCAGTGGTGATCTCATCTCTCGCATCACCTACGACATAGATCGCATACGCTACTTCGTCTCAAATATGCTTCCAGAGCTAATGCGTGAGAGCCTCATCGTAGTTGCTCTCATTGGCTATGTCATCTACCTAAACCCGCTACTTGCATTTTACTGTCTTGTGGTGCTTCCGCTTGCTATCTACCCAGTGCTTTACATCGGCAAAAAGCTCAAACGCTACGCAAGAAGATCACAAGAGAAAAACGCTGATGTCATAAGTCGCTTGAGCGAAGTTTTCAACAATGCCGAGATGATCAAAGCCAATGAGACAAGCGAGTTTGAGCTTGAGAGGTTTACGAAGAAAAATAGAGAGTTTTTGCACATAAATATGAAGTCCATCTATGTTGGCGACATCGTCTCGCCATTTATGGAGCTTGTAGGGGCTAGTGGGCTTGCGTTGGTTATATTTTTAGGTGGCAAAGAGGTCTATGAGGGGCGTATGAGTGTTGGTGAGTTTAGTGCGTTTATAACTGCGATTGGGCTTGTTTTTCAACCTATTAGACGCATAGGAAGTATTTTTCCAAAGATCCAAGACGCCATTGCTGCGAGTGAGCGGATCTTTGCACTACTAGATCAGCACTCTAGTATAAAAGATGGCGAAACTAAGCTTGATGGCGAGATAAAAAGTATTGAGTTTAGAGATGTGGGGCTTGTTTATGATGGTGAGCAGATACTAGAAAGCATAGATCTAAGCATCAGTGCAAACCAGAAGATCGCCCTTGTGGGCGATAGTGGCGGAGGCAAAAGCACGCTTATAAATATGCTACTTCGCTTCTTTGACACCACAAGCGGTGAGGTTCTCATAAATGGTATAAATATCAAAGATCTTGACTCAAAAAGCCTAAAAAATGAGATCGCTCTTGTTTCGCAAAGAGTCTATATATTTGCCGACACACTCTCTGCAAATGTCGCCTATGCAAGCGACATCGACGAGCCTCGCATACACAAAGCACTTGAACTTGCCGATGCTAGCGAGTTTGTAGCTAAGCTACCATCTGGCATAGATAGCCAGCTTGAGGAGTTTGGCTCAAACCTCTCTGGAGGTCAAAGACAACGCATCGCCATCGCTAGAGCGATCTACAAAAACGCCTCGCTTATACTCTTTGACGAGGCGACATCTGCACTTGATAATGAGAGTGAAAAACGGATCCAAGACGCCATAGATAACTTCGCAAAAGATAAGATCACCATCACTATCGCTCACAGACTAAGCACCATTGTAGATGCAGATCTCATTTTGGTAATGCAACAAGGCAAGATCGTAGGACGAGGCACACACAACTCACTTCTTGAGAGTAGCGAGATCTACAAAAAACTAGCTAGGGAGTTTGTTAGCTAGTAGTCTTTTCACACCCTAATCCTAAAATAAGCTTTTTGTGATAATATTTTGCAACATCACAAAGATGCAAATAACCACAAAGGATTTTTATGAAAAAGATAGCTATTGCTATAACACTACTATCTACTATGCTACTAGCAAAGGTAGATATAAACTCTGCTTCACTAGAGGAGCTAACAACCATTAAAGGTATAGGCAAAACTAAGGCTAAAGCTATTATAGAGTATAGAAAAGCTAACTGTTTCAAGAGTGTAGATG
>JBAYBZ010000013.1:0-61564 GCA_041669045.1 Sulfuricurvum sp. | reverse complement strand
TTGCAAAATCTTAGCACAAAAAGGTGTGAAAGGTGTGAAAATATGGCAGATTGCAATAATTGTAGTGCGGGAGGTTAGGCTGCCACGGCTTTTGCAAAGCCTCGCAGTGACGAAGGGTAGTCATTACGAGGAGCAAAGTGAATAGTCATTCTCGTGAAAGCAGGGATCTAGATTATGAGAAATAGTGGATCTTCGGATCAAGTCCGAAGATGACGAAAAGGCAGTCATCGCGAGGCAACTTGTTGCCGTGACGATCTCTATATAATTGGCTAGGCGGTTTTTTTAAGCTTTTTCTAGTTGTTGCGACAAAAACATCTTCATGATAGCTTGTCTGGCAACTCCGAGTCTTTTTGCTTCTTTGTCTAGCTCTTGGATCATCCAGAGCGGTAGATCGAGGTTTACTCTTTTTTGTGTTAGGTTTGGACGCTTGGCTTTTGAGTAGTCCACAAACTCACTTATATCTTCACCACCATCAAAGATCTCATCAAACTCTTTAGCTGTTGTTTTCATAATGGAGTATCTCCTCTTTTCTAGATCGTCTAACAGATATGATCCTAATATGTCCTGCTCTATGCGTAATGATGGCAGAGTAGTGTTTGCCATCGATCTTGCCTATACATAGATACCTAGACTCATCGGCAAAAGTAAGCTCTACTTCTAAAAGCCTCTCATCTTCCCAAAGTAGTTGAGCTGCTATGAAGTCTATGCCATGTTTTGCTAGATTTGAGGCTGATTTATTTGGATCATATTCAAATAACATACCAAAAGTATACCATAATCTATGGTTAGTGTTAATAGTGAATAGACTGCCACGACCCTAAAGGGTTTCGTAGTGACAGGCAGTAGTCATTACGAGGAGCGAAGTGACGAAGTAATCTAAGTTGTTTGGTAGTTTAGGTTTAGATTGCTTCACTTCGTTCGCAATGACGGGCGATAGTTATTGTAGTGACGGGTGATAGGCAAGGTATTGACAACAGGTAGTCATCGCGAGGCAACTTGTTGCCGTGGCGATCTAAGACGAAGTAGTCTAGGTTATTTAGCCAAATACTTTGAAACTTTGTCAGCTACGCCGTAGTCATCGCTCCAGCCAAGGATCACTTGTGCGACTTTTTTGGTTTTGGTATTAAAGACAAGTGGTGCAGCGAAGTTTACTATGGAGTCTTGGATCGGGTTTTGCATCAGGACTATGTTTTGGGTCAAAAAGTCGCCATCTTCACCGCTTCCAAGGGCATTTTGGATCTGCTCTGGCAACTCAAACTCATAGCTTCTAAGCGTAAATGGATCTATGAGTGTAAATGAGATGTTTTCATCTTTTGTGCTTCTTAGGATCATAAAAAAGTCATCAAATTTCTCTAGCTTAACCTCTTTTAGATCATCAAACCCTAATATGGGTGAAACTACTTCAAATATCATAAGCACTCCTTGTGTCGTGTGGTATGGACATCATTATATCACAATGATGTTGATAAATATTGTTTATTTTTGAGTAAAATAATATTTTATTTTGGAAGTGTGCATGAATGTAAAACATCGGGTGAGATATTTCGTAAGTTTGTTAGCAGTTGTTGTGTTGTTTTGGGGTTGTTCATCGAGTAGTGAGCTAGAGGAGTACAACAAAAGTGCCTCTTACTGGTACTCAAAGATAGTAGATAGTATAGCCAAAGATGACGCCGAGAGGGCAGATGGCTATTATAGCTCCTTGCAGAGCGAGCATGCAAGCTCACCACTGCTAAAAGAGGCTACTATGATGCTAGCTCTTGCTCATATGGACGCCGAAGAGTACCTGCTAGCGGAGCACTTTTTAGATGAGTACATCAAGCGATACGCATCGCCAAAAGAGCGTGAGAGTGCGGAGTTTTTGAAAGTAAAGTCAAAATACTTAGCTCTTCCATATAGTGGGCGAGATCAGGCGTTTGTAGCAGATGCACTAGACGCAGCATTGGCGTTTAGACAAACCTATGCGGACTCTGCGTATGGCGATATGGTCGCTACTATGATAGCGAGGCTCTCACTTGCGGTGGCGATGTTTAACGAAAATATCGCAGATCTATATGATCGTCTAGGCAAAGAGAGATCAGCTCTATACTATAAGTCGCTAAATGAGCAAAATAGTATAGATGTTTCTGGGGCTTTGCGGGCGTCACCTGCGTGGTATAGAGAGATGTTTGAGGGTGATGGAAGCTCAAGTTGGTATGACTTTATGATCCCAACATCAAAGAGCGTTGTGTCAAGAAACTCAAACAGAGACACAAATACAACTATGGAGTAGGGGTTTTATGAGACTTAGTGATTTTGGTGATTTTCCAGCGTTAGTGCCTGTGGTGGCTGAAGATGAGGTGATCATGTATCCGTTTATGATCGCTCCCATATTTTTAAGCGATGCTCAAAATATAGCCGCCATAACAAAGGCTATGGAGGAGAACTCGCTCATACTAGTCTGCTCTACAAAGAGTGGCAAAGAGGGTGAGCGTGGCATCGATGCGATCTATGACACTGGCGTGATCGGATCTATCATGCGTCGTGTCTCTTTGCCAGATGGGCGGATCAAGGTGCTTTTTCAAGGGCTTGCAAGAGCTAGGATAGAGCTCATACTAGGTGAGGATCCACTCATCGCTCAAGTAGATCTAGTGCGACCATCAGAGGCAAACGCGATCAAGGCCGATGCGATGCTTGAGATCTTAAAAGAGAAGGTGCGAAACCTCTCATCTCTTAGCTCATACTTCCCGCCAGATCTGCTAAAAACCATAGAAGATAACCACGATCACAATCGCATCATAGATCTCATAAGCTCTACGATCAAGCTCAAAAAAGAGCAGGCATATAAACTGCTAAGTGAGTCAAACACAGAGAAGCGGTTTTTGGATCTTATAGAGCTTATCATCGATGAGATCGAGGCTAGCAAGCTCCAAAAAGAGATCCGTTCACGGGTCAATACTCACATAGAGAAGGTGAACCGCGAGTACTTTCTAAAAGAGCAACTAAAGCAGATCCAAAAGGAGCTAGGAAGCGACACCTCTAAAGATGAGGAGATGCAGGAGTATAGAAAAAAACTAGACGCGATCAAGGATCATATGCCACTTGATGCCTACAAAGAGGTAGATAAACAGCTGCAGCGATTTTCCAGAATGCACCCTGACTCATCGGACGCTTCTATGACGCAGACATACTTAGACTGGGTGCTTGATATCCCCTTTGGCAAGGAGAGTAAAAAACAGCTACACATAAGCGATGTGGAGGCTCAACTAGATAGAGATCATCACTCTCTAGCAAAGCCCAAGAAACGCATAGTGGAGTTTTTTGCGGTTAAGGAGCTGATGGAGCTAAGAGGCTCAAAGGCTCAAAATGGTGCGATACTCTGCTTCTCTGGCCCTCCTGGTGTGGGTAAGACTTCGCTTGCAAACTCCATTGCAGAGGCACTCAAGCGTCCACTTGTGCGTATTGCTCTAGGCGGGCTTGAAGATGTAAATGAGCTAAGAGGTCATAGGCGAACCTATGTAGGGGCGATGCCAGGGCGGATAGTACAAGGTCTTATAGACGCAAAAAAGATGAACCCTGTTGTGGTGCTTGATGAGATCGATAAGGTGGCAAGAAACCATAGGGGCGATCCTACATCTGTGCTACTTGAGATCTTAGATCCTGAGCAAAATAAGGAGTTTCGCGACTACTATACTAACTTCAACATAGATCTAAGCAAGGTGCTCTTTATCGCTACTGCAAATGATGTAGGGCGGATCCCTGCACCACTTCGCGATCGCATGGAGTTTATAGCCATAAGCTCATACACACCACAAGAGAAGTATGAGATCGCGACTAAGTACCTACTGCCTCAAGAGCTAAAAAAGCACGCACTTAAGCGAAGTGAGGTTAGTATCACAAAAGCGGCGATGCAGGAGCTTATACATAGCTATACTAGAGAAGCAGGGGTGAGAGATCTAAGACGCAAGATCGCCAACATGGCTAGAAAAGTGGCAAAAGAGATACTACAAAATCCAGAGATAGATAAGGTAAGCATAGGGGTTAAAAATCTAAAAGAGTACTTTGATAAGACTGTATTTGAGATCGAAAAGAGAAAAAAAAGAGCCGTTGTTGGTGTGGTCAATGGTCTTGCGTGGACGGCAGTGGGCGGTGATGTGCTAAAGATCGAGTGTATCAAGATCAATGGTAAGGGCAACTTGCAACTAACAGGAAGCTTAGGCGATGTGATGAAAGAGTCTGCTCACATAGCACATAGTGTGGTCAAAACGCTAGTAGATACCAAAAAGATAGCCATAGATCCAGATACCATACCGCTAAGTGCAGAAGAGCAAGCAGAGGAGATCAAGATAGGATCTAGTGAGATCTACAAACGATTTGATCTGCATCTGCATGTACCAGATGGTGCTACGCCCAAAGATGGCCCAAGTGCAGGGATCGCGATGGTTAGTGTTATCGCTTCAACACTTAGTGGTAAGAAGCTAAGAAGTGAAGTGGCGATGACGGGTGAAGTCTCACTTACAGGTGATGTGCTACCCATTGGTGGGCTAAAAGAGAAGCTTATAGCTGCGTATAAAGCCGATATGAGCTTAGTGCTAATCCCTCAAAAAAACTACGATAGAGACCTAGATGAAGTGCCAGATGAGGTGAGAGAAGCACTCACTATCCAAGCAGTCTCAAGGATAGAAGAGGTGCTTGAAGCAGTGCTAATTTAGCACCATTGCTTCTAGTTTTGTAACAAGCTCATCTTTTCTGATGGGCTTTACTAGAAAGTCATTTGCACCAAGTTCTAGTGACTCCTGCTTTTTAGTCTCATCAGTTGTTAGTACTATGATGGGTAGCTGTCTGATGCTACTATCTGATCTAAGCACCTTGATCACCTCAGTGCCGTTCATGATGGGCATCAAGATATCTAGTAAGATGATATCTATGTCATCTCTAGATCTGACTATATCTACCGCCTCCTTGCCATCTCTAGCCTCTATAACCTCTTGAACATTTGTAAGCTTTAGAAGCATAGACCTTAGTAGTCTAAGGTTGATAGGCTCATCATCTACGGCTAAAACTGTTAGTGACTTTGACATATTATTCCCTTGTGGAGTATTTTTCTAGCATCTGTTTGATCTTATCTTTTTGAACAAGATTTGGGATAATCTCATCAACTACACCCGCATACTTTTTGGCATTTTCACTTGAAAATGTCTCTATAAGCCCTAGGTGCGACTTGAGTTTAGATGAGCTAGCTTTTTGTTTTGCCTCATCTACTATCTCTTTGACATCTAGATCTTTAAGCGAGAGATCAAATATGATGCTTTTGTATGAGTGCTCTTTTACTCTTGCTTTTAGCTCATCATAGCTATGAACCATCTCGTAGCTGATGTTATCTATACTTGAGATCACTTTTTCATATAGTGATGACTCAAAGCCTAGCTCTTTTGCGATGAGTAGATCTGCTTGGTATCCGTCGCTATTTTTTGGGAGCGTTTCTACTTTTTTGCTCTCTTGCTCTTGTACAACTGATGGCTCTACTACCTTGTCACCTAGGTATCTATGTAGAAGCGAGAGGATCTCAGATCTTATGAGCGGTTTGGTTGTGTACTCATCTAGTCCAGCGGCTAAGAAACGCTCACGATCCCCTTTTAGTGCATTTGCAGTAAGTGCGATGATAGGTATGTGAGCCGTGCCACTCTCTTTTTCCCACTCTAGTATCGCTTCGGTGGACTCTACACCATCTAAAAACGGCATCTGAATATCCATAAACATCAGATCATACTTGCCATCTTTGCGTTTTGCAAACGCTTCAAGACCGTTGCTTGCGAGCGTAACGCGAAGCCCTAGATCTTCAAGCGTGCGTTTGATAAGCTTTTGGTTGATGGTGTTATCTTCAGCTACTAGCACATCTGCGTTTATGCTAGAGTGTTGTAGATCTACCTCTTGCGGCACTGCTGTCTCACTTGTTCTTGAGGCTTTTAGCTGTTCGTAGTTCTCTAGTAGCCACTTGATCTTAGATGCGTGGATCGGCTCATATAGGATCTTGTAGATCTCAAGGCTAAGCGACTCTATGCGTTTGATCATATTTGACTTTGTAAAGACTACGACATTTGATTTGAGGTTGGAGAGGCTTCTTAGATCCTCCTCGTGGATAGAGTCGTAGTTTACAAGTATGAGACTGTAATGATCCTCTTTTAGAAGCTGTGCAGCTTGTTCTACGGAGTTGATGTTTCTATACTCTACGCCATAGTGAGAGATATACTCTCTTATATATTTGTCTTGTCTGCGTGGGTTTTGCGGATCTTGATAGATGAGTGCTTTTATGCTGTTGAAGCGACCTTTTTGCAAGCAGGTGATCTCATCTGCATCTTCAAACTCGATAGTAAAGAAGAATGTCGTCCCCTCACCAACCGCACTATCAAGATCTAGCTCTCCACCCATAAGCTCGACAAAACTACTAGAGATCGTAAGCCCCAATCCTGTTCCGCCATACTTTCTAGTGATGGAAGCATCAGCTTGACTAAACGCCTCAAAGACTCTAGCTTTTTGCTCTGGAGTGATCCCTATACCGCTATCTGAAATCTCAAATCGAACACTGGTTTTGTTGTTGCTTGAGGCAACTTTACGGATATCGACATTGATCGCACCGCCACTGTTTGTAAACTTGATCGCATTTGAGATGAGGTTGATGATAACCTCTTTGATTTTAGTTGGATCGCCTTTTAGATGGTACTCAAGCTGTGGATCTACAAAACATCCTAGATGGATATTTTTCTCACTAGCTCTTACTGCATAGACATCAACTGCACTCTCAAACTCGACGATAGGATCAAATGCGATGTGCTCAAGCTCAAGCTTGTTGCTCTCGATTTTGGAGAGATCTAGGATATTGTTGATGATCTCAAGTAGGTTTTCGGAGCTTTTTTCTATGATCTCTACAAACTCTTGTTGCTCATCTTCAAGCCCTGAGTCTTTTAGTAGCTCTGTAAACCCGACGATCCCATTTAGTGGAGTTCGGATCTCATGAGACATATTGGCAAGAAACATCGACTTTGCTTCACTCGCTTCAAGTGCTACAACCTTATCTTTTTTGGTCTGCTCAATAATCGCTTCTAGGAGTGTATAAGCCTCCTCTGTGCCCTCTGTGGAGTTGAGATCTATCTTTCTATCGGAGTGGTTATAGTCGTGAGAGACTCTATTTAGTATGTTTTCAAGATAGCGGATATTGCTTTGTATCTGGTTAGATAGTAGGTATCCAACTATACCAAGTAGTATAGCAACCGCCCATACAGTTAGCGTGACGATGAGTGTCTCAAGGGATTTTTGCTGGATCTGAACAGATCTATTGTCCATCGCATCTAGTAGTATATCTTCTGCTTGAGTTAGCAAGCTGATCTTCTCAGAGATCATAGCAAACCAGATCCCAGAGTCAAGCTCAAACTCGCCCGTTTCAGATGCGGAGATGACCGCAGCTCTCTCCGCGTTTATATCCTCTAGTAGCTCGATGGCATCTTCACTGTTAAAGATCGCATCTATTTTGGAGACTATGGAGAGATCGAAGATGTTTTTGTAGCTATAAGCATCAGATCTAACGATGTAGCCTAGCCATCTGTTTAGCTGATCCTCTTCAAATGGCTCCTTTTTTGAGAGCACATTTGATATATAAGCCCTCTCGATTCCCGACTGCTCTTTGGCGTTAGCTATGGAGATATAGGAGCTGTAATAGTCCTCGATCTCTTTATCGATCTTGATGGTTGTGATCTTTTGTAGTTGAGTAACAAGTTTTTCTTGAATAGATGTAAATGTCGTAAAGATCTCATCAAACTCAATATCTCGATCATCTATAAGTGGTCTAAGCTGTCTAATGCTCGTCATCGTATTTACGATGCTTGCGATATTTTGCTCCTGCTCCATAGCGTTGATCTTGTCGTTTGACTCAGCAAAACGCAAAAACAGTGAAACTTTATCATCGACGATCTTTCGTTGCTCTTTTAGAGATCTAAGCGTGTTTTCTGCTCCATCACCAAGAAACATCGCACTCATACCTCGTTCTCTTGCGATGTTACCTACGATCTCGTTTAGGTGTCTGTTTTGCTCAAGTCTTGATTGTAGGTCTTGTGCCGATGTGTAGGCGTTAAACGACTCATAAAGAAAGAAGCTCGTTATGGCAAAAACGATAGCAATGGGGACTAGACTGATGAGTCTTAGTTGGTTTTTTAATCCTAACTTCATTGCACTACCTTCTTTTTGTTAGTTCACTAAGCTTATGCTCGATACTAGCGATGTGGTGTGCTTCTAGGCTTCTTGCTTCTTCTCTCATCATCGCATCTAACTCTTTGTCAAATATATCTATACGCATATTGAGATTCATACTCTTAAACTTATGTGCAAGCCCAGCTGCTGTTTTGTAGTCCTCTTGTGACGCACAAATCTTTAGATCTGCTGTGATCTCTTTTGCTTGAGCTAAGTAGTCAAGATATAGATCTCTTAAGGTGTCTACATCTAGCCCTATCTCCTCTGCGGCTTTGCGAAAATCGTAGCTATACTCTGGTTGTTTTGGCTCTATGGTTTTTTCTTCTACTGCTGGTGTCTGCTCAAAAACATCAAGATCTATATCTAGCACATCAGCTCTAGGCTCTAACTCATCAAGTGGCTTGTTTGCGAGCTTTGCCATAGATACATAAAAGTTATCTAGGTTTAGTTTGATCTCATCAAGATCACTTGAGGTGTTTATGATACTTAGTGCCTCAAAGGCATCTTCTACTCTAAGATTTGCTGCCACCCCTTTTAGCTTGTGAGCGAGTATTTTGACATTTGATAGATCGCTATTTTCCAGATGGTTGTATATCTTTATCTTATACTCATCTGCTTGAGCTATAAAGTCACCTATAAACTCCTCTACTAGATCAACAGGGATCTTTAGCTCCTCTGCAGCTTGCTGTGGATCATACTTATAGGTGCTAAAATCTTTCTCATCATACTCTGGCGTATCTAGCTTTATATCTAGCTTTGGCTCCACGGTTTTTGTCTCTATGATCTTTGGTTCTGCAACTTTTGGTTCTGCAACTTTTGGTTCTGCAACTTTTGGTTCTTGGTGGATCTCTACTTTTGGCGTTAGATCTACCTCTGGTGCTAGTTCCACTTTTGGTGTTAGATCTACTTTTGGTTGAGATCTCTCTACAAACGATGTTGGAGCAGAGAGGGCTTGCTTGATGCCTTGTATATAGATGGCATACCCCTGTAACTCTGGCTCTTGCGAGAGCATCATAGGTTTTATGTCTATATAGCCGTTGTAGCGTTTACCCTTTACCTCAAGTGCGACGCGACTCTCGTTGCCCTCGTTGCAGATGACATAGTCGATCCAGTGCATATGTTTAAAGTTGTGCACAAACCCTGGTTCATCTATGAAAAAATCGCTAAAGTCATCTACTTCGCCCTCAAGCTCTCTTAGGCTATTTAGCCCCAAACTCTTTAAAACATCTTGTTGAATGCCCACCAACTCTTTGTTGTGATTGTAAACTAGCATTTTTGCTCCTAGGTTATATTGATTTTCTATCTATTGGTCTGCTTAGTGAGATAAACCCCTCAACTTCGCCATCGCTACTAAGTAGTGGCAAAATCTCAAGCTTAACTTGATAGTATTTGCCATCTTTTCGTAGGTTTTTGATGTTTGAGTTGAAAGTTTGACCGCTATGTATGGTGCTATTCATTCTCTCAAATAGGCTTTTTTGCGTATCTTGATGCTTGATAATGTTGTGCTTTGAGCCTATTAGCTCCTCTTTTGTGTAGCCACTTATCTCACAAAACTTACTATTTATATAGGTTATGATGCCCTCTGCGTCGCTTTGACTAATGGCAAAACCCTCCTCAAAAACAAACTCTTCATCGATTGGAGTAACTTTACCCATTTTTCACCTTTTTTATCTACCTCTTTGGCAGTAGATAATAAAATGTGACAAATATATCATTAATAGATTAAAATGAAACTTAGCTATAAAGTTTTTTAATACTATTTGCATCTTTTTTGTTTAGTATGGTGGCTAGTTCATCTTCGCTTGCCATCTTGATCGCCTCAAATGTGCCAAAATGTTGTAAAAGTTTGACAATTTTTGCCTGTGAGATCCCGCCAATAGCTAGCAGATCTGAACTTTTATCCTCTTTTAGCTTTGTTTGCCTATGAAAACTAACAGCAGATCTATGTGCTTCATCTCGCAGTTTTTGGATAAACTGCAACCGTTTATCACTTGGAAGTAGGTTTATCTCATCATCTTTTGTGTGAAGTATATCTTTAGTGCTTCCTTTGCTTCTTTTTGTTTTTGCGTCCACTTTTTGCTTTGATATGGCGATGACATCTAGGGTTACACCGCTTGAGTGTAGCAGATCTAAAGCGAGCTTTAGAAGTGTAGATCCACCATCAAGCACCCATAGATCTGGTGGTGAATTTCGCTCAAAACTAGCTATGCGACGGGACAAAAGCTCTCTCATCTGCGAGTACTCATCTTTAGCCTCAAGGTGATAAAGCCTCTTTGAAGCTTTGCTAAATGAGCCATTTTCATAAACCACCATCGCCCCAACAGTTGCACTTCCATAGAAGTGTGAGTTGTCATATATCTCTATGCGGTGAGGCAGTTTTGCAAGCCCAAATAGCTCTTTTAGATCTGCCATAAGATCTGGTGATGAGCTATCTTTGATGCGAAGAAGCTCATCGCAGTTTAGTAGTGCTAGATCTATAAGAGATCGTTTTTTGCCACTTTTTGGTAGCGAGATGTGAGCTTTTTTGCCAAAAAGAGAGCTTAAGTACTCACTCACCACACTAATGGTCTCAAACTCTTTTGCTACCAAGATAGGGGCTTTTACAGGCGGTGGGTTGTTTTGGTAAAACTCCACCAAAGCCCTCTCATAAAGCTCATCTTCATCGTAGTTTTCATCTATGTTGTTTAGCAAAGTGTGAGATGATGAGATGATCTTGCCATCTCGCATAAATAGCCTCAAAACCACTGCTTTTTGCGAGCTATGCTTGATGGCAAATATGTCGTAGTTCTCGTTTGTAGCGAAGTCAATCTCGCTTTTTAGCTCACTTCTAGCTATGCGGTCTATGGAGTCTCTAAGCTTTGCCGCCTCTTCAAAACGCATCGCTTCTGCATAAAAAAGCATCTTTTTCTCAAGCTCATTTATGAGTAGTTTTTTGTTTTTGATAAACTCAAATGCCCTGTCCACCTCCGCTTGATAAGCCTCGCTAGACACTTCAAGCTCACAAGGAGCTAGGCACTTTCCTAGTTGATGGTACAAGCAGATCTTCTGGTTTTTGAGCGAGCCTTTTTTTTGTACAAGCTTGCATAGCTCATAGAGTGAGTCTAGTATATCTCTAGCACCCACTGCAAATGGTCCAAAATAGTTGATATCCTTGCCACTTTGCACTTTGCGAGTGATCTCAAAGCGGGGGTAGGGCTTTGAGAGATCTATATATATGTATGGGTAGGTTTTGTCATCGCGAAGAAGTATGTTGTACTTAGGATTTAGCTGTTTTATGAGCGAGTTTTCAAGTATGAGTGCGTCGCTTTCGCTACTTACTACTATGTAGTTTAGAGTGCTAGTTTCGCTGATCATCTTAGTTAGTCTAGCAGATAGGCGAGGATTTGGGGCGAGGTGAGGGGTAAAACTAAAGTAGCTCTTTACTCGCTTAGATAGATCTTTTGCCTTGCCTACATAAAGAAGTTTGCCACTGCTATCAAAAAACTGGTAGATCCCAGCAGATGAGGGGAGGTTTTTGAGGCTATGAAGCACTATTTGCCTCTATGATAGAGCGGATCTCATCGGCTAGTTTTTGCAAGGTGGGATCTTTTAAAACCACCGCTACACCCTTAGATCTCTCTTTGTAGTGCGGTATGCTAGAGTAGGTGATCTTGCGTGTAGATGGTGGTTTGAAGTCTGTTTTGCACACTATATCGCTAACTTGCAAGTTTTTGCACTGCAAGAGCTTATCTTTTAGCATCACTGAGCCAAGAAGTAGTTTTATGGTGGTGGATATATTTTCTTTATCGTGTTTGTTTAGCGTGGTTAAAAAAATGAGATATAATACACCATTTTTTAAGTAGGCGTACTTGATAATGCGTCTGTAAGTTGGTATGAGTGCATTTAGCAAAGCGTTGATGCAACCATACTCGCTTAGTCTTGCGAAGTGAGGTAGATTTTGAAGCGATTTTACAATCTCAGAGGCATTTTTCATATAG
This sequence comes from Sulfuricurvum sp., assembly GCA_041669045.1. Taxonomy (GTDB): domain Bacteria; phylum Campylobacterota; class Campylobacteria; order Campylobacterales; family Sulfurimonadaceae; genus JBAYBZ01. Next base: position 49,370 of record JBAYBZ010000013.1, on the reverse strand, counting down.
CAATTATAGCCACAATTTTCTTAAGTGGGTGCGGATACAAGGCAGATCCATACATCGAAAAAACACAAGAGAGTGGCAAATGATATATGATGTGATCATTGTTGGAGCGGGAGTTGCGGGGCTTTATGCAGCACTTCATCTACCAAAAGATAAAAAAGTACTCATTATTCATAAACGAGAGCCATTTAAGTGCAACAGCTTCTATGCTCAAGGCGGTATCGCACTAGCAACTGATGAGTTAGATGTGCCACTTCACATCAAAGATACCCTAGAGGCGGGAGCTGGTATGTGCGATGAGGAAGCAGTTAGAGTGCTAAGTGAGAGTTCAAGATCTAGTATAGATGAGCTAATCGCAATGGGTTTTGAGTTTGATAAAGATGCTAGTGGCAAGCTTCTCTACACCAAAGAAGCTGCTCACTCAAAAGAGCGGATCCTTCACGCTGGCGGTGATGCGACAGGTCGTTATATGCACTACTTTATGCTCAAAAACAACCCGCACCCTTTGCTAAGCGACGCAAGAGTGGTAGATCTGCTCATAAAAGATGGTAGATGTTATGGCGTAACTCTGCTAGATCATAGAGAACTTAGAAATATCTACGCCAAAAATGTGATCCTTGCAAGTGGCGGGATCGGCTCACTCTTTGAGTACCACACCAACGCACCATGTATAAGTGGTGATATGCAAGGACTTGCTGTGATGAAGGGCATACCACTTGAACATATGGAGATGACGCAGTTTCACCCAACTGTCTACATAAAGCAAGACTCCGCTCAAAAACTACTTCTCACAGAGGCTCTGCGTGGTGAGGGGGCAAGTGTAGAAGATGAGAGCGGTAGAAGGTTTTTGTTTGACTATGATGAGCGAGGCGAGCTTGCAAGTCGCGACATAGTCTCGCAAGCGATCTATGATTATAAGAAAAAGTATGGTGGCGAGGTGTATCTAAACTTTGCTAACTTTGATGAGCTATATTTTAGGGGGCGTTTCCCAAATATATATAAGTACCTTCAAGATCTAGGCTTCAGTGTCCCATATGAGAGAGTGCCTATCTCGCCTGCGTTTCACTACGCCATAGGTGGGATCAGAGCCGACACAAGTGGTGCGGTAGATGGGGTAAAAAACCTCTACGCAGTGGGCGAGGTGGCTTCAACTAAAGTTCATGGGGCAAATCGCCTCGCCTCCAATTCGCTTCTGGAAGGGCTAGTTTTTGGTAAAAAAGCAGTTGAACAGATCTTAAAAGATGAGAGCGAATACAAAAAGCAAGAGTTTGGCATCACAAATGAGCCGATGAGCCTTAAAAATGACAAAGCGAAGAAAAACCGCCTAAGAGAGATTATGTGGGAGTTCGTAAGTATCGCAAGAACCAAAAGTGGGCTACAAAAAGTGTTAGATGAGGTTGAAGAGATGTTAAGCGATGAGATTGGCAGGCTGCTTCGCTTTAGACTGCTAGTTGCCAAAGAGATCATCACCTCTGCGATGAGGCGTTCAAGCTCTATTGGCGTACACTATATAAAAGAGGAGGAGTAGAGATGCATATAGAGAACTTAGCTTTTCACTGGATAGGGGTGGCGACTTTAGTTATATTTGTAGTTGGATACTACCTAATAGCTCAAGAGGAGAGGTACCATTTAGATAAGGCTAAACCTGCACTTTTTGTAGGGACATTTCTCTTTATAGCTATTGCCTTTTACTACGCAATAAATGGGCTAGATCTAGATATTGTCAAAAATCAAGTTGAGGGGATTATATTAGAGATCGCAGAGATCTTCTTCTTCTTGTTTGTCGCGATGACCTTTATAGAGGCTATGAGCGATATGGGGGTTTTTGATAGATTAAAATACAATCTCATATCAAAAGGCTACAACTACCGCCAGCTCTTTTGGATTACTGGGTTTTTGGCATACTTTCTCTCCCCATTTGCAGATAATCTTACCGCTGCACTTATACTCTCAGCCGCACTTATGGCGATAGAGAAAAATAACAAGGCTTTTTTAGTACCTGCTGCGGTAAACATAGTCATTGCTGCAAATGCGGGTGGGGTCTGGAGCTCGTTTGGTAATATCACAACACTTATGGCGTGGACTGCAGGCAAGGGACAGTTTTATGACTTTTTGTTTCTCATACCAGCCTCAATAGCGAGCTACCTTGTAACAGCATTCTTGCTTGTACGCGCAGTTCCTGAAGGCAAGCCAACGCTTGAGAAGGAGACTCAGGAGGCTCCGCAGATGATGTATGGGGCAAAAATGGTTATAGCACTTGGCATATTTGCCATAGTTAGTGCAGTATTTTCACACCAAGTTCTAAACCTACCTGCTACTTGGGGGATGCTGTTTGGACTTTCGGTGCTAAATATCTACCTATATGATATAAAGCGCCGCCACAAAAGCAACTTCAATATCTTCACATCGATGTCAAAGATCGAGAACAATACACTGCTGTTTTTCTTCGGCATACTAGCTGCTGTTGGAGCTTTACATTTTATCGGTTGGCTTGCGTTTGTTGCACAAGTTTATGATCCAAGCATACTAGGAGCTACTGGAGCAAACATCGGTGTAGGCTTTATATCTGCTGTGGTGGATAATGTCCCTGTAATGTCGGCGGTGATCAAGGCAAACCCAGATATGGGGCTAGATCAGTGGATGTTAGTCACCCTAACTGCAGGGATTGGAGGGAGTCTTATCTCGTTTGGATCTGCAGCGGGCGTGGCGGTAATGGGTAAGATGCAAGGGATCTACACCTTTGGGGCTCATATGCGTTACGCGTGGATGATTCTGCTTGGATATATAGTGGGCGTTGGGGTCTGGTTTGTTCAATATGAAGTGCTAGGTCTCTACATCAAAGGTTAAACTTTTTTATAGTAAAATTCGTAAAACTTTAAACTTCAAAAGGCACATTTATGAGTGAATCAAACATTATCGTACTAGATTTTGGCTCGCAGTTTACACAACTTATAGCTAGAAAACTAAGAAGCGAGCGGATCTACTGTGAGATCCTCCCATATCACACACCACTAGAGCAGATCAAAGCTAAAAACCCACGAGGGATCATATTTAGCGGTGGGCCAGCATCAGTTTATGATAAAGATGCTTTTGAAGTAGATAAGAAGATCTATGATCTAGGGCTTCCGATCCTTGGGATCTGCTATGGAATGCAACGCATCACGGCAGATTTTGGCGGGAGTGTGGTGCGAGCATCTGCTCATGAGTATGGCAAAGCAGAGCTTAGCATAACAGATAGCTCATCGCCACTCTTTAGGGATTGTGAAGATGGTAGAGTTGTTTGGATGAGTCATAGTGACCGTGTAGAGAGCTTGCCTGAGGGCTTTAGTGTAGTAGCACAGAGCGAAAACTCGCCATTTGCTGCGATAGAACATAGAGAAAAAAAGCTCTACGCTATGCAGTTTCATCCAGAGGTAGAGCACTCGCTTGAGGGTTACTTGATGCTTAGAAACTTTGCTAGAGATATCTGTGGAGTAGATGAGAAGTGGAAGATGGAGCACTTTTTAAAAGAGCAGATCAAAGCCATAAAAGCAAAAGTGGGCGATGCAAAAGTGCTTTGTGCTCTTAGTGGCGGGGTCGATAGCAGTGTAGTTGCAGCGATGCTCTATGAGGCGATTGGGGATCAGCTCATACCTGTGTTTGTAGATCATGGACTGCTTAGATTTGGTGAGAGAGAACAGGTTGAGGAGGTGTTTAAGATAAACCTTAAAGTACCTCTCATAGTAGTAGATGCAAGCGAGCAGTTTTTAGGCAAGCTTGCGGGAGTGAGTGATCCAGAGCAGAAGCGAAAGATCATCGGACACACTTTTATAGAGGTGTTTGAAGCAGAGGCAAAAAAACATAGCGGGATCAAGTTTTTGGCTCAAGGCACGCTATATCCTGATGTGATCGAGAGTGTAAGTGTGCATGGGCCATCAAAGGTGATCAAGTCGCATCACAATGTCGGTGGGCTTCCTGATTGGATGGATTTTGAGCTGATTGAGCCACTTCGTGAGCTATTTAAAGATGAGGTTAGAAAGCTTGGTGTTGAGCTTGGACTTCCTAGCTCAATGGTAAATCGCCACCCATTCCCAGGGCCTGGGCTTGCGATTCGTATCATGGGAGATGTAAATAGGAGTGATCTAGATCTACTTAGAAAAGCTGATGTAATTTTGCTTGATGAGCTAAAAGCTAGCGGATACTACAACAAAACTTGGCAAGCATTTGCCGTGCTTCTAAATGTCAGATCTGTTGGTGTAATGGGCGATAATCGCACTTATGATAACACCGTGTGTGTCAGAGTTGTAGAGGCGGTTGATGGTATGACTGCTACATTTGCACACCTGCCTCATGATCTCTTAGAGCGTATCAGCAGACGCATCATCAACGAAGTAGATGGGATCAACCGCGTAGTTTATGACATAAGCTCAAAACCACCTGCGACGATTGAGTGGGAATGAGGTCTATCTACCTTTTTGCTACCACTCCTCACAAAGATGCGATTAGCATAAAGTCGCTAGATATGGAGTTTTTGACTCCTAACATCAACTTTGGCGACTATGACTATATCATCATAACTTCCAAACACGCCATCACTGCGTTAGGGGCGTATGAAAAAAGCGAGTATATAAACAAGCCATTTTTGTGCGTTTCGCCAAAAACCGCGTCTCTATATGAGGAGCATGGCGGAGTGGTGCTTGAAGCGGGCAATGGCTATGGCGATGATCTGGTTTTAAATATACAAAAATACCCAAAAACCACCCGCTGGCTCTATCTGCGAGCAGAGCTTATAGTCTCAAGCTTTGTAGATGCTTCAAGAGATCTCGGATATAGCATCGATGAAGCGGTGCTTTATAGAAGTTTCTGCTCTAAAGCGATGGAAGATCTGCGTGTTAGTGATGACTCTACTCTTATATTTACCTCGCCTAGCTCCATAGAGTGCTTTTTGAAAAACAATACCATTAGCCCAGATGCAAAAGTGGTGGTGATCGGTACTGTAACTGCAAAATACCTGCCTAAAGGCGTCAAGTATGTAGTTAGCGAGACAACTACGATCGATAGTTGTCTTGAAGCTGCTTACTAACAATGATTAACAAATTTAATTAAAAAAAGTTTATTTTAAAGATACATGATTATAATACTTTAATATTTTTACTTAAGGAAACTTTATGAAACCAATATCTATATCGCTAGTTGTAGTGTCACTGACTCTCTCACTTATGGCGGAGTCTAGTACGCTAAAGAGTGTTAGTGTAGAGGCGAGTGTTGTTGATGAGGTGAGCAGTAGAAGCAAAAACAGTGTAGATCTAGCAAAAACACTAAAGGATCATGTCCCAAGTATAGATATATCTAGGCGTAGTTCGGTTGCGAATGATATCTACATAAGAGGGCAAAAGCGGGACAACATCTCCATAGATATGGACGGTGCTAAGGTTTGCGGGGCGTGTGTAAATAGAATGGATCCGCCCATTTCGCATATAGTGACAAGCCAGATCTCAAATGTTGAGGTGATCGAGGGTCCATATGATGTTGAGAACTTCGGAACTCTTAGTGGTGGGGTACGAATAAAAACTAAAGAGCCAACAAGAGATCTAAGCGGTGAGATCGATGTGGGTGCTGGTAGCTGGGGGTATAAAAAGGTTGGTGTGAGTGTAAGCGGAAGCAGTGGCAGGGTTGGTGCGGTGCTGGGCTATGTCTATGAAGAGGCGGGTGAGTACAAAGATGGTGATGGTCGCACTATGAGCAAGCAGACACAAAAGGCGGTAGATGATGGTAAGGCAGCTGCTACAAGTGCTTATGCTAAAAAACCAGATAGAGCATACGCCAAAAAGTCTGCACTAGGCAAGATCTTTGTAAAAACGCTTGAAGATCAAGAGTTGAGACTAAGCTACACTGCAAACAGAACTGATCGTACATTATATCCAAACTCCGCGATGGACGCGGCTTATGATGACTCAAATATATATAGTATAGAGTACAACATCGATAATATAAGCAATATTTATAAAAACTTAAGTATCCAGTACTATTATAGTGATGTAGATCACCCAATGGATACTAAGCTTAGAGTAGCTGGATCTGGTGCAACATATATGACCAACCATCTAAAAACCACTATGCAGGGTGTAAAGCTTAAAAATAGCTTTGATATAGCTGATCACAAGGTGCTTTTTGGGCTTGATGGGAGTAGGAGAAGCTGGGAGGGTGAGAGATATAGCACAAATACCATGATGGGTATGGTGATGCCGATGGGTAGCTCACTTGATGAGAGTGTTACAAACAATAGGGCACTCTTTGCTAAAGTGGAACGAAGCGTTGGTGCTCTTGATGTTTCGGTGGGTGCAAGAGCGGACTTTACGCATGTAAAGACCAAAGATGCTACAAAAAACTCAAGAGACTTTAACTCCATTTCGCTAAATGCACTCGCCTCTTATGATCTTGGGGGTGGGCATAGCCTCTTTGCTGGTGCGGGAAGTGCTACTAGGGTACCTGATGCGAGAGAGCTTTATGCAACTGCTAACTATATAGATGGCAATGATAAACTAAAGCAGACTAAAAACCTTGAGCTAGATCTAGGGTATGAGTTTGTGGGTGAAGATCTCTCACTTAAAGCAAAAGCGTTTAACTCAAACCTAAAAGACTACATATATTTAGTAAAAGATGGTGCAAGATATGGGTTTGAGAACATTGACGCTAGAGTTTATGGCTTTGAGCTAAGCGGGATCTACTATGCAAATGATGATGTGTGGATAGATGCGATGGCATCATATAAACGAGGCACAAAGAGATCATATGCGAGTGATGAGAGTAAGCATATAGCCGATATGGCACCACTTAGAGCAAGAGCAACGCTAAACTACGAGTATATGCCACAAAGTGTAGCCTCTTTTGAAGTAGAAGCTTCAGATAGATGGGGTAGTATTGATGCAAATAGCGGTGAGCAAAAGCTCGCTGGGTGGAGTGTCTATAACGCTAAGATCAAGCATGCAGTTAGTAAAAACTTAGATCTAACCCTCGGTGTGGATAATATCACCAACAAAACCTACGCTAGAAGCAACTCATATGTAGATATTATACTGCTAAGCTCTAGCGGAGCGACGATGCTTTTAAATGAAGCGGGTAGATACTTCTACACAAATGTAACGCTTAAGTTTTAGGCGTATCTAAAAAACTAAAGTAGCACTCCCTCTCCATAGAGGCGGTGTCTATAAATAGTGCCTCATTTGTAAGCGTGCTTTGGATATAGCCGTTGTAGAGATTTTTGATCTTGTTAAACGCCTCTTTCTCCTTTTTGCTCATCTCTTTTTTTGCTACTTCGACTACTTTTAGTGGATCTATGGCAGTACCGCCACTATATAGCCCAAAGTGCAGATGCGGGCCTGTTGCTAGCCCTGTGCTTCCTACATAGCCGATCACATCACCTTTTTTGACATAAGATCCGCTTCTTAGCCCCTTTTTAAATGACTTCATATGAGCATAAAGCGTGAGGTAGTTGCTAGCGTGTTTCACTTTGATGGTGTTGCCATACCCTTTGCTAAAGCCCACAAAAGTGACTCTTCCATCGCCTGAAGCTTTGATGGGTGTGCCTGTTGGTGCGGCGTAGTCCACCCCTTGATGTGCTCTATACTTCTTTAGTATAGGGTGGAAGCGACCTTTGTTGAAGTAAGAGGAGATGCGGGCGTTTTGTATGGGAGTAGAGAGCAGAAAGTTTTTGGCGATCTCGCCTCTTTCGTTGTAGTAGATCCCATCTTCGTTTTGGTAGATGTAGTTTGGCTTGCCGTTTGTCTCAACCATCGCAACATAGAGTGTAGGCATAGAAAACTCCCTGCCTAAGCGGTACTTTTGCTCATAAACCATTGCCAAAGTGTCACCCTTTTTGATCTCTCGCCTAAAGTTTATGGTGTTTTCAAACGCAGCGACAAAGATGCTAGCAAGCTTGAGTGAGCCTGTTTGATCTACTATATCTTGGTAGGGGGAGTTGGCTAGTTTGATGGTAAATGAGTCCACTTTTGTCTCACTAATGATGGGTATGGTTTGGAAAAAGTAGTCATCATCTTTACTATATATGTGGATCTGAAGCTCATCATTTAGAGGGATTAGAGCTTGTAGTACCTTTGAGGTGTCATCTACTAAAAGTTGGTAGTTTACCCCTCGCATGATATCTTCTGTGGCGATTTTATCCTCTTTGTCTAGGTCATAGTATAGCTCTTTTGTAGGTAGCGAGTAGTTCTCTAAAAAGGTCAAGTATGTGTCACCTGAGCCCCATTTATAGTTTTGGACTTCAGACGCAAGGAGCGTAGTTGTAAGTGTTATAAGGATAGTAAAAAGTAGTTTCATTATGTAAAAGCCAAATCGTTAATATGTGCAAAATTTTAACAAAATTTGCCTTAGAGCTAAGTTTGTTTGCTATAATCGCAGGTAAATTATATAAAGAAGAGATATGAGAAGTTTGCTACTAATAATAGCGTTTGGCATAGCGTGTAGTGCCTATACGCTAAGATATCCCATAGAAAAGCTTGAGAAAAACTCTAGCATCGCGACTATAAAGAGTGATGATCTGCAAGTGGGTATGAGTGGTTATGTAGTGCATCATCTAGGTGGCGAAAACTCCATCATCGTCGCATCTAGCGAGGTTGTGGAGGTAGATAAAGATCTAAAAGAGACCACCATAAAGCTCTCTAGCTTTGAGATACTCTCTAGTGACTCACTGCCAACATTTGAGCAAGTTGCAAAGGTGGGAGATGAGGCGGTTTTTGCCTATGGGTACGATAAAGCACTGCTTATTGCTCCAAATGAGGAGATCCATTATCGCATATCAAACTCCACTAGAGTTGAGTGGGTTCACCCAGATATATTTGCAACACTTCTATCTAAAAACGCCCACGCAACACCCACAAGAGACGATTTTAGCGAGCTTAGCCACAAGGCGTTAGCGGGCGTGGTGTTTATCTATCTTGAGGGTAGAGTCTTTACGCTTGATGCACTTAGTTTTAAGATCCTCGCCATCAGCGATGCTCCGCTAGAGCAGAGCCAGACTCAGCTACCTTTTTACTCAAGGCTTGAGAGCATCAACTCATCGTGGTTTGGTGAGGGGAGTGGCAGGCTAAGCGAGTATGAGCCACACTACTACAAGATGATCATAGATGCAAACTACAAAAACATAAAACTTTTTGACATAGTAAAAGTTAGCCAAAACATAAATGTAAAAAAACTTGTCAATGACTTTGACTTTAAAGGGGAGCGAGATGCTAGCAAAAGACGATTTATCTTTTTTTAAGAGTGTAGTGGGTGAGGATAACATCTATGATGATAAGGCACACCTTTTAGCCTACTCATATGATGCGACAAGAGAGCGGTTTGAGCCAGATGCGGTGATCTTTCCTAGAAGCGAAGATGACATTAGCCAGATACTAAAGTACTGTAACGAAAAAGGGATCATTATAGTGCCTCGCGGTGCGGGGAGTGGCTTCACGGGTGGGGCATTGCCAAGTAGTGGCGGGGTGGTGCTTGCGTTTGAGAAGCATATGAACAAGATCTTAGAGATCGATATGAAAAATATGGTCGCCGTAGTTCAACCCGGGGTGATCAACAAAGATCTGCAAAAAGCTGTGGAGGAGGTTGGGCTATTTTACCCGCCAGATCCAGCTAGTCAAGAGTACTCAAGCATCGGTGGCAATGTCAGCGAAAACGCAGGCGGTATGCGAGCTGCAAAGTATGGTATAACAAAAGATTATGTTATGGCAACAAGAGCAGTGCTTCCAAATGGCGAAGTTATAAGGGCAGGCAAGCGAACTATAAAAGATGTCGCAGGGTACAACATAAGTGGGATCTTAGTCGCAAGTGAGGGGACTTTAGCAGTTTTAAGCGAGATCACGCTAAAGCTGATACCAAAGCCAAAGATGAGTAAAACTGCGATGGGGATCTTTGCAAGTGTGAGTGAGGCGATGAGTGCGGTTTATAAAACCATGGCAAGCGGTGTAACACCTGTGGCGATGGAGTTTTTGGATAACCTCACCATAAGAGCTGTGGAGCAGGTTTATGCTAAGGGTTTGCCAGTGGACGCAGGGGCAATCCTTGTTACTGATGTCGATGGCAACTTAGAAGCTGATCTTGACTTCCAACTAGATCAGATCAAGCAGGTGTTTATGGGAAATGGTTGCATAGAGTTTCGCATCGCCAAGGACGCTAAAGAGGCGAGTGATCTATGGTTTGCTAGACGAAATGCCTCACAGAGTCTAAGCGTCTATGGTAGCAAAAAGATTAACGAAGATGTGACAGTTCCACGCTCTGCATTGCCAGAGCTACTTGAGAGGTTTTACGCCATTGCAGATAAGTACAACATCAAGATCCCATGTTTTGGGCATACGGGTGATGGTAATGTTCACACAAATGTGATGGTTGATGGCAAAGATCCAGCTCAAGTTGAGATCGGCTATAAAGCGATCGAAGAGGTATTTCAAGCAACTATCGACATGGGCGGAACACTTAGCGGAGAGCATGGCATCGGACTTGCAAAAGCTCCATATATGAGTATGGCATTTAGCGATGCAGAGATGGAGCTTTTTAGATCTATAAAAAAAGCGTTTGATCCCAACAACATCTTAAACCCTAGTAAAATGGGGCTTTAAGAGGTGTTGTCTCCTAGAGAGATCAAAGAGAGGGTGCGAGAGCTTGCACTGCTATTTTTTGATAAAGATCTGATGTTTTATGCGTCAAGTCTTAGCTTTTACACTATCTTTAGCCTCATACCGCTACTGCTTATTGTTCTAAATATCTTCACTTCACTCCCAAGCTTTAGCGAGCACTACAAGGTGGTGCAGGAGTTTATATTTTCTAACCTTTTGCCCGCAAACTCGCAAACTCTTATGGAGTATATAGATCAGTTTTTGCAAAACTCACAAAAGATGAGTATGATAGGTGTAGTGATGATTATGGTCTCATCGATCCTCTTTTTTCAAAACCTTGAGTATATCGCCAACAAGATATTTGATGCAAAAAGTAGGAGTTTTTATGAGGCGATCACCACATTTTGGACGCTTATAACACTTGCCCCTTTTGCACTAGGAGCTAGTTTTTACATAACAGGATATATCGCCAACATAGCAGCAGAGAGTAGCTACACTGCAGGGGTTGATATACTCCCAGCTATACCATACCTCATAACATGGGCACTATTTTTCTTGCTTTTGCAGATACTTCCAAACACAAAAGTGACGCCAAAAGCTTCAGCTATCAGCTCACTTCTCACTTCCATAGTCTTTAGTATTGCCAAAAATAGCTTCATCTACTACATAGTCTACAACAAGAGCTACACCACCATCTATGGATCATTTTCGATCATACTCTTTTTGTTTTTGTGGATCTATGTTTCGTGGGTTATATTTGTATATGCTATGAAGCTAAACTACCTCATAGACACTCGCTACAAAAATGCCAAGAGCAAAGAGGAAGCTAGCGTAAAATAACCACCGCTTATAGAGTGCCAAAAGTGAAGAGAGCAAATAGGCGTAGTAGATGGGTGCTCCTAGGCTTGCCACACCGCCAGCAGAGCCTAGATCAAGCAGGTAGATCAAGATAGGATCTAGTACATCGCCATAACCTATGATGTGTAAAAATATGCTAAGTGGGTAGAAGATGCTAAAGAGTATGGATAGCGGGATCGAGAGGGCGTGAAAGAGAGAAAAGTTGCCAAAGATGTAGTTTGAGATGGGCACCATTGCGAAGTAAACATAGCCAGAGATGCCCACTAGCAAAAAGAGCCACCCTTTTTCTTTGAAGTAGTGCATAAAGAGAAATATATAGTAAACCCCACCAGCAGAGAGCCAGAACCCAAGTGAGAAAAAGAGCCTCGGAAAGAAGCTAAGTAGTAGCAAAAGGGTGAGTAAAAGTGTCTGCATCGAGATCACTTTGATGCCTCTATCGTAGAGTATAAAACCCACTACAAACATACCAAGTGAGCGTTCTAGTGAGGGTGGGGCATCTAAAAATAGCAAGTAGGCAAAGAGTGCTAAAAATGTCACTACAAAGAGGTGCAGTTTTGAGTTTGAGTATGGAAAGTAGCGTGCTTGAAAAAAGTAGTAGATGGGGCGAAGGCTAAAGAGTATGATGGCACTTAGTACGCCAAGATGGAAGCCACTGATGGCGATGAGGTGCGAGATGCCAAGGTTTGCAAAGATTTGTTGTACTTCATAATCCACACTCTGGGCTAAAAAAAGAGCGTTATAGATCTGAGCGATTCTGCTATCTCGGTGGGTGTTTTCTATGGATCTGCTTAGTAGATCTTTTGTGGTGCTTGAGTCGTAGATCTTCTCTATTTTGGTGAAGCCAAAAAAGGAGCTGATGAAGTTATAAAATGTAAAATCCTTGCTTGTAACCTCTATGTCTATCTTTTTATTTTTGATGTTTTGTAGATCTTTTTTGGCTATGGAGTAGAGTGTATAGCCATCAAGACTTTTTAGTTTTAGGACTGTATAGGTGCGGTTTTGGTTGCTTTTTAGGTACTGATTTTGAACAACTGCTGTTGTATTAAAAGTGTCAAATCTTGCCAGCTGTTCATACTTTTTGTACTCTAAAAATAGCGAGTGTATGAGTATGGCAAGGCAGATGGTGATGAAGTAGAGTAGATCTTTTTTGTTACTAAAAAGATCTACTCGCTCAAGCATCAAAGAGTGGACATTGAGATGCTATCATCACCTAAGTCTATGTTAGCAGAGCGAGTGTCGATGTTTTCATACACCACCTCAAATGGTGCCGTGCCTCGTGCTTGATCCACAAAGCGGGTGAGCTTCTTTTGGAAGATGAGCTTGATGTGTCCTGTTGGACCATTTCGCTGTTTGCCGATGATGATCTCTGCTTCTTCCTCCTCTTTTTCTACATAGGTAGAGGTGAAATCTTTGCCATCGGCTTTTGCCGCCTTTTCTCGCTCTTTTTCCTCTTTGTAGAGATAGACATCATCGCGGTAAACAAATAGTATGATGTCGGCGTCTTGCTCAATAGATCCAGACTCTCTGATATCGCTTAGCATAGGGCGTTTGTCGTTTCTGCTCTCTAGCGATCTGTTGAGCTGTGAGAGTGCTACTATGGGGATATTTAGCTCACGAGCTAGCATCTTTAGCCCACGCGATATGTCTGAGACTTGCAAGTGGCGATCTTGGTTGCCGATGCCTTGCATGATCTGCAAGTAGTCGATAACTGCAAGCTCTATCTCTGGGTGTTTTGATTTTAGTTTTCGTAGTTTGCTTCGTAGTTGGTTTATGTTGATACTTCCGCTATCATCGACAAATAGTTTAGTACCATTTACGCGATCTACTGCACCATAGAGCCTGCTCCACTCATCATCACTCATATCGCCCACTCGCAATTTTTGAAGCGGTATAGATGTTTGGATCGAGAGAAGGCGAAGCATCAGCTGTTCTGATGGCATCTCAAGGCTAAAAAATGCCACGCCTTTACCTTGCAAGATGAGGTTATTTACTGTGTTTAGTACAAAGCTTGTCTTTCCCATCGCGGGGCGAGCAGCAATGATGATGAGATCACCCTTGCCAAAGCCCGTAGTCATGCGGTTTAGCTCACTAAAGCCTGTATCGACCCCTACAAGTATGCTGTTGCCACGAGCTTTCATCTCTTTGATATACTCTAGTGTTTCTACCGCCATTTCGTGCGAGTCTTTGAAGTCGCTAGTTTGGGAGTTTTGTGTGATGTCGTAGAGCTTTTTCTCTACAATGTCTACCACCTCACTACTAGGTAGATCGTCCTCAAGTGTTACCTTTTTGATCTCGGTGGTAAGCTCTAGCAGGTGGCGTTTGAGCGAGAGATCTTTGATTGCTTCAATGTAGGCTTTTGTGTTTGAGATGGGGTTTGCGATCATCACCTCTACAAATGCTTGCTCATCAAACTTGTTATCTTTTTGAAGCTCTTGCTTTAAAAACTGCTCATCAATAGGCTTGTCAAGTGCCATAAGAGTGAGCATTGCAGAGTAGATCTGCTTGTGTGCAACTAGGTAAAAGTCATCTGGTTTTAGCTGTGAGCTTATATCATCAAACTGACTCGGATCGAAGATGATGGAGCTTAGTATGCTTCGCTCAAAAGCGAGGTTGTGTAGGCTATCCATTTTCTATCTCTTTTGCCATCTTCTCCACCTCTAGGACAAATCGCTCCACTAGCTTATCTTCATCTAGGTTTGCGACTACTTCACCTTTGACCATCACAAGCCCTTTGCCTTTGCCATAAGCGATGGCAACATCAGCGTGAGCTGCTTCGCCGATCGCATTTACCACGCACCCCATTACGGAGACATTTAGTGGAGCTTTTATGTGGCTTGTTTGCTCCTCAATTGTCGCTACTGCACTCACAAGATCTGCTTCGATCCGTCCACATGTTGGGCAAGAGATGATGTTTAGCCCATCTTTGATAGCACCGCTATTTTTGAGTATGGCTCGACCCACTTTGATCTCATCTTCCAACGCTCCTGTGATGCTCACTCTGATAGTGTCACCGATGCCATCAAGCAGAAGTGTACCAAGAGCGATAGAGCTTTTTATACTTGCGTGAAATAGCGTGCCCGCTTCGGTTACGCCGAGGTGAAATGGGTAGTTGTTTTTGCTTCTTAGAGATCTATACGCCTCAACGGTTCGCTCTACATCACTCGCTTTTAGCGAGACTTTTATGTCGTTAAAGCCTAGATCTTCGAGGTACTTTATGTTGTACTCAGCACTTGCGACCATGCCCTCTGCACTCTGTCCGTAGCGATCGTTAAAGACTCGCTCTAGGCTTCCCGCGTTTACACCTATACGGATAGGTATGCCTCGCTCTTTACACGCTTTTACCACCTCTTTTACTCTTGTTTTTGAGCCGATATTGCCAGGGTTTATGCGTATGCAGTCCACCACTTCGCTAGCGATGAGTGCTAGGCGGTGGTTGAAGTGAATATCCGCTACTATGGGGAGTGAACTATTTGCTTTAATCTCTTTTAGTGCTAGGGCATCTTCCATGTCAGGAACCGCGACACGCACGATGTCGCACCCTGCAAAATGGAGTCTTTTGATCTGCTCAAGTGTCGCCTCGACATCACGGGTTTTGGTGTAGGTCATCGACTGTACGCTTATGGGTGCATCACCACCGATAGCTACGCCACCTACGAAGATCTGTTTAGTTGGGTATCTTTTTATCATAGTTGTTGCTTTTTTGTAGAATTATAGCGGGTTTAGCTAATGGAAATGTTAAACTTTGATGGTGCGATCGGAGGGATTTGAACCCTCACACCTTGTGGCACTACCCCCTCAAGATAGCGTGTCTACCAATTCCACCACGATCGCAAAAGAAAAGAAAAACTCGCCTCCCATAGGGGAAGCGAAAAAGAGGTTAGATTAACCTAGGTAAGGGTTAGCGTATAGTGCTATAAGAGCAATAACAAGTGCGTAGATAACTTGTGCTTCGATCATCGCTAGAGCGATAAACATCGTAGTCATTAGTTTAGCACCAAGACCTGGGTTTCTTGCAGTTCCTGCGATAGTTGCAGCAGCAGTGTGACCCATACCGATAGCTCCGCCAAGTGCAGCTAGACCTAGACCAACACCAGCAGCGATCATTGAGTACGCTTTGAGAGTTTCATTTGCTACGCTTCCATCGTTAGCAAGAAGTGCAGTTGCCATAGCAACTAGTAAAAATAGAACTTTTTTCATAAGTTTCTCCGATATATGATCAAATCCGTTCGGCTTGCGTATCCCTACTAAAATTTGTCGTGCAATTCTACTCTTTATTTCATTAAACTACACTAAAGCTAAAGAGATCTTGTTGCCTTTAAACTCCAAGATCTCAACAGTTACGCTCTCGCCCTCGCTTAGTATGTCACTCACTTTTTGCACTCTCTCGTTTGATAGTTTTGAGATGTGTATAAGCCCATCTGTACCATCTGGAAGCTCTATAAATGCTCCAAACTCGACGATTTTTTTCACTACTCCACTGTAACGATCCCCTACGCGGTAGTCGATTTTAGGCACTTTTGGGGTGTTTGCGATGCTTTTTATATGCTCGCTTGCGGCTCTTATCTTCTCTTTTGACTTGCCTGTTACTTTCACTTTGCCATCTTTTTTGTCTATGTCGATGAGTACTTCAAAACGCTCTATAATCTCTCTGATTGTCTTGCCCGCTTGCCCGATGATATCACCTATGAAGCTTGGATCTATATGAAAAAACTCACTCGTTGGAAGCACGCCATCATTTAGCACTATCTCCGCTTCAGCTTCAAGCATGATATCTATGATGTGGCTTCTAGCACTTTTAGCTTGCATAAGAGCCTCTTTTAGGATCTCAAGACGCACTCCGCCTAATTTTATATCCATCTGCATCGCACTTATACCATCTTTGCTGCCTGCGACTTTGAAGTCCATATCGCCATCGTGATCCTCAAGTCCCATGATGTCGCTTAGTATGGCGTAGCGATCCCCCTCGCTTACAAGCCCCATCGCCACGCCCGCGATGGTATCACTTGTGGCGATATCAGCTGAGCGAAGTGCCATATAGCCCCCGCAAACACTCGCCATAGATGATGAGCCGTTGGACTCTAAGATCTCACTAACTAGCCTTATAGTGTTCTCGCCTTTGCCAATTATGCTCTCTAAGGCTCTCTTAGCGAGGTTACCATGCCCTAGTTCACGGCGTTTGACACCTGTGATGGGAGCTGCTTCGCCTACGCTAAATGGTGGAAAGTTGTAGTGAAACATAAAGCTCTCATTTTGGCTCCCCTCATCTGTGAGGTTCTCATACATTTGGGCATCTTTGCTGTTGCCTAGAGTTAGCACCACTAGAGCTTGCGTCTGTCCGCGGGTAAATAGTGCTGAAGCGTGAGCTTTTGGCAGGACATTTGTGCAGATAGTTATGGGTCTAACCTCTTTAAGTCCTCTGCCATCGGCTCTTAGGCGATCACTTAGGATCTGCTCTCGCACAACTTCTCGTTTTACCTCATCTAGTGCTCTTGCGACATCACTGCTATCTAGCGAGCTATTTGAGGCGATTATGGTAGATCTAAGCTCTTGCAAAGCTAGTGATCTCTCAGTTTTTGCCATCTGGTTTATAGCTGATTTGACGCTATCAAGATAGTTAGATCTGATGAGATCTAGCAGATCGCTTGAGGTGGTGTGAGTGCTAAGTTTTAGCGGTTTTATGGGCTTTTTAAATGACTCAAACGCCTCTTCATAAGTGCGGTTGATCGCAAATAGCTCCCTGCTTGCTTCATCAAGTATGCTAAGTAGTTCATCTTCGCTTAGAAGGTTGCTAGAGTGCTTTGTGATGATGGGTGCAACAGGATCTAAGCTTAGCATAAGCTCGCTATCGATCTCCTCGCTTGCGATACTTCGCATCTCGATCATCAGCAGATCCTCTTTAGATGCACTAAGGTATAGATCTAGTTTAGAGTTTGCAAGATGGGTGTGGTTTGAGTGGTAACAGAGTCCATCTTCGCCCTTTGTGACTCTTAGTGGTGTCACGCTTTGGTTGATGTCAAGATCGCTCACATATAGAGCTGCACTCGCTGCTTTTAGTGCCAAAACTTGCAGATCTGCACTCTCATCAGCACTAAAAACCATCACAGTTATCTGCGTTGGGTAGGCATAACCTTTAGGAAATAGTGGTCTAAGAGAGCGATCTACTATGCGAGATGTAAGCGTCTCAAAGTCGCTTGGTTTGGTCTCTCGCTTGAAAAACCCTCCTGGGATCTTGCCCGCAGCGTAGCTCTTTTCTATATACTGTACAGTAAGTGGCAAAAAGTCATCTTCTACCATAGTACCCTCATCAGCAACCACAGTGGCAAGCAGTACGCTATCGCCACACTTAAGCCACGCTGCACCGCTAGTCTGTTTTGCTACGCGTGTAAATGAGTACTCCTCTTTTACTCCGCCAATATCTAGTTCTAAATCATATTTCATTCTCTCTCCTGTTTTTTAACTGCGTTTAACTATCCCCTGGGAGTCTATATGAGAATCCCGACGAGTTAGAGTTTTGTGACATAAATGGCTTAAGCCTAACAAAAACATATATGATCTTGTCATAAATACTGCCCGAATAGCCACTTCTATTGAGTATTGGGCGGTTGTTTTCTACATAAGTTAGCCCAAAATCAAAGCAGTCTCTACTATAAAGAAACCCTACTTCTATGCTTTTTTTTAGGCTTCTCTCAAGGTCGTAACTATAATTGAGATGAAAGCTGTATTGTGGGTTGTATCTGTACCCAAATGATGCTGTTAGGTAGTTGATCTTCTCTCTGCTAGCTAGAGATCTTCGGTAGTTGTGGGAGATCCCTAGAACATAAGTCTCATCTCTATATGTTATGCGATTGTAGTTTTTAGAGAGTGATCTTTTTTTGTGTGAGTAGAACATATTGTTATAGAAGCTTAGGTAGGTGCTTATGGCGATATCTAGCTCATTTTCTAGCTCGCCCTTGCCCTCATTTGGCCCTTCGTAGGTGACGCTTTGAGCAAGCCTATGATAGACGATTTGTGAACCTTGTAGATCAAAAAAGTATTGCGAAAAGTAGAGCTGAAGCCGTTTTTCAACTTTTGTGATGTTGTAAAATTCGCAGATGGGAGAGTTGGAGTTTTTAGGCTCAGAGCAGAAATCTTTCTCTTTTTCATAGTACCCGCTCTCAAGCTCCCCGCCTGCTAGCTCATACTGTGCTCCAAAGTCTAGCGTATGAGTAAAGCTCTCAAACGCCCTTGCAAGCTGTGATGATGCGTTTAGCATATGTGAGTTTCTAGCATAGACGCCATCTCTTAGCTTGTTATCGACGATAGGGTTTTCATCTTTAGATCTAAAAGATGTGTGTTGTGCATATAGATCTGCTGAGTATTTTAGTGTAGCATACTCATCAAAAACCGATGTTTGCAAAGATATAGGTATGTTTATATCTGTTTGAGTGGCGGTTTTGCCCTCGCTTCTAAAGAGGTTGTTGCTTTGAATGTCAAAAGTGTATAGCAGATGCTCATCTAGTAGAGTGTTAAGGTAGTTGTGATAGTGCAGTGATGGCAGGTTTTGAAGTGTCTTTTTGTTATTTTTGATCCGCAAATCTTTGTAGTACTTTGCGTACGCTCCAAAATAGTGCTCATCGGTGTTGTAAAAAAGGTTCGCTCTTGAGATGAGTTGCTGTGATGTCTCATTTTTGGTTACATCGTTGCGAGAGAGGTTTAGATAGTCCACATCGTTCATATCTAACATATCTATATATAGTCCAGACTGCCCGCTAAGAGAGAGATCAAGCCAACTATTTAGCACATCGGTGTTCCTATATGCGAAGTTAAAGCCGTAGTGGTTTTTGTTAGCTAGTTGCTCTTTTTTATAGTACTTATCTTGCTCTTTAAAGTAGCCTAGATCTAGCCTACCTTGTGATGATGGGCTATCCAAAAAGCGAAAAGTAGAGTATAGCCCCTCGCCTCTAGCGGTGCGGATCTGCGGGCGAAGCTCAAGATCCCACCAACTCTGCTCAGCTATGTAGATGGGTTGTTCGTAGTAAAAACCCTCTTTTTGCGAGAAGCCAAGCATCGGCGGGAGTAGTCCGCTTCGTCTTGTGGTATCTAGCGGATAGCCAAAGTACGGGGTATAAAAAACAGGTATATCATAGATGTAGATGCGAGCGTTGTAGAGGTTTAGCCACTTTGAGTCTGTGTTGTAGTCTGATGAGCTAAACTCGATCTTCCATATAGGATCACTAGCGTTACACCCGCTTGTTACACCTGTAATGACATCGATCTTCTCCTCTTTGGTGCTTGCCTCGCTGGAGCTTAGCCAAACTCTACTCTTCTCATCTAGCATAAAAAATGGTCTAAAAAGCTTATCTTTGCTTTTGAGATTTAGCTTTGCGTACTCGCCGAGAAATTTGCTTTTGGTCTCTTCTACAACTCTGATCTCATCAAAAAGCTCAAGATCCCCGCTATCTTTGTGGTAGATCGCCTCTTTTGCGTAGAGTATCATATCTTTATAGACTACCACTACGCCATCACTTGCTACTACTTTGCCATCTTGTGTATCGGTTTTTGTGGAGTAGATCTCTAGCTTCTGTGCAGATAGCGAAATAACAAATAGTGCCAAAAAGAGTAGAGATCTAAGCATCGATCACCACTGTTTTGGCACTTTTGTCATGCCATGTTTGCTTTAGTGGATCGTTAAATGCCCAAACATAGCCAAGGTAAAAAGCTGACTCGCTTACTATGCGAATGGCAGAGCGATTTAGTGCAACTAGTACATTTGGTTTTTGGAAGCTGTGAGCTTCGATCACTTCGATCTTCATTATGATCTTGCCAACTGTCGCACCATATTGCATGATAAAAAATGCTTGATATATGAACTTTATGGCGATAAACTCAAGGATAAACTTGTTAGTAAGAGCGATACTATCCTCAAGTGTAGTAGCAGTACCAAAGATACTACTAAAGGTAAATAGCAGTAGCAGTGAGAGGAGTAGCTCATCTATAAAAGCTGCGATGGCTCGCTTTTTGATACTAGCAAGACGCAACTCTTCGCGATCTAGGTTATCTTGAATCTCTTGCGCTCTCATTTAAGTGCTTGATACGCTATATCCATACGGAGTTTTTTGCCTGCAAAATGCACCTGACCGCACCTCATATAGGCTCTATCTCTAGCCTCTTTGATGCTATCTCCAAGACCTACGCAAACAAGTACGCGTCCGCCCGTTGCATACAAGATCCCATCTTCTAAGCTAACACCCGCAAAGCTTATGTGGGAGTTGTTAGCAACATCTTCGTGGTGCGTCTCATCGATGATGATCTCAGCGGGAGTGGAGCTTGAGTATGGGTAGTTTTGGCTAGCCATCACCACGCCCACAACAAAGCGGTTGCTTAGCTCAACTCTGATCTCGCCTAGACGGTGGGTAGAGGCTTTAAATAGCATCTCGCTTATACTTGATCTAAGAAGTGGCATAAGGATCTCACACTCTGGATCGCCAAATCGAACATTAAACTCTAGTGTATAAGGCTCACCATTTACCACCATGATCCCTATAAAAAGTACTCCCTCAAATGGCGATAGCTCACTCTTCATACCATCAAGAGTAGGGCGGATAATGCGACTCTTTACCTTCGCATATAGCTCATCATCTACTAGTGGTGTAGGTGCATAAGCTCCCATACCGCCTGTGTTTGGACCCTCATCGCCATCAAGTAGGCGTTTGTGATCTTGTGCTGCAGGAAGTAGGATAAAATCCTCTCCATCACAGATTGCAAACATAGATAGCTCATAGCCATCTAAAAACTCCTCTACGATCACCCTTTTGCCTGCTTCACCAAAGCTTTTGCCACTTAGCATATCGCCGATGGCTTTTTTAGCTTCATCATGAGTAGTAGCGATGATAACACCCTTGCCACCGCAAAGCCCATCAGCTTTTACCACGATAGGTGTGCTTAGTTTTTCACAAAACCTAAACGCATCTTCGATGGAGTCTGTCTCGATATAGCGAGCAGTTGGGATCTCATACTTTGCTAAAAAGTTCTTCATAAATACCTTAGATCCCTCAAGGCGAGCCGCTGCTTTTGTAGGGCCAAAGATCGCTAAACCTTTGCTTCTAAAAATATCTACTATACCATCAACTAGCGGTTGTTCAGGGCCTACGATAGTTAGATCTACCCCCTCATCTCTTGCAAATAAAGCTAGATCTGTATAGTCGGCTATATCAACATTTACACCCAGTGCGTGCGTTGCACCATTACCAGGGGCGAAGTAGAGCTTGTGATCTTCGTCTTCATTTTGTAGAGCTAGTGCGATGGAGTACTCCCTAGCCCCGCTTCCTACTATAAGTATCTTCATATGGTTCCTAATGTGAAAAGTCTATATGTGGCAACCCTAAAGATGGTCATATATAGGCTCTATGTACTAGATTTAAGCCCCGAGTAGCCGTCTCGCGATTGGCTTGGTTCTAAAAGCCGTATTTGGGCGAAGCGAGCTTTTATAACGGTAGCAGAGTCTAAACTCGTAAGAGCCTCAAGCAACAGTGCCACACACAAAAAGACTACTAGTTCGCTATAATGAAATGTAGAACCCTCATTATGCGGTGTATCGAACTACTCAGGTAGCAAAATTGTACCATATTGCTTATAAAAAGCCCTTAAACCATACTCATCAGGTCTTAAAGATCTCTAGTTTTGTATGAAGTGAACTAGTCATGGCATTTAGATGATCAGCAGCAGCTGCGATCTCTTCGACGCTTCGTGAGTTTTGCGAAGATATAGATCTGATCTGCTCTATCTGGTTTGCGATATGCTCTATATCTTGGCTAGTTTGCTCAAAGTTTTGCACACTTTTTTGTGTAGATCCAACAGCTTTATAGACGATATTTACACTCTCATCTATCTCATTTTGCACATAGAGGGCACTTTGCGAGAGGTTTTGGATATCTTTGGAGTTTAGTGTCATCTGCGTACTCGCATCACCGATGGCTTGTACTATGATGCTGATGGTGGAGTTGATCTCACCTAAGCTGTGTTGTGTCCGCTCCGCAAGCTTTCTCACCTCATCAGCAACTACTGCAAACCCTCTACCATGCTCACCCGCACGAGCTGCTTCGATGGCGGCGTTAAGGGCGAGTAGGTTGGTTTGGTTTGCGATATCAGCGATGATGTCTAGTATGCTTTTGACACTATTTGCCTCTAGGCTCAACTGATCCATCTTCTGTGCGAGACTGGTCTCAAGCTCGGCAGAGTTTTGAACTTTTTGAGCTAGATCTGCTACTAGATCTCTAGCTTTTGTGAGGTTTTCATTTGTTTGCTCTATCTCTGCTTTACTTATGTTTACCTCTTTTACCGCCACGGCTATTTTACTAGTCGCCTCTTTTGCCTGCATAGTAGCACTTGTTACTGCATCGACACTCCGCTCTACATTTTGCCCCACACTTAGCGAAGTGGTGGAGAGTTGATGCGATATGGAGGCGTTTTCACTCGATGAGACTTTCGACTCGCCTATAAGCTCTCGTAGCGAGCTTAGCAGATCGTTGAAGTTTTGTGCCATAAGAGATAGCTCTTTGGGTGCATTTTCATCAGCTTTTGTGGTTAGATCTCTACTTGAGCTGATATTTTGCATACACTCCTTAAACTGCTCTATGGGTCTTGCTACGCCTATTTGTATGATATAAGTGGCGATAGCTAGCACCGTTATGAGTATGATAAGCGATGAGATGGCTATCATATTTCGTAGCTCATTTGCTTTTTGCGTTACTTCATGCTCTGTAACTCTTGAGATGAAACCCCATGAGATCTCATCATCTATCTCAAGGTGTGAGTAGGCAAATATGATCATCTCACCGCCAAAGCCAGCGGTGGTGAAAAACCCCTCCTCTTTGTTTAGTGCTCGTGTTGCTGCTTCGTGCATCACACGCCCTTTAGATGGGTCTGCAAAGGAGTTTTTGACTTTGTGCTCCTCATATAGCGTGGTGTCGCTTCTGGTGTGACGATCAGATCCAACGAGATAATCCTCTTGAGTGTCGCCATACCCCTCTCTTTTTGTCATAACTTTGTTGATTGCATCATATGAGATCTCAAAAACTACTACTGCTTTTGTCTCCCCATCTATGGTGATAGGGTGGGCTAGAAACATTACAGGGGCGTTGTTACTTGGGGCATAGGGTGCCATATCTGCAAAAGCAGCTTGGTTTGTAGCCAGTGCTTTTTGAAACGCTTTTGCAAGATTTGTATCTTTTAGATCACTTGAGAGTAGATTGGCACCATAGTCGCTATTTTTTGCTGTTGTATATAGTATGTGTGAATGTTTTGTAGATATGATCATAAAGTCTTTGTAGCCATAAGTCTTTGCATAACTTTGAAAAAAGTCCTCACAAAGAGCGGTAGTTTCTCTTATGCGTTGATCTTTGATTGGGTAGGGCTCATCAAGATCTAGAGCTAGCTCATCGTAGATCTTTAGTAGCTCTTTGGTGGCTCTTTTGATGTTATCAGATCTTGCGACTATTTGTATATTCTGTTTTTGAGCCTCAAAAAACTCTATGATCTGGTTTTTCTTGCTATCTCTAGTGCTAGTCATAAAGTTTTGGTTTGCACTAAGTAGAGCCTCTTTGCTCTTAGATGAAGCTATATATATACTAGCCACCGCTAGGACTATAAGTGCAGTAGCTACCAATATAAAGCTCTGCATCTTTATCGATATTTTTTGCATTTTAACCTCTTTTTTCCATATCGGATAATATTAAGTGCGTACTTAGTACCATAGTGTTGGATTTTGTTATTTATAGTACATAAAAGTTAAGCTAAAAAAGATTATATAGCTATGAAGTTTAAGAAAAGGTTAAAATATAGAAAAAGTTAATAATAGTGTTTTTTTGTTGATTGGTAAGTTTTATACTTAAGGTGTAGATCTTAGAGTAGATCTACACCCTTTGCAAAGTTCATAGTAACGCAGTGCAGTGAGCCATGCTGTTTTATAAGAGTGAGGCAGTCGATGCCCACAACCTCAAGGTGGGGTAGGGCAGTGCGTAAGATCTCAAGTGCTAGGGCATCTTCTTTGACGCCATAAGTTGGCACCAAAAGTGCACCATTTACAAACAAAAAGTTGGCGTATGTCGCAGGTAGTCTCTCACCCTCAAAATATATAGCTTCACTCATAGGAAGTGCTACGAGGCGGTAGCCAAACTCTTTTGCGATTCCCTTAAGCTCCGCTTCCATAAGAGAGAGCTCTTTAAAATGCTCATCGTTTTCATCTGTGCACTTTACATAGGCGATGGTGTCGGGGCTTATGAAGCGAGCGAGCGTGTCGATGTGTGAGTCGGTATCATCACCCGCTAAGTAGCCATGATCTATATAGAGGATCTCTTCTGCTGCGAAGTACTCCTTTAGCCTTGCGGTGATCTCATCTTTACTTAGTGCGTGGTTGCGGTTTTGGTTTAGCATGCAGTGCGAGGTGGTGAGTATCCTGCCAGCTCCATCGCTCTCGATCCCACCACCCTCAAGTATGAAGTCTATGCTTTTGAGATCTTTTGAGTAGCAATGCTTGATAGATCTGCTCATCGCATTATCCTTGCAAGATTCAAATTTCCCGCCCCAACCTGTAAAAATAAAATCAAGCAGTTTAATATCATCACCATTTTGCACACAGATAGCACTGCTATCTCTTGCCCATGTGTCATTGGTCTCATACTCTACGAAGTGCAGGTTTTTGTTAGGCTCAAACAAGGACTTGACATACTCCTTGTTGGCACACACCACAAGACACTTTTGGTGTTTGATTATCTCGTTTATGATGCGAACAAAATTATCTTCCGCCTCCTCTAGGTACTCCCGCCAGTCGCTATTTGCGTGCGGGAAAATAACTTGCGTAAAACTCTGAGGCTCAAACTCAGCAATGAGTCGTTTCATCTGGTATAATTCCTTTTATGGCATATATAAAACTTAACAAATCCAACTTTTTTAACAACCTCGACATTATCGCAAAACAAACCAAAGCAGTAGATAAAATCGCACTTGTTCTCAAAGATAACGCCTATGGACACGGGCTTTTAGAGGTAGCTCAAATGGCAAGCGAGTATGGGATAGCTGAGGCGGTCGTGCGAAGCGAGGAGGAGGCAAGAGCGATCTCTAAGCTCTTTAGACGCATCTTGATCCTTGCAGATCTACCAAAGCGTGCAGAGGCGAACTTTGTCTATACCATAAATGATCTTGAGTGCATTGCCAAGATGCCACGAGGAGTGAGTGTAGAGCTAAAAGTCGATAGTGGTATGCACAGAAATGGTGTGAGTGCTAGCGAGATCGAAAAAGCTTTTGAGCTTATAGATGATGCAGATCTAGATCTTGTGGGAGTTTTTACGCACCACAGATGTGCTGATGAGCTAAGTAGCGAGTGGTTTTGGCAAGAGAAAAACTTTAGCCTCGCGGTAGAAAAAGCTAGACGCCTAAGCAGATCTAAGCTTCGTTTTCATAGCTCAAACTCGGCGGCTCTTTTTAGGCATAGCGATTTTAATGGTGATCTAGCTAGAGTTGGTATCGCCGCGTATGGTTGCTTAGAGATGCCAGA
The DNA here is from genome assembly GCA_041669045.1 of Sulfuricurvum sp. Classification (GTDB taxonomy): domain Bacteria; phylum Campylobacterota; class Campylobacteria; order Campylobacterales; family Sulfurimonadaceae; genus JBAYBZ01. Next base: position 23,381 of record JBAYBZ010000013.1, on the reverse strand, counting down.
GGCTCTAAAGGTTAGTGGACTAAAACCTGTGCTCTCACTTTGGGCTAGCAAAAACTCATCACGACATCTGCTTAGTGGATCTAGAGTAGGTTATGGCGGAGAGGGTGAAGTAAGTAGCAACAAGGGTGAAGTGGTCTCAAACTACGACTTTGGCTACGCCGATGGCTTTTTTAGATCAAACGCAAAGAGTGAGTTTAGATCTGCTTGTGGGGCAAAGCTAGTTGGTCGCATCTCGATGGATAATAGCTCATTTGAGACAGATGATGAGGAGATCTGCGTGTTTGATGACGCCTCAAAGGTTGCAAAAAATGCTAAGAGCATAAGCTATGAGATACTAACTGCACTTAAACCGCATCTAAAGAGGGTTGTGGTTTAGGGCTAGATTGCTTCGCTATGCTCGCAATAACGAGTTGTAGTCATCGCGAGGCAACTTGTTGCCGTGACGATCTCTGTCTTCTCAATCAACCTCTTGTCACTTTTTTGTATCGACAAAAAAGTAACCAAAAAAGCTCGTGAGCTTGAACGATTTTGAGGAGATTTTTTCGCTCTTTGCTAAAAACCAAAAACTCGCTTCGCTCAAACAGTTTGGTTTTTTATACGCAAATCACTCAAAAATCTTAGATCCTAAAAATCGATACGCTCACAAACCGAGAACGGATAGCTGACAACGGAAAACGGAGTAGATCCCCGCATCAAGTGCAAGAATGACGACACCATAGGTGTCAGAGCGACAAGGTCGCGGGAGCCTTCCGCTGAGGAAAACTCAGCGTTAGTGTAGCCAAAGCGGAATTGCTTCCGCTGGCGTATGAAACAGTAGATTGCTTCGCTTCGCTCGCAATGACGGGGTGCAGTCATCGCGAGGCAACTTGTTGCCGTGGCGATCTCCGTTATCCGTTATCCGCATCATATATCCCTCTGCGGTTTGCCTATATAGTAGCCCTGTACATAGTCTACGCCCATTTTTTCTAGCATCTCTAGTGAGTCCTGATCCTCGACAAATTCGGCGATGGTTTTTAGCCCTAAGCTTGTGGCGAAGTTTATGATGGTTTTGACTATCACTCTTGAGCTGTTGTCGGTTGTGACAAACTTCACTAGCGAAGCATCGATCTTGAGGTAGTCCACCTTCAGCTCAAGTATGTGCGAAAAGTTAGAGTAGCCACTGCCAAAGTCATCTATGGCGATCTTGCACCCAAAACGCTTGATGCTCCTTATAAACTCCTTGACCTCCACATAGTTATCCACCTTTTCACTCTCTAGTAGCTCAAAAGTGACCCTCGAAGCGTCATAGTTACTTAGTCTATCTTGTATGAAGTTTACTATTTCGCTGTTTTGTATATCTTGTATGGAGAGGTTTATGGAGAATGCAAACTCCTTATCTCTAAAGTACTCAAAGCTCTTGTCAATGACGGTTTTAGTGATCTCTGGGTAGAGCTTGGCTTTGATCGCAATATCTAAAAATAGAAATGGCGTTAGGATTTTGCCATCAGCTGTCTCAAGCCTAACAAGAGCTTCATACTTCTCTACGCGTTTGGTTTTGGTGTTGTAGATCGCTTGGTAGTATGGGTAGATGCGGTCGTTTGCTATGGCATCTTTTAGGATCATAAGTGTGTCTAGGTTTTTGCTACTTTGCTCTTTTGAGTCTAGCGAAGTGTCGTAAACTACGATGGATTTTGATGAGCTTTTTGCGAGCTTTAGTGCTGTGGAGGCTTTTATGAGTAGTTGTGACTGGTTAGATACTATCCCACACCCAAACGATATGAAAAGCCTCTCATCGTCTATGGAGTAAACCTCCTCTTGTAGGTGTGCTAACAGGGTTTGGGTTAGCTCTACAAACTGCTCTTGAGTGATACTCTCTTTTGTAAAGATTGCAAACTCATCGCTTGGAAGCTTGTATAAAAAGCCCTTTTCGTTACAAAACTCCTTGAGTCTTTGAGCCACCTCTATGATGACGCGATCGCCTATGTCGTAGCCATAGATATCGTTGATGTTTTTAAATGAGTCGATATTTAGCAGTGCTAGATGTCTTGATGGCTCATTTTGGGAGACTTTTAGATCTTCTATGAGCTGGAGCCTGTTTGGTAGAGCTGTTAGGTTGTCGTGCATAAAGGCGTGCTTGAGATCGCTTGTCTTTTTCTCTATGCTCTTTTTGAGTTTTTCGTTGAGGTTTTTGGAGTGTTTTAGCACATACGCCACGCCTGCAAAAAGTACACTAAGAATAAGTAGATCAAAAAATATACTCTTTGTAAAAGTGGTATAGAAGTACCGCTTGAGGTTTGCTTTTGGGATCTTGATGCTCACAACACCTCTTACATCATCTAGGTTGTAGTCATAAGCTTTGTCATACGCATTTTGGATAAAAAGCGGGGCGTCCTCCTTTTTGCCATGGCACTTTAGGCACTCTTGTTCGATGCGAAGCACGCTCGCGTATTGGTAAAAGTCGCTATTTTTATCGCTAAAGTACTCGCTTTGCTTTGGATTTTGCCTAAAATACTCTATGGCTTCAAGCTCATAACTATCGGCTTGGTTTGTGTGTGATCTTGGGTTGTCCGAGACTGTTTGTACGCTTATGTTTAGTGGGTTTTTGCTAGAGAACATCTCAGATATAGGTCTAGCACTAAATGCAGGTAGAGCCGAGAGGGTTTTCTCATCTAAACTCAGTAGCCCCTCGACAAAGAGCGTTCTATAATAGTTACGGTTCTCTACGATGTAGCTATTTAATACCTCTGCTTCTTTTTGTGCAAAGCTGTATTGTCTATCTTTTGTCTCAAGAAATGAGTATGTGATCTTTGCTATGAAAATGAGAGCAAATAGCACGGGAATGAGGCGTAAAATGTTCTTGTTAATGTTGTACATTCGACCCCCCCCCCCTACTATATGTGAAAAAATCGCTCATCGCATTATTGTACATTAGCTAATATTAAAAGTTTATTTAACAAAATAAACTAATTTTAAGATCTAATAATTGCATCATCAAAAATCACTCCATCTATGCCTTGTAGGGCAAACTCTTCTATTTGCGACTCGCTACAAATTTCTACTACTATTTTAGCATCAAAAAGGTAGTTTTGTGCAACTTCTTGTGCTTTTTTGGCAAGATCTTCTTCTACTATAATATAAGTTGATCCTATGTTTGCACAGTAGATCACATCTAGCAAGCTTTTTGCTTTTAGTGCAAGTGTGATCTGGCTTGAGATGGCGTAGTCTATGAGCAGAAGAGTAGATCTGCTAAACTCCATATATATGGTAGAGTTTGGCGGAGTTTTTGCGATCTCCTCTTTGCTATTTACGCCATAAAACGCCTCGGATCTGATGATAGGTGAGCCAAATATGAGCATAAGATCTCCTATGACTTTTTGAGGCACTCACTACTGCAATAGTAGTTGCTACCGCTCTGTATGGCATCATCGATACTACAAAAGGTTCTACACACTTTGCACTCGATCATATCACTTGTTTTTGGGCTATTTGTGGTTGGTTTTTTAGCAACGCTTTTTGGTTTTTTGAAAAACAAAAAGTAGATCCCAGATAGTAGCAATCCTAAAATGATAAACTTCATACGCTCTCTCCTATAAGTAGATAGTGCCTATTTTTGGTCTTTATGATCCTATATGGCAAGCCAAAGTCCAGATCATCATAAACCCGCTCGCCCTTATATAGTAGAAGTAGAGTTTTGCTATCTCGCACATTTTTACTAAGTTCAAGTAGCATACTTGTTGGCATAACCGCTCTTGAAGTGATGAGATCAAATGGTGGTGCGACTATGTTTTCTACTCGATCTTTTAGCACTCTAACATTATCAAGCAAGAGTTTTGCCTTTACAAACTGCAAAAAACTCGCTCGCTTTACTAGTGGTTCACAAAGTGTCACTTCGGTACTACTTAGTGCTAGTGCTAGCGGAATAGCTGGAAATCCCGCCCCACTCCCTATGTCTAAAAGAGTGCTAACATGCGGTAAAAACTCCAAAGGGTAGAGTGCATCTTCTACAAAGGCATCTAGTGTGGCGTGATCTTTTGCTCCACTTAGGTTGTGCGTCTTGTTCCACTCAAGAAGTAGATCTTTGTATAGATCTAGCTTGTTTTTCATAGAAGATGCCCCATTTGATCTTTTTTGACCTCCAAATAGCCCTCGTTGTAAGGGTTTGCCTCCATGATGATAGGCACTCTTTTTATGATCTGCACCCCTTCTAGTGAGCTTAGTTTTAGCGGGTTGTTGGTTAGTAGCTCAACCTTTGTGATGCCAAAGTGTTTTAGTATAAACGAGGCGATGTCGTAAGTTCGCTCATCTGCTTCAAAGCCTAGCTGGTGGTTTGCCTCGATGGTGTCAAGCCCGCCATCTTGCAGGGCGTAGGCGTTGATCTTGTTGAGTAGCCCGATGTTACGCCCCTCTTGACGCAGGTATATAACCATACCGCCTCGCTCTTCTGCCATCTTCAAGGCGTGCTCTAGCTGATCGCCACAGTCGCACTTTAGACTCCCTAGTGCGTCGCCTGTGAGACACTCTGAGTGTATGCGAACAAGCGGGATTTTGGCAAGTGGATCTTTAAAGATAACTGCGTGCTCTTTTGCTCCCTCTTTAAACACCTGCACCTTGAATGTGCCATATTTTGTGGGAAGATTTGCTATACGCGAGATCTGAATACTCAATAGTAGTCCTAGTTTAAACAAAATTTGTGTAAAATGGTAAAAATTATAAAATTTTAATGATTTTGAAATTATATCCAAAAAAGGTTAAGCTGATGTTTCAAAGATTTCGTCGCACAAGGCTAAATGCACGCCTAAGATCACTCGTAAAAGAGACGAGTGTAAGCGTAGATGACTTCATATACCCACTCTTCATAAGAGAGGGAGAAGGGATTAAGACAGAGGTCGCATCGATGCCAGATGTGTTTCAGATGAGCATAGATGTCGCCATCAAGGAGTGTGAGGAGTTAAAGAGCCTTGGGATCTACTCTATCATACTCTTTGGCATACCAGATGTCAAAGACTCTGTTGGCTCGGACGCACTGTGTGAAAATGGGATCATCGCAAGAGCGATCAGAGCCATAAAAGAGGCTCACTCAGATATGTTTGTGGTGAGTGATCTCTGCTTTTGCGAGTACACAGATCATGGACACTGTGGGATCATAGATGCTAAGACGCAGAGTATAAACAACGATGCAACGCTTGAGATCTCCGCTACTCAGGCGATCGTGCACGCTAAAGCGGGTGTAGATATGATAGCACCATCGGGTATGATGGACGGCATAGTCGTAGCTCTAAGAGAGGCGTTAGATGGTGCAGGGTATGAGAACTTGCCGATTATGAGCTACTCGACAAAGTTCTCTTCTGGCTACTATGGGCCGTTTCGCGATGTTGCAGAGTCAGCTCCTAGCTTTGGAGATAGATCAAGCTATCAGATGGATCCAGCAAATGCCAAAGAGGCGTTAGCTGAGAGTTTGGAAGATGCTGCACAAGGAGCCGATATACTGATGGTAAAGCCCGCTTTAGCCTATCTTGATGTGGTCAAAAGTGTGCGAGACAACACGCTACTTCCACTTGCTGTGTACAATGTCAGCGGAGAGTATGCGATGCTAAAGTTTGCGGGCAAAAATGAGCTTATAGACTATGATCGCGTGGTGATGGAGACTATGATCGCATTTAAGCGGGCGGGTGCTGATATCATCATCTCATACCACGCAAAAGAGGTCGCTAAGATGCTTAGCTGTGCGTCAAGAGGTGAGAAGTGAGACACTTTTTAAGCTTAAAAGAGTTCACCAAAGAGGAGATCTTACAGATCATAGATCTAGGTTTAACAATCAAAAAAAACCTAAAGAGCGGTATCTACAACTATGAGCTAAAGAACAAAACATTGGCTATGATCTTTGAGAAAAGCTCAACTAGAACGAGGGTGAGCTTCGAGACGGGTATGTTTCAGTTAGGTGGGCATGCTCTGTTTTTGTCCAACAAAGATATCCAGCTAGGACGCGGTGAGCCACTAAAAGATACTGCTAGAGTGATCGCTGGAATGTGTGATATGGTGATGATAAGAACATTTGAGCATAGTCGCTTAGAGGAGTTTGCGTCGTTTTCGAGTGTTCCTGTTATCAACGGGCTAAGCGATAGTTTCCACCCTGTGCAACTCCTCGCAGACTATATGAGCTTAGTGGAGTTTGGACTTGAAAAAGATCTAGTCGTTGCGTATGTGGGTGATGGTAACAATATGACTCACTCATGGCTAATGCTAGCTTCTAAGCTTGGCTTTGAGCTTAGAGTTGCCACTCCAAAGGGGTATGAGGTAGATGGTGATATTTTAGCCGAGGCGTTGGAGTTTGCTAAAACAAGCGGTGCTGTGATCAAAGTGGGGCACGATCCAAAAGAGGCGGTGCGAGGAGCAAGTGTGGTCACGAGTGATACTTGGATCTCAATGGGGCAAGAGGAAGAAAAAGAGCAAAGAGTTAAGGACTTCGCGGGCTTTATGGTAGATGGATCTATGATGAGTTTGGCTCGCGAAGGCTCAAAGTTTCTGCACTGTTTGCCAGCTTATAGAGGCTATGAGGTGAGTGAAGAGGTGTTTGAGGCAAATGCAGATATTATATTTGCCGAGGCTCACAACCGCCTGCATGCACAAAAAGGGCTTATGGTATGGCTATCAGATCAGATATAACCCAGCTTGTAGGCAACACCCCGCTTGTAAGACTAAACCGCCTAAGCGATAAGGTGGGAGTAGATATTTACGCAAAGTGCGAGTTTGCAAACCCAACGGGGTCTGTAAAAGATAGAGCAGCACTCTTTATGCTCCGTGATGCTAAGAGTCGGGGGCTTTTAAAGAGTGGCACGACCATCATTGAGCCAACAAGTGGCAACACAGGCATCGCACTAGCTGCGATGTGTGCGTCAATGGGTATAGATCTGATCCTAACTATGCCAGAGTCGATGAGTGTAGAGAGGCGAAAACTACTCGCTTACTATGGAGCGAAGTTGGAGCTTACACCTGCTAGCGAGGGTATGATGGGGGCTATAAAAAGAGCAGATGAGCTAAATGTGAGCATAGCAAACTCTATCATACTAGCTCAGTTTGATAACCCCGCAAATCCACTTGCTCACTATGAGGGGACGGGTGTGGAGATCTTAGAGAGTGGCATAGAGCTAGATGCCTTTGTGGCGGCCGTTGGTACAGGTGGGAGCATCAGTGGAACTGCTAAGAGACTGCGTGAGAGCATAGAAGATCTACGAGTTTTTGCAGTTGAGCCTATAAAGTCTGCTGTGTTATCTGGCGAGGGGGCATCTTCTCATGGTATTCAAGGTATCGGTGCGGGGTTTGTACCACAAGTTTGCGACACTAGCATATATGATGAGATAGTAAAAGTAAGTGATGAAGATGCTTACGAGATGGCAAGGTTGCTTGCAAAAGATGAGGGGCTTCTTGTTGGGATCTCAGCGGGAGCTAATGTGTGGGCAAGTCTGCAAGTAGCACAAAGAGGCGAGTTTAAAAGCATAGTTACAATACTGCCAGATACGGGCGAGAGATACTTAAGTACTAAGTTATTTGATCTATAAATACGCGGTCGGAACAAGTCGCTTCCGCTGAGTTTTCCTCAGCGGAAAGCTCTCGCGACCTTGGATTATTGATAAATACGCCAACGAAGCAAAGCTCCGCTTGGCTACGCTAACGCTGAGTTTTCCTCAGCGGAAAGCTCCCGCGACCTTGTCGCTCTGATGCCTACGGCATCGTTGTTACAAGAAGCGAAGTGACGAAGCAATATAATATAAAGTGGCGGCATTATGACATTCTTTGAAACCATAAAAATAGAAAATGGTAAGGCTGTAAACCTAGAGTACCATCAGAGGCGTTATGAGAAAACACTCTTAGATCTAGGTAGAGCTAAGCCACAAAACTTAGTAGATCTAATAGCTACTCCACAAGATGGGTTATACCGATGTCGTTTTGTGTATGATCTAGTAGGTGGCTATGAAGTAGAGTTTTTGAGTTATAAAAAACGCGATATCAAGAAACTAAAGCTCGTAGAAGCAGATCTTGCATATAGCTACAAATCAAGCGATAGAGAGGCGTTAGATGAGCTTTTTGCTAAACGCGAAGAGTGCGATGATCTGCTTTTTGTGCAGGGTGGCTTAGTGAGTGATACTACCATCGCAAATGTAGCGTTTTTTGATGGAAGTGTGTGGCTAAGTCCCAAAAAACCGCTACTAGAGGGCACTACAAGAGCAAGGCTTTTAGATGAAAAAAAGATTCATCTTGCCGATATAGAGGCAAATGATCTAAAAAGGTTTAAAAAGATCGCACTACTAAATGCGATGATTGGTTTTGATATTTTGCAAAAAAGCGTTGAGGAGATAGTTTGCTAAATGAGATTGTAAAAGATGCTAAATATATAAATATGATGCAGGACTCCGCGAGAGAAGTGTTAAGCTATCTGATACACAAAAATTGTAGTTTTGGGATATTGTGCAGGTTGGAGTTTACTCTATTTACTCCGCCACTGCCAAGCGAGATCGAGCAGACTCTAAGAGATGTGACTCTTTTTTATCTAGCGGGCTATACACTTGAGAGTGCCTACTTGCAAGATAGGAAGATCATCTTTGAAGCGGGCTTTGGAAGCGACAACTTTGGGAGTATTGTTGAGGTTGAGATCGGCTCTATTATGCAGATCATAGTTGAAGATACACCTATCTTTATAAACTTAAGCGAGTATAAAAAACCTCAAAAGATCAAAGAAAAAGATGACAATGGAGTGCAAAACTCCATCTCCTCATTTCTGTCAAATCCAGAAAATGAGAAGTTTTTTAAGAGGTAGTTTTATACTTTGTTGATGCTAAGTAGGTAGTTTACTACTCTATCTATAAAGGCGTCGTGCTTGCGATCTTTTAGGTAAGCTATGAAGAACTTTCGCTCTAGTTTGTTGTTTTTAAGTCTTGCTTCAAAGAGTGAGCCACTCTTTACTTCGTTTGCTATAACATGTTTTGACATTATGGAGACAAGTGGGCGTTTGCTCTTTGGATCTGATGAGAGGATCGCCTCTTTTATCGCGGTTGGGCTAGAGAGTATGCCTATGACATTGAAGTTGTCACACTGAACACCTAGATCTTCAAATGCTTCGCTAGCTAGGCGTCTAGTGTGTGAGTTTTGATCTCTACAAATCCAGTCGCACGCCATTAGATCTTCGCCATTTAGCACTTTTTTAAGTGGTTGGTTTGAAAAAACTACAAGCTCATCAGCTACCCACTCTCTATATATGATATCATCTCGCACAACAGGGCATTCGATCATTGCTAAGTCGATTTTTTTGTCCTCTAATTGGTCGATGATCTCATTTGAGATATCTACATTCATATATACATCGTTGTTGATGCGGTTTTTGATCTCGCTTAGGTAGTTTGGTAGGACATAGTTACCGATGGTGTGAGATGAACCGATAACAAATGTAAAATCTTTGTTGATAATCTTTAGTAGATCTTTTTCGCTATTTTGGATCGCTTTTTCAAGTTTTTGGGCGATACGATATAGATCTTCTCCCTCTTTTGTCAAAATGATGCCATTTTTCTTTCTCTCAACGATTTTGGTATCGAGATAATCTTCGATAGATCTGATCTGTTGTGTAACTGCGGGTTGTGAAATGCCAAGTTTAGCGGAAGCTTTTGAGAAACTTTTCTCTTTGATAACCATCAAGAAAGTCTCCAATTTTGCGAAGTCTCGTAGCATAATGATTCCTATAAGTATTAATAATAGATGAAAGTATAACCAATAATTATAACCAAATCAATACTTTTTTATAATAATTTTAAATTTTGTCACAAAGACACTATTTTGGCTATAATTTGTTATGCAAAAATTATCACTAGATCTCTTTTCTAGCTTCAAAGATGAGTTCTACTCAAACGCCAAGCAGGTGGAGTTTTCACCTAGGGTTGTGCCATTTTATAGTGAAGATCTAGACAGTAGTTTTTATATAGTTTTAGATGGTCGCATAAGGGCGTATCGACAAAATGTTACCACTTTAAGAGAGCAGACTCTATTTATATATAGAAGAGGCGATATGCTAGATGTTGTCGCACTTTTGGGTGGTGGAGCAAGCCAGATGCTATATGAGACGATGGATAGATGCACGCTTTTAGAGGTGAGTATGACAAGATCTAGAGAGTGGCTTAACTCCTCTAGCGAGTTTAGAGAGTTTGTGTTTAGGTATGTTGCAAGCAAGATAAAGCATCTTGAAGATCTAGCCTCACAAGGTGCTCTTTTTACTTTAAAAGAGAGGCTTGTTATGCTTTTAAGAGCTAGTGCTGATGAGAATGACCACTTTAACTATGCTATCTTAGAAGATCTATCAAATAGCGAGGTGGCGTCACTTCTAGGGAGTGTACGAAGCGTGCTAGAGAGGAGCTTAAAAGAGCTTGAGAGCGATGGAGTAGTAGAGAGCAAAAGACGCCATATCCTCATAAAAGATCTACAAAAACTACTAAATGAGAGCAAAAAGCTGTCGTAGTGACAAAAGGCAGTCACTGCGAGAAGCGAAGCCCTTATGATAGTCATCGCGAGGCAACTTGTTGCCGTGGTGATCTAACTCCATAATTCGTAATTCGTATGGAGCTTCGCTCCGATCGTTTACCTAAATAAATACGACTTCAAAGAAGTCGCATGAGCCTTCCGCTGAGGAAAACTCAGCGTTAGCGTAGCTGGAGGAGCTTTGCTCCGAGAGCGTATTTACAATAAATACGACTTCAAAGAAGTCGCATGAGCCTTCCGCTGAGGAAAACTCAGCGTTAGCGTAGCTGGAGGAGCTTTGCTCCGAGAGCGTATTTAATGATATGCTACTTAAGTAGCAGAACTATCTCACCAAAAATCGTAATATTTCACCAGCTTAAACAAAAACTGTTTGAGTAAATAAATTTTCGAGGTGTAAAATGTTTTATAGTCCAAGAGTACATAGAAGAAGAAATTTTGAGTTGTTCAACGACTTTTTTAACTCGTATGAGCAAAAAGATGGTGATGTTGTTGCTGACTTTAGACCCGCAGTAAACACAAGAGAGGGCAAGGAGGCTTACCATATAGATGTAGATCTCCCAGGAGTAAAAAAGGAGGATATCAGCATAGATATAGAGAACAACACGCTAACAATATCTGGTAAAAGAGAGAGCAAAAGCGAGATAAAAGAGAAGGGTTACTACAAAATGGAGAGCAGTTATGGTAAGTTCTCTAGGAGTTTTAGCCTGCCAAAAGAGGTTGATATAGAAAATATCAAAGCCATCACGCAAGATGGCGTGCTTGAAGTCGTGATCCCAAAACTGCAACTTGAAGCTAGCAAAACTAAAAAAATAGCAGTAGAGTAAAAATTTAAGCTACTTTAGCTACAATATATAAAATTAATATATTAGCTAGAGTATGGGATCAAAAAACAGCATTTTAGATAGACTAAACAGTTCACAACAAGGGGCGGTTTGTAGCCTTGATGGGGCGGTACTCATCTTAGCAGGTGCGGGAAGTGGCAAGACAACTACCATAGTTTCACGCCTTGCTTACCTCATAGGCGAGGTGGGGATCCCGCCATCAAGTACGCTCACGCTCACCTTTACAAACAAAGCCGCAAGAGAGATGAAAGAGCGTTCCCTCTCGCTCTTGCAAAACCCAGCTCACCCGCCACTACTTTGCACTTTTCATAAGTTTGGACTTATGTTTTTGAAGCTTCATATCCATCTGCTAGGGCGTAAAAACAACTTCGTAGTGATCGATAGCGATGATAAAAAACGAATCATCAAACGACTAAATAGCGAGCTAACCACACAGCTAGTAGCAAGTGAGATCTCACGCTATAAAAACTCGCTTCTAAGCCCAGATGAGGCGTATAAGCAGTCGGAGTTTTACAACTACCAGCAGATCGCTAAAGTTTATGAGGAGTATCAGGCATATTTGCGTGAAAATAACCTTGTTGATTTTGATGATCTACTATGTTTAACTTACGAGATCTTAGATGCCAATGATGAGCTAGCTCGCGAGATCTCACAAAAATATAACTACATAATGGTCGATGAGTATCAAGATACAAATGAGTTGCAACTCAAGCTTCTAAAAAAGCTCTGTTTGACACACGATAATATCTGTGTCGTAGGCGATGATGATCAGAGTATCTATGGGTGGAGAGGTGCACATATCCGCAACATTATGGAGTTTGATCAGGATTTTAAGGGGGCTAAGGTCTATAAGCTGGAGGAGAATTATAGATCTAAAGAGCCGATCTTGCGGGTTGCAAACGCTCTCATAGAGCACAACCGCTCGCGTCTTGGCAAAAAGCTCATCTCCACTAGAGGTAGTGGCGATGAGGTGGCGGTGCTTCATAGTTTAGATGAGAGCGATGAGGCAAGAGTTATAGCAAGCAGGATCCAAAAACTGCTCGCAAGTGGCGTAAAGGCGAGTGAAATCGCTGTACTTTATAGAGTAAATGTCCTCTCTCGCTCACTCGAAGAGGCACTAGGTAGAGCCAAAATCGCCTACAAACTTGTTGGATCTTTGCGGTTTTATGATAGAGCTGAGATCAAAGATGTGGTGAGCTACCTTAGAGTGGTGGCAAATCCAAACGATGACTTTTCGCTTAGACGCATCATAAACAAGCCCAAAAGAGGGCTTGGAAAGGCGACGCTAGAGAAGCTTGATGAGGAGGCGTTGGCAAAAGATGTCTCGCTATTTGAGCTTATAAACGATAGCTCTTTTGAGTCTCTTGAGGCGATAGTTAAGAGTAAAAATGCCAAAACTCTAAAGGAGTTTGCTCTAGATCTGCTCTCTCTAAGAGAGGTCGCAAATGAGGCAATGTATGAGTTTATAGATGCACTAGAGCGAAGCTTTAAGCTAAAAGAGATCTACGCAGGAGTGGCAGATAGCTATGAGCGAAACTTAAACATAGATGAGTTTTATGCACTTTTTCGTGACTTTGTGCTTAGCTCGCCACTTGGCACGATAGATGAGTTTTTAAATGAGATCGCTTTGCAGGGCGATCAAGATGAGATTGAGGGTGAGAGTATCTATATGATGAGTATTCACGCCTCAAAGGGGCTTGAGTTTGAGCATATATTTCTCATAGGGCTTGAAGAGGGGTTTTTGCCACTTGTGGGCGAGGGGAGCGACTTAGAAGAGGAGAGACGACTTGGCTATGTCGCCTTTACTAGGGCAAAAGATAGCCTCACTCTCTCTCATGTCGATAGCAGGTTTTATAAGGGCAGACGAAGTGAGCTGATAAAGAGTCGCTTTTTAACCGAAGCGGGGCTTAGTGAAGGCTCGCTGATGGTGGAGAAAAATGTCGCTTTTAAAAAGGGTGATCTCGTAAGACACAAGATCTTTGGCACAGGTCGTGTGATGAGCGTAGCAAAGGCGGGCAGGGAGTTTAAGCTAGGCATAAACTTTGCAGGCAACAAACGCGAGATCCTTGCATCTTTTGTAGAGAAACTATGAACCGTCTCTTTGTTGCCAACAAGCCAGCAGGTGTTGGATCTAATAAGTTTCTAGGCTCTTTAAAACGCAAGTATGGCGTAAAAAAGGCGGGTTTTTCAGGCACACTTGATCCATTTGCAAATGGCGTACTTGTAGTTGCTTTTGGGAGTTATACAAAGCTCTTTAGGTTTTTAAAAACTGCTCCAAAACGCTACCGTGCTACACTTTGGCTAGGAGCTAATAGCATTACGCTAGATAGCGAGATGATAGATCGTGTGGATAGTGTGAAGCCACTTGGTGTGGAGAGCATAAGCAGTGCTGTTGCTTCGCTAGAGGGTGAGCTATCTTATATACCGCCTCGCTTTAGTGCTAAACATATAGATGGCAAAAGAGCGTATGATCTAGCTAGAAGTGGTGAGGAGTTTGAGCTGGATAGCATCACTTCAAGCATCTACGAGGCTAAGCTTATAAGCTATATGCACCCATTTGTCACTTTTGAGGTGGTGGTTTCGAGTGGATCGTATGTGAGATCTATCGGCTTAGAGCTTGCCAAAAGAGTAGGTGTGAGTAGTGCGTCACTTAGCTACTTGACGAGGCTAAGCGAGGGGGCTTTTGTCTATGATGGCGAGAAGAGTCTCTATCCAAAGGAGTACTTAGACTTAAAACCAAATCGCTATTTGGGCGATATAGATAATCTTAGATATGGTAGAGTTTTAAACGCTAGTGAGTTTGAGCTTATGGACGATGGGTACTACTTCGTGGAGTTTGATGATGCTTTGGCGGTGCTAAGATTTAGCGAGGGTGTAGTAAAGTATGAACTAGGGAGGGTTGAGTGTTAGTTCTTTCAAGAAAGATCGAAGAGTCGATCATAATAGGCGATAACATAAAGATCAAGATCGTTGGTTTTGATAGAGGAATGGTCAAGCTTGGCATCGAGGCACCAAAGGAGATCTCCATACTTCGTGAAGAGCTTCTTGATGAGGTCAAGAGATCAAATATAGAGGCTTCAAAGCAGGATTCTAGCGAGTCCATCGGGCTTCTTAGCAGGCTTTTTGAGAAAAAATGAGAGCTTTTGCTAAGATCAACATATTTTTAAAAGTAACAGGTAGTCGTTCTAACTACCATGAGATAGCGTCTCGTTTTGTGCTTGTGGAGGATCTTTATGATGAGATCTCATTTGTGCCACACGCTTCAGATGGGCTTAGCATCATAGGTGAGTTTGACTGCACGCTAGAGCAAAACAGCATCTACAAGGCGTTTATGGCACTAAAAGATGCTTCAAAAAGTAGCAAACTAGATGAGTTTGCGAAGGGTTTTGCTATAAAAGTGGAGAAAAATATACCTGCCTTTGCGGGGTTAGGTGGTGGAAGTAGCGACGCAGCTTGCGTGCTTGTAGCACTAAATGATAAACTAGATCTCTCTCTTAGTAGATCCCAGCTTGCAGAGATTGGATCTGGTGTGGGTGCTGATGTGCCATTTTTTGTTTATGGGTACAAGAGTGCAAATGTATCTGGAGTGGGCGAAGTGGTAGAGGAGTTTAGTGAAGATCTACCGCGTTTTGAGATCTTCACACCAGATATTTGTATCTCTACACCAGAGGTGTACAGGGCGTATAGGCAGATGTTTTATGCCCCCATAAGCGAGCAAAAAGCCTCAGATCTGATGGCAAAAAGCTCACTAGATCTACTTCAAGATCTAAGCATCTTTGAGGCAAATGATCTCTTTGCTCCTGCACTGCATCTACACCCAGATCTAGCGAAGTACCAAAGAGGTGATTGGTTCTTTAGTGGAAGCGGAAGCAGTTTTTTTAAGGTAAAAAAGTGAAGATTTTAGCAAAAAACAAAAAAGCATTTTTTGACTACTTTATAGAGGAGAGGTTTGAAGCGGGACTTGTTCTAAAAGGTAGCGAGGTTAAGGCACTGCGAGATGGTAGGGTAAATCTTAAAGATAGCTTTGTGCGTCTCATAAAAGGTGAGGCGTTTATACTTGGTATGCATATAGGCAGGCTTGAGACGACGCACCACTACTATACGCATGAGGAGAGAGCAAGCAGAAAGCTGCTGCTTCACAAAAAGCAGATCGCCAAACTTGCCAAAGCAGTGGAGCAAGATGGTTATACTATTGTCCCACTTGAGATATACTTCAACCAAAAAAACATAGCAAAACTCTCTATCGCCATAGCTAAGGGTAAGGAGCTTCACGACAAAAGGGAGAGCTTGAAGCAAAAAGATATGGCACGAGATATTCAAAAAGCGTTAAAGGATTATAAATGAGTACATTTCAGCTAATAATGTTTGTAGCATCGGCGTACTTCGCCTTTAGGATCTACCAGCATATACAGTCGCTAAACAACCATGATATCGGTAGCAATCAAGCAGATGATGGCGTAATTTTGCAGATCTCCGAGGGTGAAGATCTAGTTGATCAAGCAGATGAGGAGTTTGCAAAGGGTGATCTTAAAAAGGCGTTGGAGCTTTTGGAGATGGCAAACTCATCTAACAGATATGATCCATATATACTCTTCAAGCTAGGGTTTGTACTAGATAAGCTAGATCGTAGCGATGAGGCTCTTAGGTATCTAAATGACGCCATAGAGGTGGACTCATCAAGCGTACCACCACTCAATGTGATCGCTTCTATATACCGTAAACGAGGGGATTTTGAGAGTGCAAGAGAGTATCTTATAAGATCCATAGAGCTAGATAATGCCAATAAGTTTACATTTTATAACTATGGCAACTTGCTAGTAGATATGGAGCTTTATGATGAGGCTAAGAGTGCGTATGCAAGGGCGTTAGAGATAGATCCAAGCTTTAGCGAAGCCTCTAGTGAGCTAGAGAAACTAACTAGATCTAGTGTGGAAAAAATAGATGAAGATAGCTAAGATCTACGAGTTTTTAGATGAGCTATCACCCTTTAGCTTGCAAGAGAGTTGGGACAACTCTGGGCTACTTGTGGGTGATCTTAGTGCAGAGGTTGATACTATCTACCTCAGTATAGATGTAGATGAGATGCTTATAGACTCTCTTGAGAGCGATACTCTGCTTATAACTCATCACCCCATCATCTTTGGTGGGCTAAAACAGCTTGAGTTTAGCTCTTACCCATCAAACTTGCTAAGAAAATTGATCCAAAAAAACATCACCATCATCTCAATGCACACAAACTTTGACAAGACTCACCTAAACCGCTATGTCGCTGAAGATGTTTTAGGGTATAAGGTGCTTTTTCAGGAGGATTTTGTGGCTTATATAGAGGTCGAAGATAGCTTTGAGAATTTTGCCACAAAGGTTAGAGTTGCGTTTGATCTGCCACATATCAAGTGTGTAAAAGAGTGTGAGTATATAAAAACAGCAGCTATTACTACTGGTTCTGGTGGCTCGCTCGTGCCAAATATAAAAGCTGAGTGCTTCCTAACAGGCGATATAAAGTACCACGATGCTATGCAAGCTTCTAGCATAAAACTCTCTCTTATGGATATTGGACATTTTGAGAGTGAGAAATTTTTTGCAGAGATCTTGCACAAACATTTGAAAAATTTAGGTTTAAAAGCTATAATTTCATCATCAAAAAACCCCTTTATCTACATTTAAGATTGGCATACATTAAAGGAGACCAATGAACACCCATCTACAACAACTTATAGATCTATCTAAGATAGATAGTGAGATAGACGCATTTGAGCCACAAATAGAAGAGGCTAGATATAAGCTTGAGGCACTATATGCGAAAAAAAAGAGTGTCGATACTGACATAGAGAGCCTAAATGATGAGATCAGACAAGATGAGATCAAAAAACGCAAAAATGAGATCCATCTAGCGGAGCTAAAGCAGAAGCTTGAGGATAACAGCAAAAAAAGCTCAGAAGTTAAGACCGAGAGAGAGATGAAATCTCTTCAGCTTGAAGAGGAGATCGCAAAAGAGCAGGTTGCTTTTGCAAATGAGGAGATTGAACGACTAGAAAAGATTGTAGATCTTAAAAATGAGCAGATCGAAGCAGCAAAAACCTCTCTTACTGAGCTAGATAGCTCACTTGCTGATGTTCAAAAAGAGGTAGATGCAAAGCTTGAGGTGATCAACACTTCAAGACAAGAGGTTTTTAACAAAAAAGAGAAACTCCTAGCACAGATGAACCAAAAAGGGCTATCTTTTTACCAAAAGATCCGTCGTTGGGCAAAAAACACAACAGTAGTAAGTGTCGAAGATCAAGCTTGTATGGGGTGTCATCTCATTATAAATGATAAAGTTTATAGTGATGTGATCAAGGGTGAGGAGATTGTTACTTGCCCACACTGCGGTAGAATCCTTTACAACGAAGCCCAGACTGCATAACGCTTGAGCCTTTTTAGCTACTTTTACTTCGCCTTTGGGGTGTTGCTCTACGCTTTGGCACTCCCCTTTTTGCTTCTAACTTCACTTATGCAAAAGTACCGTTACTCTATTCCAGCAAGGTTTTTTCTATACAATAACCCGCCGTTTAAAGATGAGGGCGGAGTCCATTTTCACGCCTGCTCGCTTGGTGAGACAAGAGCCCTAAAGCCCATTATAGATGAGATCAAAAACTCTAAGATCACTACCATTACCCAGACGGGGCAAGCTGAAGCACTAAAATATGGCATAGAGGCTCGCTACTTGCCTTATGAGATCTTTTTGCCATTTTGGTTAAAAAGAAGCGATCTACTTGTGGTTATGGAGGCGGAGTTTTGGTACTTGCTCTTTTTAGTTGCAAAGCTAAAAGGTGCTAGAGTTGTGCTTCTAAATGCCCGCATAAGCGAGCGAAGTTTTGCAAGGTATAAAAAGTTTGCGTGGGTTTATAGCAAGATCTTCTCGCTTGTAGATCTAGCATTTGTGCAAAGCAGTGAAGATGAGCAGAGATTTAGATCTCTTGGGCTAAAGGGCGAGGTGGTAGTTAGTGGTAACATCAAGCTAGCTACTAAAGTAAGCAGATCTAAGGAGTATGCAAAGCCAGAACGCGAAGTAATCGTTGCAGCTAGTACACATGAGGGTGAAGAGGAGCTTATCTTAAAGGCGTTTGTGGAGTATAAAAAAGTTAGCGACGCACTGCTTTTTGTGGTGCCTCGCCACCCTGAACGCTTTGAGAGGGTGTATGAGCTTTGCAAAAAAACAGATCTAAGTGTTAGTAGGTTTAGTAAGAGTAGAGATTTTGCAACCGATATAGTGCTAGTTGATGCGATGGGCGAGCTAAATAACATCTACGCTATTAGCGATGTGGCTATCCTTGGCGGGGCATTTAGAGATGATGTGGGCGGACACAACCCGCTTGAGCCTGCGGAGTTTGGGTGCAAGATAGTAACAGGCAAGCACTTTTTTCATCAAAAAGAGCTATTTAAGTATGTGGCAAATGTAGAGGTGGTGGATAGTGATGAGATCTTACCAGCACTAAAGAGCAAAAAAGAGAGCAGTTTTGTAACACAAAGCTGTGATCTAGCACCAATTATAGAGAGATTAAAGAGGTAGTTATGGCGTTAGAAAAGGCGTATAAAGTTTTAGCAAAACAGCTAAATGTTTCAAATGGCGAGGCGAAATCGCTCATCGATCGAGGGCTTGTTTATGCAGGCAACAAAAAAGTGATGATCGCCCGTGGCGAGGTGGATACAAAGACCATCTTTAGGGTGCAAAAGATAGAAAAACCAAAGAAGATCTTCGAAAATAATGACATACTAGTGGTAGAAAAACCTGCTTTTTTAAACTCTGATGAGGTTGAGAAGATGTTTGAGGGTACTGTGCTTCTGCACCGACTAGATCGCGAAACAAGTGGTGTGCTAATGCTTGTCAAAAATGAGGAGTTTAGGCAAAGGGCGATCAAAGAGTTTAGAGATGATAAGGTTTATAAAGAGTATATCGTGTGGGTGGAGGGGATCTTAAGCGAGAGCGTAGATGTTGATGCACCTATACTGACTATTAAGAAAAACAACAAAGCCTACTCAAAAGTCTCCTACCATAAGGGCAAAAATGCAAGAACCGAGGTGTTTGTCGATAGCGTAAGTGGTGGCAAAACTAAGCTAAAGTGCGTGATCCATCAAGGTAGAACTCATCAGATCAGAGTACACCTAAAGCATATAGAACACCCCATAGTAGGCGATGAGCTATATGGTGGAAGACGAACTAAGCGAATGATGCTTCATGCTCATAAAGTTACTCTCTTGGGTATGGAGTTTGTCTCGCCTGAGCCAAAAGAGTTTATGCACTTCGAATAAAAGCTAACATAAAGCAAGATTTTAGTAAAATCCGCAAAAAATATTGCAAGTTTAAGGAGAGATCTTAAGTGTTTGAATCTTTGAGTACATCATTTACCAATGCTATAAAAAAGATTCGCTTTAGTGATGATGAAAAAGCACTTACAAAAGCACTTGATGAGCTTAAAAAGTCTCTCTTAAAGGCAGATGTTCACCATAAGATCGTGCGAGATCTGCTTGCAAAAGTCGCAACCCAGACTAAAGAAAACGGCATCGGTAAAGATCAATTTTTAAAGGCTCTACAAGATAACTTAAACGAGCTTTTAGAAGTTGGTGGTAACAAAGGCTTTGTTTTTGCTCCAACTCCGCCAACTATCATACTTATGAGCGGGCTTCAAGGAAGTGGTAAAACCACCACCACGGGTAAGCTTGCACTCTATTTGAAAAATAGACAAAAAAAAGTGCTTCTAGTTGCAGCTGATTTGCAACGCCTCGCTGCGGTTGAGCAACTTAGACAAATTGCAAACAAAATCGAAGTGGAACTCTTTGCAGATGATAAAAGCAAAGATCCACAAAGTGTAGTTAGATCTGCACTAGAACACGCAAAAAGTGCTCTTTATGATGTGGTGCTTGTCGATACCGCGGGACGCCTTGCGATCGATGATGAGCTTATGAGTGAGCTTGAGGGTGTTAAAAAAGTGGCAGATCCAGATGAGATCTTCTATGTTGCAGACTCACTAACTGGGCAAGATGCGATTAGAACTGCGACTACATTTAAAGAACGCATCGGCATTGATGGTGTCATACTTACAAAGTATGATGGCGACTCAAAGGGCGGGATCGCTCTTGGGCTTTCGTCGCAGGTAGAAGTGCCACTTCGTTTTATCGGTGTGGGTGAGAAGCTAGAAGATCTTGAGCCATTTATCCCATCTCGCATAGTAAATCGCCTTATGGGCTTTGGTGACATTGAGGGGCTAGCTGAGAAAACTACCGCTGTGATCGATGAAAAACAGGCAAAAGCACTAACCAAAAAGATCAAAAAAGGCTCGTTTAACTTTAACGACTTTGTAGAGCAGATGGAGAGCATCAAAAAGATGGGGAGCATGAAGTCGCTTCTTGGTATGATCCCAGGGCTTGGCAATATGTCGCAAGCTCTAAAAGATCTAGATCTTGATAACTCTGATGAGATAAAAAGTATAAAAGCGATGATCTCCTCTATGACTCCAAAAGAGCGAGAAGAGCCAGATCTGCTAAATAACTCCCGTAAACAACGCATTGCAAAGGGGTGTGGGCTTGAAGTGATGGAGATCAACCGTATGATCAAGCAGTTTAAAAACGCCTCTAAAATGGCCAAAAAGTTCTCCACTAAAAGTGGTATGAAAGATCTGCAAGCTATGATGGGCGGAATGGGTCAAATGGGCGGCGGTGGTTTTCCTCGCTAAGTGTAGATCTAAGGGCTTTATGAGTCTTTAGATTTGCATTTAGAGCTAAACTTTATTTGTAAAATTAACATTTTCAGTAGGTTGAGATAGCACCTACGCAGGGAAGGACATATCATGGCAGTAGTTATTAGGCTAACAAGAATGGGTAAAAAGAAAAAACCTTTTTATCGTATCGCAGTGACAGACTCTAGGAAAAGAAGAGATGGTGGTTGGATCGAGCTAATTGGTCACTATAACCCAATGGTTGAGGCAAAAACAACAGTAGTGGACAACGAGAGACTAGATTATTGGTTGGGCGTTGGTGCTAAAATGAGCGATCGCGTTAAGCAGATCACTGGTAGAAAATAGTGGTCGCAGACTTCATCACAAACTTCGCTAAACTCATTGCAACACACCCAGATGAGGTGCGTGTAGAGTTAAAAAGTAGCGATGAAGCAACAGAGGTGACGCTTTTTGCCAACCAAGCAGATGTAGGCAAGCTTATAGGCAAAGAGGGCAAGATGATAGGTGCTATAAAGACACTTATCTCTGGCTGTAAAGCAAAAGATGGTGTGAGTTATCGCATAAATGTCGAGCCTACAATCTGACTCACTGATTCACATCGCTACGATCGGTAAAAGCGTGGGCTTTAGAGGCGATCTGAAGCTCCATCTTTTCACAGACTTTAGTGAGCAGTTTAAAAAAAATAGCTCTTTTTTTGTTAGTAAAGATCTATCTCTAACCATAGAGAGGATCGATCTTGCTAGATCGTTAGTCAAGTTTATAGGCTACGACTCTGAACTAGAGGCAAAAAAACTGACAAACAAAGATCTATTTACTACGCTTGAGAGAACAAGATCTGAGTGCAAACTAGCTGATGGAGAGCACTTTTGGTTTGATCTGCTTGGGTGTAAAGTACTTGAAGATGGCGAAGTTTTGGGCGAAGTAGTGGAGGTTGAGCGTATCAATGCAACAAACTACCTGCACATCAAAACCGATGAAGCACTACTAAAAGATAAAACCGCAAAGCTATTTTTGATACCAAAAATCACACCATTTGTAGTAGGTGTAGATCTTGATGCAAAGACTATTACGGTAAGCGGTGCCAAAGATATATTAGAGGCGTCGTGAAGTTTAGTTTCGTCTCACTTTTTCCAGATATCATAAAGCCCTATTTTAGTGACTCTATACTCTCTCGTGCCATAGAGTCAGATCTCATAGATACTAGGTTTATAAATCCTCGCGACTACTCAGCTTCAAAACACAAAAAAGTTGATGATACTGCATTTGGTGGAGGTGCTGGTATGCTTATAAGCCCTCAACCGCTCTGTGATGCACTAGCAGATCTAAGATCTAGCGATCCAGCGGTTTGGATAGTTTTTGCTACTCCTGTGGCAAAACCATTTAGGCAAAATGATGCAAAAAGACTTGCTAAAAAGAGCCACATTGCCTTTGTGAGTGGTCGTTATGAGGGGATCGATGAGAGAGTAGTTGAGCTTTATGCTGATGAAGTTTTTAGCATAGGAGATTATATACTCACAGGTGGCGAGCTTGCTTCTATGGTTATGTGTGATGCCATTGCACGCAATATTGCTGGTGTGCTAGGCTCCGCGGAGTCGCTAGAGGTGGAGAGTTTTGAAGGTGATCTGCTTGAAGCACCATCTTTTACTAAGCCACAAAAGTTTAAAGATCTCTGTGTTCCATCAGAATTTTTAAAGGGAAACCATAGTAAAATTCGCGAACTAAAACTCGCTTTATCAAAGTGCAAGACTAAATATTACCGTCCAGAGCAGTTTTTAAAGCATAAAACAAGGAAATCTTATGAGAAATAAGTATATAGAAAATTTCGAGCAAGCACAGATCGCACAGAGAAGTGTTCCAGATTTTAGAGCAGGTGACACCGTGAACCTTGCTGTTTACATCAAAGAGGGTGATAAAACTAGGATCCAAAACTACGAGGGTGTCTGTATTGCTAGAAGAGGTCAAGGTGTTGGTGAGACTATCACAGTTAGAAAAGTTGGGGCAAATGGTGTTGGCGTTGAGAGAATCTTCCCAATTTACAGCGACTCAATAGCTGAGATCAAAGTTGTTCGCCGTGGCCGTGTAAGAAGAGCTAAGCTGTTCTACCTTAGAGAGCTTACTGGTAAAGCTGCGCGCATCAAAGAGCTTAGAAGAAAGTAATCTTCTAAGCCGATCATTTTTTTAACTTCTTTTACAAATCTTACTTCTTCCTCAGCTCCCCTTAAGCAACACTTTCATATACTTCCACTCCGCAAACAAAGAGAGCTTAGAGTTTAAGCTTTTAAAGTCTTAGTTTGTATGATCATTGAAAACTAAACAAGCAGTTTTATAG
>JBAYBZ010000012.1:0-77611 GCA_041669045.1 Sulfuricurvum sp. | reverse complement strand
TATGTGTTAAACAGTTTATATATAGAGTCTATAAAACTGCTTGTTTAGTTTTCAATGATCATACAAACTAAGACTTTAAAAGCTTAAACTCTAAGCTCTCTTTGTTTGCGGAGTGGAAGTATAGCAAATTAATGGGTACCTGTCAATAGCTAAATAGCTCTTTATGGCAAAAATGTTACTAACTATTAACGCTTGGTACTATATAATTACTTTACACCTAAACCAAAATAGATTAAGGGGATTATATGGGATTATACAATCGTAACTATGCTAGAGAAGATAGCTTTTCAACTAGCAGTTATGTCGGCAGAGATAGCGATCTTGTCGCATTTATAAAAGAGACTTACAAGCTCTTTGCCGCTTCAATGATGGCAGGTGCTGTTGGTGCGTATGTTGGCGTTCCACTCGCTGGAACTATCTCTGCATACTTTTTACCGCTTATTGTACTTGAGATTGCTCTTTTAATAGGGCTACACTTTGTTAAGCACAAACAGGGTATCAACCTTGCGGTAATGTTTGGCTTTGTATTTATGACTGGGCTTATGCTAGCTCCGCTACTATCACGAGTTCTTGGGTTAAGTGGTGGTGCTACCATAGTTGGCAATGCATTTGCGATGACATCTGTGATCTTTGCTACGATGAGCTTTTATGCGATCAAAACTACTAAAGATTTCTCTAGCTACTCAAAGCCACTGATGATAGCACTGCTTGTTATCGTTGGTTTCTCGCTAGTAAATCTCTTGCTAGGTAGCCCTCTACTGAGCATTGCTATCTCAGCTGGTGCTGTTATACTATTTAGCATACTTGTGATCTACGATACACAAAACATCATAAATGGTGCATATCAAACACCAATAGATGGAGCCATTGCACTCTATCTTGATTTTTTAAATATATTTACCTCGTTACTACACCTCATGGGAATCTTTGGGCGTGATGAGTAAAGAGATCTCGCCCGAAATCTCTCGGGCAATAGACGCAAACCTCAACCGTTTTAGAGAAGGTCTAAGAGTGGTTGAGGATATCCTTCGATATAGCTACAACGATAAGACAAACTCAAGCATACTAAAAGAGATAAGACACCAGAGCAAGACAGTTGATATTATGATCTTTTTGGCATCACGAGAAGTGCAAGCCGATGTGCTAAAAACAAGCAGATCTGAAGAGCTTCTGCGTAAAGATCTAAGAGGTGTTGTTATAGCAAACTTCAAAAGAGCACAAGAGTCTGCAAGGGTACTAGAGGAGCTTTTTAAGCTGGTTGATATATCTAAAAGTGAGATCTTTAAATCGATCCGTTACAGGATCTATGAAGTGGAAAAAGTTGTACTACTAAATGTTATAAGCTAGCCCCGCAAAGGGAGGCTATTTACTCAAGACCCATATCAAACTCTTGGAAAGCTCTTGATACATTTAGGTTATGAAGAAGATCATAAAGAGGTTTATCTTTAAACTCAACCATAGGTACAGCTTCAACAATACCCGTCTCATCGATACCATCATCAATTGCTGCTTCGATTCTCTCTTGCATCATCTCAAAGTACATATGGAACTCATCTGTTGCAGTCTTATCTATAATAAAACCATGTCCAGGAATAAGCGTACTCCACTCTTTTGAGTTGATCGCATCGATCGCTTTAAGCTCACCTACAACAGAGCCATCTCTATTTGATGTAACACGACCATTCATTACGATATCGCCTGCAAAAATAATCTTTTGATCTGGCATGTATAAGAACCAATCCTCAACCGAGTGTGCGTTACCAACTGGTACATATTCAAAATTAAGTCCTGCGATCTTAAGCTTAGTAGTATCTTCGTATGATTTATCAATATGTACTATTCTTGTGCCTTGCTTTGCATTATCTGGGATAATTTGAAGTATACGAACATTCTTCTCATCACCTAGTGGATAGTTCTTATTAAGAGATTTTGGACCTATAATATTAGCTTTATGCACATCTTTATAGTAAGAGTTACCTAGCCAGTGATCATCATGCTCATGGCTAATAATCACAGTTGATACGGGAAGTTTTCCACCCAATTTACTTACTGCTTCATAAGCTTGTTTAGCAAAAACCGCAGATGGTCCTGCATCCCACAGTACATACTCTTTCTCGCCTTTTATATAACAAGAGTTTACCATGTCTCCAGCGTTCTCTTTAGTTGGCACCTCTAGTGCACCAAAAAAACACCAAACATTATCTGTTATCTGTTTAGGCTTAAGGTTATAGTTATATTCAGCACCTGCTACTGCAGTTGTACTCAATAGAGCAGCTAATGACAATGCGATAGGGAAAAGTCTCTTTTTTAACATCAATTTATCCTTTTTTTGTGAACTTTAAAGTACATAAACGACAAATCTTGAATTTGTATCTTATCTACCTTATAGACTCCCCCATAAGGGGAGCTATACACTACTTGATAGCAATGCTCTCTTTTTTAGTAGCACCGCTTAGATCTACCCAATCAACATCTACTGTATCGCCTTTTTTTACACCAGCGACATCAAATTTGAAGTATGGGTCTTTTGAAATAAACGGTCCCATTGAAGCTTGAAAAACTACTCTATCACCTACTTTAGCTGTTAGGTGAGTAATGTAGTTTTTTGTGCCTTTTTTAGTTTCTGCTTCTTCTCTACCCATTTGTTGGTGTAGTGCCATTACTTTGATTTCTGCTGAATCGCCTTTAAGTTTTGCTTTTAGTTTCATAGATTTTCCTTTTTTATATTTTATTTTTGGGTAACAATCTGACTAAATCAGCCGCCACATCCACCAATAGAAACTTCTACTTTTTGTACTTCTTTGTAAAGCTTACCATCTCTACCTTTTGCTACAATAGTAACATCTGAAGTTTTTCTCATTTTTATCTTAGTCATAAGATCTATTTTTGACCCCTCAGGCATCTCCATAACAACTACGGCACTTCTTGGGTTCGCATCTTGAAAAATAGCAACTGCGGCTAAGTCGATATCTGATTTGATACCGATTGGAACAGCACCACCATTTTCTGCTAGTTTTGGAGCTTTGATCTCAATCTTGCCCTCTTCCATAGCACCTGTTCCAAACATCGCCTCGATAGCCTCTTGGCTTGTCGCAGCTTCCCACGCTTTTGGAGCCTCTTTTCTAAAATCTGTTGCACTTAGTGTTGAAGGTGCAACCGCTGCTACTGCTGCTGTTGCTGCAGTAAGAGTTATAAATTTTCTTCTTTGCATTATGTTTCCTTTTTTAAATTAGCAATTGGCAGAACGGCAATTACTTGCCTGATTCTACCATAAATTTAACAATATCTTTTACCATATCGTCACTTAGGCTCATGTTGCCACCCTTTGGAGGCATACTACCAACACCCTCGATAGCATGTTTATTGACAGTATCGATACCTTGTTTCATAACTTTATCCCAATCTTTAGCTACGCCTAGAACTGGTGCTCCCATTGTGTCAGTTTTATGACAAACTGCACATGATTTTTCATACTCCACTTCAGCTGCTGACTTTGGTGTAGCATCAGTCTCTGGTGGAAGATCTCTAATGGTTGAGTAAGCTGGTTTTACATCTGTAATCTCTTGACCTATGTGCATAACAGTCTCTTTACCACAGTTGCTCATACAACGAGTACCGATTGCTCCAAAGTTTTTAGGATCTTTGTAGAACTTTCTAACATTTTCTACGCCATTTGATCCATCAATATCTGGATAGAATCCATCACGGTTAGGCATAGTGATTTTTAAGATATTTTCTTGATTTAGCTCAGTAATATCTTCGCCATCAATCTGAATACCGTTTTCATACAGTATATATGCTGTCATAGCGTACATATCGTCTGGTGAGTAGCTTTTTGGGTTAGCATAAGGCATAGCATCTCTGATGTACCAGATGAGTGTACTCCACTGTGGCCAATAAGATCCAACAGTTCTCTTTGGTGCATCTTTACCAGGACAATCTCTTTGGTTTTTTAATGAAGCCAAAGTTCCACCAACTAGCTCAGGGTAGCCTCTACCGCCTGCTCCAAACTCACCGTGACAAACTTCACAATCTCTCTCGTAAAGCTCTTCACCCTCTTCAACAGTTCCAGATCCAACAGGTAGTCCTGTACCATCAGGCATAATATCAGTATCCCACGCCTTTAGCTCGTTTGCTGTTGGCGTACGACCATGGTTTATGCCTTTTACTTTTTGGTCATTTACCTTATAAGCAGTGTATTGACCATTTTTAGTTGGGTATGTTACACCACCATCTAGTGCATTTTTCTTATTTTCAAAAATCGGCTTTGGTAGCGGTGCCACTTTGCCAGCAGCAAAAGCTGTTGTTGCTAAAAGAGTACTTGCCACTATCGCGATTAATTTAGTGTTAATTTTTATCATCATCTACTCCTTAAGACTTTGGGCAGTTATCTGTTCTAACTTGAACATTGTGAACTGTTCCATCTGCTTTAACTTCCCAAGTACAGATAGAGTTTCTGTGATAAACACCCTCAAGTCCCATAATAGACTTCTCTTGCGAAATAGTTGGCTGAACATAACCAGCATCATCAATTGCACGAGATTGAAGAAGTAGTGGTTTACCTTCATATTTGTATAGATATGAGAATCTTGTCCAAGATTTTGGAAGCACAAGCCCTTTTAGTTTGGCTTCAACATAGTTGTCACCGCCATCAAATGAGATATCTACACCTGTAATAGTTCCATGACCACTCCAAGCAAGACCCTCGATCTCTACTATATCACCTTTTTTGATATCAGTCCATGGTTTTTCTGGACATGGTGAAGTGATAACCGAGTTTACCTCTAGTGGGTAGTAGTGCTGAATAGCTTTACCACTTGGCATTAGTGCGGTATATTTAGAAGTCTCCTCTTTTGCATACCATGGCTCTTCTGCGAACTCAAGTCTTTTTAGCCATTTTACACAAAGGTTTGCCTCCCAGCCCGGAGCGATAAGTCTAACTGGATAGCCTTGTTCTGGGCGAAGTGCTTCACCATTTTGTGCCCAAGCGATCATACAGTCATCAAGAACCTTCTCAACAGGAAGAGTTCTACTCATCTCAG
The DNA here is from genome assembly GCA_041669045.1 of Sulfuricurvum sp. GTDB lineage: Bacteria > Campylobacterota > Campylobacteria > Campylobacterales > Sulfurimonadaceae > JBAYBZ01. The sequence continues at coordinate 72,569 of JBAYBZ010000012.1, read as the reverse complement.
ATCCATCAGATCCTTCTGCTAGCATCCATTTTGCTTTTGGTTTTAGACCAATCTCATCTAAGATGGTTCTTAAACTAACGCCCGTCCACTCAGCATTACTCATCATACCTTTTACAAATTGTAGTGAGTTAAACTGTGGTCCTTTCCACTCAGCAGCACCATTTGCAGGACACTCTAGGAAGAGGATACGGCTCTCCGCAGGATAGCGTTTAAGCTGATCTAGTGTTAGAACGATCGGTCTCTCAACTAGTCCATGGATCATAAGTCTAAACTTATTTGGATCGACATGTGCCACACCGTTGTGCGTTCTTGTAAAGTGAAGACCATTTGGTGTAATAATCCCCTCTAGCTCATGCAGTGGCGTCATAGAGACAGCTGCGTGCATATCACCTGCTGTTGATAGCAGTGAAGATACCCTTCTTACAACATTATGCTCATATTTTGATGGGATACCATAAGGATACTTGTTTAGCTCGTCTCCTAAAGTTGTCCCCCACTCAACATGCTCTATGATGTTTGGATCGTCTGCACTTAGCTTTGAAGCCCCCAACACACTTGAAGCTGCGATAGCACTAACTGAATAAGCAGCGGTTTTCTTAAAGAAATCTCTTCTGCTTGAGCTCTCTACAGCTTTCGTAGAATCTGTAGTTTTTTCAAAACTATTTTCAGAAATCTTACTCATTAATTATCTACCTCCCTCTTTTGTCTTGTAAATTTTGCACCACATACACGCATATAGTACCACATGGTCAAAATGCAAGACAACGATTATATATGAAATTAAATTAAATTGTCAAGATAAGCTTAAAAAAATGTAACAATTTTCTCACAAATGAAAAATTATTCACACTTTTAACTTTTTAATGGAGCAAAAGTATGATAGAATCGCACTATAATTGTTTATATTTGTGTGCATGGAGTGACAAATGCCTAAAAAAGTTGGGAAGGTTCTAAAGCTTTTTATATCTCAAAGCAGTAGATCTGAGTTGCAAAGTTTGGCTATCGATGAAAATGGTATAGTTGGAGATAAATTTTACGCAAAAGATATACAAAGATCCATACTTCTCACCTCAACTGATAGCTATAAACTTGCACAAGATCATGGCATAGATGTAGCAGATGGTCTGCTTGGCGAAAATGTACTCATGGACTTTAACCCCTACACACTACCACACGGCACGAGGCTTCGCATAGGAGATGCTTGGTTTGAGATCACACAAAACTGCACACTTTGCAACCATCTAAGTGCGATAGATAGTAAACTACCAAAACTACTACGCCACAATCGTGGCATATTTGCAAAAGCACTCCATAGTGCAACCATATATATAGAAGATGAGATCTTTATAGAGTCCTGATGAGATCCCGTATGACCGCAATGATACTAGCAGCAGGCAGAGGTGAGCGACTGCGTCCCCTTACAGATCACACGCCAAAACCACTCATCGAAGTGGGTAGCAAAAGCATTATAGAGCATCACCTAGCAAAACTCTCTCGCCTTGGCTTTAGCGATGTAGTCATCAACATAGATCATCTTGGCAAACAGTTTTTAGACTATCTTGGCGATGGCTCAAAATGGGGAGTTGAGATCTGCTACTCCGATGAGAGACAAAGTGGCGGACTTGAGAGCTTAGGCGGGATAGTAAATGCACTAGGTCTCATAAAAAGCGAGACATTTTTGGTAGTAAATGGCGATGTGATGAGTAACTATGAGTTTGATCTAACGCTAGATCTACAAAGTTTGGCTCATCTCATACTTGTACCAAACCCGCCTCACAACCCTAACGGTGACTTTGGTATAGATAATGGGCTAGCTACAAATGAGAGATCTTATACATTTAGCGGTATCGGCTACTACCATAGATCTATGTTTGAGAACAAAAGTGCTCAAAAAGCTCCGCTTGCTCCACTTTTGCGAGAGCAGATAGATCTAGGAAATATTACCGCCTCTTTATATAATGGCGAGTGGATCGATGTAGGCACACAGGGGCGTCTAAAAGAAGCTTGTGCTATTTTTGGATAAACTGTCCACACCCTTTAGTTTCAGTTCCACCGAAAGTTTTGTAGTTTTGATCCCCATCAATATAGGCTTGATACCTCGCACACTCGCTACTTTTTAGGCAGATCTCGTTGTTACACGCTTTATCCACTTCAACTTTTTGTTGCTGCATAAATAGTCCTAAATTTTTTTGCAAGTATAGCGAGTTTATCTCATTTTGATAATTAAAAAGCTATACTAAAGGTTACTAAATAGCAAGGATTGTTGATTGAAAAAGGCTCTTTTATGGCTATGTTTACTAACATTTGTAGGTGCAAGCGAGTGTAAGTTTAAAAACGCCTCCTACAATGAAGTGTGCAAAAAAGCACTCGCTAAAGGGGTAGATCTAGAGTATATAGAGAGCTTTTTAACCTCACCAAAAGCAAAAGAGGTAGATGAGCTAAGCTTTAAGCTCTTTCAACCCTCACAGATCGCAACTCATAAGAAAAATGAGAAAAAAGCAAACAACTCTCTTGTGCAGTTTATCCCTGAAATAGTAGATCATTTGCAAAAACACAAACAAGCATATGACTATGCAGAGCGAGAGTTTGGAGTAAGTCGCGAGATCATCGCTGCTATACTTATGAAAGAGACTCGCCTTGGCAGAGTGGTGCCAAAACATGACTCTTTTGTGGTCTTTAACACCCTACTTCTTCGCACCAAACCAGATAGCGATCGCAACAAATGGCTGCTGAATATGTCCAAATCAAATATGGTCGCCATACTGCATCACTGCTATACAAATAACCTCTCTGCTGAGGCGTGCAACCTCCCTAGCTCCTACGCTGGGGCGATTGGGGTGTGTCAGTTTATGCCAGATAACCTACCACTTACTAGATCTATGAGTGGCAATGCACCAGATATTTCAAAAAGCGATGATGCTATCATCTCTGCGGCAAACTTCCTAAAAGAGCGAGCTAAGTTTGACTCACTCATAGAGTGGGACAAGCTAGGAGATATAGCCGAAGTGGAGTCGCAGTGGTATGAGTATGAGTTCTCAACTACCTCTGCATCTTTTGTCCATGCAAGTGGCAAAAATGGTGTCAAGTACAACTGCTTTGCTTGTGGCAAGAGCGAGCTTAGCTACCTAAGAGATCTAACACAAAAAGTGATGCGATACAACAACTCCTCCACCTACGCCATCGGAGTTTTGCGACTCGCCTACGAGGCAAATAGGCTACTAAAAGATGAGTAAACTAAGCGTATGCGAGCTATTTGGTGGCACCACTCTTGCATCATCAAAGGCGTTTGAGCTCTCAAGGCAGATCATACTTCTATGATCACCATCTCTCATTTGAGAGTGGAGCTTGCCATAAGGGTTCCACACTACGCACGATGATGAGCCACTGTTTTTGATGCTAGTCACCCTAGATCTATCTTGTAAAGTCGCCTCACTAACTCCCTGATAGACACGGTCAATCTCGCCATCTACGACAACATCACCATTTTGAATCTTTGACTCCCAATCTAGTGCATCGAGATACCTCTTGCCATCAAGCCCTTTGATCCTTAGATCCGCAATATCTGAGATCCTAAAGTATGTATGAAGAGCTTGCGAGATCTCCATCTCTTCCTCGCTTCTGTTGGTGGTTTTTAGCTTCACTTCAAGCTTAGATCCGATGTTAAATGTCGCCTCAAGCAAAAAACTACTACTCCAAAACTCTCTACTAAGATCTGAGTCTTCAAGTTTTAGTGTAACGCTTGTAGAGTCTCGCTCCTCTTTGATGCTAGAGAGCTTCCACCTAAGTAGAGATGCAAAACCGTGCTGAGGCAAGCTAGCATCACTCTTATGGTGTCCAAACCATGGCCAGCAGATGGGGATCCCGCCTCTAATAGGCGTACCATCTTCATAAATCGCACCGCTTGCTAACCACAAAAGCTCAGACTCACCCTCTTTTATGTAGGAAAAGAGCTGTGCACCACTTAGTGCGATACTAGCTTTTGCAAAGGAGTTGCTAACCAAAAGATACTTAAACTCATCTCCACAAAGCTCTACCAAACTTCGCTCCAACTTCTTGCTTTGTGCCACTTTATGGCGTAGAGAAGTATGATTGTGTAGCAGATAAGCCCTAGCGAGTAAGAGCTTTGCATGCCCACTACTTGTGAAAGTTTGCCATACAAAAGTGGCAAGATCGCTCCACCTGCGATGGCGATGATAAGAAGTGCACTCACCCTTTTAGCTAGATCACCCACGCCACCCAAAGAGAGTTGCCATATAGCTGGCCAAACTATGGCGTTACTTAGTCCTAAAAGTGCCACTAGGTAGGCGTTTGGACTAAGTGTGATGATAGCAAAAGTTAGCACAACTCCTAGAAGCGAAAAGAGAGCCAACGCCCTAGATGCGTCTATGTAGCGAGGAGTTAAAACGATGCCAAATAGATAGCCAACCACCATCGCTAGCATGGTGTATGAGGTAAACACACTAAAGTTCTCTTCACCCAAACTCTGTGCATATAGTCCGATGGTATCACCTGCGATCACCTCGATGCCGACATAAAAAAAGAGTGCCACCGCACCCAAGATAGCGTGAGGGTGATCTAGTACACTCTTAGATCTAGCATTCACTCCGCTAACCTCATGCTCTATTGCTGGTAAGAGTCTCACAAGTAGCACCAAAGAGGCAAGCACTACCGCCATGCCCGCATAAGGGGCTATCAAGTCCGATGCCATCGCGGTTTTATCATCACTATCGATGGTTACTAAAAGTGCAAAAAGCATAGGAGCAAGCACACCCGCTAGTTTGTTTATGATGCCCATTATAGAGATGCGTCTTGTCGCTGATGCGATGTCGCCTAGATAGACTATGTAAGGGTTTGAGGCACTTTGCAAGATAGTAAGCCCAGTTGCAAGCACAAAAAGAGCAAGCAAAAACAGCAGATACTCCCCGCTTAGAGCTGAGGGAATAAAAAGCAGACTCCCCACACTCATCACCACAAGCCCGAGTGCCATACCTCGCTTATAACCTAAGCGATCTAGTAGATATGACATCGGCAAAGCCATCACACTATAAGCTATATAGAAAGAAAATGTGACGAAAAGTGCCTCAAAATCACTAAGATCGCAAAGCTCCTTAAGGTATGGAATCAGCGAGCCATTTAGCCATGTCACAAAGCCAAATATAAAAAATAGCACCCCAACGATGATGATACCGTAGCTACTGCGACTCATAGATCTGCTAAGTACCTTGCTACTGCGTCTTGGTTGTTGGTGTATGATGAGACAAACGACGCTACCTCTTTAACCTCATCTTGGGCATTTGCCACCGCCACGGAGCTACCCGCTAGTGCAAACATACCTAGATCATTGTGGTTATCGCCAAAAACAGTTAGATCCTCTAGGCTAAAGCCAGCACTTTTGCTAACACTCTTGATCCCACTTGATTTGTCTGCATCTTTGTGCAGTATAGTCAAAAAGTAGCACCCCACATAAACCTCAGGTGCCAAAACATACTTAAGGCTATCGCCATATATACCATATATATGAGCGTGTAGATCTCGCAGTCGTAGCTCCTCGCCAAAATAGACGATCTTGAAATTATCTGCGTGGGCTTTAAGATCTGCTTGCTTGTCGTGATGATCATCGTTTTTGTAGTTCTCTAGCACTCTTTTTTGATGCTTATTTAGCGTATGCGAGTATGAAAATCGCTCCTGCAACCTAGCATCTGCAAGCGAGAGCAAAAACGGAAAGATCCCAAACTTGCTCCCTTCATAAATGATCTCATCTGCGGTAGATCTAGGTATAAACTTAGTCTCTATGATCTTAGCATCTGGAGTTGCGATGAGTGAGCCATCAAGTAGTATCATGGGCAAGTTTAGATCTAAGCCACCTAAAAACTGCATGCTTTTTTTGTAAGTTCTTGCCGTTGCGATGCCCATATTGGCATCTTTTGCAAATCGGTTCCAAAGCTCCTTAGAAAAGCTACTTATGCTTAGATCGCTTCTTAAAAATGTGTGATCTAGATCTGTTATAAATGTCACCTATGCTCCTAGTTTGCAACTAATCATTCTCTCAACTAGCAGTCTACCCGCCTCAAGCTGTGAATCAACTATCGTTGTGATCTTTAGATCCTCTAAATTTTGCTTATCTTCTAGGGTTGAGACTTTTACTACTAAGTTTATATCCTTTGTATGCTTAAGCACCGCTTCGCAGATGGCTCTTTTCTTGTCCACATTGTCGAGTGTGACGATGATCGCGGCACTATGTTGTGCATTTAGCGACTCTAAAAGTGCTAGTTTTGACATATCACCTAGATATGCTTCTTTGCCCTTTTGGAGTGCCTCTTGAACATGCTTTGGGTTGTTATCGATGATGATATAAGGTGCGTCCATCTCATCTAAAAACTGTGCTACAAACTTGCCTACGACGCTATATCCGCACACTATGACATGATCTTTTCGTGTAGTAAAACTTGTCTCATCAAGCCCTAAATATTGATAATTGCTAATAAAACTCACAAAAGGGTTGATCTTTGAGATAAAAAATGGCGTAATCACCATCGAAAATATAACAACTAGCACAAAAAGTGACTCAACACTCTTCTCTAGCAGTCCGCCAGAACTAGCAATTGCAAAGATCACAAACGAAAACTCACCCACTTGTGAGAGAGCTAGAGCAGTTTTGAGTGACCTTGTGTATGATGATGTTAGTCGCATAATGGCGTAAGTGATGGCGGTTTTTGCTAAAAATATAGCTACAAATATCCCTACAACTAGCAAGATATGATCTATAAAAAACGCCACATCTATCTTCATACCAACAGTGATAAAAAATGTACCTAGTAGTATATCTTTAAATGGTGCTATGTCGGTTTCAACCTTGCGATGGTACTTGGTCTCAGCTATGATCATACCCGCTACAAACGCCCCCAAAGAGTAGGTAAAGCCCATCACCGAAGCTAGAAGCGACGCACTCATAACTATAAAAAGCACCGAAGTCATAAATAGCTCATCAACTTCACTCTTAGCAGAGAAGTGAAGCAAGTAGCTCATCACCCGCTTACCCACTATAAAAAGCAGTGCGATCACCAAAAAGGCACTTATGGCGGTGTTTCTAAGGATAACAGCTATGCTCTCATCGCCACTGCTTGTTAAAAACCCTAGAAGTATAAGGATCGGGATCACCGCTATATCTTGAAAGATGAGTATCCCCATCGCCCTTTGACCATAAGGACTGTTGATCTCTTTGGAGCTTTTTAGGTAGCTTAGCACCACCGCCGTAGAGCTCATCGCCACCGCCAAAGATATAACAATAGCTGATATCTGATCTAGATCAAATGCGTAGTGAAGCACAAAAAAGAAGATAGACGCACTTAGTGCGACTTGCAAAAAACCATTGAAAAAGATCTCAATTCTCATGCTATTCATTCTAGCAAGTGAGATCTCAAGCCCGATAGTAAACATCAAAAAGACGATACCAAACTCCGCTAAGATATCCAAAAGTTGCGAGTCAGCTCCGCTTAGGCTAAACGCATACACAACGATAGTGCCTGTAAATATATAGCCAATAATCTGTGAAACGCCGAAATGTTTTAAGAGTATGTTTAAAATTGTCGAGACGCCGAGTGCTGATATGATATAAAAAAGCATAAGATCCATCTAAAAATTTTAACTAAAATTGCCTTAATTTTTTAAGGCGAAATTGTGTATCATTTTAAATATTTTAAGTTTATGGAGCGACTATGACAAAGTACATTTTTGTAACTGGAGGGGTTTTAAGTTCACTCGGCAAAGGGATCACCGCTGCTAGTGTTGGAACACTCTTAAAACACTCTGGCATCAATGTCGGAATGCTCAAGATCGACCCATACATAAATGTCGATCCAGGCACTATGAGCCCGCTTGAGCATGGTGAGGTTTTTGTCACAAAAGATGGTGGCGAAACAGATCTAGACATCGGAAACTATGAGCGGTTTTTAGACACATCGTATCTTCGCACAAGCAACTTTACAACAGGGCAGGTCTACTCTAGCGTCATTGAAAAAGAGCGATCAGGCGGTTATCTTGGGCAAACCATACAGGTGATCCCACACATCGTGGGTGAGATCGTTAGTCGTATCAAAAAAGCGGGCGAAGATCATGACATACTCATAGTTGAGCTTGGTGGAACAGTTGGCGACATTGAGGGACTACCATTTATGGAGGCGATTCGCCAGATGAAGCACGATGAGGAGGTTGAGGGGACATTTTTTATCCATGTTACACTCATACCCTACATAAAAGCTGCGGGCGAGCTAAAGAGCAAGCCGACGCAACACTCAGTTCAAGAGCTTCGTCGCATAGGGATCACACCACAGATGATCATCGCACGAAGTGAAAATCCACTACCAAAAACATTCAAAAAAAAGCTCGCTATGAGCTGTGATGTGAGTGCTGATAGCGTCATAGAGGCTCTTGATGCTGCGACGATCTATGATGTGCCTATCTCATTTTTGCGTCAAAATATACTAAAACCGATCGCAAAAGAGCTTGAGCTTGGCGATCTTGAGCCAGATATGCACGAGTGGGACTCGCTTGTCAAGAAGATAGTCCAACCTAAAAACCGCATAGTTCTTGGGTTTGTTGGCAAATATCTTGAGCTTAAAGAGTCCTACAAGTCGCTCACAGAGTCGCTGATCCACGCAGGTGCACACCTAGATACAAGAGTAGAGATCATCTGGGTCGATAGTGAAGATATAGAGGCCAAAGGTGCAGAGGCACTGCTTAGTGACTGCGATAGCGTGCTGGTTGCTGGTGGATTTGGTAGTCGTGGGGTTGAGGGCAAGATCAAAGCGATCGAGTTTGCAAGGGTAAACAAGATGCCATTTCTTGGGATCTGCCTTGGTATGCAGTTAAGTATGGTGGAGTATGCTAGACATGTGATGGGACTCTCAAGTGCTAACTCTAGCGAGTTTGATGAAAACACGCCAGATCCGATCATCTACCTAATCGATAACTTTTTAGATCAAAATGGTGATAAACAGCTCCGCACACACACCTCACAAATGGGCGGAACGCTTCGTCTTGGTGAGTATCCATGCAACACCAAAAGTGGCTCACTTCTTAGATCTGCTTATGGTGGTGCTAAGGTTATCTATGAGCGTCACCGTCACCGATATGAGGCAAACCCAGCTTACAAAGAGGCGTTTGAAAAGGCGGGTATGCTAATCACAGGTGAGTCAAATGGACTCATAGATGCTGTGGAGATCAAAGATCACCCATGGTTTTTGGGCGTACAGTTTCACCCAGAGTTTACCTCAAGACTGCAAAGTCCAAACCCCTCCATACTCGCTTTTGTCAGAGCCACTCTTGAGATCGCTAGCGAAGAATGAGTCTGGAACTCTTTGGCGACATACCACTACTAGACAAAAACAAGCTTAGATCAATTCTTAGCTCGCGTTTTAGCATGGGAGAGAAAAAACTCTCTCAGATCCCGCCTCCAACACTTCTAAAAGATGCCTCCAAAGCTTCTAAAAAGATCGCTAAATATATACAAAATGGCAAAAAGATCGCCGTTGTGGGTGACTATGATGTAGATGGGATCTGCTCAACTGCCATCGTAGTGGACTTTTTCAAAGAGCTAGGCTACCCACTGCAAGCTATCATTCCAAACCGCTTTAGTGATGGTTATGGGCTAAGTCCGAGCGTACTTGATAGGCTAGAAGCTGATCTAGTTCTAACAGTAGATAATGGCATAGGAGCTATTGAAGCTGCCAAAGTGTGCAAAGAGCGGGGGATCACTCTCATCATAAGCGATCATCACACTCCGCTAGAGAATCTACCAGACGCCTACGCCATAGTGGATCCAAAGCTTGATGAGTGCAACTACCCACTAAGTGAGATCTGTGGTGCACAGGTGGCGTGGCTACTGCTAGCTGAGCTAAAAAAGGAGCTTGGTGCTAAAGTCGATATGTCAAAGTACCTAGATCTACTCTCCATCGCTATCATCGCAGACATCATGCCACTCATCGACATCAACAGAGCCATAGTCAAAGAGGGTCTAAAGAGGCTCTCAAGCTCATCAAGACCATACGCTATTATCATACGAGACTCACTAAACAAGACAAGCATAAGCTCTGAAGATATCGCGTTTATGATAGCTCCAAAGCTAAACTCCGCAGGAAGAATGGCAGATGCTAGTCTGGCACTAGAGTTTTTAAGCACCACCTCAACTGCTAAAGCGTACGAGATATTTATGAAGCTAAACTCACTAAATGATGAACGAAAGGCGATAGAAGCGGAGATCACCAAAGAGGCGATTGCACTTTGTGATCCAAATGATGAGATCATAGTGGTTGCAAGCGAGCTGTGGCACGATGGCGTAGTTGGTATAGTCGCCTCAAAGCTCGTAGATCACTTCAACAAGCCCGCCATAGTGCTTTGCATAAAAAAAGATGAGGCAAAAGGGAGTGCTAGAAGCGTAGCAGGGGTGGATCTGCACTCACTCATAGCAGAGTGTGAAGATCTTCTGCTTGGTTTTGGTGGACACAAACTCGCTGCGGGACTAACACTTCTTAGCCAAAACATAGATCTCTTTAGATCTGCTATCAACAAGAGAGCAAAAGAGCAGAAAATATTGTCCTATATATATAATGAAAAGCCACTTGGGATTTTACCCTCTTGTGAGATAGATTTTGAGCTACTAGAGATCCTAGAGGAGTATGAGCCTTATGGTGAAGCAAACAAGAGACCTCTCTTTTTTATGCAAGAGGCAAAGATAAAAAAAGTTGAGGCTTTTGGGCGAGATAAGAACCACTCTAAGGTTATTGTGGAGCAGAAAAATTCTAAAGAGAGTGTTGAATTAGTTTTATTTAAAAATATTATAAACCCAGCTAATAATAACACCCTCTCATGCAGTTATAGAGTCCTACGCAATGAGTTTAACTCAAAAGTTAGCGTACAGCTTATTATAAATAAATTATATATTTAAGTAGCAAAAACTCTTTTTTTGTTATAAAATATTATAAATAAGATATTTTTCTATCCATTTAAAAATGCCTTAAGTTGCAAAGGTGTAAAATTGATGACTTTATCGTAGAAAGAGGGAAAAATGATGAAAGATAGTAAGATCTTAGAAGAGATTTTAAATGAGGTGGATAAGCATCCAGAGATAATGTCTCGTCGTGACGCTTTGAAATATTTGACAATGTCACCACTTGCTGCAACAGTTCTAGCAAGTGCAACAGTTGCTACAAGCGAAGTGAGTGCGTCTGCTGATGTTAAAGGCAAGATCGTTATCGCTGGTGGTGGTCTAGCAGGTATGGCAACTGCTGCGAGACTTAACAATATGATCTCAAACGCAGATATAACTGTGATCGAGCCAAATCCTAACTCTGTTTCATACCAACCAGGTCAAACACTAGTAGCTGCGGGTGTTTGGGATCTAAATGACATCAGATACAAAAGAGATGACTTTGTACCAAAGGGTGTAAAACTAATCGCTGGAAATATCACAAGTTTTGATCCAGACAACAACAAACTAACTATCGATGGAAGTCAAGAAGTATCTTATGACTACCTTGTAGTTGCTATGGGTGCGTCACTAAACTACGGATTTATCAAGGGGATTGATTCAGATCTTATAACATCTGCTGGTGCAAACAATGCAAATGTTAAAAAAGTAGTTGGTCAAAATGGTGTTCACTCTCTTTACTTTGAAGATGGTGCAGTTGCTACTTGGAAGGGGACTCAAGAGCTTATCGCAAAAGCAAAAGCTCACACAGGTAGTGAAAAACTAAAAGCAGTATATACTATGCCACACACTCCAATCAAGTGCGGTGGAGCACCACTTAAGATCATGTATCTAATGCACGCTAGACTAAAAGAGGCAGGTGTTGCAGATAAAGTTGAGCTAACTTACTACACTGATGGTGGAGCACTATTTGGTATCCCAGTCTATAACACTCCAATCGTTAAACAGTTTGAAGCAAGAGGATTTAAGTACAACTTCAAACACAACCTAACAGAGGTAGACTCTGCAAACAAAGTAGCAGTATTTACTAAGTGGTGGGAGCAAAAAGAGTACGATGAGGATATCGAAGAGGAAGTAACAGTTAGGAAAACTGAGAGAGTTGAAGTACCATTTGACTTCCTACACATCGTTCCACCGATGAAAGCTCCAACAGAAGTAGCTAGCTCAAAACTAGGAAATGGTAACTGGGTAACAGCTGTAAAAGAGACTCTTCAACACGATACATACAAAAATGTGTTTGTTCTAGGTGATAACGCTGGTATCATTATGGGTAAAACTGGAGGATCTGCAAGAAAACAGTATAAAGTTGTAGTAGATAACCTAATCGCTGAAGCAAATGGCAAACCTCTAAGTGCTAAATATGATGGATACACAGTTTGTCCACTTATAACTAGCCTTGGAACAGTTATGCTAGCGGAGTTCAACTGGACAAAAGAGCCAGTTCCTTCATTCCCACTTGACCCACTCCAAGAGAGATGGATCTGGTGGCTACTAAAAGTTTACGCTCTAAAACCGATGACCATTTATGGTATGCTATCTGGAAAAGCGTAACAAAATCTCCACTCCATCAAGCTAATTTAAGCTTGATGGAATATACTTATACTCCTTAAGTTGTGATATTTTCATAACAAAACAGAAGGAGGAACAATGAAAAAACTTGCAATATTGGCAGCATCTGCTCTGCTACTATCCACATCTCTTAGTGCTTTTACTCTTGGCAAACTTGGTGAGTTTAAGTTTGAAAAGATAAACAAAAATGTCTTCGTTATGCATGGTCCTGAAATGGAACCAAATGAGGAGAACGAAGGGTTTATGAACAACCCTGCCATCATCGAAGGTAAGACTAGTCTCATAATCGTAGATCCAGGTGGAAACTACAACATAGGTAAAAAGATAGTCGAAGAGGTAAAAAAGGTTAGCCAAAAACCCGTTGTGGCTATATTTAACACTCACAAACATGGTGATCACTGGTTTTCAAACAAGAGCTTCTTAGAGGTTTGGCCAAATGCTAAGATCTACGCACTAGAAAATATGATCAAAGAGGTAAAAAAAGAAGCAGCCGATACATGGTATGAGATCTTAGAGCGACTCTCTGGCAATCTTGAAGGGACTAAGCCTTACGCATTCCCGATCATTGGTCTAAATGATGGCGATAAGCTAGAGATCGATGGTGAACACTTTGTAATGCACCACCCATTTTTACATATGCACACAGACTCAGATATACTCATAGAGCATGTTGATTCGCTAACACTCTTTACTGGCGATAATATCATACACAACCGTTTTGGTGGATTTGATGGATCTTCAAGCGTGTTTGAAAATATGAAGCTTTTAGAAGTTATGAAAGATCAAAAAGGTAGCTTTAACAAAAAGTACAACCTAATAGTCCCAGGACATGGTCCATCAAGTGGAGATTATACTAAAGTAATAGATCCATTTCTTAACTACCTAAAAGTGATCACGAAGTATGCCAAGCAAGCATATGATGAAGATATGGAAGCGTTTGAGATCGTAGATGATGTCGATGCTGCACTAGCAGAGTTCCCAAATGGCTACCAAAAGTGGGACGCTTATGAGGTTCAAATGAGAAAGCACCTATCTAAAGCTTACGCGGAGATCGAAGCTAAAGATATGGAGTAGATCCTACGCACTTACAAGCTCAACTAGAGCTTTAAGTGCCTCTTCAAAACTGATAATCTCAAGCGAATCCTGCATCAAAAACTTCTCAATAGCTGTCTTTTTTGCTAACGCTTCATCTAGCTCTGGATCGCTTCCTTTTGCATAAGCACCAATACGAACGATCATCTCATTCTCTTTTAAAAGTGTAAACATTCGCCTAAACTTCCCAGCTGCTGCTCGATGCTCCTTTGAGATCAGATCACCCATCACCCTTGAAGCAGAGTTTAGTACATTTATGGGCGGATAGATCCCAAAGTCCGTCATCTCACGAGATAGCACAAAGTGCCCATCAAGTATAGATCTAGACTGATCAGCTATGGGATCACTCATATCATCACCCTCTATAAGCACCGTAAAAAAGGCAGTTATAGAGCCACTCCCCTCCTCTTTACCTGCTCGCTCCATCAACTGAGCTAGCAGAGTTAGCGAAGATGGTGGGTAGCCCTTAGATGTAGGTGGCTCACCAAGCGAGAGTCCAATCTCTCTTTGAGCCATGGCAAAACGAGTCACAGAGTCCATGATAAAGAGTACATCTTGCCCCTGCTCTTTGAAGTACTCCGCCACACTCATCGCACTAAACGCCCCATACTTTCGCATAAGCGGGGAGTCATCAGATGTTGCGACCACTATGACGGTGTTGGTTAGATCACCGCCTAAGTTCTTCTGCACAAACTCTGGCACCTCTCTACCCCGCTCACCAATGAGTGCTACCACCTTTATGGGCGTAGATGAGCCTCGCACTATCATACCCATAAGAGTCGATTTACCCACACCACTCCCCGCAAAGATGCCTAGTTTTTGCCCTTTTCCGCAAGTTAGTAGTGTATCTATGCTTCTAACACCTACACTAAAAACCTCATCGATCATACCCCGCTTCATCGCCTCTATGGGTGCTCTGATGATGGGCATCTTAGAGACGCACTCCACAAGCCCTTTACCATCGACTGGTCTCATAAATGGATCTACCACTCGCCCCAGTAGTGCCTCGCCAACTGGGATCTGAAGCCCGCTTTGATCAAGGACTACGCGATCGCCACTTCTAAGTCCCTCAACAAAACTAAATGGTGTTATAAAAAACTCACTTTTGCCAACCTCGCTCACCATTCCTACAACTCGCAGATCTTCTGCTACGGAGCTGATGTTTACCATATCGCCCACGCCTACTTTTAGCCCTTTTGCGACTATCAAGTTGGCATTTACTCTTACTACTTCACCAAAGGTGGTTGAGAGATCTACACCATTTAGCCGTTTTTTAAGAGCAGAAAATGGCATCAGTACCTAGTCCCACTTGGCGAGTTTATGAGTGCAAAAAACTCGCTTCTAGTCTTTTGGTTGCTCTTAAAAAGCCCTCTAAGAGCCGAAGAGGTAGTCGTGGAGTTGATCTTCTCAACGCCCCTTGCCTCCATACACATATGTCTTGCTTGAAGCACCACCGCCACACCTTGAGGCTTGATACTAGCCATCAAAGCATCTGCGATCTGCTCTGTTAGTTGCTCTTGGATCTGCATACGGCGTGCATATACATCAACGATGCGTGGGATCTTGGATAGCCCAACCACCATACCATCTGGTATGTAGGCTATATGTGCACGCCCAATGATAGGTAGCAAATGATGCTCGCAAGTGGAGTAGAACTCTATATCCTTGATGAGCACCATCTCATCATTTGAGCTAGTAAACATCGCAGACTCTAGGATCTCTCTCGCATCTTCTTTATAGCCTCCAAACATAAACTCATACGCCTTTCTAACCCTACTTGGCGTCTTAAGTAGCCCCTCGCGAGCAGGATCTTCACCCACATAAAGCATCATAGATCTCACCGCATTTTCAAAACTCTCTTCGCTCATAGCACACCCTCCATATTGATCTAAATAGTAGCACTTTTATGTAAAAAAACCACTTCAAACTCTAAGTAGCTAAGCGGATACTCCAAAAGTAGCCTTTTTGACTCTTTGTAGCTAAGCACTCTTCTAGATCCGCTAACTCCGCTTCGCTTTATGTAGCTAAAGATCTCTTTGGTGTTTGCAAACTCTAGCTTGTAGTGCACTACTTCGCTCTTAGCCCCTAAGATACGCTCCGCTAAGCTGATGACTTCGCTACTAGATCTAAGCATGGAGTCTATGCCCGCGGTGCGATTTAGTGTAGCAAATGTGTTTGAAGTAAAGATCGCTAACGCAAAGGGCGTACCTCTGATCGCCTCAAATATAGAAGCTAGATCCTCTGCCCACTGCAAGGCTGATGCGGAGATGATGAGATCTGCTTGGTAGTTTTTAAGAGTAGCCAAAAAGCTTGCATCGTTAAAGTCAGCACAGATGAGCTTAGTCTCACTACTCTTTGGGTGTAGATCTAGCATATTTTGCGAAAAATCAACACCCAAAAAGCTCTCATACCCGCTAAGCTTTGAGCAGACTCCACCCCTGCCACACCCTAGATCTACGATCCGTTTGCCACTTGTGCTAACCTTGCTAAGTAGGTGAGTAACCACTTTTTCTTGAATGATATTGTAGCGATCATACTCGCTAGCAAAGCGAGAAAACTCCTCTTTTATGCTCATCTGTTTTTCACCAATGAGAGTATAAAAATGGCGATGCTACAAAGTACGATAGTAGCACCTGATGGAAGCGAGTAGGCGTAGGAGATAAAAAGCCCGCCCACTACGCTAGCAAGAGCAAAGCTAAGTGAAAGTAGCAAAGTACGGTTAAAACTTACTCGAAACTGCAACGCCGAGATGGCGGGAATAGTGACAAGTGCCCCAATAAGCAGTGTTCCTATGATGGTGATGGAGAGTGCAACGATGATAGCGATGATGCTAACAAGCAAAAAGTTAAGTCTTAGCGTATCTACTCCGCTAACTCTTGCCACCTCCTCATCATATGCCATAAAGAAAAACTCATCTTTGTAGTAGAGTAGTAGTGCCAAAGCCACGCTACCAAATATAGCAATGGTGTATAGATCTACCCTACTTACGGAGAGTATAGAGCCAAAAAGGTATGAAAAAAGCGAGTTGTTAAACGACCCGCCAAGCGAGACTATGACTATGGCTAGGGCGAGTGAAGCTGAGAGTAGCACCGACAAAGCTGCGTCGCTATACAAAAAGAAGCGACTTCTTAGATACTCAATGATCCATGCAGAAAAAAGTGCAAAAAGTACCGCAAACCAGAGAGGGCTAAACTCCGCCACAAGAGCCACCGCAACACCTACAAGAGCCGAGTGAGCAAGTGTTTCGCTAATCATTGAGTAGCGACGAAGCACCACGAAAGTGCCACTTACCGAGGCTAAAGTCGCTATGATCAGCCCTGCTAAAAACGCTCTGACTATAAAGTCATACTCAAACATCTCAAACATCAGTGTGCGTGCCTGTGGTGGTGTAACATATGGGCTTCGATGCCGTAGATCTCGCTTATATCTTCGCAGCTAAGAACCTGTTTTGGGTTGTTACAGATGGTCGCTTTTTGGTTGATGCTAAAGAGGCGGTTGATATCATCAGCTATGACGCCTGTGTCGTGAGTGATGAAGAGTATGGTGATCCCCTCGTTTTGGTTTAGCTCTCTTAGAAGTGCATAAAATCTCTGCTGTGAGGCGACATCAACGCCTGTGTTTGGCTCATCAAGTATCAGTACTTCAGGATCAGAGGCGAGTGCTCGTGCGATCATCACTCGCTGTCTCTGCCCGCCTGAGAGTGTGCCGATCATCTTATCTCGCAGATGCCACACACCCATTTTTTGCATTACGCTCTCTATGTTTTGTGCTTTTTTACTTCGCAAAACCCCTAGTTTTACTATATCTTGCGAAGTGGCAGGGAAGTTTAGATCTACAAGTGATGCTCTTTGAGGCACGAAGCCTATCTTGTGGTGAGATGTAAAGATCTTTTTGCCATAGACTTTTATCTCTCCGCTACTTGGTTTCTCAAGCCCCAAAAGTAGCCTAATTAGCGTAGTTTTACCACCACCATTTGGCCCAATAATCGCTATATAGTCTCGCTTAAATATCTCAAAATTAACACTTGTTAATATCTGCTGATCGCCCACTTTGAAGCTTAGATTTTTGACATCAAATATGGGCAGATCAAACTTCATCTGCATTGTAGGGCTTTTGAGATCTTTGCGATATTTTGACGCATGATCTGAACATAGCTAAGATCTGCTTTTGCCTCATCTGCGGTTATGTTGCCAAGTGGTTGAAGCAGATCCAGCTCTACACCTGCCTCATCTGCGATACTTTGCATCGCTTTTTGACTAGCAAAGTTTTCAGCAAATATAACCTTGCTACCACTAGATCTGATATGCTTAAGTATAGCGATCATGCGTTTAGCACTCGGCTCACTCTCAGGAGCGAGCGAGCTTAGTGGCAAACTCCTAAACCCATACCGCTTTGCAAGGTATGAAAAAGCGTCGTGATTTACTATAATGGTGCTCTGTTTGCACTCACTTAGAGCTGATCTAAACTCTGCATCAAGCCTCTTGAGCTCATCTATATAGAGCAGTGCATTTACGATGAAGTACTCCTTTTTCTCTGGCACTATCTCACCTAACTCTTTAGTGATCGCTTCGCAAACTTTTATCATATTGCTTGCATCTAGCCAGTAGTGCGGGTCATAAGAGCCGTGATGGTGGTGGTCGTGATGATCATCATCTTCAAGTGTGATTAGATCCACAACACTTGAGAGATCCAAGCTCTTTTTAGCAAAGCTAAACCCCTTGATCCACGGCTCAAGCGAAGCTCCACTATAAAAGACAATGCTACTTTTTGCTATCTTTGTGGCATCTTTTGGGGTTGGCTCATAGGTGTGTATGCTAGTGCCAAATGGGACGATGTTGTATAGCTCCACACTATCTTTTGCTATATTTTTGACAATATCATAGAGTGCAAAAGTAGTAGTACCAACAAGCGGTTTTTGGGCAAATGCAAGCAGTGGAAGAGTTAAAAGTAGCAGTAGTCTAAACATTTTGGATCTTTTTTATGAAATTATATCAAATTTTGAAACAAATGTTTTTTTTGGTATAATTCGCTTCTTAATTTGAGGAAGTTTTATGAGTACAAGTTTTTTATTTATCTTACAGATCGTTTTAGTCGTAGTCTTAACCATCGCCGTACTACTTCAAAAAAGCTCAAGCATAGGCTTAGGGGTATATAGTGGTTCAAATGAATCCGTTTTTGGTGCTAAAGGACCAGCTAGTTTTCTTACAAAAGTGACATTTTTCATCGGCTTTATATTTATAGCAAACACCATCGCTCTAAGCTATATGTACTCACTAAATGCTAACAAATCAGTCGTTGATGGCCTAAGTGACAACATAGAGATCCAAGCCCCACTATCCCCTTCAAGCAAAGAGGCTGACAAATAAGCCTCTAAAATCAAACTTTAAAAGATTTCTTGCTACAATCCTGCAACTATTTTTAACAAAACAAAGGATTTTTATGCTAGAAGAGATCTTTAGCGAATGTGAAAAGAAGATGCAAGGTGGCATAGAACACATGCAACGAGAGTTCAAAACTTTGCGAAGCGGTAAAGTTACCACCGCGGTAGTTGATAACATCAGGATCGACTACTACGGCACGCCAACCCCACTAGATCAGGTAGGCTCTGTGCTTGCGACAGACGCGACCACCATCACCATCAACCCATGGGAGAAAAACCTCCTAAATGCGATAGAGAGTGCCATACAAAAAGCAAACATCGGCGTAAATCCAAACAGTGATGGCGATGTTATCAAGCTCTTTTTCCCGCCAATGACGGTTGAACAACGCCAAGAGTCGGTAAAACAGATGAAGGGCATGGGCGAAAACGCTAAAGTCTCCATAAGAAACGATCGTAAAAACGCAAACGACAAGATCAAAAAGCTTGAAAAAGATAAAGAGATCACCGCTGATGACTCCAAGTCAGCTCAAGAGAGAGTTCAGAAGCTAACAGACAAATATATCGGTGAGATCGATGCGATCTTAAAGACAAAAGAGGTGGAGATCCTCAAAGTTTAAGGGGATCATATGAACATAAAAGAGATCTACACCAGCTCAAACGCCCTTTTGGAAGGGCATTTTAAACTAAGCAGTGGCAACCACTCTGCGTTTTACTTACAGAGTGCAAAAGTGCTTGAAAACCCAGCAAATGCAAAAAAACTAGCAGACGCTCTAGCAGAGCAGATCCGATCATCTGGTATAGCGGTAGACACCATCTGTGCACCAGCACTAGGTGGCGTCATAGCGGGGTTTGCACTCGCTAGCTCACTAGATAAGAGGAGCATATTTGCCGAGAGAGTTGATGGCAAAATGACTATCCGCCGTGGCTTTGAGGTTAGAAAGGGTGAGAGAGTGATCATCTGCGAAGATATCATTACCACAGGTGGATCAGCACTCGAAGCAGCTAAGGCAGTAGAGATGCAAGGTGGCGTAGTTGTGGGCTTTGCTGCACTTGCCAACAGAGGCTTTTGTAAGCGAGCAGGAAGCGAGATCTCGCCAAAGCCAAACTGCTCACTTCCACAAGATCTACCACTCTTTGCACTAGAGGATTTTGACTTTGAGATGTATGATCCATCACAGTGCCCACTCTGCAAAAGCGGCAGCGAAGCAGTGAAACCTGGATCAAGAGGCAACTGATGAGATCTCTGCTACTTATGCTACTGCTACTCTTTAGCACAAGTAGTGCAGATGATCTAAAAAAGCAGATCGCCCATATGTTAGTAGTGGGGTTTGATGGCACAAAGGCGAGCGAAGATCTGCTTTCCTTCATAAGAGAGTATGAACTAGGCGGTGTTATACTATTTGATATCAACATAAAAGATAGATCAAAACCCAAAAATATAGTCTCAAAAGAGCAGGTTCTCTCACTCACCACTTCACTCAAAAACGCCTCCACTCACCCACTTCTTATCTGCGTAGATGAAGAGGGTGGCAAAGTCTCACGCCTAAAGCCAAAGCACGGCTATGACGCTACGCCATCGCCTAAGCGGGTTGCCGAGATGGATGACTACATGGCAAAGCATGTTTACAATGCACTTGCATCTAAGCTAGATGGCTTTAACTGCAACTTCACACCTGTGCTAGATCTAAGCATAAACCCCAATAACCCCGTTATAGCAAGTCGTGGCAGATCATACTCCGATGATCCAAAGGTTGTAGCGGGGTTTGCTACCATCGCTATCGACTCTCTAGGCGAGCGAGGCATCATCACAGCGGGCAAGCACTTTCCAGGACATGGCTCTAGTGACGCAGACTCGCATGATGGCTTTGTAGATGTTAGCTCTTCGTGGAGTGAGGTGGAGCTTGAGCCATACAAGATACTCATAAGCAAAGGCAAACTAAAGGCGATTATGAGTGCTCATATATTTAACAAAAGCCTTGATCCAACCTACCCTGCTACGCTTTCATATGCCACAAACACCGAGCTTCTACGCCATAAGCTTGGGTTTGATGGGGTGCTCTTTAGTGATGATATGCAAATGGGAGCAATCGCTAAAAACTACTCGCTAGCAGAGGCAGTTACACTCGCCATAAATAGTGGCGTAGATCTGCTCATATTTGGCAACCAACTAGGTACAAACAACCCTAAAGATCTAGTAGATCTCATCTACAAGCAAGTTAGATCTGGTGCCATCAAAGAGAGTCGCATAGAAGAAGCAAATGCTAGAATAAGCAAGCTCTTAGAGAGTGCGAGGTAGCATCGCTGTAAATTATATTTTAAAGAGCGATGGCAAAGTTAAAATGAGATATATAGGTTCTAAGGTTTTGTTGCTTGAGCAAATAGAAGAAATTATAAATGACAAAGCTAAAGATTCTAAATCTTTATGTGATATATTTTCAGGAACTTCTACGGTAGCAAGATATTTTAAAAAAGATTTTGAAATTATTTCAAATGATTTATTATACTTATCTTTTATTTTACAAAAAGCAATTATTGAAAATGAAAAATATCCTAATTTTACTAAAATTATAAATCATTTAGGCAAAGATCCATTTGATTATTTAAATGATTTAGAGATTAATTTAAGCATGTTAAAAAGCACACCATTTATTTATGAAAATTATTCTCCAAATTTTAAATCAAAAAGACAATATTTCAGCAATGAAAACGCTTTGAGAATTGATTATTTTAGACAAACGATAGAGGAGTGGAAAAATAAGCATCTTTTAGAAGAAAACGAATACTACTATTTATTAGCTGGATTAATTGAAGCCACCCCTTTTGTATCTAATATTGCTGGAACTTATGGTGCGTATTTAAAGCATTGGGATAACAGATCTCTAAAAAAATTAGAGCTAATAAAGCTCGAAACGATATCTAACAATAAAAACAATAAGAGTTACAATAGAGATGCGAATGAATTAATTAAAGAAATTAAAGGTGATATTATATACATAGATCCACCATACAACAAAAGACAATATGCTCCAAATTACCATGTTTTAGAAACCATATCTAGATATGATAATCCAATTATTTCAGGTATAACAGGAATGAGACCTTACAAAGAGTTAAAATCTAAATATTGCATAGCAAAAGATGTATTAAACTCTTTTGCAGATTTAATTAAAAATGCAAATTTTAAACATATTATTTTTAGTTACAGCACAGAAGGCATCATGAGTATTGAACAAATAGAAGCTGTCTTAAAAGAATATGGAATAGAAAACACTTATCAATTAACTAAAATTCCTTACAGAAGATATAAACGCAGAGCTGGGAATGTTGAACATGATTTACATGAACTATTATTTTACATAGAAAAAGATGTTAAATGTTAGACGATAAAAAATTTACTGCATTTATAAAAAAGAAAAAACTTGAAGAGTTTGAAGAAGACATAAAAAAAGAATTGGAACAAATTTTAAAAAAAACACTTGAAGAAAAGATTAAAGAAATAAAAAATAAAAAAAGAATTATCGCAAATGATGATAATAAAGAGCATCTTCCAGCTTTAGAAGTTTTTTCTAAAGAAGAAATAGAAGAATTTCCTTCTTGGGTAAGAGAAAATATCGACACCGCTGTTGTGATTGGTAGTTCACAAAAAGTAATTCAGATTAGCAATGGTAAAAAATATCATATAGGTAATAAGTTAAATGATTTATCTGGTGGGGAATGGACTTTTTTTCTAAATTCAGTAGTTAATACAAGATATACAACGGGTGGTGAAGAAGGTTTTGCTCACCACATAAGAAAAGTCCATCCCTCCCCCAAACCACCGCAATTAATGAAACAAATTATAGAGTTCTTCACAAAAGAAAATGAGATAGTTTTTGACTATTTTATGGGTGTAGGAGGCTCACTATTAGGCTCCTCTTTATCCAATAGAAGAGCCATAGGAATTGATTTAAGTGATAAGTTTATCAATGCTTATAAGGAAGCTAATAAATATCTTGACCTAAAAGAACAAACTACAATTCAAGCTGATTCAATAGAATTTTTAAAACAAAACCAACTTCAAAAGTATCTAAATAATGAAAAACTATCTTTAGTATTGCTAGATCCTCCTTATGGGGATATGCTATCGAGACCTAAGACTGGAGAAGTAGCTAAAAAAGGTGGCAATACTTCAGCTACACCGTTTACTGATTCGGAGCTAGATTTAGGAAATATGGCATGGGATAATTTCTTAAAAGCATTTCATGAAAGTGTAATCAATGTTATGAAATATTTAAAGAGTAAAGGACATATAGTAATTTTTATCAAAGATTTACAACCAAAAGATAAGGAGTTAAATCTATTGCATGCTGATATTATAAGAGATTTAAATACAATTGATAATCTAAAATATTTGGGGACTAAAATATGGGCTGACCAAAGTGTAAATTTATACCCTTATGGTTATCCTTTTAGCTATGTATCAAATCAAATACATCAATATATTTTGATCTTTAAAAAAGATTAGAGGAACCTATATGCCTACTAAAAACTTATGGATCTTAACTGAAGAGAGACCAAAAAAAGAGGTTTTAGGTGCAATTATTGAAAAATTTGCTAAAGATAATGGTATTGCATGTTTCATAAACAGCATAAGAATATTGCCACTTCTAAATGACGATAAAACATTCACTTTTTCTTATGAAGTAAAAGGGCTTGATTCTCAATATGTTAATAAAATTTTTATAAAAACTGTTTCTGGGTATTCAAGTTTTGTTGATTTCTTGGTTTTCTTTCAAGAACAAGAACCGACACCAAGTGATACACCAATTTATGCTATTGAAGAGACAAAAACAGATGATGCAGAGAGTAGAAATACAGGTGTTTATCAAAGAGCTTCTAAATTTGTTTATATCGAATACTACTATCCAAGTATCAAAAAGATAATGCTTTATAGCCTTCAAGTAAATCAAAAGGAAGAACCTACACCTACAAATATTTTTGGAACGCGTTGTTTATTGACAATTGGTGTGGAAATTTTAGGTAAAAAATTAGATCCTAGCATAATGATTCCTTTCACTTCTGTTGAAGAAGTTATTGCTGTTAAAAATACCATGAGACAACCACCTAAAGGTAATGTACCAATAAATATATATAAAAATGGTGATAAAATTCAAGTATCTGGAAGATTATTTAAATCAGGTGGACTTGCACATGATCCAAATATTGGCTCATTAAGTTTAATTTGTTCTACACTAAGGACTCTTGGTTGGCAAGGAGAATTAGAAATAACATTACATGGATTATCACAATCACATGTAAATGCAACAAATAAATTTATTAAAATAGCAAATAGATTTAATATCGGATTAGAAAATTTAATAATTGCTAAACCGAAAGAGAAAAAAGATTATTGGAGATATGACACTCAAGGTGAAAAACTAGGAACTATCTTTGTTCATTTAGTAGTAGATAATTTTACAAATGGTTTTTCAGTATACGAGAATCATGCGGGTTGCGAAAGGGGATATTTTTTAACTTCAAGAGGTGAGCCTATTGTAGTAGAAAAATATAAGAATAGAGAAGCTTATAAAGCTGGAGATAAATCACAAATAATACATATTCCAGATCTTGTTTTAGCTGATATTGATAGATTAAAAATTATCAATATTGAAGGTAAAAAAGACACTACAATGGAACAAGGTATTGAAGAGTTAAATAATTTTCATGCTTTTGAAAATACTTATATTAAAACTTACTATCCAGAATATAAAGAAATAATAAGAACTGTCGTAATT
The DNA here is from genome assembly GCA_041669045.1 of Sulfuricurvum sp. Lineage (GTDB taxonomy): Bacteria > Campylobacterota > Campylobacteria > Campylobacterales > Sulfurimonadaceae > JBAYBZ01. The sequence goes on along the minus strand of JBAYBZ010000012.1, from coordinate 47,770 downwards.
TACGGTGGAGTAAAAGAAGCAGTAGATAGAATTGAAGTAAGTTTTTTACTAAACAAACAAGGGAAGATGGTTCTAGGTATTAAAGCCCCGGAATTATTCCATGAAGCAATAAAAAATTTACTAGACTATTGGAGACTATAAAGAATCCAAGGTAAAATACCCTGACTTGTAAAGATGAATACCTGCCAAATTTATTCACCCAACAAGTACAGATAGCTAAATGAACAGGGCTACTAAAGGATCTACAAATGCTACCCTACAACCCAAACTTTTTAGATAACACAGAGATCTTCAGTAGAGATGAGATAGATCTACTAGAAGAGCTAAATGCCAAACTACCGCTAGATGAGTTTTTGCAAAATAGAGATCTAGTAGAGACTCTTGGCTTTGAGTTTGTATATACAAGTGCCAAAATAGAGGGTAACGCCTACACAAGAGCTGATGCCACGACACTTTTAAAGCGTGGCATAACTAGTAGTGCGAGCTTTAGTGACGCTACGATGCTACTAAACCTAAACAGAGCATTTGAGCATATACTCTCTAGCGATCACACCATCAGTAGAGATGCGATCATATCTATACACCAGATCTTAGCTAGTGATCTGCTCAAAAAAGAGAGCGTAGGAGCAGCAAGGAAACACAGAGTCACCATCACAGGCAGTCACTACGAGCCACTAGCAGATAGTACCCTGCTTACAAGCGAGCTAGAAAGGGTGATCTCTACTAGCAAAACCATAGCAAACCCCTACGATCAAGCCCTATATCTGCACAACAACTTAGCCTACTTACACTACTTCGCAGATGCGAACAAAAGAACCGCTAGAGCTGTGCTAAACCTATCTCTTAAGAGCAGTGGCAAGATGCTACTGATCCCATCAAACGAGGATATACCGCTATATATCAGCGGAGTGCTAGAGTACTACGAGAAAGGAAATTACGCTGGATCTAAGGAGTTTCTCATCAAGAGCTATGAGCGTGTGGCAAGACACTTTAACAAGATCTAGCATAAATTATAAAGGCAAAGATGCTATTGTGCTACCTAAACCCCAAACTAACGATAGCAACACCATCTTCAAAGCTATAACCAAACTCGATGTCTAGTGCTTTGCAGAGCTGTTTTACTATATTTAGCCCCCGTTTTCTTCCACTTGCTATCTCGCTAGAGATGTTGTTGTATATAAAGAGGGTGCTATCTTTAGTATAGATTTTCACCACGCCTCCACCATGTTTTGTGGCATTTGCTAGAAGATTATTTAGTATCTCTTTTAGTGCTTTTTGGTTGGTGTGCTTGGTAAAACTTCTGCACTCTAAGAAAAACTCCACCTCTTTGTGAGCATCTCTATGCAAAGCAAGTAGCTCTTTTAGTAGCAGGCAAACACTCACATCTTCAAAAACAAAGCTCTTTTTATCTAGTAGTATAGTTAGATTCTCCTCAAGCTCCACTATGGAGTCGAGATCCCTTTTAAGCTTTGTTATTAGCACATCATCATAGCCCCTCTTTTGAAGTAGCTTAATATTTAGTTTCATCGATGTTAGTGGGGTGTTTAGGTCATGAAGCAGATCTTTTGAGAAACTATCTAGTGCCTCGATGCTCTCTTGCATAGGCTTTATGGCACTTTTAGCTAGTATATAACTAAGCAGAGCAAAAAGTGCTAAAAGTGCAACTTGAGTGCTTTTTACCCTAAGAGCCAACTCATCTAAACTCTGTAAATAGTGCTTTTTTGACTTAAACACTCGAAGATAAGTACCGCCACTATCCTCCATGGGTATAGTTTTTATAAACTCATCTCTAGTCTCTAGAAGGTTATCCATCGAGATACTCTCTTTTGGTACTCTAAGGCTATAAAAATCCACAAAACTATCTAGCGGTTCGCTGTTTTTTATGTGTCTAGCATACTCTATGAGCGAAAAGTGCTCTCTTTGTATAAACTGACGCTGCATCTGTGAGTAGTAGAGGTATCCCACTACTAAGATCAGCAATGCCACACTTATAAAGTAGCCCGAAAAGAACTTTAAAAACGCGACTCTCTCATGCTTTGCCAAGGCGGTATCCGATCCCTTTTAGCGTCTCTATCTTTAGCCCTAGTTTTCTTAGAGAGCTTATATGAACCCTAAGAGAGCCATCGCTTCCACCTATCTCATCTAAGATACTATCTTTGCTTAGTGTTTTGTTGATATTTTTAAAAAAGATCTTAGCTAAAAGTAGCTCATAGGGCGAAAGAGCGACAAAAACCCCATCTCTATATAGCTCATTTTTCCTCACATCAAAAACAAACTCCCTAAGCACTATACGCTGTCTTTGCAAAAGGGTCTCTCGCTTTAGGAGTGCATTTATGCGAATAAGTAGCTCATCAAAGTCAAATGGTTTTTTTATGTAGTCATCAGCTCCAACGCTAAAGCCCTCAGAGATAGATCCGATATCTCTTAGTGCTGTTATAAATATGGCTGGAGTAAAGTTGTGCATATCTCTAAAGCTCTTTAGTAGCTCAAACCCACTAAGATCTGGTATGTCCACATCAAACAAAAAGAGATCGTAACTCCTAGCAAAGCTAAGCTCTAACGCCTCATTTGCACAACTAGCGAGATCTACACTAAAGCTCTCTAGCCTTAGAAGATCCACTAGACTTGAGCTAAGCGAGTCATCATCTTCAACAAGTAGCAACCTAAACATAATTATGCCTTATAGCTTATCACTTTTTTATCTTCTATCTTTAGCACCCTATCACAAAGCGTTAGTATAGCATCGTCATGGGTTACCATAACTATCGCCACACCCTCTTTTCTAGCGATGCTCTTTAGAAGATCAACCACGCTTTTAGATCTACTTGCATCAAGTGCTGCTGTTGGCTCATCTGCTAGTATGATTCTGGGTTTATTTGCTAGTGCTCTAGCTATGGCGACTCTTTGGTTTTGCCCGCCAGAGAGCTGTGATGGCATAGCTTTTAGCTTCTCTTTTATGCCCAAATACTCCAAAAGATCACTAGCTATCTTGCTAGATTCTGCTTTTGTTTTACCATTTGCAAGTGGCAGAAGTGTCACATTTTCCTCTATATTTAAAAATGGCAAAAGATGGTGGGCTTGAAATATAAAGCCGATCTTCTCTCGCCTTAGTTTTCTAGTATCTCTATGCAGATAACCATCATCATAGACAAGCTCATCTCCGAGGTAGATCTTGCCACTTGTTGGCTCTTCGATGCAACCCATCATCATCAAAAGCGTTGTCTTTCCCGCCCCACTAGGAGCAACAAGAGCGACTAACTCACCGCCCTCTACCTCAAAAGATGCACCATCTATCACACTTAAAAATGTCTCGCCCTTGCCAAAGCTCTTGACAAGATTCTCTACTCTTATACTGCTTTTCATCTTAACCGCCGATCGCCGATTGTGCATTTGCACCAAGGACTTTATGAACTCCTATGAGTGAAGCAAGAACCGAAGCAACTAAAATGACGACAAAAAGCATAGAGGCATCTTGCAATTCTAAAACCATCTTTTTTGGGAAGTTTTTATAAGTAAGATTTGCAAATATACTACCGCACACAAAGGCGATCCCACCAAGGATTAGCGTCTCTTTTACTATCATCTTTATGATGTGGTAGTTTGCGATCCCAACTAGCTTCATAATAGCGATACTTTTCATCTTTTCTAGAGTCATGGTGTAGATGATAAGCCCGATAATCACGGTCGAGACAAGTATAAGTATGGCGGTAAATAGCCCTATCTGTCTAGCAGACTTCTCTACGACATTTTTCAAAAGGATCTCTAACTGCTCCTCGTTTGTATAGACGCTTAGATGCTTCCATTTTGCGATATCATCAGCTACCACTCTATCATCATAGCCCTCTCTTAGAGTTGCTACTACTGCATTTACTATATTTGTATCTTGCTTTAGCACCCCTCTTGCTCTGTCATTTCTTATAGTCTCATTTGTGTAGGCAAACTGTATCTTTTGCGAATCTTTCAAGCTCACATAGACAAGCGGATCTCCTCCACTTGATACACTTGAGGTCACTATGCCTACAACTTTGTACTCATCATTTGCCATCACTATCTTACTGTCTAGATCGACCCCTAAAGCACTAGAGACTACCATCTCATAGCGATCACGCTCTATAACTCTACCTCTTATAAGCTTCTCATCTTTTATGGGTACTATTGAGCCAAATGGGTCATAACCTACGAGAAATACTCTTAGATCTTGCCCATTATAAGGGAGCTGTGTAGAGTAGAGCGTGAGTGCAGAGATCTCCTTTATACCCTCTATGGAGTGTAGAGTCTGCTCTAGATCACTATGGATCCTAGATGACTCACCAAATGGCCCTAAAGTGTTATCTTGCACTACCCACAGATCAGCTCCCACATCATCGCAAAGCGATCTTGCGTCCTCTATAAGCCCTCTATATACACCTATCATCAAAAGCACTATGCCAAATAGCATACCAACACCTAGTGCAGTTACTACAAACTTTGTCGCGGAGTGTCTTATGTCTCTATATGCGAGATCTATCATAGATGGATCCTCATAGCCTCTCTTAGGCTCTTTTTGGTACGATCTGGCACTAAGATCTGCTCTGATACACTCTGCTTTACCATCGCCACGCCATCATCTTTGGCAACCACATCAAGCGGTACAAAGTAAGCTCTAAGATCTCGCCCTACCCAGACACCCTCTCTGCCATCATAGAGGCATATAACATTTAGTGGGACTATATTTGCATCATCAAAGTGCTCTATGGCTATACTAAGCCTTGCTTGCTCATTTATATAAAATGGCATAGGAAGCTCATCAAAGGCGATGTTGATCTCTCGCTCCTGAGTTATGGCGTCACTTTGAGGGGCGATCCTCTTTACCCTACCATCTATGGCACTATTTTGAGATCTAAGAGTTATAAGCGAGCTTTGATCCACTCTCACTCCTCCACTTAGCCTCTCATCTACATAGGCATCTACCCAGACATTTTTGGCATCTACAAGTTTGTAGATCTGCGACGATGATGCGACACTTTGAGCAAATGAGGCATATTTTTGTACCACAAGAGCATCGATGGGAGAGTAGATCTCATAAGTTGAGAGCCTCTGCTTTAACCCCTCAAGGCTATTTGTTGCTCTTTTTACCTCCGCTTTGGCTCTATCTATGCTAGATCTAAGAGCATCATATGCAAACTTCTGCACAGCAAGATCACTCTTTGCTATGTCATACTCCGCTTTTGTTGCTACACCATTATCTAACAGTGCTTTGTATCTGTCGTGGTTTATGCTAGCAAGAGATCTCTTTGCCTCTAACGATCCTAACTCGCTCTCAAGTGATCTAAGCTCAAGCTTGGCTTTTTGTATAACATCTCTCGCCTCATCTAGTTGCTTTGGAAGATCTACGGGGTCTATCTTGGCTAGCAAGTCACCCTTTTTTATCCACTCCCCCTCTTCAAATGGCAAATACTCTATCTTTCCGCCACTTTGTGCTGTAATGTAACTATACTCTTTTGCCCCCACATAGCCTGTTGCGTAGATCTTTTTAGTAAACTCACCCTTTGTCATAGAGACAGTTTTGTAAGTTGTTTTTGGCACATAAACAGCGTTATAAAACATAGCTCCACCCACCACTACAAACAGAGCTACGCCAACCATATATAGATACTTTTTCATCTTTTTGCCTCCAAAAGCTTGATCTCATCAACTCTAATACTCTTCTCGTAGTAAGCTTCCAAAAGCCCCACTTGCGAGGCTAGCAGAGTGTTTGAAGCATCTAAAAGCTCCACATAACTACTAAGCCCAGCCCTATACCTACCCTCCATAACGCTAAGTGCATCTCTTGAGGCATCTATGCTACTTTTTTTCGTCTCTATGCTAAAACTAAGCCTATGAAGATCTACAAAAAGCCCATCAAGAGCCTCTTGCAACTCAAGCAGTCTTGACTCTTTTTGCTCTCTTGCCATCTTCGCCTCAATCTTTGCTTTTTGCGTATAGGCATCTATCTTGCCACCTGTATATATGGGCAAGCTATACCCCACTCCCACAACAGTTGCATCGTAACTATTTAGCGTATCTAGGTGCGAGTATGAAGCGTGAAAATCCAAACTTCCAAAGTGAGATGAACGGTTTGAGCTATATAAAAGTTCACTTTTTTCTATATTTTTCTGCTCCAACTGCATCTTTGTACTAAGAAGTAGCTCATCTACACTAGATCTCTTTAGCTCCTCTTGATCATATATGACACCACTATCAAAGTGTGTATCTTTTACAAGATCTCTACCCATAAAAAGCCCTAGTTTATATATAAGATGATCTAGCGTACCAGCAGTAGTGGCAAGTGCCTCTTTTGCGTCCATCAGAGCAACATATAGACGGCTAGTATCTGCCTTTGTCCGCAATCCCTCTTGCTCTTTTTTTAGTGCCTCATCATAGTAGATCTGCTTTAGATCTAGATCTTTTTGCTTTATGTTAAGTAGCTCTTTTGTTATGACTATCTGTTTATATAGCACTTTAGTTCTATATGTGAGGGTATTTTTGGCATCTTCAAGATTAAGAGAGCTCATCTCTTTTGCCACGCCTGCTGCCCTTTTTTGATCCAAACTCGCTCCAAAATCGTAGATCTTCTGATCAAGCGATAGAGTCGTTATAAAACTCTTCTCCTCTTTTGTATTAAATGCCCCATTTACTGGCAAAGCGTATGTCATCACTGGATCGTAGCTCACCCTTAAGCCCACTTGAGGCAGCAAGAGACTACCTGATGCAAGCTCATCTCTTTGTAAAGCATCTACTTGAAGCCTTGCAAGAGCGATATCTGGGTGGTTTTTTAAGCTTGCCTCTAGTGCCTCATCTAAGCTAAGTGCAAAAGAGTAGGGGACTAAAAGCAAAAGTAGTAGAAGTTTTTGTACCATGACTATTTCCTTATGTTGCGAAATCATATCTCTTGCGTGTTAGCTCATCGTTAAGAAGATCTACTGCGATAAGAGCCATACAAGCAAAAATAGGCTAAACTTTGCAGATATAAGATCTAAAGATTTATAAGGTTTTTATGGTGGTGTGGTGTTAGATAGCTCATTTTCTACGCTTGATTGGCTCATATTTGGCTCCTACTTTTTAGCCCTTGCCATAAGCTCATACCTACTTAGTCGCACCAGCATCAGCTCCACTCGTGACTACTTTGTAAGCCAAAACTCTATGCCCCTTCTCGCAGTCGCCATCTCTGTTGTGGCTACTTCGCAGTCGGCCGCGACATTTCTAGGTGCTCCAGAGTACTCATACAAGGGCGATCTAACCTTCATAGGCTTCTACATCTCCGCACTTTTGGCAGTGATCTTTGTCTCGTTTGTGCTTGTGCCTCGCTTTTATGCTCACAAGTGCATCACCGTCTATGAGCTTCTAGGGCATCGCTACGGGCTAGAGGCAAAAAAGCAAGCAAGCGTGATGTTTCTAGTGGGTCGCATCATCGCAAGCGGAGCGAGACTCTACATAGGAAGCATCGCCATTTCGATGATACTTTTTAGCGATATAACGATCGTTCACATCGCTCTAAGCACCGCCCTACTGCTTCTTGGAGCACTTAGTTACACCTACTTTGGCGGGATCAAGTCCATCATATATAGCGATGTTTTGCAAGCTAGCATATACATAGGATCTGCTTTTATAGTGCTGTGGTACCTCTACACCTCGCTTGATGGCGTGGAGATCTTTGCCCTACTTGATGCTAAGAGTAAGCTCAAGCTATTTGATACCGCGAGTAGCAACCAGTTTAACATCATCGCCCTACTAAGTGGGTGGCTACTGCTAAACATCGCTGCTTTTGGGCTGGATCAAGACATGACTCAACGAGTCCTAACTTGCAAAAATGGGCATGAGGCTACGCTCTCACTCATCATCTCCATCATCATCACCATCTTTGTGGTGCTTCTGTTTTTAGCCATCGGCTCGCTTTTATACCTACACTACGAAAAAGCAGTAGTTGATCAGAGTTTCGCAGGCGAGAGCGTCACCATCTTTATGTACTACATACTCACAGAGCTGCCCGATGGGCTAAAGGCGGTGGTAACGGTGGGCGTAGTCGCAACTACGCTCTCAAGCACCAACTCCGTTTTGGGGGCACTCTCTTCGGTAGCGATAGAGGATCTTTATAGGCCGTGGCAAGAGAGCAGAAGCACAAAGAGTGAAGATCACTTCGTGCGAGCCTCTAAAGTGGCGGTTTTGCTAGCGACTTTAGCACTATTTCTCATGGCACTTCTTAGCTATGTGTGGCAAAACTACACTTCGCACTCGCTTCTAAGCTTCGCTCTTGGCGTGATGGCGTACTCCTACACAGGGCTACTTGGGATCTACTTTAGTGCCATCTTTACCAAACGAGGCAACTCCCGCACTACACTTTTAGCTCTTGTGGTGGGCTTTTTGAGTGTGCTTTTGCTTGGAGATTTTGGCCTGCAACTACCATTTGCCCATCAGATCAGCATCGGCACTCTGCTAGCATTTGCTAGCGTGCAACTAGGGAGTCAAAAGTGAGTAGATACTTCATAGGCATCATGTCAGGCACAAGCTTAGACGGCGTAGATCTAGCCTACTGCGATGAAGATATAAAGCTCATTCACGCCAAAACCTACCCGTTTGATGAAGCTCTAAAGAAGCGGATCTTAAAGGCCATAAACGGCACTACAACGCTACAAGAAGTGGGGCTACTGAGCGTAGATCTTGGGAGTTTTTTCGCCTCTTTAGTCAAGCAGTTTATGAGTGAGTTTGGCATAACAAAGCTTGATGCCATCGGCTCACATGGGCAGACACTCTGGCACTATCCGCCACACTTTAGCATGCAGTTAGGCTGTGCTCACACCATCGCATCACGCATCGGCGTGAGAGTTGTGGCGGACTTTAGGCAAAAGGATCTCACCCTTGGTGGCGAGGGTGCTCCGCTTGCTCCTGCGTTTCATAGCTACGCATTTGCCTCGCACAAAAGCTCTGCGGTGCTAAACATCGGCGGAATGGCAAACATAACCATACTTCAAGATCCCTCCAATAATCAACTAATAGGCTACGATACAGGGTGTGGCAATGTACTGCTAGATCTAGTCGCCAAAGAGAAGTTTGGCGTGAGTTTTGATGAGGGTGGCAGACTTGCAAAAGAGGGCAGATGTGATGAGGCTTTGCTTGAAAAGATGCTAAGCGAGGCATACTTTGCTAAAAGCTACCCAAAGAGTACAGGCAGAGAGAAGTTTAATAAAGCGTGGCTAGAGCTTATGCTTGATGGCTTTAGCATCTCACCGCGAGATCTGCTCGCCACTTTAGCAGAGCTAACCGCCACAAGTATCACCAAAGAGGCTAAAAAACACAGTATTGTACAGCTCATAGTGTGTGGTGGCGGGGCGAAAAATGATCATCTGCTAGAGCTTTTAAGATCTAAACTTCAAGGCGTAAGGATCTGCACAAGCGATGAGCTTGGTGTTAGCTCTGAGTTTATGGAGTCGATGGCGTTTGCATACTTAGCTAGAGAGAGACTTGATGGCAAAAGTGTCAAGATCTCAAGCGTCACGGGAGCTAGTAGAGACACACTTTTGGGGGTGATTTATGACTAAATGGCTAAAAGAGACGCCATATGCTAACTTTGAGGTGCATGCTCAAAAGGGTGATGCAAGTGCTAGATCTTACTTTAGGCTCACTGATGGCAACAAAAGTGCCATTCTTATGGACTCCTCAAGAGAGTTAGGCTCACTTGAAGCGTTTGTGAGGGTGCATACTAAGCTAGATCTAGCAGGTGGGAGCGTACCTAAGATCTATGAGCAAAACTTAGAGCGAGGCTATCTCATACTTGAAGATCTAGGATCTACCCACTACCTAGATCTACTAGATACTTCAAACTTCAAGGATCTTTACAAAAAAGCGATAGATGAGATAGCAAAGATGCAAAGAGCAGATGCTAGAGATCTGCCACTATATGATAGGGAGTTTTTACACTTTGAGATGGATCTGATGCAGGAGTGGTACTTGCAAAAACATCTAAAACTTGAGCTTAGCAGTAAGGAGAAGAGCCTCTTGCAAAACTCACTAAGTGCGATATCCGCGAAGGTTTTAGAGCAACCGCAAGGCTTTTTTGTGCACCGTGACTACCACTCACGCAACATTATGCTAAGGGGTGATGGCTCACTTGGCATCATCGACTTTCAAGACGCGATGAGCGGAGCTATCACTTACGACTTAGTCTCACTTCTAAAAGATTGCTACATTGAGTTTGAAAGAGCTCATATAGAGGAGCTGGCACTCTACTTTAGAGATCTTGTATCTCCAAAAGTAAGTGATGAAGAGTTTTTAGAGTGGTTTGACTTTATGGGGTTACAGCGTCACATAAAAGTGCTTGGAGTATTTTCTCGCCTAAGTATCAGAGACGGCAAAGATGGCTACCTTGGCGATATCCCACTTACTCTAAAGTATGTGACTGACACCGCCTCAAGGTATAGCGAGACTAGTGGTCTAGCTCGCCTACTGCAAAAATATATTGATCGAGATTAGTGGGTACTTTTTCATCTTTTTGTAGATGTACTTCTTGACAACTTGTCTTAGATCACTCTCAAATGCTCTACTGTTTGCAAGCATAGCTGGCTTGATGTTGATGATATACTGATCTAGTAGATCTTCCATATCTTTTGTAAAGAAGCGATCTTTTTTATCAGATATGATCCCAAATGTTGTAATAGAAGGCTTTTGAGTAAGCTTACCATCAGCTAGGTGAGCAGCTATGATCACCACTCCATCGGTTGCTAGTTTTTGGCGATCTTGGACTATATCATCTTCGATCTTTGTATTTAGCTGGTTATCTATGTAGGTCTTGCCAGATCTGATGGTTTTGACTTTTTTCATATATTTTGGCGAAACTTCCACCATATCGCCATCGTCCATCAAAAATATATTGCGTTCAGGAACTCCACAAGCCACAGCAGTGTCACGGTGTTGCATGATGTGGTTGTACTCACCATGCACAGGCAGGAAAAACTTAGGATTTACAAGACGAAGCATAATCTTTTGCTCCTCGATCGAAGCGTGCCCAGAGACATGCAGATCACGATCAGTTGCTACTTTTGCACCCGCTTTTTGTAGATGGTTTTGCATGATAGATATACTTGCTTCATTACCTGGGATCGCACGAGATGAGAGGATCACAAGGTCATTTGGCTTGATCTTTACATGTCTATGCTCGCCCACACTCATACGAAACAGTGCCGAACTAGGCTCGCCTTGAGACCCCGTAGTTACGATTAGCACATCTTTATCATTGACATGTGAGAGCGACTCTGGCTCTATAAATGCACTCTTTGGAAGCTTGATATAGTCATACTGCATCGCCACTTCTAGGTTTCGCTCCATAGATCTACCTATGACACAAACCTTTCTGCCATACTTGATCCCATACTGTATGGCTTGATAGACACGGTGTATGTTTGAGCTAAAAGTTGAGAGTAGCACTCTACCCTCCGCCTTTGCAAATACACGATCTAGTGCTGGTGCAACGCTTAGCTCTGATGGTGTATAGGCAGTGTTGTAAGAGTTTGTAGAGTCACTTAGCAGACACAAAACTCCCTGCTCGCCATAGTGTGCAAGGCGATGCAAGTCTGGGCCATAGCCATCAACTGGCGTCATATCGAGCTTAAAGTCACCTGTATGTATGATCGTACCCGCTTCTGTTGTGATCGCTAGAGTCGATGAGTCGATGATGGAGTGCGTCATGTGCATCCACTCGATCTTGAAGTCATTTCCGATCTCATAGATCTTGCGTTTTTCCACAGGCACAAAGTAGCGTCTATACTCACGCATCTGATGCTCATCAAACTTAGATCCAATCATCGCAAGTGGTAGCGGTGTACCATAGATCGGAAACTGCATCTCTTTAAAGAGGTATGGCACTGCACCGATGTGATCCTCGTGAGCGTGAGTGATGATCACCGCGACGATCTTATCTTTGATCTCTCTTATATAACTAAAATCAGGCACCAAAATATCGACACCATGCATCTGATTGTCTGGAAAACTCATACCTACATCTATGACAATCGCCTCATTTTGCGTCTCAAAAACTGTGATGTTACCGCCAATCTCGCCAAGACCACCTAGTGGAGTTATGCGGACTCTCTCTTTTGTGTTTAGATCTAGTTTAAAGTGTGGGTTTAGTCGCTGTTTTTGCCCCTCGTGGTAGATTTGTGCAAACTTTTTTAGCGTCTCATCTGGTGCGTAAGATCCTCTGTGTGAGCCTCTTCTTTGTGAGTTTTTGCTACCATCTTGAGTACTTGAAGCGTCTCTTCTTGGTCTGTTTTTGTCGTTTCGCCCTCTTTGTTGTGGCCTTTTTGGGCTATGCTGAGTCGCTTCGCCTGTACTTACTTCACTGCTTTTTTGTTCCTCTTGGTTCATCCAAACTCCTTATGTTTTCATAGAGTTGGTGATAGCTCTGGGTGCACACTTCGTGAGGTCTTATGGTTTGTGCTAGATCAAGCTCGCTAAAGAGATCTAAAACTCTCTTTTTGTCATAGCTAGTAGAGAGGTTTTTTAGAAGCGTTTTTCGCGGTGCCAAGAAGCAGTTTTGCAAAAAACGCTCAAAATCAGCGTCGTTTCTGCTTTGGTTTTTCTCAAACAAAATCACAGCAGACTCCACTTTTGGTGCTGGATCAAACGCTTCTGGTGGGACGGTTGCCACCAAACTCACATCTGCAACGCTTTGAGCCAAAACGCTAAGTGAGCCAAACTCTCTCCCTCCTGCAGTAGCACAAAACTTCTGTGCCACCTCAAGCTGGATCATCACAAGGATATTTTGACACTTTGGATCTGCGAGTGCCTTTAGTATGATGTTTGTCGCTATGTAGTAGGGCAAGTTTGCCACAAGATCATAGTCCTCATCTAAAAGATTGCTCTGCCACACCTCTAAAACATCGCCACATCTAAGGCGAAGTTGGTTGGTTGCGATCAAAGTCCCAAACTTCTCTTGCAATATTTTACACAAATCGGTATCGACCTCAAAAGCTGTTACACCTTTGAGCTGGACTAAATATTTAGTCAAATCACCTAAGCCAGGCCCAATCTCTGCTATGACATTGTCATTTTTGGGCATCGCTTCGATGATCTGGTGCAAGACGCTCTCATCTTTTAAAAAGTTTTGTCCAAACTTCTTTTTTGCTACTATCTTCATTTTGGAGCATATTTTAACACAATTTCATTAATACCATCACCTCTTTTTAACAAAAGCGACCTATCTTTGAGATTTGCATAGCTTTTGAAGCTCTCACCCCGCTTTGCCACAAGATAGTCACTCCGCACAAACCTATAAAGTGCCTCTCTAAAACTCACATCTTTGCTAGATAACCCCTCTCGCGGTGCATTTATGACTCTTAGATCATCTTGCAAGTCCCGCTTTAAAAGCTCCACTCTTGCACTATCAAAGTAGCTTTGGAGTGTCTTATGATCACCTATATCAAGATGCAGTTTATCTACTACAAACTTCTTGACTCCAACAGGCCCTGCGACAAACTCATCATCGCACTTTATACCTCTAAAAAGTATGGTAGATCTATCTGTACCATTGCCAAAAGTAAGCCCCATTCCGCCTCTTTGCCACGCCTTTTTGTGTACATAGATCTGCTCTTTAGTCTCTCTTAGCCTCTCATCTTCATGCACAAATGGATCTTGATGCCTCGTGCTATAATGGTAAAACTCTACTTCACAAAGCTGGACTTCAAGCGAGTTTATGACCAAAACGCGACCCCTTAGAAGATCTAGTGCATTATCATAAAAGATCCGCTCAAGCTCTGCTATACTCTCGCCACTTGAGGCGATATCGTGCCAAAGTTTTTCATACCATTGTAGTTGCAAATTTGATTGTTTCATGTGAAACATTATATCACCATATTATTTTTTTGTAGATATAATTTCATTCCACTACAAAGGACCCAAAATGAAAACCCACAGAATCATTCCGTGTTTAGACTTCAAAAATGGTAGAGTTGTCAAAGGTGTAAACTTTGTCGGACTCAAAGATGCAGGCGATCCAGTCGAGATCGCAAAACGCTATACCGAAGAAGGTGCTGATGAGTTAGCGTTTTTGGATATCAGTGCAACAAATGAGGGTAGAGCAACATTTATAGATGAGGTAAAAAGGGTTGTTGGCTCTACTAGCCTAGCACTTACTGTTGGAGGCGGGATCAAGAGCATAGAGGATATAGAGCGACTTCTCGATGCTGGAGTTGCAAAAGTTAGCATAAACTCCGCTGCAACAAGAACGCCAGATCTTATAAATGAGGCTTCTAAAAAGTTTGGATCTGATCGTATAATGGTCGCTATCGATGTGGCAAAGATCGATGGCAATTATAGCGTGGTGATCAATGGCGGAGAGATAGATGCAAAGCTTGATCCAGTAGCATGGGCAAAAGAGGTTGAGTCTCGCGGTGCTAGCGAGATACTTCTTACTTCAATGGACGCAGATGGCACAAAAGATGGCTACGATCTTGTGATCACAAAAGCAATCGCCGAAGCCGTAAGCATACCTGTTATAGCAAGTGGCGGAGCAGGTACGATGCAACATATGCTAGAGGCTTTGCAAAATGGTGCGGACGCGGTTTTGGCGGCGTCAGTATTTCACTTCAAAGAGATTGAGATCAAAGCACTCAAAGAGTTTTTATCATCAAACGGGGTTGAAGTAGCGATATGATAGTTTGTGCTGGCAACAACGAGACATTTAGTTTTGCCACGCCGATGGGGGTAGGGCTTGTAGAGATGAGTATAAATCTTACTCGCCTCTGCCTCTTTGATAAGCCAGAGTTTCTGCTCTTCGTTGGGAGTGCTGGAAGCTATGGCGAACTTAAGATCTTCGATATAGTAGAGTCCAAAACCGCTGCTAACATCGAGTTAGCCTTTCTAAGTGGTGATGCCTACACTCCGCTAGATAATGTTATAAGCACTAACACCACTAACAAACAAGATATCATCATCAACTCATCAAACTACATCTCCACTAACAGCGAGCTAACAAAACGGTTTTTGCCACTTGGCGTAGGAGCTGAAAATATGGAGTTTTTCGCACTTCTAAGCGTTGCAAAGGAGTTTGGCGTGCCTGCTGGTGGGGTCTTTTGTATAACTAACTACACTAACAAAAACGCTCACGCGGACTTTATGACAAACCACCAGAGGGCCAAAGATCTACTAAACGAGTATGTACCTCGTCGCATCAAAGAGCTAAGTGCTAAATGAAACCATCTATCTACGCATACACGCTAAAAGAGCTTCAAACCCTTATAAAGCCATCATTTAGAGCCAAACAGATATATAGCTGGCTATATCACAACTATGCTCAGAGCTTCGATGAGATGCAAAACTTGCCAAAAGATCTAAGATCTACGCTTGCAGATGAGTTTGATCTAAACCCACTGGAGGTAGTTAGCAAAGAGTGCTCAAATGACGGCACCATAAAGTACTTGCTTCGCCTTCGTGATGCCAAAACCATCGAGGCGGTGTGGCTTAAGATGAAAGATGAGATCATAGAAGATGGCAAGCTGGTACAGGAGGCTCGCTACACCATATGTGTCTCTACGCAGGTGGGGTGTAAGGTGGGGTGTGCGTTTTGCCTCACTGCAAAGGGTGGATTTACTAGAGATCTTGACGCTAGCGAGATCGTATCTCAAGTGCTAACACTCAAGATGGACAACGACCACAAACACAACCGCATAACAAACATAGTCTACATGGGCATGGGCGAACCGTTAGACAACCTCGCAAACCTTGCAAAGGCGATCGAGATCTTTAAAGTTGAGGAGGGGCTTGCCATATCTGGCAAACGCCAAACCGTCTCCACAAGCGGACTTAGTACCAAAATAGACCAACTCGGCAAGCTAGATCTAGGCGTTCACATAGCTATATCTCTGCACGCAGTCGATGATGAGCTTAGAAGTGAGCTTATACCTATGAACAAGGCGTATAACATCGCTTCGATCATCGATGCAGTGAAGCGATTTCCCATCGACACTCGCAAACGAGTGATGTTTGAGTACCTTGTCATAAAGGGCAAAAATGATGATCTCTCAAGTGCCAAAAAGCTTGTCAAGCTACTAAGTGGCATAAAGGCGAAGGTAAATCTCATCTACTTTAACCCCTACCCAGACTCGCCGTATGAGAGACCGCCTGAAAAGAGTATGGTAGCGTTTGCTGATCATCTCATCTCCAAAGGGCTACTTTGCACCATCAGAGACTCTAAGGGGCTTGATATCTCCGCAGCGTGCGGTCAGCTCAAAGAAAAGAAGGATCCAAGCAATGGTTGAGGCGTTTCAGATCCTATTTTTGGTAATGGTTTTTGCAGTCTCGATAGTTGGGATCATAAAAGTGATCAAAGAGGATAAAGAGTAAACAAAACCGCCAATACTCCAGAGAGGCGGTTTGGAAGAATAGTACCATACTTTTGTAAAAATAGGTTAGTTATCGTAGATACCTCCTCTAACAAAGTCCTACCTAAATACCTTAATGGCTATTGTCACCCACTTGATGCAAAAGCCCTCAGCACTTATGACCAGCAGTTACTTTATTATTGGATCAAACTCTTGTGACTTTTTTGTACCGACAAAAAAGCAACCAAAAAAACTATGTGTCATCTTCTGGCTTGAGCAGAGAATAACAAAGTGTGCGTCATCGCGAAGCTTTGTAAAAGCCGTGGCGATCTAGCTTAAGCCACTAAACAACTTAGATTACTTCGTCGCTATGCTCCTCGTAATGACTGCGTTTTGTCACTTCATTCATCACAATAACTGCGTTTATTAGCTCCAGATAACCGCTATTCACACATTGTTATAAGATGTGAATTACACTTACTCAAATTTGTAAATTTCCATAAGTTTTAAGAAATATTTTATATAAATCTAACCTAAAATCTACACTCTTAAATATAGGTTAAAGCCCCTATTTTAGGGCTTTCTAGCGATTTTGATATATTTAAACTATCTATAAGAATCTTTTGCTAAAAGATATTCACATCATCACAAAATAGCATTGTTTCACATGAAACATTAGAGCATATTTTTAAGAGCTTCTGCTTCAAAGTCTAGCGGGCTTTTTATGTGGTAACTCTTGCCATTAAGCTCAAACTTAAGCTCATTTGCATGCAAAAGTAGTCTTCTAGCTCCACTAAGATCTACTCTCTCATCACGACTCAGTTCACGCTCAAGATAACGCACAAGATCACTCTCATCTTGTCCATAAACAGGCTCGCCCACGATGGTATGTTTCACATGAAACAGATGCACTCTGATCTGATGCTGTCTGCCCGTAACAGGTGAGCACTCCACCAAAGTTTTATCGCCTAGCATCTTTAGCGGTTTTATGTGCGTAAGTGAACTTTTGCCAGAGCTATCAACCTTTACCACCATTCGTACAAGAGCTGATCTCTCATCATCATAACGAAGAAGTGGAGCATCTATGCTTAGTGGCTCTTTTAACTCACCATGGACTAATGCAAGATAGCGTTTTTCTATCTCACGGTGTTCAAACATCTGCTTGATAGCGATCTCGCTTTTTCTATTTTTGGCACAAAGTACAAGTCCGCTAGTCTCCTGATCAAGCCTATGAGTGATATTTGCCTCATCACCATAAGCAGATCTAAGCTCATCTATGAGAGAGTAGGGAGTGTAGCGGTTTTGAGGGTGGACTAAAACTCCGCTTGGCTTATCGTAAACCACAAACTCATCATCTTCAAAGATAGGCTCTAGCCCCATCGAGATAGGTTCAAAAGTGACAAACTCAACCTCGCCATCAATAAGCTGTGATGGCTTTTGTACTGCTTCGCCCTTGTGAAAAAGTCTAGATCTAGCTATGAAGCTCTGCATCTGTTTTTGCGAAAAACTTAGCTCTCTTGTTAGAAAGTGCGAAGCTCTCATCTGGGTTTGAAGTTTATAAATTTTAGTAACAAATGGCACTAAACGCCCTTTAATCATATATGGGGTAAAATCTTTTACTTAATTTTACCGCAAAAAGGTTTTAAATGGTAGAGAGATACGCAAGAGAGCAGATGAGCTCAAAATGGAGTATGCAGGCAAAATATCAAGCGTGGCTAGATGTAGAAAATGCCGTTGTAAAGGCGTGGAACAAACTAGGACTCATTCCTGATGAGGACACAGAGAAGATTGTCAAAAACGCTCGTTTTAGTGTAGAACGCATCGATAAGATCGAGGCAGTGACCAAACATGATCTCATCGCTTTTACTACAAGCATAGCGGAGAGTTTGGGTGAAGAAAGCAGGTGGTTTCACTACGGTATGACAAGCTCTGACACGGTCGATACCGCAGTGGCATTGCAGATGAAAAGCTCACTAGAGCTAATCATCGAAGATGTCAAGATGGTAATGGAGTCCATCAAAACTAGAGCTTATGAGCACAAAATGACTCTAATGGTAGGGCGAAGTCATGGGATCCACGGCGAGCCTATCACCTACGGGCTAACGCTTGCTATATGGTACGATGAGATGGCACGCCACTTAGAGAACCTTGAGCAGACACTAAAGGTGATCTCAGTAGGGCAGATCAGCGGTGCGATGGGTAACTTTGCTCACGCTCCACTTGAGCTTGAGGAGCTTGCTTGCGAGTTTTTGGGTCTTACTCCAGCTCCTGCGTCAAACCAAGTGATACAGCGAGATCGCTACGCTAGACTAGCTACTGCTCTAGCTCTGCTTGCAAGCACGATCGAGAAGTTTGCAGTTCAGATCCGCCACCTTCAACGCACAGAGGTTTACGAAGCAGAGGAGTACTTTAGCGAAGGGCAAAAGGGAAGCTCTGCGATGCCACACAAGCGAAACCCGATCCTTACAGAGAACATCACAGGACTTGCACGCATCATTAGAGCTTACAGTGTGCCAGCGATGGAAAATGTCGCACTTTGGCACGAGCGAGATATTAGCCATAGCTCCACCGAGCGGTTTTGGCTCCCAGATGCCTTTACGACGACTGACTTTATGCTTCACCGCTTCAATAGTGTCATCTCAAAACTTGTGATCTACCCGCAAAATATGCTAAAAAACCTCAACCTAACAGGTGGGCTTGTCTTTTCACAAAGAGTGCTTTTAGAGCTTCCTTTACGAGGCGTGAGCCGTGAAGATGCCTACAAGATTGTTCAGCGAAATGCTATGAAAGTTTGGGGTGAGATCCAGCAAGGTAGAGCAACCACCGACGCAGAGGGTAACTCGCTATACCTGAAGCATCTTTTAGCAGATGATGAGCTTAGATCTAAACTGAGCGAAGATGAGATAAGAGAGTGTTTTAACTACGACTACTATACCAAAAATGTCGATAAAATCTTTGCAAGAGTGTTTAAAGATTGACAAATTTGTGCTAAAATCACTCACTAAAATATAGCAAAAGTAAAAGAAGCTAAACTTATAAATAATATATCTTTTGTAAGTATGAAAAAGTAAGGAAAGTATATGGTAACAGTAATAAAACGCAACGGGCGTATAGAGCAACTTGACATCTCAAAGATCCAAAAGTACACCTCAGCAGCGGTGGAAGGTCTCGCAAATGTCTCGCAAAGTGAGCTTGAAGTCGATGCACAGATACAGTTTCGTGATGGCATAACCACCAAAGAGATCCAGCAAACCCTCATAAAAACAGCAGTCGATAAGATCGATGTCGATGCACCAGAGTGGACATTTGTCGCCTCAAGGCTATTTCTATTTAACCTCTACCACGAGGTCAATGGCTTCACAGGCTACACCTCACTTAGAGAGTACTTTGAGCGGGGCGAAAAAGAGGGCAAGATCCTACTAGGGCTAAAAGATAGCTTTGATCTAGATCTGCTAGATCGCCACATAAAACCAGAGCGAGATATGCAGTTTAACTACCTCGGTATCAGAACACTCTATGATCGCTACCTCATCAAAGATCGCAAGTTGGAGCCAATCGAGCTACCGCAACATATGTTTATGGCGATCGCTATGTTTTTGGCTCAAAGAGAGGAGCAAAAAGAGGAGTGGGCGATCAAGTTTTATGACATGATCTCAAGCTTTGAGGTGATGCTTGCAACTCCAACACTAAGTAACGCGAGAACTCCGCGTCATCAACTAAGCTCATGCTACATCGGATCTACTCCAGATAACATCGAGGGGATATTTGACTCATACAAAGAGATGGCACTGCTTTCAAAGTTTGGTGGCGGGATCGGTTGGGACTGGACGGGTGTGCGAGCGATGGGATCATTTATAGATGGTCACAAAAACGCAGCAGGTGGAACCATACCGTTTCTAAAGATCACAAACGACATCGCAGTGGCGGTCGATCAGCTAGG
Source organism: Sulfuricurvum sp. (assembly GCA_041669045.1). Classification (GTDB taxonomy): domain Bacteria; phylum Campylobacterota; class Campylobacteria; order Campylobacterales; family Sulfurimonadaceae; genus JBAYBZ01. The sequence continues at coordinate 27,502 of JBAYBZ010000012.1, read as the reverse complement.
CACTAGAAAAGGTGCGATCGCGGTCTATATGGAGCCGTGGCACATGGACATAAGCGACTTTTTAGATCTGAAGAAAAACTCAGGCGAAGAGAGACGAAGAGCTCATGATCTCTTTCCTTCACTTTGGATCAACGATCTATTTATGAAGCGAGTAGAGGGTGATGGGATCTGGACGCTATTTGATCCATTTGACGCAAAAGAGCTAACTACTCTATATGGCAAAGCGTTTGAAGATCGCTACTTGGAGCTTGAAAAAGATGAGAGCGTCATAAAAGAAAAAGTAAAAGCAAAAGAGCTTTGGAAGAAGATCCTAACATCATACTTTGAGAGTGGAAGTCCGTTTTTATGCTTCAAAGATAACGCCAACAGAGCCAACCCAAACTCCCACACAGGCGTGATACGAAGCTCTAACCTATGCACAGAGATCTTTCAAAACACAAACCCAAACCACTACAAAACAAAGGTCATTTTTGCAGATGGAAGCGTAGAGCTGTTTGAAGAAGAGGAGCTTGTTAAAGTAGATAGCGGACTAACTAAGCCTGCCAAAAAGATCACCGCACTTGATACACTTGGTGGCAAAGAGATCTTTGTCGTAGAAAAAGAGATGATAAATGGCGACACCGCAGTGTGTAACCTAGCTTCGCTAAATCTCTCTAAAGTAAACACCCACGAAGATATAAAACGCATAGTCCCCATCGCCATCAGAGCGTTGGACAATGTCATAGATCTAAACTTCTACCCATTAAAAAAGGTAAAAGATACCAACCTAAAAACAAGGGCGATCGGACTTGGCGTGATGGGTGAGTCGCAGATGCTAGCAGAGAGTGCTATATCGTGGGGAACTCAGGAGCACTTTGATAAGATCGATGAGCTACTAGAAGCCATCAGCTACAATGCCATAGAGGCTTCGAGCCAGCTTGCTCGTGAGAAGGGGAGCTACGCAGAGTTTGAAGGATCTAAATGGTCGCGAGGCATCGTACCGATGGATAGTGCAAACGCAGAGGTAAACAACCTAGTGGATCGTGGAGGACTATTTGCCAACAACTACGACTGGAACTCACTAAGAGAGAAGATCAAAGGCGGTATGCGAAATGGCTACTTGATGGCGGTTGCACCAACTAGCTCCATATCGATACTTACAGGAACTACGCAAGCCATAGAACCTGTCTTTAAGCGAAAGTGGTTTGAGGAGAACCTCTCTGGGCTTATCCCTGTTGTAGTGCCAAACCTCTCGCCAGATACTTGGAACTACTATGTATCAGCGTATGAGCTAGATCAAACCATACTCATAAAAGCAGCGTCGATCCGCCAAAAGTGGATAGATCAAGGTCAAAGCCTAAACATCTTCATCACACTAGATAAAGCAAGTGGAAAGTATCTAAATGAGATCTACACCCTAGCATGGAAGCTAGGACTAAAGTCCACCTACTACCTACGAAGCCAGTCGCCACAGATCTCAAATGATGTAGAAGATCGCTCTATGGAGTGCGTGGGGTGTCAGTGAGACCACTTGCCAAAGGCTCACTCAAGAGCTTTTTGGATCGCTTTTGTGGCTTTATTGATGCAGAACTTAGAGGCATAGAGGTACTAACACCCACTAACATAACTATAACACTATACACTCAAGATAAGCTTCGAGGCTACGACTGGGTTGAGCTAACACTACTGTTTGACTCTGTTAGTGATGCGAGGCTACTAGAAGCCTCAAAGCTCGGGTTTATCGATATGAGCGAGGGTATAACACTGTGTGAGCGAGGGTTTGCCGTAGGCTCATACAGATGCACTAACATAGAGCAGAGCCTCTGTTATATAGTTGCTCCAAACATCAAGTATAGTGAGATCTAGGCGTTTACTTTTCATTAGCTAGCCATTAGCACTTCATAAACCATTTGTGACTAAAATTTTGCATATCACAAAAGCAAAAAGGATGTTTTATGAAAAAAATCGTTCTGTTTATGTTTATAGCCCTATCTTTGGCATACGCAAAAGGTAGCATAGAGTTTAAAAAAGCTCCGCAAAGCGTTGAGCGAGTCTCCCCAAGCGAGACAAATCGCATACTCTCATACAACAATGTCTTAGAGGGCATAAGAAGCTCCATAGTCAATATCTCCATAAAAAAGCGAGTCGATAACTCTACGATGGCGGCGAACCCGTTTTTCAATGATCCATTTTTCAGAGAGTTTTTTCGTGGATTTGGAGAAGTTCCACAGGAGCGGATCCAGCAAGCTCTAGGATCTGGTGTGATCGTCTCAAATGATGGCTACATCGTCACTAACAACCATGTTATAGATGGGGCAAATGAGATCATAGTAAATCTCAATGGCGAGAAAAAAGAGTACGAAGCAAAGCTCATCGGCAAAGATGAGAAGAGTGATCTAGCCGTCATCAAAATCGAAGCAAAAGATCTAAACGCCATCACTATATTTAACTCCGATGATGTGCGAGTGGGCGACATTGTCTTTGCACTTGGAAATCCATTTGGCGTGGGTGAAACCATCACACAAGGCATCGTCTCTGCCACTGGTAAAAACAATGTCGGCATAACAGAGTATGAGGACTTTATACAGACTGACGCCTCCATCAACCCAGGTAACTCTGGCGGAGCACTCGTAAACTCAGCGGGGCAACTCATAGGTATAAACTCCGCCATCATCTCCAAAAGTGGCGGAAATGTGGGCATCGGCTTTGCAATACCTTCAAATATGGTCACATCGATCTCCACAAGCCTCATCGAGAGTGGCAAATACACCAGAGCCTATATGGGCGTAAACATCGCCAATATCTCAAAGGATATGAGCGAGCTTTATGAGAAAAACTACGGAGCACTTATCACAAGCGTAGAAGATGACTCACCAGCAGCAAAAGCGGGGCTAAAAAGAGGAGATCTCATCATCGCCATCAACAACAAAGAGGTAACTAGTGCGAGTGAGCTTAAAAACAGAGTAGGGACATTTACACCAGATACAAGCGTAAGCGTAAAGTACATAAGAGACAAAAAGGTGGCATTTGCGAGCGTAAAACTTACAACTTACGATAGCAAAAAAGGTGGTAGTGCTAAGTATAAAGGCGTAGAAGTTGGTGAGCTTGATGGAAGCAACAAAAACATAAAGATCGATGGCGTAGTAGTAAAAAGTGTAGATCTTGAAAGTGAAGCCTACTCGGTGGGACTTAGAGAGGGTGACATCATCATACAGGTAGAAAACATCGAGATCAAAAGTGTAGCAGAGTTTAAAAAAGCTACCAAAGACGATAATAAAAAACGCTTCTTCATCTACCGCAGAGGTGCGATCTTTGCTGTGGCACTCTAAAAACAGATGAGCATCTCGCTCATCTTGCGATCCAAAAGCCCACTATTAGGGTAAAATATACCAAGAGGATAAGTGAGGTGATGAAAATACTAACAGCACTTGAAGATCAGAAAGGATACGAAATGATAAGTAGTACTATTAATTTAAATATTCATATTCCAGCTGATAAAAAAGATATCATAGCAGTTTTTAAAGCATTTATAAATGTTTTTAGAGATGATATAAAAGTTAAAGAAGTTGAAAATATTGGGGTTGTTCAAGAGAGTGAAAATCCAAATAGGCTAGATGAGTTTAAAAAACAATTTGGACATCTTAAATATGAAGCTATGCCTACAAAAGAAGATTTAAAAGAAATAAGGACTAAAAGATATGAGGATTCTGAAGAAAATAGTATGTTTTTTGAAGATCAAGCTTTTTTAGATACCTTAGATGAAGAGCAACTAAAAATCGTAGAGATGGCTAGAGAGATCTATGAAGACTATATAGATATACAAGAGTGTGAGCCATATATAGATCTACTAAAGCAGGGCAAAATGAAGGGCTATACCATAGAGGAAGCTAAGAAAATAACATATTCAAAATTTCAAAAGTAGCTGTACTATAATTTTAATGCTTATGGGTGTATAGATCTTAGTATTTCAAGTAATTTTGTCTCATCGATATTTTGCATATCTGATTTGGAATAGATAGTAAGCAGATAGATAGCATCTGTGTCTAAAATATAGTAGATAACTCTAAAACCTCCACTTTTTCCAGTGGGTACAGAACTATTTGCTACTCTAACTTTATATAGATCTGATCCTATATGCTTGCCACATTTTGGATCTGCTTGTAGTTCCATACTAAGCTTTTTTAGATCATCTTTTAGTTTTGAGTATCTTTTAGCTAGCTTTTTTGCATCTTTTTTGAACTGATCTAGCGGTATAACTCTATAACTCATCTAAAAACTCATCTAAAGTTTCATTTTTTTGCTTACTATTTAGAGCATTTTCTAGATCTTTGCAAGCACTCTCAAACCCTGCGTAAAAGATCTCCTCTTTATGCCTTGCAAGGTAGCTACTTACCGCTTCGGTTATGATCTCTGTTCGATTTACACTAAACTTTTTTGTCATCTCATCTAGATCATCTATGAGGTACTTTGGTAGTCTTATGCCGATCTGCTGTTTTTGTAGGTCACTTATAGCTCGCACACTATCTCCTTTATATATAGTTTTATATAACATTATATATAAGATAGTATATCTAAAATATAGTGGTTTAGCAAAATTAGATAAATTTGTCTATAATTGTATGCAGTGCAGATCAAAGGATACAACTAGAAAATGAAAAAAGAGATAATGAATCTGGTAACAGATCTACTAAATAGACTAGGCATAAAAGTTAAAGAAAAAGAGTTAAGTTATGAAGAGGCTAGAGCAGAATTTGTTGATAAATACGCAGGCTCTTTAAAGATTGGTGATGATGCAGAGCAACAATACAATGAGTATAGAATGGGCAAATATGGAGGTGGAAAAATGGATACCGATAAAGCCGAGAGAGTAGATGAGTTTAGTAAAATCGCAGGAAGCCTCAAACTAGACAAAATCCCTAGTGTCGAAGAGCGAAATGAGATAAGAGCTTCGAGATATATGGATAAACAAAATATTATGGATTATGCAGGTATTGGCAAATATGCAGTAGATATTCCAGATGATATAAATATTAAAGAGATGAAATTCAGTGATCCAAATTACCATAAAAAGTATGGTTTAGAGTGATAAAGTAGAGAGTAACTTTATAAAAAACTTTGATATTTATAACCTATAACTTTATGCTATAATGAACAAAATATGATCTTGGAGGCTAGTTATGAGTAAAAATAGCGTAACAATAATAGACAATCGTGATGGTAAAAGCTATGAGTTTGACATACTAGATGCCACAGTTGGTGCGAGTGTAGTTGATGCCGCCTCATTTTATGCCAAAACAGGTATGTTCTTGCTCGATGAGGGCTTTACCTCTACTGCGTCGTGCAAGTCAGAGATCACATACATAAATGGTGAGGCGGGTGAGCTGATGTATAGAGGTTATGACATCTCATACCTTGCAAACCAAAAGAGCTTCTTAGATGTGGTGCAGTTGCTACTATATGGCGAGTTGCCAGATCGCAAAACTCTTGAAGCGTTTAAGTTTGAGATGAAAAAACGCTCATTTATCAATGAAAAGGTGTTTAAGATCTTTGAGGCATTTCCAGACAATGCCCACCCGATGGCGATACTCTCTGCGGGTGTAAATGCACTCTCAACTATCTACTTTAAACACCTTGAGATCAAAGATGCCAATGACTACCGCGAAATGGCAAACCGCGTTATAGCAAAGATCCCAACTCTTGCTGCACTATCGTACCGCTACTCAAAAGGGCTACCTATCATCTACCCAGATGTAAACCGCGGTTTTGTGGAGAACTTTTTATATATGCTTAGAAGCTACCCTCACGACTATGTGGAGCTAAAACCCATAGAGATCAAGGCGTTAGATACTATCTTTACCCTTCACGCAGATCATGAGCAAAACGCTTCAACTTCCATCGTACGAGGTATCGCTTCAACTGGTGCTCACCCCTACGCTGCCATAAGTGGTGGTATAAACGCACTCTGGGGTAAAAGCCATGGCGGAGCAAATGAGATGGTCATAAACCAGCTTGAGATGATTGGCAGTGTAGATAGAGTAGATGAGTTTATAGCAAAAGCAAAAGATAAAGATGATCCATTTAGGCTTATGGGGTTTGGGCACCGTGTTTATAAAAACTTTGATCCTCGTGCACGCATACTAAAAGAGATCAGAGATGAGCTTGTGGGCGAGCTTGGCATCGATAGTGAACTCATCAAGATAGCTGACAAGATAGAGCATATCGCTCTAAGTGATGAGTACTTTATAAGTCGCAATCTCTACCCAAATATAGACTTCTACTCAGGACTAATCCTAAAAGCTCTCAAGATCCCAACAGAGATGTTTGCGGTGATCTTTGTGCTTGGTAGAACACCAGGGTGGATCGCTCAGTGGATCGAGCTAAATAGCCAGCAAAGTGTGAAGATAGCAAGACCTCGCCAACTATATGTGGGGCACAAAGATCGCACCCCATCTTAAATAGAGACTACTCCCAGTCGAGGAGTCGTCTCTCACCCTCTAGTTTTCTGATCTCAGTTACATCTTGTGAAACTTCGATCACACCCTTATAATTGCCTTCATCATCTCGGATAGCAAAGTATCTTATGTGGATAAAACGCCCCTTAAATGGGATCCAAAACTCCGCTTCATCTCGTCTACCTGCTTTAAACTCTTGAAGTATCAAAAGCACTTGCCCAACAGACTTTGGCGGGTGACAAAACTTCACTTCACGACCGATGATCCCAGCACTTCGTGGAAAGACCCGCTCATCACCACGGTTGTAAAATATAACAACATCGTTTTCATCAACATAAGTGATATCTACTGGCATAAACTTAAGTAGCCAGTTGATCTGCTCAGGAAGCATATAACCCTCATCTAACTTGATGCGTCCCTCAAGTGAAAATGGTAGATCTCGCTTTGTTTTATCTTGCGATGGGTGGATATACTCTTGTGGTGGATATGGCGTAGGTGGCACATCAAACATCCAACCAATCTCCTCATCACCTGCTCTCATCTCCGCCCAGTCAGCTTCATTTAGCATCTCTAAAGCTCGTGGTAGAAGCCTGCCCTCTTCAACCTGCATAACATGATCTAGTGAGCTAAAGACTCTTTGGAGTTGTGGCAAAAACTCTCTTATATTTTTCGCTTCATATAGAAGCCTTGCACTTTTGATCTCGCCTCTTATATCATCATGAAACGCCCACATATTTTGCGATGGGCTTGTCCAACCATACTTCTCTAAGTATGGAAAAAGTTGGTTCTCTTTTCTAGCAAAGTGCTTCTCAACTAAAAGCAGTCTCTTAAACTTATCGTCAAACTCATTTGGATTTTCATCTACACTTATACTATTTAGACTCGAAATAAGCCCTCGAATGAGCATATTTTCCTCCAGATAAACACGAGCTGGGTGCCCATCTGGTAAATTTGTGTATGGATTCATCTTCTACCTTTTAATATTTTAACACTCTATAACATTAAGAGTTTTAAAAATTACTATATTTTATTTTATTATTATACTTATAAGTTTAGTTTTACTTTTTGATCTGTGGCAAGTTGGCGTTTTTTAGCCCTACTCGCTGTGAATGTGTGATGGCAACTGCAATAGCATCTGTGATATCAAGTGGCTTTATCTCCTTTTTGATCCCAAGCAGTCTCTTTGCCATAAATGCTACCTGCTCTTTTGAGGCTTTGCCATTACCAGTTAGTGCCTGTTTTACCTGCAAAGCGGTGTACTCGCTAAAGTTGCCAAACTGTTGTAGGAGCATCAGCATAATAGCACCGCGAAACTGGGCTAGTTTGATGGTAGTTTTGGGGTTGTGAGCATAAAAAATATCTTCGAGTGCCACCTCATCAACCTTATGAGCAGCAAAGATCTGCTCAAAAGCCTCTAACATCTGTGGGATCTGATACTGCAGATCTTCACTCTTTATGCGGATAAGCCCCGCTTCGACAAGTGAGATGTTGCGATTTTGTAGCTCTATAAGAGCATAACCCATCTTTGTAGTCCCTGGATCTATGCCTAAAATGATCATCTTTACCTCTTCACATAATTATACTATTCACACTATTAAAAGTGAGTTATTCACATAGTTTAATCCCTATTTATGGTTAAAATGTGTACTATTCACATATAAAAAATAGGTGTGTGAACAAAAAAGTGAATATAACTAAAATATTAGAGTCCCTAAAAGATGAGATCGGTGAGCTTGAGTACAACCGCTACATCAAAAACTTAGCTTACGATGAGGGTGGATCTAATGATCACAAGATCATACTCTACGCTGCAAATCCACTAGTACAAAACTGGATCAAAAACCGTTACGCTCAAAAGATCGAGGAGGTTTTAAACGCCCATTTTGATGATGTAAGTGTTGAGATACTCCTAAAAGGTGAGAAAAACAAAAAGGGTAAAAAGCGAGACACAAAGAGCGATCAAAGAGCAATGCCATCGCTTCTAAACCCATCTCATACATTTGAAAACTTTATAGTTGGAGGCTCTAACCAGTTTGCCTATGCAACCATAAAAAGTGCTAGTGAAAAACCTGGAGTGCTCTACAATCCTATCTTTATATATGGTGGTGTTGGACTTGGTAAAACTCACCTTATGCAAGCAGCTGGTAATTATCTCCACTCAAAGGGAAAAGTGGTCATCTACACCACTGTTGAGCAGTTTTTAAATGACTTTATAAGGCATGTTAGAAATAAATCTATGGAGAAGTTTCAAGACAAATATAGAAAATGTGATGTCCTACTCATAGATGATATACAGTTTTTAAGCAACAAAGAGGGGATCCAAGAGGAGTTTTTTCACACATTTGAGGCTCTAAGAGGTGAGGGCAAGCAGATCATACTCACAGCTGATAAACACCCAAAAAAGATAGCAGGACTAGAAAAACGCTTGCAGAGTCGCTTCGAGCACGGTCTTGTTGCCGACATACAACCACCCGAGCTTGAAACCAAGATAGCCATCATCAAAAACAAGTGCCAGATCAACAAAGTGCATCTAAATAGTGAGATCATAAACTACATAGCAACTGTTATAGAGAGCAATGTCAGAGAGATAGAGGGGATTTTGGCTAAACTTCACGCCTACTCAAAGCTTATGAATGTAGATATAACCATAGAGTTTACCAAAAATGTACTTCGTGATCAGATCCAAGAAAATAGAGCAAACCTAACACTAGATATGATAAACGCAAGCGTTGCAAAAGATCTAAACATCAAACCAAGTGAGATCAGATCTAAAAGTAGAAGTAAAAATATAGTCTTAGCTAGAAGAATCGCTATATATCTAGGACGAAACCTAACACAAAATACTATGCCTCAACTCGCTCAATACTTCGGTATGAAGGATCATACAGCAATTAGCCACACTCTAAAAAAGATAGCCGAACTTATAGAGAGCGATGAGGATTTTAAGGTAAAGATAGATGAACTCTCAAATAAAATTAAATCTTCACAATAAAAAAGATATAATACACTATGTGAATGAGTGTGAACAAATCGTTGCAACTTAGCAACCTTTAAAAAGTCGCACTGCAAGTAGTTTCAAGAGGTATTCACATATTCACCCTTACCTATTACTACTACTAAAATTTATATATAAATGGAGTTTGGTAATGAAGATAACCATAAAGAAGTCAGTTTTAGAAAATATGCTTATAAATGCTCAAGCCTTTGTAGAGAAAAAAGATCTCTCACAAATCACCTCACACATACTCATAAAAGCTGATACAAACACTCTAACCATAAAAGCAACAGACTATGAGATAGGATTAGAAGCAAGCACTACAAAAGTAGATATCATAGATGATGGAACTACAACTGCAAATGGTAAAAAGCTTTTGGATATTGTTAGGATCTTAAAAGATAATGAGATAATCCTAGAGCTTAAAAATGAGATACTTCATATAACTCAAGCTCACTCAAAGTTTAAACTCCCTACATTTTCATACCTTGACTTTCCAAAGTTCCCAAGCATAGATGAGAAGTCAAAGATCTCTATAAACTCATCAAAACTAATAGAATCACTCAAAAAAATAACGCCTTCTATCGATATCAACAACCCAAAGTTTGAGCTAAATGGAGCTTTGATCGATATAAAAGATGACTCTATAAGCTTTGTCTCAACTGACACTCGAAGACTTTCAATAGTAACCATACCAAATCAATCAAACTCACCTCTAAATATCATAATCCCAAAAAAGGCGATCATAGAGATACAAAAGCTTTTCTTTGATGATATAGAGCTTCTCTTTGATGAGACATATCTACTCATAAAATCAAATGAGTACACCTTCTATACAAAACTCATAAATGGCAAATTTCCAGAGTATACTCGTATAATCCCAAAAGATCTAAAGGTAAACTTAACACTTCCAAAAGCTCTCATAGTAGATGCACTTAAACAGATCACTACCATCTCACAAGATGTTCAGATCACATTTTATGATAACAACATCACATTTGAATCCCTTAGTGATGACAACATCGAAGCAAAAACAGATCTAAACTTCCCAACAACATTTGATAAAGAGTTTAGCATAGCACTAAATAGTCGCTATCTGCTCGACTTTTTAAATAGCATAAACAACTCAGAATTTGAACTTGGACTAAATGAACACAATCTCCCTTTTATGCTACAAGATGGAGATCTAAGAACAATCGTTATGCCAATTGTGCTATAACATATAAAACAATAACTATTTGGAGTAGATATGCAAGAGAATTATGGTGCAAGTAATATTAAGGTTCTAAAAGGGCTTGAAGCGGTTCGTAAACGCCCTGGAATGTACATAGGTGATACTGGGCATCGTGGGCTTCATCACTTAGTTTATGAGGTGATCGACAACTCTATTGACGAAGCGATGGCGGGTCATTGTAACACCATAAATGTCACACTAACTAAAAATGGTACTTGTATAGTAAGTGATAATGGTCGTGGGATACCAACAGATATGCACCCAACTGAGGGTGTGAGTGCTGCAACTGTTGTTCTTACAGTGCTTCACGCGGGTGGTAAGTTTGATAAAGATACCTATAAAGTCTCTGGTGGACTACATGGCGTTGGTGTAAGTGTTGTAAATGCACTCTCAAAGAGCCTAAAAGTTACCATTATGAGAAATGGCAACATTCACGAGCAGACATTTACTCGTGGGATCCCAGATGCGATCTTAGAAGTTACGGGAACAACTAGAAAAAGCGGAACAACTGTTGAGTTTGCACCAGATCCAGAGATCTTTACTGATGGTGTAGAGTTTGAGTATGACTACTTGGCTAAACGCTTTAAAGAGCTTGCTTATCTTAGTCCATTTATAACCATAAACTTTAATGATGAGCGAAGTGGTGTCAAAAATAGCTACCATTTTGAGGGTGGTATAAGTCAATATGTAACCGATATGAACAGACGCACAGAGGTTGCAAAAGTGTTTGAGTTTAGCTCAAAAATCGAAGATATAGAGTTTGATATCGCCTTTATGTATAATGATGGCTATGATGAAAAACTCTACTCATTTGTAAATAATATTCGCACACCAAATGGTGGAACGCACGAAGCTGGTTTTAGAGCAGCTCTTACTCGTGTTATATCAAACTACATCTCAAACAACGGCAACGCAAAAGAGAAAGATACAAAAATCAGTGGTGAAGATACCTCAGAGGGACTCATCGCCATAGTCTCAGCTAGAGTACCAGAGCCTCAGTTTGAGGGACAAACAAAAGGTAAACTTGGTAACACCTATGTAAGACCACTGATCCAAAAACAGTCATATGAGATACTTAGCAAATACTTTGAAGAGAACCCACTAGAAGCAAAAGCGATCATGGCAAAAGCTTTGATGGCGGCAAGAGGTAGAGAAGCTGCTAAAAAAGCAAGAGAGCTAACTCGTCGCAAAGACTCTATGAGTGTGGGAACCTTGCCTGGGAAGTTAGCTGATTGTCAAAGTAAAGATGCCTCGATTTGTGAGCTCTACTTAGTGGAGGGCGACTCTGCGGGTGGTAGTGCAAAGATGGGAAGGGACCGCGTTTTTCAAGCGATACTTCCACTAAAAGGTAAGATCTTAAATGTTGAAAAATCAAGACTTGATAAGATCCTAAAAAGCGAAGAGATAACCAATATGATCACCGCAATGGGGTGTGGGATCGGTGATGAGTACAATGAAGATAAGCTTCGTTATCACAAGATCATCATTATGACCGATGCCGATGTTGATGGAAGCCATATCCAAACTCTGCTACTTACATTTTTCTTCCGTTACTTTAGGCAGATCGTAGAAAATGGTTACTTATACCTTGCTCAACCACCACTCTATCGTTACAAAAAGGGTAAAAAAGAGATCTACTTTAAAGATGATAGAGCGATGAATGACTACCTCATAGAAAATGGTGTTGAGTCACTTCAGATAGAGGGTGTAGGACAAAATGATCTTGTAGCATTTTTCAAAATGGTTGATATTTATAGAGCTTCGCTTGAGACTCTATCTAAGCGATACGCACTTGTAGATCTACTTCGCTACTTCATACAAAAACCAGATCTTATAGCTCTTAGTTATAATGCTATGTATAAAGAGATCGAGGCGTTTTTTGAACAAAATGAGAGCAATATACTCACAAAAAGTGTAACATCAGAGCAGATCCATCTATTTGTTCAGACTCAAAATGGCTTAGAGGAGCTTCTTATCGATGATGAGCTATTTGCTTCGCCATTTTTTGCTGAAGCGATGCACATATATAACAGACTTCAAGAGTGGAATATAGAGTTTGAAAAAGATATGTTATTGATGCTTGATGAGGTTATAAACTACGCTAAAAAAGGTAGTGATGTTCAACGCTATAAAGGTCTAGGTGAGATGAACCCAGATCAACTTTGGGAGACAACTATGACACCTGAAAATAGGGTGTTACTGCAAGTTACGATCAACGATGCAGAGGCGGCAAGTGATGCGTTTACACTCTTTATGGGTGATGAGGTTGAGCCAAGACGAAACTATATAGAGGCTCATGCAAAAGATGTAAAACATCTGGATATATAGGAGATTTATGATACTTTCACAACTAAAAGAGAGAGAGCATCGCTTTAAGCTTGCTCTTAAGATGGGACTACCTATATTTGTACTATTTTTAGTGCTTATATTTCAAGTAGTTTTTAATGCTCACAATGAGCTAGGAGCATACTTTTTTATAGAACTTGTTGCGATTTTTGCACTAAGTATATACATAATCTTTTATCTCATCTATAAAGGGTTTGATAAAAAGCTAACAGACTCTATCTCAAAAGCTTTTACAAAAGAGTACTTTTACACATTTTTAAGCAGTGAGTTAAAAAAGCATAAAAATTTTACGCTTGTTTTAGTTAGTATTGAGAATCTAAATGAGATAAACTTTAAGTATGGGGTAAACAATAGTGACAAAATCGTTCAAAAAACGATCGTATGGATCGATGAGTTTTTAAAGTCAAAAGATATACACAATACACCCATAGGACACATAAGAGGGAGCCATTTTCTGCTCTATTTGCAAGGTGAGAAGATACTCTATAAACCGATCTTTGAGTTTATGTCACTAAAAGCACAAGATATAACCATAGATGATGTTGAGATCAAGATCAACACAACCATAAATGACACAACTTTTTCACAAAAGCTTGACTACCTTATAGAGAACCTTTTTGAGCAACTTCGTGAGCAAAAAGAGTCACAAAAGTTTATAGCAGATGTGGATCCAAGTGAGTATGAGTATAGTGTCATAAATGCACTAAAAAGACGAGATCTAACCATATATGGTCAAGATGTCTTAAGAGGCGATGGAAGCGTAGCATTTAAAGAGTGTAGCATAAAGCTAAAAGATGAAGATGGTAAGATACTGCATCAAAAAGAGTACCTAAAAGTGCTAAATAAGCTAAGAATGCTACCTGAATATGACCTAATGGCACTAGAGAAGATCATCTCACTAACAAAAAATAGTAGCCACACTTACGCTATGCACATAACAGGCTCAACTCTTAGAAACCACCACTCACTAGTTAAGATCAAAGATCTATTTAACAATGCAAAGATAGAGAAAAATCGCATCATTTTTATATTTAGTGAGAGTGAGTACTACTCATATACAGAGCGGTTTAACACTATCTTAGATCAGCTTCGAGATCTTGGCATTATGATAGTTGTAGATAGACTTGGAGCACTTCACTCATCGTTTTTGTATCTAAAAGATCTACATATTGATGTGATCAGATTTGCTACAAACTACTCCAAAGAGTCAGCATATAAGTCGAGTGAGTTTATCTTTGATGGGTTTGCTTTGATGGCAAAAAAACGAGGGATAAAAACTTGGGTAAAACTTATAGAGTCTAAAGAGGCTCATGAGCACTTTGTCTCAAAGGGCGTTGATTATCTACAAGGTAAGTACCTCTCAAGTTTAGAGGAGTTGATGTGAAGTATGGAGAGAAGCTCTTAGCAGAGTTTGACTTGAGTCGCGACTTTGAGATCTGGCGAAATGAGCATAAAAAAAACTACACCATAAAGATAGAACTTCCAGAGTTTACATGTCTTTGCCCTCGTAGTGGTTATCCTGACTTTGCAAAGATACTTATAGAGTACACGCCAGATGAGTTTGTAGTGGAGCTAAAGGCGATAAAACTCTACATAAACACCTTTAGAGATCGACACATTAGCCATGAAAATAGTGCAAATGAGATCTATGATCTGCTACTTACTAAACTAAAACCAAAATGGCTAAAGGTCGTAGCAGACTTCTACCCGCGAGGAAATGTACATACTATTATAGAGATAGATAGTAGTAAAAATGAGTGAGAAGATCACACTTAGATCTATACTAGATCTACTTGTAAAAAACAAAAAACTGCTCATAATTGGGCAGTTTATAACAGCTATTGGCATTATTGTTAGTGTGCCAATCCCCCTACTTTTACCTGTTTTGGTCGATGAAGTTCTGCTTGATAAACCTGCATTTTTTGTAACAAATATAGACGCATTTTTTGGCAGTGGAAATGCCTTTTACTACATAGCCATCGTCACTTTTGGAGTTATACTGCTTCGTTTTTTGAGCTATGTTTTTGAGGTGATCACTACTAAAATCTTCACTGCTATATCGAAGATAGTTATATATGAGATCCGCCTCAAACTACTAACACATCTAAAACGCGTTAGTATAAATGAGTATGAGTCGCTTGGAAGTGGCAAAGTCTCTGCAAATCTCATAAATGATGTAAATACACTAGATAATTTCATAGCAAATGTAGCGAGTAAATTTGTCACATCTGTGCTAACACTTCTAGCCGTTTCGTTTGTTATACTTAGTATAGATGTGCTTTTGGGGATTATGATCCTTCTTACTCAACCACTCATCGCCATACTCTCACGCAAGATCGCTAAAAAAACAGAGGTGCTAAAAAAGAGCGAAAACGCTTCAGTTGAGGCATTTTCACACAGCATAACAGAGACAACAGATCTCTTTAGCCAGATCAAAGCTAGCAACAAAGAGGAGTTTTTCTTTAGCGATACGGTGCAAAAAGCAAAGGCTATACAGCTAAGCTCAAATGAGTTTAACTTCAAAAGCGTGGCGTATGAACGCTTTAGCCATACGATGTTTCTCATCGCCTTTGAGATATTTAGATCTACGGGACTTCTGCTTGTGGCGTATGGAGATCTAAGCATCGGTCTTATGTTTGCGATGTTTGGTTACATCTGGTTTATCATGGCACCTGTACAAAATATACTCTCACTTCAGTACACGCTAGCGAGTGCAAAAGCAGCGATGGCAAGGGTAAACAAGATCTTTGATCTTGAGCTTGAAAAGAGTGGAGAGATCTTGCTTGTCGAAAAAGATATAGAGATAAAGCTAGAAGATCTAGGCTTTTCATACAACAAAGATAGCACGACATTAGAGGGTGTGAGCCTTAAGATAGACGCGGGCGAAAAGGTGGCGATCATCGGAGCTAGCGGGAGTGGAAAGACTACCATTTCACAGCTCATAGCGGGCTTTTATGAAAAAAGTAGCGGTGATATACTCTATAACGGCATCAGCATCGATGAGATAGACAAACACTCGCTTAGAGAGAGGATCTTTTTGGTTCTTCAAATGCCGATCCTCTTTAATAACACGCTTCGTTTTAACATAACTATGGGTGATAACTTTAGCGATGAAGAGATACACGAGGCACTTCGCATAGCCCAGCTAAGCGATATGCTAAAGTCTATGCCAAATGGACTTGAGACGATGGTGGGCAAGATGGGAGTTAGGCTTAGTGGTGGACAGCGTCAGCGACTCTCCATCGCTCGTATGGTGCTTGCAGATCCTAGTGTTGTGATCTTTGATGAGTCCACTTCGGCGTTAGATGTTCACACAGAGACGAAGCTTTTTGAGAACCTAGAGAGCTTTTTGAAGCCAAAAACTGTCATAACCATCGCTCACAGACTAAGTACGGTTAAAAACGCCTCAAAGATCTTTGTACTTGATGATGGGCATTTAGTCCAAAGTGGAACACATAGTGAGCTTGAGCTAAAGGTGGGTCATTATAGTGAGTTTGTCAAGCATCAGTTGGTTTAGATGTCAAAGCTAGTTGAGTTTGAAAATGTGAGCCTTATCTATGACAAAGAGGCGGTCTTAGAAGATGTCACTTTTAGTATATCTAAGGGTGAACACACACTTCTGCTTGGTGCAAATGGTAGTGGTAAGTCTTCTATCATCAAGCTCATCGCTTGTGAGATCTACCCATCTATAACAGCTAAAAAACATAAACGAGAGATATTTTCTCGCACTCTTTGGGATATAAACGAGCTTAGAAGTCACCTTGGTATAGTGACAAATGATCTGCACAACAAGTTCTACTTTGAAGCTCCAAAAGCGAGTGGTCTTGAGGTAGTTTTGAGTGGGTTTTTTGGTACTTTGGGTCTTTTTAACCATCAAAACATAACTCAAAAAGAGCTTGAAGAGGCTAAAGATCTGATGGCAAAACTCTCGCTTACGCATCTCATACAAAAAGAGATCTGCACTATGAGTACGGGCGAGCTTAGAAGGTGCATAGTAGCAAGAGCGATGGTGCGAGGTGCTAAAATGCTACTACTTGATGAACCAACAGTAGGTCTTGATATAAAGGCTCAAAAGGAGTTTATGCTCTTTGTAGAGGAGATCTCAAAAGAGGCGACAATACTGCTAGTTACTCACCACATAGAGGAGATCTTTGAGGGTATAAAGCAGGTACTTTTCATAAAAGATGGGAAGATCTACCAAAGTGGCACAAAAGAGGAGCTTATAACCTCACAAAAACTCTCACACCTTTTTGACACCCCACTTGAGGTTGTAAAACGAGGCAGTAGATACTCACTTCACTAGATCTTTTTGCATTTTGATGGCATTTGCACCATCTGGGTAGTAGAGAGGCAGTATTTTTGTAGGATAAAAGCCATTTTTTGTATAAAATGCTACCCCTTTAAGATTTGCCTCATTTACCTCTAAAGTGATGCTTTTAGCTCTTAGATCTACTAGATGATCTAGTAGTTTTTGAGCCACCCCACTACGCCAAAACTTCTTAGCTACACCTAGACTATATATGCGGATCTTACTACTCCCACGCCTGCGTAAAAATAGCAGATACCCCATCAAAACAGAGCCATCATAAGCTTTTAGTATATGATCTTTTTTTAGATGATACCTAAAGTTCGCACCACTAAGTGCAAACTCATCTTTACCAAATAGCTCGCTCTCAAGATCCAAAAGAGCACCTAGATCACTAAGAGTAGCTTGTGAGATCTTCATTTTTGGTAGATGGTGTATTTGGGTATGAGTTTGTAGGGTCTATATGAGAGTTTGACTTTTTTGAGGTTTTCAAACCCCATATCATCACCGACATTTATATATGTAGATCCAAACTTCTCTTTTAGGACTTTGCAAAACTCTCTAAATATAAACTGAGCAGCTCCGAGTATCTCAAAGTCACTCTTTTCGATGAGTATTGATGCTGATGTTTCATTTAGCCTCTCTCCTACGCTAAAGCCCGCTACCGTGCCGTTTATGTAGAGTACAACACCGATGAGATCTAGCTCATCATAGTACTTCAAGATGCGTTTGATGGCAAATCGCTCATGTGAGATCCCATCTATAAATAGCTCGCTTTGCTCCTTTGGGATATACTTAAATCTATGCTCGATCCAGCGATTTAGGATAGAGAGCACCTCATCTTTGTGCCTGTTTGGATCTAAGATCTCTATGCTGATATCCTCGTATGACTTTTTAAACTTGTTGATCTCGATGCGTTTGGTGTGGTAAGAGTTGCCCTTTAGCTCGATGAGATGATCACTCATATATACATAATCGACCAGCTTTTTCTCAACTATGTAGTCTTGCATCAGCTCATAGATCTCCGCACTCTCATCAAGCGAGGCGATGAAGTTTTCTACAAAACTTTGGTGAACATACTCTATGCGTGATACATAGATGGAGCTGTTGTGCGAGTTCATAATCGAAAAGCACTCCACTAAAGCGGTGTTGATGTTTTCTAGCTTGCCAAGAGGTGGCAGAAGCATAGTTAGATCCTCACCATTTAGTATAAATAGACAAAATGTCTCATTTACGATCGTATAAAAGCCACTTGAGTGGCTAAGCCAGATGAAGTTTTGGGCAAAAGTGTAGTCACTTAGCTCGCTTTGGATCTGTGCCAAATAGCCCTGCATCAGATCTTTCGCGGCTATGTTAAAGGGTGTAAGCTTGTAGTTGTTTATGTGGAGATTTACCATGATGGTATGCTAGCTTCTTGTGGTGATATTTTTGCAAGTTTATCGCAAAAGTAGCTAATATGCAGTGATGATTTTTGACTAAAATTGATCTAAAAAAAGTGTCACTTTTGTGCTATAATCAAGCCTAAGAGGGGGGCATAAAATGGCAAAAAAAGCGACTGCTAAAAATGTAGTGGAGATATATTTGATGGCATATGGTGAGGCGATAGATGGCTCAACGCTTGATGCCTTAGTGGATAAAAAAAGCACCCTGCAAGACGCTGTGCTTGGTGATGAGATCTTGTATGATACGCTAGAGTCCTACACTTGGCTACAAAATAGATACTCAAAAAGCCAAAAGAGAGTTCTAAAAGATAAGATAAAACTAAACTTAGATCTGCTTAAAAAAGTTGGCGATGATGACTTTGTAAAAAATGCGATCTCGCTTGTGGGTGGGGATAAAAACAGCATCAAAGTGATCAAGTCTTTGACTAAAGTGGTGCAAAAAAAGCAAGACGCAGTTGTGTCTGCAAGCGATACACTAGAGTCTATGAAGAGCTTTTTTGAGATCTATGCCGATACGAAAGAGGGAGCTAGCCTAGCCAAAATCGTTAGCTCAATCGGCTCGCAGATACTAAAGGGCAAAATTTCTAGCAAGATGGCTTTTGATGCACTTTTAGATGTTGTTGCAAGTGCTAAAGTAGATCTCATCAGACTTGATAACACCAAAGAGATAGTAAAAACCATCATGGACGATCCATACTACTACGCTCTTGATGGTGGAGTTTTAGAGGATCCCTCTGCTGTTTTTAGAGCTGAGATCAAAAACAAAAACCTGATCTTAAAGGGTGCAAACAACCAAGTGGATATAGAGCTAGAGTATATAGGCAGTGGCAAATACGCCTTTAAAAACGCTCAAAGCTACACAAAAGGGGTCGAGCTAGCTAGTTTTGATACACTAGAGCTAGTTGCAAACCAAAAACTAAAGATCAACATAGATCAGCTAGCAAGTGAGCCAAAAGATGGTATCGCAAACATAGAGAAGTACTACTCTTTAGGGGATCTGCTAGGTAAGATCGTAGGTTTTGGAAGCATAAAGCTTGAGATCTCAGATAGTAGTGTACTTAGAAAAAGCGATGATCAGATCTTCATAAAGAGTGATCTTGCATTAAAAAACAACATACATATGCTCTTTGAGGTCTCAAAAGAGATAGCACTTATACTAGATCCTAGCGAGGCAAACGGGCTATATGTAGCGGGCGAGGGAGTGGTCTATATAGTAGATAACTTCAACTCAAACACCACCTACAACTTTGCAAACATAAAGAGTGACACCGTACATATGGCGATAGACTCATCAAAGAGTTTGAGTGCTCAAACAAAACTAAGTAGCGACGCTAGCGAGTTAGATATAGTCGTCTCTAAGGGTGCTACTCTTAGCTTGAGTGCTCTTCAAGCTGATGGGGCGATCATAAGTGGTGATGGTAAGGTCGTAGTGACTGCTTCGAGTGGCGATCAGGAGATAGTGGTGCTAAGCAATATCTTAGGAATGGGAAGCAACAGCACAGATGATGCAAACATCATAAGAGCTGGGAGTGGCGATGATACCATCACTCTTGGAAGTGGTAAAAATGTACTTGTTTTTGAAGATGATGCTGTGAAAAATGGGCTAGATAGCATAGTTGGTTTTATAGCTGGAAATGGTCGAGATATGCTTGATTTTAGCAGTTTTTTAGGAGATGCAACGCTCTTTAGATCTGGTGTAGTTGATGAGGAAGATCTAGTAGGCGACGCACTAGATGGAGATATCGCCATCATATATGGTGCTAGCCTTGATGGGGTAAATGGCATAAAAGAGCTATTTGTAGATGTAAAACTTAGTATAGATGAGCATAAAAAAGCTGTCATCTTGAGTGCTTCTAGCAGTGATGCAAGTGATGTTGAGATCTACTATGTAAATGGAGCGACTATTGAGCAGGTTGGGGTTGTGGAGTTAGCTGGGGTAAATAGTATCAGTGACTTTACTGTTTCAAACTTTGTGCTTGAGCCTTTTGTACTTCTATGAGATCTAGTAGTTGTGCCTCATAGCGTTTTGCAAGTATGGTTTTAAACTCTTTTGATGGTTTTAGCCCCTCTTTTATAAGCTCATCTCCGCTACATCTGCTAGGGACTGCCTCTCTTAAAACATTGTAGCTTTTGGCTCTAGCAAAAAGCTCCTCGTACTCATACTTTGTTAGCTTGTTAGCAGATCTGTTATACTCTAAAAGATCCTCTAAACTCACGCTATTAGCGAGGTGCAAAAGCTCAAGATCACTCATAGAAGCTCTAAGAGTGTTAGTGTGTGTTAGTAGTTTTGTTATAGATCTTGTTAGCTCTTTGTCGTTACTAAGTTTGGCTAAAACCTCTATGTCACCATCGCAAAGCAGTGCTAAGGCTATAACAAGTTTGTTAGTTTTGATGTTAGTAGTGTTATCTAAGAGATGTGGATCTACGCTAAATAGATCTAGACCCATCTTTTTAAGGTAACTAAATGCGATGGAGGGTTTTTTAGCTTCAAGTAAGATCTTCTCTACTTCGCTAAAGATCCGCTCACGAGGCAACTCACCCAGTAAGCCACTTTGCACCATGTTTTGGCAGATCTCAAAAAGCTTGCTATCCATGCTAAAGCCAAGCGTAGAGCAGAAGCGAACCGCCCTTAAAACTCTAAGTGGATCATCACCAAACGAGCTCTCATCAACTGCTCTAAGTCTCTTAGCTCTAAGATCATCTCTACCACCAAATAGATCTATAAACTCGCCACATTGGAGATCATAGCCCATAGCATTTATGGTAAAGTCACGGCGTAAAAATGCACTCCTAAAGTCAAGCGAGGCATCATAACTCACCTCAAAACCGCGGTGCCCCTTAGCGACTTTGCTATCTCGTCTAGGTAGTGAAAAGTCGATCTCATAACCTTTGTAGCTTAGCTTTGCCACTCCAAAGCTTTTGCCCACAAAGTTTAGCTTGCCAAAAGGCTCAAGACTCTTGCTAAGAGTGTTTAGATCTAGTAGGTTATATAGCTCTATGTCTATATCTTTTGACTCTTTTGCAAGCAAAATATCTCGCACATAACCGCCAACGATAACGGGTCTAACCCCCATAGATATGAGCTTTTTTATGATGGGATCTAGGGTTTGTGGGGAGTAAATCATAACTGATTATACTATACATAAATATTTTTTAGGTAAAATTGCACATTTATTTACAAGGATGCTTGTGCAAAAAGTTAGAAACATAGCAGTTATAGCCCATGTCGATCATGGAAAAACCACCATAGTAGATAAGCTACTAGAACAATCAGGCACATTTGCAGCTCATGAGAGCCACGATGACCGCGTTATGGATAGCGGAGATATCGAGCGAGAGCGAGGCATTACCATACTCTCAAAAAACACCGCTATCCGCTACAAAGATCATAAGATCAACATCATCGACACCCCAGGTCACGCCGACTTTGGTGGTGAGGTTGAACGCGTACTCAAGATGGTCGATGGCGTTTTACTTCTAGTGGACGCTTATGAGGGCGTTATGCCACAGACCAAATTTGTCGTCAAAAAGATGCTCGCCCTTGGCAAAAAGCCAATCGTTGTCATCAACAAGATAGACAAACCATCAGCAGAGCCAGATCGCGTGGTAGATGAGGTGTTTGACCTATTTGTTGCGATGGGAGCAAATGAAGATCAGCTTGACTTCCCTGTGGTTTACGCCGCTGCGAGGTATGGTATAGCAAAGCTAGATCTAAGCGAAGAAGATGGCAACTTTGAGTGCATATTTGAGACTATCATCGAGAAGATCCCAAGTCCAGAGGGCGGTAGAGATAACCCTCTGCAAGCTCAGATCTTCACGCTTGACTATGACAACTATGTGGGCAAGATCGGGATTGCGAGGATCTTCAACGGCGTAGTAAAAAAGGGTGATCAGATCTTACTAGCTCAAGCAGATGGTGAGATGGTTAGAGGTCGCATCTCTAAGCTCATAGGCTTTTTGGGGCTAAACCGCACCGAGATCGAGAGTGCAGAAGCGGGCGATATCGTGGCATTTGCAGGCATCGATGCTATCGGCGTGGGTGATACCATATGTGATCCAGCAAATCCAACTCCACTAGATCCACTCCATATAGAAGAGCCGACTTTGACGGTTATATTTTCAGTAAATGACTCGCCATTAGCGGGGCTAGAGGGTAAGCATGTCACATCTAACAAGCTTCGTGAACGCCTTGAGTCAGAGATGAAGACAAATGTCGCGATGAGGCTTGAGGTAGTAGGCGAGGGTAAGTTTAAGGTGAGTGGTCGTGGCGAGCTTCAGATCACCATACTTGCTGAAAATATGCGTCGTGAAAACTTTGAGTTTGGCATCAGTCGTCCCGAGGTTATCGTAAAAGAGATCGAGGGGATCAAGTGTGAGCCGTTTGAGCACCTTGTCATCGATGTCCCAGAGGAGTTTAGCGGAAGCGTCATCGAGAAACTTGGCAAGCGAAAAGCAGAGATGATCGCGATGGTGCCGATGGGTGAGGGGTTTCAGCGAGTAGAGTTTGAGATCCCAGCTCGTGCACTCATCGGTTTTAGAGGGCAGTTTCTCACCGACACAAAAGGCGAGGGGGTTATGAACCACTCATTTTTGGAGTTTCGCTCACATAGCGGAAGCGTGGAGTCTAGGGCAAATGGTGCACTCATCTCCACTGAAGATGGCGACGCACTAGCCTACTCACTCTTTAATATTCAAGAGCGAGGCGTGCTCTTTATCGGACCTCAAACCAAAGTTTATGAGGGTATGATCATAGGCGAGCACTCACGAAACAACGACCTTACAGTAAACCCGATCAAGGGTAAAAACCTTACCAATGTAAGAGCTAGCGGAAGTGATGATGCGATCAAGCTTGTGCCTCATAGAGTGCTCTCGCTTGAGCGAGCGTTGGAGTGGATCGAAGATGATGAGTTGCTAGAGATCACCCCACAAAACATACGAGTCCGCAAAAAATTCCTAAGCGAAAATGAGCGAAAACGAGCATCTAGGGGGTAAGCCTCTGGATCTAGTTATCTAACTTTTTATAGTTTCTCTGGTTAATCGCATATTGTGGATTGATAATCTTAAGCTAAAATAGTAGCCTAAGATCTAAAGGGAAGATATGAGTAGCACACAGCAAAGAGCGGAGCTTCAAAGGCAGATTTGGCAGATAGCAAATGAGGTGAGAGGCTCTGTTGATGGTTGGGATTTCAAGCAATATGTTTTGGGTACTCTTTTTTATCGTTTCATTAGTGAAAATTTCTCCTCTTATATAGAAGCAGGTGATGAGAGCATAAACTATGCCGAGCTTCCAGATAGCGTGATCACGGCTGAAATCAGAGATGATGCCATCAAGACAAAAGGCTACTTTATCTACCCAAGTGAGCTGTTTTCAAATGTTGTAGCCTCTTGCAACACAAACGAAAGCCTAAACACCGATCTAGCCAAAATCTTCTCATCTATCGAATCTAGTGCAAACGGCTACGCTAGTGAAGATGATATCAAAGGACTTTTTGCTGATTTTGACACTACAAGCAACCGCTTAGGCAACACCGTAAAAGATAAAAACAGCCGCCTATGTGCAGTGCTAAAAGGCGTGGAGAAGCTAAACTTTGGCAAGTTTGAAGAGAACAAAATAGATCTTTTTGGTGATGCTTATGAGTTTTTGATCTCAAACTACGCAGCAAATGCAGGCAAAAGTGGCGGAGAGTTTTTCACCCCGCAAAGTGTCTCAAACCTCATAGCCAAGCTAGCCACAGAGGGACAAAGTACTATAAACAAGATCTATGACCCAGCTTGTGGAAGCGGATCGCTTCTACTCCAAGCAAAAAAGCAGTTTGATAGCCACATAGTAGAAGATGGATTTTTTGGTCAAGAGATCAACCACACTACTTACAATCTAGCTAGAATGAATATGTTTTTGCATAACATCAACTATGACAAATTTAACATCGCACTAGGTAGTACCCTCACAGATCCGCACTTCATAGATGACAAACCATTTGATGCGATAGTCTCAAACCCTCCATATTCCGTAAACTGGATAGGAAGCGATGACCCCACGCTGATCAACGATGATAGATTTGCTCCAGCTGGGATTTTAGCTCCCAAATCCAAAGCAGATTTTGCTTTTGTACTCCACGCTCTAAGCTACCTCTCACCCAAAGGTAGAGCTGCGATAGTCTGCTTCCCTGGGATTTTTTATCGTGGTGGAGCAGAGCAAAAAATCCGCAAATATCTAGTAGATGGCAACTACATAGAGAGCATCATCTCTCTTGCTCCAAACCTGTTTTTTGGCACAAGCATAGCGGTAAATATCCTAGTGCTCTCAAAACACAAAACCGACACCAAGACACAGTTTATTGATGCAAGCGAGATCTACAAAAAAGAGACAAATACAAATATCCTCACCGCTGATCAGATAGATGAGATACTCAAAATCTTTGTAGAGAAAAAAGATATAGATCACATCGCTAGATGTGTGGACTTTGAGACGATAGAAGCAAACGACTACAACCTATCGGTGAGTAGCTATGTAGAAGCAAAAGACACAAGAGAAAAGATAGATATAAAAGAGCTAAATAGCGAGCTAAAAGAGACAGTTGCAAAGATAGACAGACTTAGATCAGAGATAGATGAGATAGTTGCAACTATTGAGAAAGATGAAAAATGATACTAGAAAATAGACTAGGCATAACAGATCAGATAGAGCTAGCAAAACTAGAAGAGAAGATAAGCAAACAAAAGGCAAAACAGCTCTTTGACTCAAACGATATAGAGAAGGTCGAAGTGGGAACTTTTGCAGGGCTTAGCTTTATCCACAGCTATCTATTTGGAGAGATATATGATTTTGCTGGGAAGATGAGAGATGTCAATATCGCAAAAGATGATTTTCGTTTTGCACCTGTGATGTATCTGAAAAGCTCACTATCTCATATCGACAATATGCCTCAAGGCACTTTTGAAGAGATAGTAGAAAAATATGTAGAGATGAATATCGCTCACCCTTTTCGTGAGGGCAATGGACGCTCCACTAGGATATGGTTAGATCTGATACTCAAAAAAGAGCTAAAACAGGTGGTGGATTGGAACAAAGTCGTTAAAGATGAGTATCTCTCAGCTATGAAAAGAAGCGTAGTCAAAGATATAGAGATCAAGCATCTGCTGAAACTTGCACTCACAGATCAGATAAGTAGCCGTGATCTGTTTATGAAAGGTATCGATATAAGCTACTACTATGAGGGCTACAGCCTCTTTAAGACAGAGGAGCTTTGAAAATGAGTGAGATAATTTTATACACTACTGATGATGGTGCAACCAAGATTGATTTACGGTTTGAAAATGGCACGGTTTGGCTATCTCAAGTTGAGTTAGCTGAGTTGTTTCAGACGAGCAAGCAAAATATCAGCAAACATATCAAAGCTATTTTTACTGATCAGGAGCTAGATGCAACATCAACTGTCAACCAAAAGTTGACAGTTCAAAAAGAGGGAGAACGAGAGGTTTCCCGTCAAACTACACTTTACAATCTTGATGCTATTTTGGCTATCGGGTATCGTGTGCGTTCTGTGCGTGGGGTGCAGTTTAGGAGATACGCTTCAACTGTACTAAAAGAGTACTTAGAAAAAGGCTTCGTGCTGGATACAGAGAGGCTCAAAGGCTCTGGTGGTGGAAGCTACTGGAAAGATCTGCTAGACAAAATCAGAGATATTCGTAGTAGTGAAAAAGTTGTATATAGACAAGTTTTGGATCTCTATGCCACAAGCCAAGACTACGATCCCAAAAGCCCAACTACAATAGAGTTTTTCAAGATTGTACAAAACAAACTCCACTATGCGACAAATGAGCAAACAGCGGCAGAGCTTATATTTAGCCGAGCAGATAGCACAAAAGATTTTATGGGACTTACCACATTTAGAGGAGTGATGCCAACTCTAGCTGAAGCAAAAACAGCAAAAAACTACCTAGATGAAGATGAGCTATTTCGTCTCAATCGTCTAGTTTCTGCTTTTTTTGATCTAGCAGAGATAAAAGCACAAGAAAAAACTCCAATGTATATGCAAGACTGGATAGATGAGCTTGATAAATTTGCCACTATCTATGGCAAAGGTGTACTCAAAAATGCTAGAACAATTAGCCGTAAACAAGCAGATGAAAAAGCAGCAAAAGAGTTTAGAGTTTATGAAGCAAAAACACTCTCTCCTATTGAGGTGGAGTATCTGGAGAGTATAAAAGCTATCCAAAAAAATGTAGAAAAAAGCAAGCAAAAATGAGTAAAACAAATATCTTGGAGCTGATCAGAGATAGTGAAGCTGAGTGGAAGAAGCTAGGAGAAATTTGCGAAATCGAAAACTCAAAGAGGAAACCAGTCAAAGCTTCTTTGAGAGTAGCGGGAAATACTCCTTATTATGGAGCAAACAATATACAAGATTATGTTGATGGCTATACCCACGATGGTGAGTTTGTATTGATTGCAGAAGATGGTTCTGCGAGTTTAGAAAACTACTCCATACAGTGGGCAGTTGGAAAATTTTGGGCTAATAATCATGTTCATGTAGTAAGGGGGAAAGCTGGTTTATTAAATCGCTTTTTATTTCATTTTTTAAGTTCAATGAATTTTATACCTTATTTGTCTGGTGCAGGTCGTCCAAAGCTTACAAGAGGGCAGTTGGTAGAGATTTTAATCCCAATCCCACCTCTTGCAGTGCAAGAGGAAATTGTCCGTATATTGGACAATTTCACAGAGCTTACAGCAGAGCTTACAGCAGAGCT
>JBAYBZ010000011.1:0-79595 GCA_041669045.1 Sulfuricurvum sp. | reverse complement strand
TTCTCACGATAGGTTTTTAGTGCTTGATAAACAAGAGATCTACCACATCGGAGCAAGTCTAAAAGATCTAGGTAGGAGGTGGTTTGCTTTCAGTAAAATGCACCTTGATGCAAGGGAGATGCTAGAGAGGTTGTCAAAAACTTGAGATTAGATCGCCACGGCAACAAGTTGCCTCGTGATGACTGCCTTTTGTTACTGCTTCTACTTCTCAAAGATAATCATCTCATAGATGCTTTTTTTACTCACCAACGCCTTGTCGCTTGAGGAGCTTTTCATCTTATGAAGCTCATGGCGAAGATCTTGCATATCCTGCTCCATCAGCTCCACGCTATCTTTGAGTCTTAGTATGATATCCACGCCCGCAAGGTTCACTCCAAGCTCACGCGTAAGCCTAAGAATAAGCTTAATCTTATCTATATCTCGTTGCGAGTAGAGCCTTATGCGACCATTAGATCTTGAGGGCATAACAAGATTTTCTCTCTCATATTGACGCAGAGTTTGCGGGTGGATATCGAGGATTTTTGCCACTATACTTATGAGGTAAACTGGCTCGTCATATTGATGGTACATCTAAAGCTCCTTTGGAAGTTTTTCGCTCATGAGATCTCTTAGATCTGGGCTTAGATCCTCCACATTTGGTATGATCACATTTACTACCACATAGAGGTTGCCTCGCTGTTTTGTGCTTCTGTTTGTCGCACCCATCTCCCGCAATCTAAAGCGTTGAGCATTTTTTGTGCCTGCTGGGATCTTTAGTGAGATCTCACGATCTAGCGTAGGCACGCTCACCTTGTCGCCAAACATCGCGGTATGAAGTGGTATATCGATCTTTTTTACTAGATCATCGCCCTCCCTCTCATACTCTGGACTTGTTGCGACATTTACTCTAAGGTAGAGATCCCCCGCCCTACCCGCTTGAGCGTGACCCTTGCCCTTTACTCTTAGTCTCTCGCCACTTTTTATGCCCGCTGGAATCTTCACATCAAACCTCTGAGCATTGACCGCCACAGAGTGCGATCCACCAAGTATAGCGACATTAAAAGGTATAGTTATGTTTGACTCTATATCTAAGTTTGGTTGTTGCTGGCTAAATCCACCAGAACTAAAGCCTCCAAATCCACCACCACTAAACATAGATCTAAGGATCTCATCTAGATCTACACTTCCCCCGCCACCGCCGTAGCTACGAGAGAAGTCGCTAAAGTTTTGACCACCAAACATAGAGTCGCCATAAGCATCATACTTCGCTTTTTTCTCTTTGTCGCTTAGGATCTCATACGCCGCGTTTATCTCTTTAAACTTCTCTTCGGCATCTTTTTCTTTGTTTATGTCTGGGTGATACTGTCTTGCTAGGCGTCTATACGCCTTTTTTATCTCCGCTTCAGAGGCATTTTCTGAAACTTCTAGTGTATCATAAAGTGATTTTGCCATATTGTCCTCAAGTTTTTTAAGCGTATTGTATCATAAACCTTGAGCCTATGTCAATCAACCTTTATGATAACATCATAGATATGCCTTAAGTTTTTCTATACGATCATCTAGTGGTGGGTGGGTGCTAAAAAGAGCTCTTAGAGAGTTACCATTGATCCCGAAAGCTTGCACCTCTTTTGGCAAACTAGATCCGTTTGAGGCTCGCTTTAGTGCTTGCAGAGCCGAGATCATAGCACGAGGAGTGCTAAGGGCTGCACCCGCCTCATCGGCTCTATACTCGCGGTGTCTTGAAAACGCCATCACCACAAGCGAAGCCAAAAACCCAAAGACAACTTGAGCCACTAGCGAGGCGATCATATATCCTGCACCTGAGCGATCATCTCTGTTTTTGAGCACTACACGATCCACTAAGTAGCCAACCACTCGCGAGAAAAATATAACAAATGTGTTCACCACACCTTGGATCAGTGTAAGAGTGACCATATCGCCATTTGCGATATGCCCTATCTCATGAGCTAAAACCGCCTCTACCTCATCGCTACTCATAGATCTAAGCAGACCCCTGCTTACCGCTACAAGAGCGGAGTTTTTAAACGCTCCTGTGGCAAAGGCGTTTGGACTAGCATCTTCAAATATAGCCACCTCTGGCATAGCGATGCCCGCCTTTTTTGACAATTTTGCCACACTATCTAAAAGCCAATGCTCCTCACGGCTTGATGGTGTGGTGATGACTCTAGCACCCACGGAGATCTTTGCCATCTGCTTTGAGCTAAGTAGTGAGATGATGGAGCCTGCAAACCCCGCTATGAGTGAAAAAACTAGGAGTGAGCCTAAGTTTAGCCCATTTTGGCTAAGAACTTGATCAACCCCAAGTAGCCTCGCTGATACTGTGATCACTAACAAAACTGCTATGTTTGTTAGTACAAAAAGTCCTACTCTTTTTAACATTACATAAACTTCCTATATTTTTTAAAATTATATCTCACTTTTATGTATGAAAAATAGTAGCAGATGAGTAGATCTAAAGAGCCTTAGATCTACAAAGAAATAGTTAGTGTAGGAAGTGTCTAACTCCACTAAAGTACAAACTCATACCATACTCATTGGCAGCGGTTATGACCTCATCATCTCTCACACTTCCACCTGGCTCGATCACAGCACTAACCCCTGCCGCAGCAGCAGCGTCTATGCTATCTCTAAATGGGAAAAACGCCTCGCTAGCAAGCACAGCTCCCCTTACATCTAGCCCCATTTCGCTAGCTTTTTTTAAAGCACACTGCGAAGCATCAACTCTACTTGTCATACCCATACCAACCGCAACCATCGCAGCATTTTTGACATAAACCACGCAGTTTGACTTCACAAGTGAAGCGACTTTATAAGCTATTAGCATATCTTGTACTTCGCTTTTGCTCGCCTCTTTGCTACTTACGCACTTAGCCTCAAGCACCTCTTTTTCATCTACCCTATCACTCTCTTGATAGACAAACCCACCATCAATATGCTTAAAGTCATACTTATCATCTGCAAGCAAAAGAGTGTCACTATCCATCGCGAAGAGCTTTAGTCGCTTTTTAGGCTCAAAAACCTCTAGTGCCTCGGGCGTAAACCTTCCAGCGATGATAACTTCCAAAAAGATCTCGCTCATCTTAAGAGCTAGATCTCTATCTACCACGCCATTTACCGCTACCACACCACCAAATGCTGAAACACTATCGCACTTTAGTGCCTCTGTGTAAGCCTCGCTAAGATCCTCTCTGATGGCAAATCCACAAGGATTTCCATGCTTGGTGATGCAGATAGAGTTAGTAAATGCAGCAGCGATCTTAACTGCTCCACTTAGATCATTTAGGTTGTTAAAACTCACCTCGCCTTTTATGGTTTTGAAGTTTTTGCTGAAGTGATCGTCAAACTCATATAAGGCTCCTCTTTGGTGCGGGTTCTCGCCATAACGGGTATCTTGCACCTTAGATCCAACTACAAACTGCTTAGATCCAAACCCAGCGTTAAATCGCTCATTCATATAGTTTGCGATCATCGCATCATAGCTTGCGGTGTGCTCATAAGCTCTTATCATCAGATCTCTTCTAAACTCATAGCTATCAGATCCATTTTGTAGAGCCTCTACTACGCTTTTATAATCATTTTTGCTAGTTACTATGATGACGCTCTCAAAGTTTTTAGCAGCACTTCTAACCATCGCAGGCCCACCGATGTCGATGTTTTCTATGATCTGCTCAAAGTCATCAGTTTTAGCGATAGTCTCTTTAAATGGGTAGAGATTTACACACACTAGATCTATGGCTCCAACACCTAGCTCTTTAGCCTCATCTAAGTGGCTCTGCTTGTCGCGACGATGGAGTATTGCCCCGTGCACAAAAGGGTTTAGCGTCTTAACTCGCCCCTCAAAACACTCTGGAAACTTCGTGATCTCATCTATCTCGATCGCTTTGATCCCACTTGCTTGCAGTAGCTTAAATGTCCCGCCTGTTGAGACTATCTCGAAGCCATTTTTAACCAAAGAGTCGCAAAACTCCACCACACCATCTTTGTCGCTCACACTAACCAACGCTCTTTTCATCTACTTTTACACCTTAAAACTTTTGTGAAATTGTAACAACTTCTGCCTTTGAGCTATTTTAGAACTCCTCTTGTGCCTCAAATGACTTTAGTGCCATCTTTGTCTTATCTTGTTTGAGCTTTTTATATAGCTTAAACTTCGCATTTTCTAGCTCACTTGCATCAAGCCCAAGCTCACCCATCATCGCACCATCTGGCAATTTGCCCGCGTCCATCGCAAAAAGCTTTAGCTCTTTTTTGGTTAGCTTTCGCTTCAGTGCACTATAAAGCTCTGTATCATCAGCTATTAACTCTAGCGGATCTAGCTTTGTGTGAAGCTCCAAAAGCTGCCTAAAATTGTTACTATCATTGTACTTTCGCCATAAACTTATATCCATCAGATCTCCTTTAGTATTAGCCTTAGATCTCTATCTTCTATGACTATATTTGCCTCTTTTTTGAGTACCTCTTTTGCACAAAATGCCACGCGAGTATCAGCGTGAGCAAACATCGAGAGATCATTTGCTCCATCGCCACAAACAAGCGTCTGCTCCCTACTAACTCCAAGTAGTCCTTGAAGCCTTGTTAGCATATCGCCTTTGGAGTGCGAAAACATCATATCGCCCCCCACAAGCCCACTAAGCTTGCCATCTCTTGCATGCAGTACATTTGAAAAGTCCGCATCATACCCTAAGATCTGCTTTGCGTAGCTTGTCGCCGTGCGAAACCCACCACTAAAACAGACCACCTTTAGCCCTCTTTTTTTCAGCTCCGCGATGAGCTCTAGTGCACCATTCATATATGGTAGGTTGTGACTTATATGCTCAACTTTTGCATACTCTAAGCCCTTTAGAAGCTCCACTCTTTGCATAAGCGACTCAAAAAAGTCCAGCTTACCCGCCATCGCTGCTTCGGTTATGCGACTAACTTGCTCCTCTAAACCTAGCTCTTTTGCAAAGAAGTCGATCGTCTCGCCGTCCATCAGAGTAGAGTCGAAGTCAAAAACCGCTAGTTTTAACATATTTGCTACCTCTTTTAGTTATAATTGCGACATTATAACCAACATATTTATAGGAAATTATTTGTTTGATAACCTCATATCTAAGCTAAAAAACGGCTCACTTCTAACACTTGAGACGACACCATCGCACTCCGCACAGTTTACTCCCATTGTAGAGAAGATCCGCTTGCTTGGGCTAGATGGACTAGTAGATGGTTTTACTACCACTGATAACCCGCTAGCCAAACTTAAGTACAACTCGCTATTTGCCGCAAAGATATTGCAAGATAGCTTCTCTAAACCCGCCATCGCCACGATGAGCATGCGAGATCGCAACTCCATAGCCTTGCAGTCAGATCTACTAGGTGCTAACGAAGCGAATGTTAGAGCTATACTCGCACTTACGGGTGATCCCGCTACTATGAGTGATCAAGAGGGAGCCAAAGGAGTTTTTGAAGCAGATAGCACGAAGCTACTAGCTATGATCAGCTCTTTTAACTCTGGCGTGGATCTGATGGATAAGCAGTTTTTAGCTCCGCCTAAAGAGATCTACCCATTTGCAGTGATCAACTCACACGCCAAAAACCCAAAAACACTGCTAAAAAAGATGCAAAAAAAGGCGACAAATGGGGCGTTGGCACTTATATCGCAACCTGTTTATGATACCAATAGTGCCAAAGTGCTACTAGATCTGCTTGAAGCCGCCAACAAAAGTAGCTCAAGCCAGATGGAGCTTATACTTGGCTTTTTTCCCATCACTAAGCTTAGAACTGCAAAGTTTTTGTACTCAAATGTCCCTGGGATCAAGGTGCCACTAGAGTGGATCGAAGCACTCGAAGATGCGTCAAAGAGGGGCGAGGGTGAGGAGTACAAAGTGGGCTTTGATCTAAGCAAAAGAGTCTATGAGGATCTGCAAGCTCTGCACCCAAAGATCCACCTTATGAGTGCAAACCAGTTTGAATTAGCAAAAGAGATAATACTTTAGGAGTAAAAATGATAGATCTAAAACTACTACAAAAAGATTTTGACACCATCAGTGCCAAACTACAAAGACGAGGTGTCGATGAGGCACTCTTAGGCGATCTAAAAGCCAAAAATGAGGCACTAAAAGCGGCAAAGAGAGTCTATGAAGATCTGCAAGCTCTGCAAAACCGCCTAAGCAAGGAGTTTGGAGCTTATAAAAGAGAGGGCAAAGATGTAAGTGAGCTTAAAACTCAAGTGGGTGCCAACAAGCTAGAGATCCAGAAGGCACAAGAGGCTCAAAGGGAAGCAGAGACAGCATTAGAAGAGCTTGCTATGAGCGTGCCAAATATCCCCGATGACACAGTACCAGATGGGCTAGATGAAGCGGATAATGTCGAGATCAAAAAGGTTTTAACACCTCCAACATTTAGCTTCACACCAAAGCACCACTGGGAGATAGAAAATGGTTGGATCGACTTTGAGCGAGGTGTGAAACTTGCCACAAGTCGCTTTAGTGTGCTATTTGGCGAGGCGGCAAAACTAGAGAGAGCACTCATAAACTATATGCTCGCCTTTAACGCTTCACGGGGCTTTAGCGAGGTGAGTGTGCCTGCTATCATCAACCGCACCGCACTAGAGGGAACGGGGCAACTTCCAAAGTTTAGTGATGATCTATATAAACTTGAGGGCTTAGATCTCTACCTCGCACCAACTGCGGAGGTGCCTGTTACAAATCTATTTGCAGATGAGATCTTAAGTGGTGATGAGCTTCCACTAAAACTAACCGCCTATACGCCGTGCTTTCGCAAAGAGGCAGGTGCAGGTGGAAGAGACACCCGTGGCATCATCAGACAGCATCAGTTTCACAAAGTGGAGCTTGTTGCCATCACTAAACCAGAAGATAGTGACGCTATGCTTGATGAGATGATAGCGTGTGCATCAGATCTACTAACTTCACTTGGGCTTGCTCACCGCTTAGTGCAACTTTGTAGTGGCGATATGGGTTTTGGTGCTGCAAAAACCATAGACATCGAGGTTTGGCTTCCTGCTCAAGGGGTTTATAGAGAGATAAGCTCCGTCTCAAACACCAAAGACTTTCAAGCTCGTAGAGCTAAGATCCGCTACCGTGATGGCAAGCAAAATAGCCTAGTTCACACGCTAAATGGCTCCTCGCTAGCAGTTGGACGCACCATTGTAGCCATAATGGAAAACTTCCAAAACGAAGATGGGAGCATAAACATACCAGAGGTGCTAAAGCCCTATATGTAGGCGGTGGCACTCTTTTTGCTTATGAAGTAGTAAAACTAGGATCCAGATGGCAGAGCAAAACGAAGAGATCATCATTATAGAAGACTCCGATGCTGCTGCTATCGAGCGTACAAGTGATGACAATGTAGAGATCGTCTCAAGTAGCACTCAAGCAGATCATAAGTCTCTCTATATCGCCATAGGAGCTGGGATCTTTGTGGTTCTTGTTGCGATCCTCACACTTTTTATATACAAAAAACTAAACAAACACGAAAGCATCATAGAGCCAGAGAGTATCTCCAAAAAAGAGCAAAAAGATATGAGGCTTCAAGAGGTAGCAAAGCCTAGCAAGCTTGAAAATATGATAGCAAAAGCGAACTACCTCTACTCCAAAGGCTCCAAAAGCGAAGCACTAAGCCTTTATGAAAATATCGCCATCTACAACGAGGCGATCTCAGCATACAACCTCGGCGTAGCACAGATGAAACAGGCTCAGTATAGCGAAGCCATAGCAAGCTTCAAACGGGCGATGGTTGGGGGTGAGCATAGATGTGTAAGTGCCATAAATGCAGCTGTTTGCTCACTACACTTAGATGATCAAGATAGCTTTAGATACTATATAGATCTAGCAAACGCCTACCTACCTCGCGAAAGCTCATCACCACTTTATAGCTACTACTACACCCTTGTAAACTACTACCGCTCCAACTATCTCTCGGCTCTAGGATCGCTCAAAAACCCCACAACAGACGCCTATGCTAAGACGCAAAACTTGCTTCTTGCTAGGATCAGCTCACTTTTGGGTGATGATGCCACCGCCTTAGAAGAGACGAAAAAACTATCTGGCTCAAATAGCTACTCTATCGGGCTTCTTCATGCACGCTTAGGAGATCTTAGCAGTGCAAAAATGGCTCTAAGTGAAGCTCGCTCAAGCCAAAAATATGCTCTTAAAGCAAAAACGGCTCTTAGTTTTGTAGATCTAAAGCTAGGCGATATCGCAAGTGCTACTAGCAATATAGAGAGTGTAAATGATGAGCTAGGTGAGGCAGGATTTGATGAGTTTCCCATAAAAGTTAGGCTTAAAGATGAGCTTTTTGATCCAGCAGTTGCGGAGAAAAACTACCGTCAAGTACTAAGCAAAAGCAGATCTCTAACCTACCAAAAGATCTTCTACTTTAGCTCCTACAAGGTGTTTGATGCACAAAAAAGCATCGAGTATATCCGCAAAGGAAGCACAAGTGCGTTTGTAGAAAATAGTGACTTAGCACAGGAGTATCTAGCCAAAAGTATGGGCGAGTCAAGCATAAACAAGCAGATGGTGGAGTCGATCAAAAAGGCACTAAACTTTGAGATTCGCCCCGCAAATAGGGAGCTTGAAGCACTTGTAAAAAAGTGGGATCGCCACTCCATACTGCACTACAACCTAGCCCTAACCTACGCCCAACTAAACGATATGTCAAAGGCTCACTACCACTTTTTGCGTTCATACAACCTAGATGCCAAAAACTACCAAGCAGGACTCTACGCCATACTTACAGCTCAACTGATCCACAAAGATAGCAAAAAACTGATGCAACTCATCAGCGAAGATCTACTAAATGAGCCATCAAGCAAGAGCATAGATCTATATAAAACCATCTACTTTATAGCTCAAGATAACTACATCGCTGCATATGACACTATCCACTCAAGCAGAGATCACTCACTCCCGCTAAATAGTGCCCTAGAGGCGATCATAGCCCTAATGGTGGGCAACTACGATCTAGCTGTGGAGGCAAGCGAAGCGTTAGTAAAACTGCTACCTTTTGAGATAGTCCCACACGCCATCTATACCGATGCACACTTTGGATCTAAGCCTCAAAAGGAGTTTGCAAGAGAGCTTTTAAGCTACAACAAACGCCAAAATTACGAGTTTAGAGATCTCTACTATGGGCCATTTTTGACCCGTATGCTCTACACGCAACAAAACCTCATCACAGGGCAGATGTACTTTCTCATCAAGCAACTAAAAGAGGCACTTCTTAGTACCAAGTACCCTCACGAGATCACCTCTTCGCTCGCGTTAGCTCTACTTTATGGCGGTGAGATGGAGGAGTCGTTTGTGCAGTATAATAACCTCATCGACAACCTAGGGGTGAGTGATACGCAGACGCTATTTTTAGCATCTGTCGCCTCCATAGCAGCTGATCATCACGAAAATGCTATGGCTCTGCTTGAGCTTGCTAAGATCCAAGAAAGCTCATACCTAGAGAGCCGTTATGCTCTAGCTCTGCTATATCTTGAGGCGAGAAATCCAAAAGGAGCAAGCACTACACTCGCCAAGATAGGTGATAGCTTCAAGTCGCAGTTTTTTGACTTTAACATCGACACTGCTAAGCTTTTAGAGCAAAAGCTCAAACAAGAGTAGATCTAGCTACACTCTTTTATGCGAGTCTCAAAGAGTCTTAGAAGTGTGAGGAAAAACGCCGTTATGGCAGGCCCTAGTATCATACCCCAAAACCCAAATGTACTAAGCCCCGCAAGGATTGCGAAAAATATAACAAGCTCATTGACTGTGGCGTCGCTGTTTTTTAGTAGTCGTTTGTTGATCTCTTTTATGATGAGCGGTTTTAAAAATGTGTCGGCGATGATGGAGATGACCACCACTGAGTAGCTCACTATAAATATCGCTCCGCCCGTGCTACCATTTGCATACTCAAAAAACCCAAAAGGTAGCCACATCATCGCCCCACCCACAACAGGGATAAGCGATGCAAAACCATACATCACGCCAAAAAGTAGCCCATTATAGCCCATCAGAGAGATCATCACACCAAAGAGTATGCCTTGAAGCATCGCATTTACTATGATGGAGTAAAAAACCACGCCCATCACAGATGATAGCTCTTTTATAAGCGTAGAGCTATCCTCTTCGCCCATCTGTGCCACTCGCTTTATAAAGGTAAAGATATGCTCGCTGTTATAGATGACAAAGAAGTAAAAGACCACCACCAAAAAGGCATTTTTCAAAAACCCAAGGCTTAGTGAGCCGATCATCTTTGCTTGAGAGATCATATTTGATCCCATCGCTGTTAGATCTAACTCACCTAGATGATCTAGTAGAGCTGGACGCAAAAACTCTAGCATCTCGGGTGGGTGTTGCAACTTATCTACAACGCTATCTTTCATACTCTGAAGCGTAGCTGGATCCATGGAGCGAAGCATATCGCTAAGCGAGAGCAAAAAGTAGCTAAGTGGCACAAAAAACAGCACTGCTAAAAGTGTAGTAGAAGCTAACGCAGAGAGGAGTTTATGCTTTGTGAGATTATAAAAAAACTCGTTGATGTTTGATGTGGAGATAGCAAGAAGAGTAGCTATGATCATAGCTAGCAAAAATGGTGCATATAGCTGGTACATAAGATAGAGCGAGAGTGCAAAAAGCAGTGCTAAAAAGTAGATCGGCTTCAAAAAAGTGTTCCTTTATCTATTTTTGTGAGATTTAGTATGTTGTATGTCGCACTTGTAGCTTTTCTGCCCTTTGCGGTTCGCTCTAGGTAGCCATTTGCTAGCAAGTATGGCTCTATCACATCTTCGATAGTCCCCTCATCTTCGCTAAGTGCAGCAGCGATGGTGCTAAGTCCAAGTGGCTTCTCACCCGAAGATGCAAGAAGCCCAAGAAGCCTTAGATCCATCTCATCAAAGCCGTGCGAGTTGATACCAAGCTCATCTAGTGCGTAGAGTGCTCTTGCTTTGGTAATGCTCGCCTCATCTGCTACATCGGCGTAGTCTCGTATGCGTCTAAGTAGCCTAAGAGCGATGCGAGGCGTGCCACGACTGCGTTTTGCCACCTCCAAGCTCGCCTCTTTTGCGATCTCTTTTTCTAGCTTGTGTGAAGCCTGCATCACTATGCGAGAAAGCTCATCATCACTATAAAAGCTCATACGAAAGTTCATACCAAAGCGGTCTCTTAGAGGGTTTGAGAGCATACCCGCCCTTGTGGTTGCTCCTATGAGAGTGAAGCGAGGTATGTCGATCTTTATGGTTTGAGCTGCTGGGCCACTGCCTATGATGATATCGATGCGAAAATCCTCCATCGCAGAGTAGAGTATCTCCTCCACAGCTGGCGAGAGGCGGTGGATCTCATCTATGAAGAGGATCTCATTTTCTTGCAAATTTGTAAGGATTGCGGCTAGATCTCCGCCCTTTTCGATCATCGGAGCGGCGGTTATTTTCATATTTGTCGCCATTTCGTTAGCGACTATGAGTGCGAGCGTAGTTTTGCCAAGCCCTGGAGGGCCAAAAAATAGTATATGATCTAGTGCCTCACCCCGCTTTTTGCTAGCCTCTATAAAGACTGCGAGGTTTTTTTTGATCTGCTCTTGACCTATATACTCACTCCACGCAGATGGACGAAGGCTAAGCTCCGCACCCGCCTCCTCGCCATCAAATCGCTCAATCTCCACAACTCTTTGCATTTTGCCCTTACCTCAATTTGCTGTAATTATAGCCAAAAATATAGCGTGCTTCACCAAAGCACCTCTTGAGCAAAAACCAGCACCCTAAAGATTGTATATCTTTATTGCTTTTACAAAGGTTATTTGCTACTATTTTT
Source organism: Sulfuricurvum sp. (assembly GCA_041669045.1). Lineage (GTDB taxonomy): Bacteria > Campylobacterota > Campylobacteria > Campylobacterales > Sulfurimonadaceae > JBAYBZ01. The sequence goes on along the minus strand of JBAYBZ010000011.1, from coordinate 67,803 downwards.
CAAACCATTATAGGAAGATGTTATGCAAAAACAAAAACCATACCTAGAGACTATGCCAGATGAGAGGGGCTTTTTTGGACGCTTTGGCGGAGCTTTTATACCGCCAGAGCTTGAAGAGCCTTTTAGAGAGATAACAGAAGCTTACAATAAACTAAAGCACTCAAGCGAGTTTTTAGGCGAGCTAAAGAGTATTCGTAAGCACTTTCAAGGCCGCCCAACCCCAGTCTACTACGCCAAAAACCTAAGTCGTGAGGCAGGTGGGGCACAGATCTACCTAAAACGCGAAGATCTAAACCACATGGGAGCACACAAGCTAAACCACTGCATGGCAGAGGCTTTGCTAGCTAAGCACCTTGGCAAAACTAAGCTCATCGCCGAAACAGGGGCGGGACAACATGGCGTGGCACTTGCCACTGCGGCGGCGTACTTTGGACTAGAGTGCGAGATCCATATGGGCGAAGTAGATATCGCAAAAGAGAAGCCAAATGTGACTCGTATGAAGATCCTTGGGGCTAAAGTTGTACCTGCTACGCATGGGCTAAAAACCCTCAAAGAGGCAGTCGATAGTGCATTTGGAGCGTACCTAAAAGATCCACACTCTCAACTCTTTGCCATCGGCAGTGTAGTTGGCCCTCACCCATTTCCTATGATGGTGCGAGACTTTCAAAGTGTCGTTGGTTTTGAGGCAAAAGAGCAGTTTTTAGATCTCACTGGCAGGCTTCCAGATGCCATTACTGCGTGTGTGGGTGGCGGAAGCAACGCCATGGGGATCTTTAGTGCATTTATAGAAGAGAGTTGTGATCTCATCTCTGTTGAGCCAGCGGGCAAAGGGTGTGATCTTGGGGAGCATAGTGCGAGTCTTAGCTATGGAAGCGAGGGGGTAATGCACGGCTTTAACTCCATCATGCTACAAAATGCAGACGGAAGCCCAGCAGCAGTTCACTCCATAGGAAGTGGGATCGACTACCCATCAGTGGGACCAGAGCACGCATACCTACATAGTATAGGACGCACAAAAGTAGCCCTCTGCTGTGACGATGAGGCTATCGAAGCATTTTACGCACTCTCACGCCTTGAGGGGATTATCCCAGCACTAGAGTCTGCTCACGCCGTGGCATACGCTATGAAGTGGGCAAAAGAGAACAAAAGTGGGACAATTCTCGTAAACTTAAGCGGGCGAGGCGACAAAGATCTAGACTTTGTAGTGGAGAACTACCCTCGCTAAAAGGGGCATCAAGTCCTAGTAGCTCTCATCTTTACTAGGAAATGCCCCACTTCGCACATCATCTATGTAGTGTTGCATCGCGTCTTTAAAGATGCTAGCACCATCAAGATATGTACGAACAAACTTCGGCTTAAACTCGCTAAAAAGCCCAAAAGCATCGCTCCACACAAGCACCTGCCCATCGACTTCACTTCCACTTCCTATACCAACAAGTGGCACGCTCACACTCTTTGCAACACGGCTAGCCACATCAGCTTTGACACCCTCGATCACTATACAAAACGCCCCCGCTTCAGCGATAGATCTAGCATCTGCAATAAGCCTCTGCTCCTCTTCATCACTCTTGCCCTTGATCTTGTACCCGCCCTCACTGCGAAATGCTTGCGGAAGCAGCCCGATATGTCCACAAACCGCGATCCCATTTTCACATAGATGACGCACGATCTCAGCTTTGGAGCTTCCACCCTCGATCTTGATGGCATCTGCACTACTTTGCTGAAAAACCTTGATCGCGTTTTGCAAAGCATCATCTTTGTTGGTATATGTTCCAAATGGCATATCACAGATGATAAAACTCTCTTTAGCTCCCATAGCAACGGCGTTTGTGTGGTAGATCATCTGATCTAGCGTAGCACTTAGCGTATCACTCTTGCCTGCAAAGCTCATATTTAGACTATCGCCTACTAAGATCATATCGGCATCTTCAAAAAGCTTCGCAAATAGGGCGTCATACGCGGTTATCATCACAAGTTTTTTGCTACCTTTTGCACTCTTTATAGAGCCTATGCTCATCTTTTTTCTCATATCAAACTCGCTTATTTATCTGTAACAATTTTAGCCTAAAAAACCTAATAGCACTTGATAGCATCTCTAAAAAGTGTTATAATGCTCCATTATTTGGGAGATTAGTGTGGGCATCAAAAGCAAACTAAATGCGGTATTTGACTATGAGATCGTAGATGAATTTTTAGATCACTACACCATCATGAGCGACTGCATCGATGCACTCATCATAGATCTAGGCAAAGAGGAGCTATTTGAGCGAAGCCTAGATGAACTAAAGCGAGTTATCCACAACATCGCCTCTTCCACAAGCTACCTCAAACTTGAGTCCATCAACCGCTTAGCCAACTTTGTAGAGGGCGTACTAGATGAGATCAGATCTAAAAATAGCAAGATAAACCACCAAACAGAGGAGTGGCTACTACTTGTCGCAGATACCCTAAAACTGTGGGGCGATGAGCTAGAAAACGATGAAGATCTAAGCCCTATAAAGTTTAGCCTACTAAAACTACCAGATCTGGAGGCGAAGTGAAAAAAGTTGTCGCATACCTTACTACGGGCTACCCAGACCCCGCATTTTGTACAGATCTAAGCCTAGAGCTTGCTAGAAGTGGCGTCGATGCTATCGAGCTTGGCATCGCCTTTTCAGATCCCGTCGCAGATGGTGCTCTTATAGAAAAAGCAAACCATTTGGCGTTGGAGAGAGGCTTTAAGTTTGCTCACGCACTTGAGGTTGCTAGTGCCATTGCACCTAGCATAGACACGCTATTTATGGGGTATTTTAACAGTTTTTACCAACAAGATCTACAAAGCATAGTCACCAAAGCCTCTAAGATCAAGCTAAAGGGCTTTATTATCCCAGACTTGCCTTATGAAGAGTCACAAGCCTACGCAGATCTGTTTGAGACTCACAACCTTGCAAACATCGCATTTGTCGCTCCAACTGACACCAAAGATCGCATAGCTACTCTTGTAAAAGATGCCAAAGAGTTTATCTACCTAGTAGCGTACGCTGGCATCACAGGCTCGGCTAAAAGCGAAGATCTAACTAGCATAATTGCTCACATAAGAGAGGCAAGTAACACACCTATATATGTTGGGTTTGGGGTAAATCGCCACACTGCGAGGCAGAAAGCTAAGGGCGTAGATGGCGTTATAGTAGGTTCAGCTTTTATAGAGATACTACTTGATGATAGCCTAAACTTTACCCAGAAAATCGCTCACTGCAAAGAGCTTGCAAACATCATCAAAAGCGAGATCAACGCTTAGTTTTAGCTTTTTTACAGTCTCATTTTGGTATGATCTGCTTTCATTATAATATTAGGTGTACCGATGGGAAATCTGCTTCAAAATGACAATATCCAAACCATAAACATAGAGGAGACTCTGCAAGATAGCTACCTTGACTACTCGATGAGTGTCATCGTAGGGCGGGCACTTCCAGATGTGCGAGATGGACTAAAACCAGTGCACAGACGCATACTCTACGCTATGGATAAGCTAAACCTCTCAAGCGGTGCGAAGTTTAAAAAGTCTGCTCGTATAGTTGGTGATGTGATCGGGCAGTACCACCCACACGGTGACACCGCGGTTTATGACGCTCTTGTTAGAATGGCTCAAGAGTTCTCTATGCGTATGCAGTTAGTCGATGGGCAAGGAAACTTTGGTAGTATCGATGGCGACAACGCTGCTGCTATGCGTTATACCGAAGCTCGTATGACTAAGTATGCAGGAGAGCTACTTAAAGATCTAGACAAAAATACTGTCAATATGATCGATAACTACGACGCTACCACAAAAGAGCCAGAGGTGCTTCCAACTCGTATGCCAAACCTGCTCATAAATGGCTCTAGCGGGATCGCTGTCGGTATGGCGACTAATATTCCACCACACAACCCAAGCGAAGTTTTAGGTGCACTAAAAGCACTTCTAGCCAACCCAGATGTAACGCTAAGCGAGCTTATGGAGCACATAAAAGCACCAGACTTTCCAACAGGTGGGACTATCTTTGGCAAAAAGGGGATCATCGATGCCTATGAGAGCGGGCGAGGACGCATCAAAGTTAGAGCCAAAACTCACATAGAGAAAAAAGGCTCAAAAGAGATCATCGTTATCGATGAGCTTCCATACCAAGTAAACAAAGCTAGACTTATAGAAAATATAGCAAACCTCGTCAAAGATAAGCTCATAGAGGGCATATCTGAGGTGCGAGATGAGTCTGACCGTGAGGGGATCCGCGTAGTTATAGAGCTAAAGCGAGATGCGATGAGCGAGATCGTGCTAAACAACCTCTTTAAGCAGACTGCTATGCAGACAACATTTGGGATCATAATGCTCTCGATTCTAAACCAAGAACCGCGTATTTTTGGGCTTATAGATATACTAAAACACTTCATCAACCACCGCAAAACTATCATTATCCGCCGAACGATCTTTGATCTAGAGAAGGCAAAAGCTAGAGCACACATCTTAGAGGGGCTTAAAAAAGCACTCGACATCATCGATGAGATCATCGTGACGATCAAAGCAAGCAGTAGCGTAGAGGACGCCAGAGAAGCTCTTGTTAGTAAGTTTGACTTCTCGCAGATCCAAGCTCAAAGCATCGTCGATATGCGTCTAGGCAGACTTACAGGACTAGAGAGAGAGAAGATCGAAAATGAGCTTCGCGAACTCTTAGAGCTTATCGCCTACCTAGAGTCGATCCTTAGAAGCGAAGAGGTGCTTCATGGCATCATCAACGATGAGTTTAACGAGCTAGCAGAAGCCTACCCAACAAAAAGAAAAACAGAGATCGAAGATGACTACGACGACATCGATGTAGAAGATCTCATACCAAATGAGCCGATGGTTGTAACGATCACTCACAGAGGCTACATCAAGCGAGTGCCACTTGCTCAGTATGAGAAGCAAAACCGCGGTGGCAAAGGCAAAACCGCACTCACAGTCTATGAAGATGACTTTATAGAGCGGTTTTTCACCTGCAACACTCACGATACACTGATGTTTGTCACCAACAAAGGGCAACTACACTGGCTAAAAGTCTATAAGATCCCAGAAGCAAGCCGAACTGCAAAAGGCAAAGCGGTGGTAAATCTACTAAACCTTGTAGCAGACGAGCAGATACAGAGCATCATACCAACAACTGACTTTAGCAAGAGCAAATCACTCGTGTTTTTCACCAAAAACGGTACAGTTAAGCGAACAAACTTGAGCGAATTTTCAAACATCAGATCTAATGGCGTAAAGGCGATCCTTCTAGCTGATGATGATAGCCTCATAACTGCTAAGATCGCAGATGAGAGCATCAAATACCTTTTCATAGTGACAAAAATGGCACAATGTATCAAGTTTGAGATAGAAAAGACTCGTGAACAGGGTAGAAATACCATGGGTGTAAGGGGCATCAAGTTTAAGCATGATGATGATGAGGTTGTCGATGCCAACATCATCGCAGATGATAACGAAGAGATCCTTATGGTGAGTGAAAAGGGGATCGGCAAGCGAACAACTGCTGAGGAGTATAGGCTCACAAACCGCGGCGGAAGCGGAGTGATCGCTATGAAACTCACCCCAAAAACAGGCAAATATGTTGTCGGTTGCTTGATGGTAGATGAGTCTATGGATATGATGGCACTAACCAAAGAGGGCAAAATGATCCGTGTCGATATGCAGAGCATCTCAAAGTCTAGTAGAAACACAAGTGGCGTATATATAGTAAAAGGCGATGATGTTATAAGCATCTCAAGATGTCCTAAAAACGAAGATGAGAGCGATGAAGATGATGAGAGCTCACTACTTGATGAGTAGTGGAACAATTTTTGCTAGTTTATGCAGATATTGTTATACATAAAGGATACAAAATGAGATACTCTTTTGTAGTTGCTCTACTTTTGGCACTTGGTGCTAGCTCACTAAGTGCCGAAATCACCACTATCAGATGTGAAGATAGCACACTTATGCCACAAAATGTACAGTGTGCACCAAACCAATTTTTACGCAAAGATAGCAAGATCTTAGTAACCGTAGTAGGTCAAGGCGTAGCTCCATCAAACACCATCTCGCCAGCTCAAGCTTATGCACTAGCAAAGCGAGCCGCCATAGCTGATGGGTATAGGATCTTAGCTGAAAAAGTGCGAGGCGTTGAGGTTGAGGGTCAAGATATCATCAAAAATATGATGGTTCAAAACTCCACTGTAAAAACACAAGTTGAAGCACTCATAAAAGATGCAAATGTCATAGAGACGGTCTTTAAAGATGGGCTTTGTGAAGTTGAGATGGAGATGATGCTATTGCACTCAGACTTTTCTCGCTAATCATAGCATTTGTGCTTGCTTTAGAGGCAAAAGAGTATCTAGTATCTTATAGAGTCGTTGTAAAAGATAGCTATCTCTATAACGACTACTTAAAGATCTCTAAGGCAATGAGTGGTTGTAGTGGTGTAGAGTCACAAACTATTCATCTTAAAAACAACGGCTTTGATGATCTAAAACAGCTTGTAAATGAGAATCTATGGGAGTTTGTAACATACCTAGATCGCATCGGTTTGCATGTCAAAAGCTATGGTAAAACCACCAACCTCACAAACAAAAACACCACCATCTTAGAGCTTCGTACGCACTGTTTCAAAGTCGATTTTAATGATACTTTTGCTACAATCACCGCCATTAACACAGAGGGTTTTTAGTAGTGAAAATAGCAATCGTTGAAGATGATATCAATATGCGTAAATCCCTTGAAATCGCTATGAGTGAGTATAGCGAGTTTGAGATAAAAACCTTCAAAAACGCCAAAGATGCCCTTGCAGGTATAGATGATAGTTTTGAGCTAATCATCACAGATATAAATATGCCAAAAATGGACGGGCTAGAGTTTGTAAAAGAGCTTGGTGGCAGGTTTGATGTCATCATTATGACGGGCAATGCCACACTTCAGCGAGCCATAGAGTCGATCCATCTGGGTGTCAAAGACTTCCTACTAAAGCCATTTGATATAGACACGCTCATATCAGCTATAAGACGACAAAATATTGTCTCTAGCGTCAAAAAACAGAGCACTCCTAAGCAGAGTGATGATGGTTTTTTGGCAAGATCTAAAGCACTTGAGTCTGCCCTTAGTATCGCCTCAAAAGCGTCATCAAGTGATGCTAGCATACTCATACTAGGTGAGAGTGGCGTGGGCAAAGAGGTGATGGCAAAGTTTATTCACCAAAACTCCCCTAGAAGCAAGAAACCATTTGTCGCCATAAATATGGCAGCGATCCCAGAAAACCTCATAGAGAGCGAGCTTTTTGGGTTTGAAAAGGGTGCATTTACCGATGCTTGTGAGGCGAAAGTTGGTCAATTTGAGCTTGCAAACGGCGGAACACTATTTTTAGATGAGATCGCCGAGATGCCTTATGGCTTGCAAGCTAAACTGCTTCGAGCCTTGCAAGAGCGGGAGATCCGCCCACTTGGATCACAAAAAAGCATAAAGATCGATCTACGCATCGTCTCCGCCACCAATGCAAATCTAGCCCAAAAGATAAATAGCGGTGAGTTTAGAGAAGATCTATACTTTAGACTAAACACCATACCACTGCATATACCGCCTCTAAGAGAGCGTCAGGAGGAGATCTTACCACTAGCAGACTCTATGCTTAAGCGAAGCTGTGAGCGTTACGGCTATGAAGAGAAGGAGTTTTCACCACAAGCTCAAAAGTCACTACTTAGCTACAAGTGGCTAGGCAACATCAGAGAGCTTCTTAGTGTCGTGGAACGAGCGGCGATACTAAGCGATGGTAAGATTATCAAGCCAGAAGATCTTCATCTTGAGTCTCGTGGACTAATCTAAGGAGAAAAAATGTCAAAAAGTTATGTAGTAGCAGTCGTTGGAGCAAATGGTGCAGTAGGTGAAGAGATACTAAGAGTACTCGAAGAGGTGAACTTTCCGATCTCAAAACTGATCCCACTAGCAAGTAGCAGAAGTGCTGGCAAGAGTGTCGAATTTAAAGGCAATGATGTAGAGATCATAGAGCTAACAGAAAGTAGCTTTGATGAGCATGGTGTGCAGATCGCTCTATTTTCAGCAGGTGGAAGTGTGAGCGAAAAGTATGCTCCATTTGCGGCAAAAGCGGGTGCGGTAGTGATAGATAACACATCATTTTTCAGAATGCACAAAGATGTCCCACTTGTCGTTCCAGAGGTAAACGCGGGCGATATACTAGAGTATAAAAAAAGCGGTATCATCGCAAACCCTAACTGCTCAACCATACAGATGGTGCAAGTACTGAAGCCACTTGATGATGCCTATGATATACAAAGGGTCGATGTAAGCACCTATCAAGCAACCTCAGGGGCGGGCAAAAGTGCGATGGAAGAGCTTATCTCACAGATGCAAGCCTTTTTTGCTTTCAAGCTAGATGAGGCAGAGATCAAGGCATTTACCCACCGTATAGCACTAAATGTAATCCCGCAAATCGACAAATTTGAAGCGAGTGGCTATACAAAAGAGGAGATGAAAATGGTCAATGAAACAACCAAAATCATGCACAAAGAGATCCCTCTAAGTGCCACTTGTGTACGTGTTCCAACACTTCGTGGACACGCCGAGGCACTCAGCATCAAGTTTGCAAAAGAGGTAAACGCGGACGATGTCAAAAAACTGCTTGCCTCCTCACCAAATGTAGTACTCCTTGATGATCCAAATAGCTCGCTCTACCCTATGCCATCGCTTGTGGTGGACAAAGATGAGACATTTGTGGGACGCATAAGAGTAGATAACTTTGATCCAACCATCTTGCACCTCTTTGTAGTAGCTGATAACCTAAGAGTTGGAGCAGCAACAAACGCTGTGAAGATCGCTCAAAAATATATAGAGATGTGCTGATGCTAGAGAAGATCTTTGAACACTCCCTTTGGAGCAGTCGTTTTATCATACTTTTGGCAGTTGTTTTTGGGCTTATCGGGGCGGTGATCCTCTTTGTAGTCGCAAGCTTTGACATATATGAGACCGCTATCTACACTATAAAAACTTATGCCTCTGGTGCACACCCTGAAAACTTCCATGACGATATAGTTGGTGGTATCATTGGAGCAGTAGATCTATACCTCATTGGGATCGTTATGCTACTCTTTGCCTTTGGACTTTATGAGCTATTTATCTCCGATATAGAGCCTGCGAAAGAGGCAGAAGGTGGCGAGAACCAACTTCTAGCGATCCACTCACTAGATCAGCTAAAAGATAAGATCTCAAAAGTGATCGTAATGGTGTTAGTTGTTGGCTTTTTCCAAAAAGTTGGTCATACCTCTTACGAGGGTGCCTTAGATATGCTATACTTCGCCATATCTATCACTGCAGTAGCCCTAGGGCTTTACTTTCTAAGCAAAGTTGGACATTAACACAAAAGGATTGGTTTTGAGCAAAATATTTGTAGATGCATGTTTGGGCAAAGAGACGCCACACACACCAGTTTGGATGATGAGGCAAGCTGGTCGTTATCTAAGTGAGTATATGGCGGTTAGAAGCAAAGCTGGCAACTTCCTAAACCTCTGCCACAACCCCTCTCTTGCTGCGGAGGTGACTATCCAACCGCTTGATATCGTCGGTGTGGACGCTGCTATACTCTTTAGTGACATACTTGTTGTGCCAAATGAGATGGGTATGCATCTTGAGTTTTTAACAGGTGAGGGACCAGTCTTTAAAAACCCCATAAAAACAAAAGCAGATCTAGATGCTCTTGTTGGTGGGGAAGTGGCGGCAGATAAGCTTAGCTATGTATATGAAACTATCAAGATACTGCGAAAACAGCTCGATGAGCGAGGCGATGAGAAAGCACTCATCGGTTTTTGTGGTGCACCATGGACGATTGCTACATATATGATCGAGGGCGAAGGTACCAAAACTTATAATGTTTGCAAAAAGATGATGTACTCAGATCCAGACCTGCTTCATGAGATACTCAAAAAAGTAACAGAAGTCACTAAGTTTTATCTTGAAAAGCAGATCCAAAGCGGGGTCGATGTAGTACAGATCTTCGATAGCTGGGCAGCTGCGATTGAGCCTAACAAATATGATGAGTTTTCGTGGAGCTATATGACGCAGATCGCCTCTTATCTAAAGGGCAAATACCCGCATATCCCGATCATTATGTTTCCAAAGGGTGTTGCTTCATTTGTTGAGATGGGTGGCGTTTATGGTGAGTTTGATGTTTTTGGTGTCGATTGGAGTACACCAATGGAGCTTGCAAAAGCAAAACTAGGTGATCGTTATGTACTTCAAGGCAACATGGAGCCATGCAGACTCTACGACAAAGACTCAACTACTAAGAGCATAGAGCAGATCCACTCTGTGATGGGTGGCAAAAGACACATATTTAACTTAGGGCATGGCATACTCCCAGATATTCCACGAGAAAATGCGATCCACTTTGTTAGTGAGTGCAAACGCATCAGTAAAAAGTAAGTGGCTTATACATTTGGACCGATAAATTCTAGGCGATTTGGGCTATCGCTTGGAGTTGATCTCTCGCCTAACAAAAAACAGTGCAACTTTGACTGCCTCTACTGCGAGCTAGAGCCTGCAAAAGCGATCGACGCTCAAGATGAGATCGCAAGTGTTGATGCCATAGTAGCGGAGCTACAAAGCGTACTCACAGATGATCTAGATCTCATCACCATAACCGCAAATGGTGAGCCTACACTCTACCCTCACCTAGATGAACTCATAGATGCCATCACCGCCATAAAAGGTAGTGCAAAAACCCTTATACTTACCAATGGATCTACTTTAAGTAGTGAGCAGACTTTTGCTTCACTCTTGAAACTAGATAGTGTCAAGATCTCGCTTGATGCCATCAGTTATGAGGTGTTTAAAAAGATAGATAGACCGACAAAGAGCTTTGATCTTGCCTCAAGCATAGATGCGATGAGGCGTTTTAGCGAGGTTTACAAGGGTGATCTTTTTATAGAGATCCTACTTGTTAAGAGCATCAATGATCAAAAAAGCGAACTAGCCAAACTAAATGAGACACTTCTTAGCTTTAGCAACCTAACAAGAGTAGATCTAGGCACTATCGATCGCCCACCAGCTTACAGAGTCACTCCGCTAACATATGAGGAGCTTTTTGAAGCATCTCTTAGTTTTAGCTCCAAACTACCCATACATATAGCTAGCCGTGGGGTAGGTTCAAAAAAAGCAGATAGGGAGTTTAGTAAAGAGGAGTTGCTACACACACTAGAGATGCGATCTCTAAGTCTTGATGATATCCAAATGCTTCTTGATGACGCATCAAAAAAGCGATTTTATGATCTGCTAGAGGCTAAGCTCATAACCACTAAAAATGTTGCTGGTGTGGAGTTTTATACAAAGGCGTAGATGCTTGACTTTTAAGTCTTCTTTGTGTACAATCTCGTCTCTTAAACATTCCGAATTAGCTCAGCGGTAGAGTAGGCGACTGTTAATCGCTTGGTCACTGGTTCGAATCCAGTATTCGGAGCCATTAGCTTCAAATAAAAAGCCTCTTTTCATAAAACAATATTAAAATAAATATCAAGCATAAAAATAACGATGCTTAGCATCATAGCATTACGCCGAGTAGAACTCAGCGTTAGCGTAGCTTGAAGAGCTTTGCTCTAAAAGCGTATAAAATCAAACGAACATAAACTTAGCAAGCACAACTATAAAAAACCCTAGCACAAGCACAAGTTTATGAAAGTGGTGTTGCATAAAAGCGGGTTTACTCTTGCCACTAAACTTTGTATATAGGTTAAAAAGCACGCCAAGAGCTATGATAGTAGCAAGCAAGATCTTTAGCATCAGTAGCTGTTGTAAAGGTGTGTTAAACACCCCTGCTTCGGAGTTGATATAGCGAGACATCATCATACCACCTGTGAGTATGATCACCAAAAGTGAGAGTGGAAAGATCTTAAAACTCTTACCACCTAGAAGCTTTGAGATCTTCTCAGATGCATCTTTTGGTAGGTGCTTTTTTAGTGGATCTATAAGAACCACATCACTAAAAACATAGCCTAAAAAGGCAATCGCTAAAAGTAGGTGTATAACATTTGCAAATGGATAGATAGCGTCCATCATCTTCTCCTTGTGTTTGGTCTCTTTTTATGCTCACTCTTTGGAGTGATCTCTTTTTCATCGCTTCGTCTAAGTGTTGGATCTGGCTCAAAGCCCTTGATAGACTCTTTTGGCAACTTCTTGCCGATGAGCTTTTCTATGCGTCTGATCTCACTTTTTTCATTGGCATCTAGCAGTGAGATGGCAAGTCCACTTTTACCCGCTCTACCCGTTCGCCCAACTCTGTGGACATAATCCTCTGGCACAAGTGGCAACTCATAGTTAAAAACAACATCAAGATCTTCTATATCTAAGCCCCTTGAGGCTATATCGGTTGCTACAAGCACTCTAAGGCGACGCTCTTTAAAGAGTGCTAAAGCCTTAGTTCTTGCAGCTTGAGTCTTCTCGCCGTGGATTATACCACACTTAAGTCCATCTTTTTCGATCTCTCGTGCTAGCTCATCTGCACTCGCTTTTGTGCGGGTAAAGACAAGCACTTGCGTATAGTTACGACTCCCCACGATGTAAGCTAGAAGCGATGCTTTTTTATCTGCATCTACCAAGTACGCCACCTGCTCTATGTTCTCCACAGTGGAGTTTTGCTTAGCAGTTTGCACAAACTCAGGCTTTGTGAGTAGTAGCTTAGCGAGATCACGCACCTTTTGAGAGTAAGTAGCACTAAAAAGCAGACTCTGATGCCTCTTTGGTAGCAGAGCAGCAATAGCTAGGAGATCTTTAGAAAAGCCCATATCGAGCATTCGATCCGCCTCATCTACGACGAAGATCTCTACGCTTGTTAGCTTTAGACCTTTTTGTGTATGCTCCATCACTCGCCCTGGAGTAGCCACTATGATATCGACTCGCTCTTTTAGCTTCAAGTTTTGGCTAGTTAGATCCTTACCACCTATAAGCAGAGCGATATTTATATCCATATACTTAGCAAAAGAGGCAAAATCATCTGCAAGTTGCATAGCAAGCTCGCGAGTTGGAGCAAGCACTAACGCTTTTGGGTGGTTCTTCTCACTTTTGTGTGCATTTCGCAGTCTTTGAAGTAGTGGCAAACCAAATGCCGCACTCTTGCCAGTGCCCGTTTGAGCAGTAGCAAAGATATCTTTTTTGGCAAAGATGAGCGGGATTGAGCGAGACTGAATGGGTGTTGGCTCCTTGTAGCCAAGATCTTCTATGGCATCAAGAAGCGGATCAAAGATCCCAAGCTTCTCAAACGACACCTTTGCTCTCCTCTTGCAGTTTATGGATCCGTCTGTTGATGATGCGGTTTTCTAGTTTTTTGAGGTTATATATGATAAACGCCACAAAAGCGACCAAAAGCGGAAGTGCAAAGTACCAGTGAGCTTTGATCCACTTTATGCCCTCTAAAAGATGCTCGCCAAAAAAGTATGCAGGTATGATAGTAATCGCCGCCCACGCCATCGCACTTATGAAGTTGATAATGGCAAACTGCCTTGCAGAGTACTTTGTAAGCCCGATCGCCATGGGTGTGATGGTTCGCATACCATACATATAGCGTTGTGCAAATATGATAGGCCAACCATATTTGTTTAGTAGCAGGTGGGCTAGAGCAAACTTAGTGCGGTGTGAGTTGATCTTTTTTTGGATATACTTTTTGTTAAATCGCCCTATGTAGAAGTAGATCTGATCACCTACAAAGCCACCAAATCCACCTACAACTATGGCAAATGGCAAGAACATATCGCCCGTGTGGCTCATGATGCCCGCCATTATAAGTCCTAGCTCACCCTCAAGCACACTCCACAAAAAGAGCACAGCATAGCCATACTCTCTAAGCCACTCTATAAAAAGCTCTTCCACCCCTATCTCACCTAGAGTAGATCTTTAGCAAATGTACCAAAATAGGTATCTTTTAGTTTTGCTAGATCCATCTTAACATTGTTGAGCCTAAACTCACTTCCACCTACAACACCAATCTTTTGGTATCCTAGATCACTCGCCATCGCTTCAAAAGCGGGTGCATTTTGCTCGCTTACTTCAACTATGACGCGACTTAGGCTCTCGGCAAATATATCTCGCTCATCACTCACGCTCATAGTAGCACTACACCCAAGAGAGCTAAGTGCAGACATCTTAGCAAGTGCGATCGCCACACCACCGCTACTTGCATCTTTAGCCGAGCTTAAAAGCCCCTTAGCATTTGCTTCGATGATAAGCTTCCATAAAGCTCTCTCTTTATCATAGTCGATGTTTGGCAGAGTTCCACCTACACTAGAGCAGATCTCTTTCATATAGAGTGAACCTCCAAACTCGCTTCTACTCTCACCTACTAAGTAGATAAGGTTGCCCTCAGACTTAAAGCTAGAGCCTAGAACCTTTGATGGATCGCTATTTACACCCACTACACCGATGGCAGGAGTTGGAAATATACTCACACTATTTGTCTCATTATAAAGCGATACATTACCGCCGATGACTGGAGTATTTAGCTCATTACAAGCCTCTTTTATACCTAGACAACCCTCACCAAACTGCCACATCACTTCAGGGTTTTCTGGGTTGCCGTAGTTTAGGCAGTCAGTTACTGCAAGTGGGGTTGCCCCACTTATGGCTACATTTCTAGCCGCTTCGATCACCGCCACAGCAGCACCACCTTTTGGATCTATGTAGCAGTAACGAGCGTTACACCCCGCCGCCATCGCTAGTGCGGAGTTGTTTTGCTCTATAAAAAAGACCGACGCATCAAGTGATCCACACCCTTTTATAGCCTGCTTACTTTTGTCAAACCCACCATAGATAGCGGACTTATCTGTCACCTCAAGAGCAGATATTAGCCTCTCAAACGCCTCTTGATTTGGTACTTTTGCAAAGTCATCTATGCTAACTTTTGCCACCTCATCTAAGTAAGCTGGACGGCTCATTGGGCGATTTAGCACAGGTGAGGACTCACTCACGGGAGCAACTGGCACATCGGCAACTTTTTCGCCATGCCAAAACAGCTCCATTCGCCCACTATCAGTAACCTCACCCACCACAACACACTCAAGGTTGTGGCGTCTAAAGATCTCCATTAGAGCATCTTCACCGCCCTTTTTTGCACACACAAGCATTCGCTCTTGTGACTCACTAAGCATAAACTCATATGGTTGCATATCTTTGTGTCTTGCTGGCACGCGATCTAGGTGCATTACCATTCCGCTACCTGCACGCCCCGCCATCTCAAATGAGCTTGAAGTTAGCCCCGCTGCACCCATATCTTGGATCCCCACTACTAGATCAGTAGCAAACATCTCCATACACGCCTCTATGAGGTTCTTCTCCGCCACAGGATCACCCACAGCGACATTTGATTCACCCTCATCTGCATCACTAAAGCTATCGCTACTCATAACAGCTCCACCTAGACCATCTCGCCCAGTGTCAGCTCCTACATAGATAACAGGGTTGCCAATCCCCTCAGCTCTACCGTAAAATATCTCATCGCTTTTAGCAAGCCCTACATTCATCGCATTTACAAGTATGTTGCCATTATAGCACTCATCAAACCCTGTATCGCCACCGATGGAAGCTACACCTACTTCATTGCCATACTCGCTCATACCTCTTGCACACTCTTTTACTAGGTGTTTGTGGTACGATGCGATTTTTGCATCATCACTTCTTAGATCACCAAATCTTAGTAGATTTAGCGTAGCAATCGGGCGAGCACCCATTGTAAAGACATCTCTCATCATACCGCCTAAACCAGTAGCTGCTCCGTTATATGGATCTACATAGCTTGGGTGGTTGTGACTCTCCATCTTAAACACTGCTGCATAACCGCCACCAATATCAATTACTCCTGCATTCTCACCAGGTCCTTGGATCACCCACGGAGCTTTGGTTGGAAAACCGCTTAGATGCACCTTGCTAGATTTGTAGCTACAATGCTCACTCCACATCGCCGAAAATATACCGATCTCTACGAGGTTTGGCTCGCGACCTAATATCTCTTTGATGCTCTTATAGTCATCTTGTGAAAGTTTGTGGGAGGCTAGAATCTCGTCTATGTTTGGAAGTTGGTTGCTCAAGGTATAATCCTTTGGGGGAAAGTTGGAGCAAGATTATACCTTTTTTTGTGTAAATACTACGCTCTAAAGCCCACAATATAGTAAGTTGGTTTACCCTCAACTTTGTCTAGTTCTACCTTGTAGCGGGAGCGAAATCTCTCAATCTTTTCGATCGCTTCATGTAACATCTGTGTACTTGGTGAGTCAAGCTTTATCTTAAAAACATCTTCGCTATTTGACATCGCAACATAAGCTCCATTTACCTTTAGTGCCTCATGTAGATCCATTATGTGTTTTATGATCTTCTCATACCCTGCGGTATTTTTTGCGATCCGCTCTATTTGAGCTAGCAGTGCATCATTTGGTGCATAGCCTAGTTGATTTAAGATTGCTTCGTTTTGCATCTCTATCCTTTTTGCTTTATTTGCTAAATCTTACCAACTCTTTAGTAAATATTTGGTATGATTTTACTAACTTACTGCGATATTTGTAGTATCAATTTTTATTATTAAGGTAGTAGCTATGACTGATGAGATGCTAAAAAAGATTAGACAACTTCCGCCACTTCCAGAGTCTGCCATAAATATAGAAAGAGTCTATCAAGATCCAGATAGCTCCATCAAAGATATGTCCGCCATACTCGAAAAAGATCCGCTACTAATGGCAGATATACTAAAGTCCGCAAACTCTCCACTCTATGGTTTTAGCAGGGAGATCATCTCCATATCACAAGCTGTGAGTCTCTTTGGTATGGGAACTATTCGCGGTTTTGCACTCGCTAGCATTGTCAAAAAGAGCTTTACGCTAAACCTTGAGGTCTATAACATCAACAACGACTCATTTTCTCTACTCTCATCTAAACTCAACGCTCTCATCACCGCATGGCTACTACGAAGTAACAACAAAGCTCTTGGCACACTCTCTGCGGCGGCATTTTTAGTAGAGATCGGTAAAGCGATCATCGCCCAACAGGTGATCGCAGAGAAAAAAGAGCAGGAGTTTTTAGAGGCTATCAAAAGCGGTGCTGCTACCGAAGATGTGGAGCGAGAGCTTATGGGCGTAGATACACCAGAGGTAAGTTCGGCTATCTTTGAGCACTGGAAATTTGATCCAACCCTTGTAAATACCGTTCGCCACTGCCTAGATCCAGATCTAGCAAGCGATGAGATCAAGCCTTTTGCACAGATGTTGCAAGTTGTTCGCACACTCTTTTGTCTTGATGGCACCATAAAAGATGAAAATATCCAAAAAGCAAAAGATCTCATCAAAAAGTACAACCTAGATCTAGCAAGTTTTGAAAAAGCACTAGAAAATATCGCATAAATGAGAGATCTACTCACCTCGCTAAGCGTGAGACTTAGCCATCAAGATATAAAAGAGAGTGACACAAAGCTTGTAGAGAGCCTTTTTAAGCGGGGCTATCTCACACAAAAAGATGGCTTTTACAAGCTAAACTCAAAGTACAAAGCGGGTATTTTAGGCTCTGTGCAAGATGACAAAGCCTACCTAAGCATCATCGGTGAGAGCAGTAGAGATCTACTTATAGAGAGTGTTTCGCTCTCAAAAGCTAGCGAGGGCGACATAGTTTTGGTGCAGAGACTTCTAACAAAAAGAGGTGCACCATCTGCTAAGATCTTAGAGGTTTTGGGCAAGGCACAGAGTTATAGTGTGCTTTATGTGGTCTCAAAGGCTCTCAAAAAAGAGCTAGCAGATCTTAAAAATGACTTTATAGTAGATCTAGATTATGATCTAAGTGGCTATCAAGAGGGTGATCTATTTTGTGTCGATAATGTCTCATCTTGCGTTATCAAATACCTCGGCAACCTTAATGATCCTGCAAGTGATGAGGGGATAGTCCTTGCGTGGCACAACAAACATGATGAGTTTGAGAAGAGTGTACTAGATCTAGCTAGCAGTTTTAGCGAAGTAAACGCCACAGAGCACCCACAAAGGGTAGATCTAAGAGCTTTGCCATTTTGTACCATCGATCCACCAACGGCAAAGGATTTTGACGATGCGATCTTTTGGGACGAAAAAGCCTACACACTCTATGTCGCCATCGCCGATGTGAGCTACTATGTCACACCTTTTGGTGCAATAGATCTCGAAGCGATTTATAGAAGCTTCTCTATCTACTTGCCTCACAGATCTATCCCGATGCTTCCTAGATCACTTAGCGAGACGCTCTGCTCACTAGAGCCAAATGTTGATAGACTAGCTTATGTCTTTAAAATAGAGTTAGATCCAAAGAGCCTAGAGGTAAAAAGCTCGGAGGTTTTTGAAGCGATCATAAACTCTCGCCACCGTTTTAGCTACGATGAAGTAGATGAGATCTTTGCCTCAAGCGAAGATCTATTTGGTCTAAAAAAGCTCCAAAAAGTAACCAACAGACTAAAAGAGAAAAGGCTTCAAGAGGGGTATGAGTTTAACTCAAAAGAGCTAAAGCTCACTCTTGATGAAAACACCAACCTTCTAAGCACGCACTACGAGGTGCAAACTCCCTCACATGCACTCATAGAGGATTGTATGCTACTAGCCAACAAAGAGGCGGCAAAACGCATGAGCAAGGGGATCTTTAGAGTGCATGAGCCACCGAGTCAGATCAAACTTCAACGCCTCTATGAAGAGCTAGCAATGATCGGGCTTTTTGTCGAGATCAAAGATAGCACTAAAGAGACTATCGATGCTTTGCAGGCAAAAGCAAGAGAGCTAGATCTACTTAATGAGGTAGATGAGCTTATCATCAAAAGCCAGATGCAGGCTCGCTACTCACCATACAACTTAGGACACTTTGGGCTAGGGTTTGCAAGCTATACACACTTCACCTCACCCATACGAAGGTATAGCGATCTTATCGTTCATCGTGTGCTAAAAGCCCTTAGTGCAGGTGATAGTATAGAGAGTTCATATGTGCTTAGAAACATCGAGTCACTCGCTATTAGCATAAGTCTCAAAGAACGCGAAGCATCGCAAGTAGAGCATGAGTACGCCAAACGAAAGTTTGCAAGATGGGCAGAGAAAAATATAGGCGAAACATTTAAAGCTCGCATAAGTGAAACAGGACTCATCAAAAAAGCGATCATAGAGGGCGAAATAAGTGGAGCTGAGGTGGAGCTAATCGCTCATGAGCATATAGATCTATTTGAGTATGTCAGCGTAACTATAAGTGAAGTTGATATTAAACGAGCCACTATCAAAGCCACAAGGGTGGTAGATGTACAAAAATGAGCTAGATAAGCACATCGCTAGCAAAAGCTTAGCAAATAGCCTTATACTCTTTGGCGAGAGCCACTTTCTCATCGATACATACATAACAAACCTCGGTTTTGATAGTGAAGCCTCCACGCTCAAACTCTACTACGATGAGTATGATTTTGCTCTAGCAAAAGCCCATCTATCGCAAGCTTCACTCTTTGGAGATCGCAATATCCTCATCATCAAAAGTGACAAAAAGATAGCAAAAAAGGATCTTGAGAGTCTTGCATCACTTTGTGAGAAAAACCCATCAAACCTCTTTTTGTATGGCTACTATGGCGATGACTTTACTACTTACAAGTTTGCACTAGGCAAGAAGTTTGCTACTATGAGTGTGCGTTTTTTCCACCCAAAAGAGGGCGAAGCGATCGCACTTTTACACTCAAGAGCAAGAGAGATAAACCTTGAGATCGATGGCTACACACTCAAACATCTTCTCTTGCTCCAAAATGGCGATATCGCTCTAGCTTATAGCGAGCTAGATAAGCTAAGGCTACTTGGACGACTAGTCACCTCAAAAGATTGTGATCAGCTTGTTTTTGGGAGCGGTAGCTCAAGCGTAGATGACCTACTAAAGGCACTTTTGAGTAAAAAAGAGTACAAAACTACTCTACAAAACATACTAGATCACTCCGTAAACGAGGTGGTTTTAGCTGGCAATATCGCGAACTATATCACAAGACTCTTTATGTTCTACATCTATATAAGAGAGCATGGTAGAGCCGATGCTAGCGAGATACTAGGCTACGCTCCACCGCAGTTTGTGGTTGATGAGTATACTCGTCTAGCCCTTCGCCTAAGAGCGGATCAATACTACAATATACTAGAGCTTATCACAAAAAGCACACTTGATATGAAGAGATCAAGATCTAACGCTTCGGCGGTTTTGCACTCTATGCTAATTGGGATCTCTAGGATCATCTAGCTTAAGATCTAGATCACTTAACGCCACAGCATCGGGGTTTGTGCGGATCTTGTGAGCCATATCTACCACCTCAAAATGCCCACTTGGCACAAATGTAGCAACAGTAGAGTTTCTTATACCATCACCGCGGTTTATCTGTACCAAAAACCCACTCTCATATAGTGCCAAACGGGTAGATATGGCGGTGGAGTAGGTAGTTAGCACCCCATCATCTTTTAGTATGCGTCCCAGCGAAGCAAAATACTCCCTCGTCCAAAGGAGTGGATTTACCTTTGGTGAGAAGGCATCTTGGTAGATAATATCTACACTTTTAGGCTCAAATGCCTCTATAAACTTCCTCGCATCACCGATAAAAAGCTCAACTCTACGAGTGCTAGAAGCATAGATGCCATCTCTTATGAGGTGCGAGAGTATGTGCAAGTAGGCTCTAAACTCTTCGGGGTATCTAAAGCCCTCAAGCGAGGCTATGAGATCCGCGTCTAGCTCTGGCGAGTAGGTATATAAGCTCCCCTCAAAGCCTACTAGATCTGCGTAGTAGAGGGTAGAGAGAGTGTTATACCCTAGCCCAAAGCATAGATCTAGCACGCGAAGCTCGCTCTTGTGAGATTGCAGTAAAAATGCGGGCTTTATGTGCTTACTAAGCGACTCATTTAACGCCCCATCTTTGGTGGAGTGGTAGTGCTCATTGTAAGACTCGCTAAACGCAGTGTAGCTCCCATCGCTACTTGCAACCATCATAGTCCATTACCCCACATATGCATCTTTTTGCCCATCACAAGATCATATCCATCTACTAGATCTATCTCATTTACCGCACGAAACTCTGCACTACTTAGCTCATCTTTTATGATGTTTAGATCTAGCACACCCTTTTTCTCCATGATCACTATATATGCAGCGTTTGCAAGTGAGGTGTAGGCGACTTTTAGAAGAGCTTTTTGATCACTAAAACTAGCATAAACATCACGGATAATGATAGTGTCATTCTCTCGAGGTCGCAGACGAGGCATACCGCTAAACTCGGTTATCACTCTAAGCTCACCACCCACACCATCTAAGATCTGCTCTAGCTCGCTAGTAAACTCATCTGCTTTAGTGTCTATGATGGTGTAGTGTGCAGATGGCAGTGGGCGAAACAGATCGCTAATACGCAAGCTCATTTAACTCTTTGAACAGATACGCCTCTACGATCTCATCAAGGCTTTTTTGATGGTGAGCGACAAGCACGAGCATATTTTGCTCTATAAAGGGCCACACATACTCGTTGTCATTTTGCACCACAGCTATGTGACTTGGCTCATCAAAGCTATCTTGCGTCTCGCCCTCTTTGATACTTTGCATCTTACCGCCATCTACACTCACTTGAAGCCACAACTTCGCCTCTGCAACGGGGCAGATAGTATGATCTAGATCTACTGGTATGAGCAGGTTCACTTTGCCACCTTAGCTAGATCTAGCTCTAGTGCGTCGTTGCACAAGATCCCTACACCTCGATCTAGCACACCTTGAGCTATCTCTTTTGCCTCACTAAGTGAGTGCATCTTGTAAGTCCCGCACTGGTAAATATTTAGCTCAGGTATATCCTCTTGGCTTGCGACTGCTAGCACATCACGCATAGAAGCCTCCCACGCACTAACCACACTCGCCTCGCTAGGTGTACCGATGAGACTCATATAAAACCCCGTCCTACACCCCATCGGCGAGATATCTATGATCTCAACTTCACTTGAGTTTAGATGATCCCTCATAAACCCCGCAAATAGGTGCTCTAGCGTGTGAATCCCTCGCTCGCTTAGCAACTCCTCATTTGGTCTAGTAAAACGAAGATCAAAGACTCGTATATCATCACCCTTTGGTGTTTTCATACCCTTTGCAAACCTTACAGCAGGTGCACTCATCAGCGTATGATCTACACAAAAACTATCTAGTAGTGGCATAAATCCTCCTTATAATTGACAAAATTATACCCTTTTTGTGGTTTAATAGACTATAATTTCAAAATCATTGTTTCAGGGTAGAGATGCTAAAAAAGGTAGTACTAATCGCCGCCTCCACAGGTGGGCCAGGGGAGCTTGAGAAGATCCTCAAAAAGCTAGTGTCACTTAGAGAGTGCTCTATCGTTATAGCTCAGCATATGGCAAAAGAGTTCTTGCCAAGCTTTGCTAAGAGGCTAGGTGAGCACACTACGCCAAAGGTTCATCTCATAGAAGATGGTTCGCGTTTAAACGAAGGCGAGATCTTCGTCGCTGATGCTATCACGACACTTAGTTCAGATCTGCGTTTTATAAAACGCCCAAGCGATAGCAGTAGTATCTACAACCCTAGCATAGACGCTATCTTAGGCTCTTTTGCTCCACATGCACAAGATCTAAAGATACTCTGTGTAGTGCTAACAGGCATCGGGAGCGACGGCTTTTTAGGAGCATATGCACTCTCACAAGAGGGTGTGCGAGTCCTCACTCAAAGTAGCGACGAGGCGATAGTTGATGGAATGCCCGCTCGCATCAGAGATGGCATAAAGGAGGCGAAAGTGCTAAAAACCGAGGAGATCATAACAGAGATAGTGAGGTTTTGTAGTGTTTAGTTTTTTTAGAAAAAAGTCAAAAAATAGCGAGCCAAAATGCTCAATAAGTAGCACCAAACGCGAAGAGTGTTTTGATGATGTGAGCATCATAGCGGACTATTTTAGGGGTGAAACGGGCGTCACATTTGACAAACAGCTCTCCATACTTAGAAACAAAGTGATCGCATTTGCCCGCCTAAGAGAGATCTACTCATTTGAGGAGTTACTACATAGCATAGGCTACAACACCACCCTCAAGCAGGAGCTAATTGATCACCTAACCACCAATGAGACATTTTTTTATAGAGAGTTTGCACAGATACAAAAAGTGGTCTCACTTGTCAAAAAGGGTGGCAAAAATGTCCGCATACTATGTGCTCCATCAGCTACGGGCGAAGAGCCTTACAGTATCGCCATCGCTTTGCTTGAAGCGGGGGTGGAGAGATCATCATTTAGCATAATGGGCATCGACATAAATCAAGAAGCAACAAACAGAGCCAAAGAGGCGATCTACGCAGAGCGAAATGTCCGCAACCTCTCTAAAGAGGTGCTTAGCAGGTACTTTACACAAGAGGCGGGTGGCTACGCTCTAAGCGAAGAGATTAAGTCGTTAGTGAGTTTTAAGGTGGTAAATATCTTCGATGCAGAGTTTAAACATATAGGTAAGTTTGACTATATATTTTCTCGCAATATGCTCATCTACTTCGATCACGCCACTAAGCTAAAGGCCAAAAAGATACTTCAAGATCTAAGAAATGACCCAGATATAGAGATCTTTTTTGGGCATGCGGATCTATTTTAAGTGAGGATAAAATGTTAAAAAATCTACTACTATTTTTCACTCTAGTACTACTTGCGGTGGTCTCTTTTAAGTATATAGATCTCAAAAACAGCACTAGCGTAGATGCTAGCAAAATCGCCTCAAGCAACGGCAGGATCGAAGCTTCGCAGGTCGATATAGCGTCTAAAATATCTGGCAGACTTCTTGAGGTCTATGTCAGCGAAGGCGACTTTGTAGAGAAAAACCAAGCCATCGCTAAGCTAGATGCTAAAGAGCTAGAGGCGAAGTATAGAGTCGCACTCTCAATGATAGATCAAGCAAAAGAGAGCAAAAACTACCAGCTAGCACTACTAGAT
The DNA here is from genome assembly GCA_041669045.1 of Sulfuricurvum sp. Lineage (GTDB taxonomy): Bacteria > Campylobacterota > Campylobacteria > Campylobacterales > Sulfurimonadaceae > JBAYBZ01. The sequence goes on along the minus strand of JBAYBZ010000011.1, from coordinate 43,852 downwards.
CAGAGACAAAGTGAGCTAGATCTGGCAAGCAAGAACTTTGAAAGAGCCAAAACACTCTACAAAAATGCAGGCATCTCACAGCTAACTTACCAGCAAGATGAGACTGCCTACAACTCCTCAAAAGCCTCGCTAGAGGCGGTAAAAGCCTCTATTCTCTCAGCTGAAGCTAGCATTGAGTCTGCCATAAGCGAAGCTGAAGTGATCAAAACAAACCTCGATGAGTCTACGCTCTACACACCCACAAGTGGCAGAGTGCTACACAAACTACACAAAGATGGTGAGATGATCACCTCAGGCGAACGGGTCGCGGTGGTGCTAGATGTGCTTGATACCTATATGAACATATTTTTACCAACCGCCGAGGCGGGAAGAGTGAGCTACGACACACCCGTTAGGATCGTGCTAGATGCCTACCCAGATGTCGCACTGCCTGCAAAGATCAGCTTCATCTCGCCTCAAGCACAATTTACCCCAAAGCAGATCGAGACAAAAGATGAGCGAGAAAAACTGATGTTTAGGCTAAAAGCCTCCATCGACTATGATCTGCTTAAGAAGTATGTCAAAGATATACGAGTGGGGCTTAGCGGAGTGGCGTATGTGAAGCTTGATGCAAGCGAGGAGTGGCCACAGTTTTTGCAAAATGTTGCCCACTAAGTCGCGATGCAACCCATCTTAAAAGTCTCCGCTCTTAGACACAACTACAAAAAGCTCGAAGCTCTTAAGGGTGTAGATCTAAAGCTCTTTAGTGGTGAGAGCTTAGCCATCGTAGGACCAGATGGCGTGGGCAAATCGACTCTGCTCTCCATCATAGCGGGTGCTAAAACACCAAAAAGTGGTAGCGTAGAGCTATTTGGCTACGATATGAGGGACAAAACACTAAGAGCCAAAAACCACTCTAAAGTGGCCTATATGGCTCAAGGGCTTGGCAAAAACCTCTACTTTAGCCTAAGTGTATATGAAAATGTGGACTTCTTCGCAAGGCTCTTTGGCAGGAGCAAAGCCACAAGAAACAAGACCATAGAGAGGCTTCTAAAGGCGGTTGGACTCTATGAGTTTAGACATAGAGAAGCTGGCAAACTCTCAGGTGGCATGAAGCAAAAGCTTGGACTTTGTTGTGCTCTTGTTCATAGTCCCTCACTTTTGATCCTAGATGAGCCAACAATGGGCATAGATCCGCTCTCAAGACGGGACTTTTGGGCTTTGGTGGACTCCATCAAGAGGCAAAATCCACAAATGGGCATCATAGTCTCAACCGCCTATATGCAAGAGGCGACGCTCTTTGATCGCATAGTGGTTATGAATGACGGTGAGGTTTTAGCAGATAAATCACCTCAAGATCTACTAACAAAAACGCGTAGCAAAGATATAGACGAAGCCTACTTAAGCCTCATAAAAGAGGAGTCGCAAAAAGAGTTAAAATACCTCACAAGCACCAAAAAGCATAGCTTTGAAGATAGAAGCGTAGTCATAAAAGCATCAGATCTAACTATGAAATTTGGCGACTTTGTAGCGGTTGATAGCGTCTCATTTGAGATCAAAGAGGGTGAGATCTTTGGCTTTTTAGGCTCAAATGGGTGCGGTAAAACTACCACTATGAAAATGCTTACAGGGCTTCTAAAAGCAAGTAGTGGCGAGATAGAGCTATTTGGCAAGCAGGTGAGATCTGATGATATAGAGCTTAGAAAAAATGTCGGCTATATGACTCAAAGCTTCTCGCTTTATAACGATCTAAGCGTGCGAGAAAACCTGCTTCTAAGTGCGAGACTCTACCAACTAGACACAAAAAAGATAGATGAAGCACTCGATAGATCTTTAAAGTACTTTATGCTGCAAGAGTATGAAAACCACCTAGCTAAAGATCTACCTCTTGGCATCAAGCAGAGGCTCTCACTCGCCGCGGCTTTAGTGCACTCTCCAAAGATGCTGATCCTTGATGAGCCAACCTCTGGGGTAGATCCCATCTCAAGAGATCTCTTTTGGGAGCTACTTTTGGAGCTTTCTAGGCGAGATGGCGTGACTATCTTTATATCTACTCACTTTATGAATGAGGGTTTGCGGTGTGATCGCATCTCGCTGATGCATCAGGGCAAAGTCTTAGCAAGCGATGAACCCTCTACGCTCATAGCAAACAAAAGTGCCGCGGATCTTGAAGAGGCATTTATAGCCTACCTCACGCAAGAGGGCAAGGCGGAGATGACAAACAAGACGCAAGACGCCAACTACGCGGAGGAGAAAGAGGAGACACAAAAAGAGCATACGGAGGCTCTGTTTGTACCATCAAGAGCCTTAGGATATGCTCACAAGGAGTACCTAGAGCTTTTAAGAGATCCCTTAAGGCTAGTTTTTGCCTTTTTTGGCACGGTGATCCTTATGCTTGTGATGAGCTTTGGTATAAGTATGGATGTCGAAGATCTAAAGTTTGCAGTTCTTGATCGCGACAAAACACCACAAAGCAGGGACTACACTCACAACATCTCTGGATCTAGATACTTCATAGAGCAAGATGAGCTGGGCTCCTATGAGGAGCTAGAGCATAGACTAAAGTCTGGTAGCATCAGCCTCGCTATCGAGATCCCACCAAACTTCTCTCACGACTTGCTAAAGGGCAAAACTACGCAGATAGGCGTCTGGATCGATGGCACGCAAGCCTTTAGAGCTGAGAGCATCAAGGGTTATGTGCAGGGTCTGCATATGAGCTACCTGCTATCACACGACAAAGGTGGTGTGCCCATAGAGATAGAGTCGCGTTACAGATATAACCAAGACTTCAAAAGCATCTACTCTATGATCCCCGCCATCATACCGATGCTACTTGTCTTTATCCCCGCCATACTGATGGCTCTTAGTGTTGCTAGAGAAAAGGAGCTAGGATCTATCGTAAACTTCTACACCACTCCCACCACAAAAGCGGAGTTTATACTCGGCAAGCAAGTACCTTACATCGCGGTGGGGCTTGTTAGCTTTGTAGCACTTCTGCTCATCTCGCTAGTGGTGTTTGAGGTGGTGCCAAAGGGGAGCATCACCCTGCTCTTTTTTGCTACACTGCTCTACATCTCTGCCACAACAGGCATCGGTATAATCGTCTCAAGCTTCACAAAGACGCAGATCGCAGCTCTAGCAGCTGCTGCTGTTTTTACCATGCTACCCACTGTCGCATTTAGCGGGCTAACCACGCCCGTAAGCTCGCTAGAGGGCGTTGCGTCACTCATAGCTCACATATTTCCCGCCTCATACTACACCAACATCAGTAGAGGCATATTTAACAAAAACATAGGGCTTGATAGCTTGGGTGTAGATCTGCTCGCCCTTGGCATGATCGCACTAGCCATCTTTGTTATCAACCTGCTTATGCTTAAAAAAGAGGAGGCATAAATGCTTGCTAACATCTTCCACCTCACCAAAAAAGAGCTTCAAGTTATACTTCGAGATGTTGTGATGATGGTGATGATATTTTACTCATTTAGCTTCGCCATCTATGTGGGAGCAAAAGCAAGCTCATCTGAGCTTAGCGACACTCCCGTAGCGATCGTAGATGAAGATAGATCTGCTCTCTCACAAGCCATAACAGACGCACTTTTACCCCCTCGCTTTAAAAAGCCAAAACTTATAGACTACAATGAGCTAGATGCGGGAATGGACAAGGGTCTTTTCACCTTTGCTCTTGTGATCCCTCACAACTTTGAGCGAGATCTCAAAAAGGGTACAAAAGCTGAGCTACAACTAAACATAGACGCCACGCGTATGAGCGAAGCGGGCATCGGGGCGGGCTATATAGCTCAGATAGCACAAGAGGAGGTGCAAAGATACCTCAAAACCTCATCGCACTCCCCCGCTCTGCCCATAGAGCAGGTGATCGCCTACAAATACAACCCAAACCTCACTAACTACTGGTCTGGAAGCATCAACAAGATTATAGATAATATTATGACATTTTCCATACTTCTAGCTGCTGCAATGCTTATGCGAGAAAAGGAGCACGGCACGCTAGAGCACCTCTTGGTGATGCCCATAGGGAGCTTTGAGATTATGATCTCTAAGGTGATCGCCTCTATGCTCATCATACTAGCAGGCGTTATGTTTGCACTCTTTATCATCGTAAAGATGCTCTTTAGCGTACCCATCGCGGGATCTTTGGGTCTGTTTTTCTTCGCGACACTTTTGGTGCTTTTTGCTACAACTTCGCTTGGTATATTTATAGGCACATTTGCTAGAAGTATGCCTCAGCTTGGTATGATGTTTCTGCTACTCATTTTGCCTCTGATGATGCTCTCAGGCAGTGTGACACCATTTGAGAGTATGCCTCAGATCTTACAGTATGTTATGAAACTCTCACCCACCACACACTTTGTGGAGGTTTCGCAAGGGATCTTGTTTCGCGATGCGGGGCTAGATCTAGTGTGGCAAAACCTGCTTGCTATATTTGCCATAGGAGTGGTCTTTTTCACTCTCGCTCTTGCAGTACTCAAAAAGAGCCTAGATAGGGCGAGGTAGATCTACATATCCTCCAAACCATAACCCACATACTCTATCTTATAACCCTTATACTTTTGAGTGATATTTTGCGACTTTTGTTTTAGCACTTCTAGATCTATCTTGTTTTTATTTAGCTTTACCTCTGCAAAAAGCAGCTCTTTTGTCTCACTGTTCATAGCTACTATATCGATCTCATTTTGATTTTTACTCTCCCAATATGTACCGATACTACTAAACCTAGCCTCGCTTTTTAGTTTCTCTATAAAATACCTCTCTAAAAATCTGCCACTAAAAGAGCTAAAATCTCGTCTAACTATATCTTTTACAAACTCAAAATTCCCAATCTCTATGGCACTTTTATATTTATAGACAAACCTAAACCAAAAGCTAAAAAAGTTATCTACTATCTCGTACTTAACGCTTCTGCTCTGCTCTTTAGCAAACATTGGTCTTATTTTTTTAATAATCGAGTACTCATTTTCTAGTCTATCTAAGTGTCCACCCACATTTTTCTCTAGTGCTCCCTCTATCTCAGATCTTGATGTTTTGGAGTTTGCTATAAGACTAAGGATAGAAAAATATGTGGTGTACTCCTTGCCAAACTCCTCTATGAGCAGATTTTTACCCTCTTCTAAAAATAGTGAATACTCATCAAAAATCAGATCTAACTGCTTCTCAAAAGTAAATGCACTATTTTCTACAAAGAGTTCTACATATTTAGCCACTCCACCAGTGAGTGTATAAAAAGAGAGCAGATCGCTATTGTCTGGACTAAAATCACTCAAGATCTCCTTGAGAGTTGCTACATCAAAGGCTTTTAGGTTGATTTTGTTGTCTGCCCTACCAAACAATGGTTCTTTTTTATCCTCAAATATTCGCTTCATTAGCGAGTAAATAGATCCACTCAGCACTAAGTTTAGCTTTGTTTTATCCTTATAGCTATCCCAAATATTTTGCATATCACTATAAATAGTGCCATTTATCGATAAAAACTCTTGAAACTCATCGATTATGAGGGTAAAAGCTCTAGTTTGTGCTAGTTGCATAACATACTCAAAGAGTGAGCTAAACCTTTTAAACTCGCCAAGTATTTTGACATCTAGTGAGCTTTGCAAGACTAAGACAAACTCCTCACACAGCAGTGATTCATCTTTTTTGGAGACAAAAAAATAGACTCCGTTTTTATATGCTTCTTTGATGAGCTTAGTTTTACCGATCCTTCTTCTGCCTACTATGATGCTCATTTTTGAGGCATTGTGAGATAGTTTTTCTATGTTTTGTAGGCTTTTTAGCTCTTTTTGTCTATTGTAAAATCTCATCTATTATCCTTTATTGCAACTACCATTACAGTAATGTATATTACAGTAACTATTATTACATAGTATTTAACTAGGCTTAACAACCATTTTTGCAATTAGATCTAGTGTGGTAAAACCTACTTGCTATAACTCTTTTTCACTCTCGCTCTTGCAGTACTCAAAAAGAGCCTAGATAGGGCGAAATGAGAAAAATATACTATATGGGCTTGTAGCCTCTACACTTCTGCTCTCAAATGCGAGTGCACACGATATCTGGATCGAAAAAACGCAAAAAATGAGGCTTGGATCTTCTTTTGTGAGTTTGCCGAAGATCTAAAAGAGGGAGCAAAGTTTTTAGATAGGCTAAAAGCTGAGCATTTCTACCCAAAAGGCGTTGTAAAAGATCTAAAAAGAGCACAAAATAGCATAGATCTAACGCTTGCAACGAGTGGTGATTTGGCTCTAGTTGAGTATGGCGAACCACGCGTAAACAAATAGATGGCAAACCACTTGCAAAAACAAAAATCACAGTCATCTCACCAACAAAATGGGAAAAAAGCTTCTACACGAGTGAAACAGGCAAAGTGAGCATCACCACACCGTGGCAAGGTACATACCTTATGGAAGCGAGATATGAGGATAGCACAAAAGGTGAAGTAAACGCAAAAGTTTTTGACAAAACTATCCACGCTCTAACATATAGCTTTGTAGTAGAACAAGGGATTGTTTGGTAGATAGTGTTGAAGTGTGAAATGGTGGAGTGTAGGGGGATCGAACCCCTGACCTCAACGCTGCCAGCGTTGCGCTCTCCCAGCTGAGCTAACACCCCAAAAAGAGGTGACATTATAGCAAACAATAGTTAAAATTAATCGGGTGGGCGGTACTTTTTGCTCTCTTTTTTAGCGGCATCGTTTAGATCTTCCTCGCTATCAAACTTTGTGGCGTTTAGAAACTTCTCTTTGTCATCAAACTGCCCTGTTTTGATCGCCCACATAAACCCCGCCACACCAATCGCACCCAAAAATAGCGACACACTAAGCATCAAAACTAGAACCGAGCTATCCACGCTCCCTCCTTCTAAGTGAGTTTCCAACTACCAAAAGCGAGCTAAGCGACATCGATAAAGCCGCCACTAGCGGTATGATGTAGCCCATCATCGCTAGCGGTATGGTGATGCTATTATAGACTAACGAGATGGCGATATTTTGCTTTATAAGTCTATATGTCTCTTTTGAGATTCTAAAGGCACTCTCTAAACTTCGCATACTCCCATCTAGTAGCACCACATCGCCCGCTTCAAGTGCTATGTCGCTCCCACTTCCCATCGCGATGGAGATCTCAGCACCTGCAAGAGCCAAAGTGTCGTTGATCCCATCGCCCACCATCACCACTTTTTTGCCCTCACTGTGCAGAGATCTTACAAACTCAAGCTTATCTTGTGGGCTTGCCTGTGCATAATATTCACTTAGTCCCACTGCGTGAGCTACTTTAGCAGTTATCGCCTCTTCATCACCACTTAGAAGCACAACTCTAAGCCCCATCTCCTTGGCACTTTGTACAAACTCTTTGGCGTCCTCTTTGATCTCATCTTCTAGCTCAAAGATCGCCCTTAGCTCACCCCCACTTGCATAAAAAAAGAGCGAAGAGCAACTCTTGAAGCTCACTTCCACTCCATACTCTCGCAGTAGTTTTGCACTTCCACCGAGGTGGATTACGCCATCTTTTTTGGCATAGATCCCCTTTGAGGCCACCTCTTTGTACTCATCAAAAGCTAGCTTCTCACCCTCTACATACTTAGCGATCGCCTTTGATATGGGGTGCTTTGAGAGGCTTGCAAGGGCGTGAAGCAGGCTCACATCACCCAGTAACTGCTTGCTTGCTACACTTGGTGCACCCTTAGTTATAGTCCCAGTTTTATCAAGCACCACGACATCAGTCTTTGCCATCGCCTCTAAGCTTGATGCCTCTTTAAAAAGTATGGCATTTTTGGTGGCGTTGCTAAGTCCTACAAGCGTTGCTACGGGAGTTGCAAGAGCTAGGGCACATGGACATGCGATGATAAGCACTGAAACGGCTACCATAAAGGATCTATCAAACCCCGCACCACCTATGATCCACCACGCAAAAGTTAGCACGAAGAGTGTCAGCACTACGCTAGCAAAGTAGCTAGATAGCTCATTGGCAAGTCGCTCTATACGGGGCTTTTTACGCATAGCCCCCTCTAAGAGCTTTGCGATCACGCTTAGTGTGGAGTGCTTAAACTCCCTTAAAACCTCGCAAGTGACATTGGCATCGATGCTCACAGTACCACTCACTATCTCGCTCCCCACGCTCTTAGCTACTGATCTACTCTCGCCACTAAGGCTTGACTCATCAAAACTCCCCTCACCGCTTATGACCCTAGCGTCTAGGTACGCCTTCTCGCCCGCTGAGATGATGTAGCTCTCACCAACCGCAACTTCCTCTAAGCTCTTTAGCACCACCTCGCCATTTTGAAGTACTTTGATCTCTGAGGGCACATCTCGTAGTAGCAGATCTAGTGCGTCGCCTACACTCTTTTTGCTAAGTACTTCTAAAAACTTACCGATGAGTATAAATGTGATGATCATAGTCACCGAGTCGAAGTACGCCTCACCCTTTTGGTTTATGGCTATGTAGATGGAGTAGAGATACACCAGCGTCGCCCCCGCCGCAACGAGCAGATCCATACTAAGTACACCGCGTTTTAGCCCAAAGTAAGCACCTCTAAAAAAGACCCACCCACTATAAAAAAGCACAGGTGTAGCAAGCACAAACTCCGCAAAGTTTAGTATATCTTTGTGCGACTGCTCCATTCCGCTAAAGTAGCCCGCATACTGTGCTATGGCTATCCACATCGTGTTCATCATCGCAAAAATCGCTAGTGCCATCTTTAGGTAGTAGCTCTTTCGCTCCCTGCTTGAGCTCTCTTCGTGCGTCTTGCTATCATACGCAAACGCATCATAGCCGATAGAGCGGATCATCTCGATGATGGCGGAGAGTTTAAGAGTGCTATCGTCCCACGCGATGTAGGCTTTGTTGTTTGTGAAGTTTAGCTCAGCTTCGATCACGCCCTCCATCTGCGAGAGAGCTTTTTCGTTTAGCCATACGCAAGCTGAGCAGTGGATCCCCTCGATGATGAGCGAAACCTCGCTTATATCGCCATTTTGACTCACATATTTGTCATAAAAGGCTTTTGAGTCAAATGTGCTAGAGTCTATGAAGTTCTGCTTTGGAGCAGAGAGTTTAGCCCCACCTAAGCGATCATAAAAGCTTCCAAGTGAGTTATCTTTTAGTATGTGATAGACACTCTGGCAACCACTACAACAAAAGCTTAGCTCCTCACCCTCTGCTTCCTCGCTTATGCCAGCGTCAAACTCTAGGTGGCAGTGGCTACACTCTTTTTTAGTTGGCAAGCTCAAACTTCCCAAACTTGCGGTTTTTCTCTAGCTTTTGCCACTCATCGGCGTAACCGTCCATACATATATATACACCCTCTTTTGTCGTCGCTTTTGCAAAGCCAATCGCCATACCGAGGTTAAAAGATGCTTCAAGCTTATCTATCTCAAAAGGTCTCATCGCACCCACAAAAACGATGATACGATCATCAAAGATCTCATGCAAAAACTCCGCACTCTGGCTCATCGTGTCAGTCCCGTGGATAATAATAAACCTCTTTTTATCAGACTCCGCGATCACTCTTGCTAAGATCTTGCGATCATTTACGCTCATATCTAGGCTATCTTTATAAAGCACTCCTGCCACCTCATAAAGCCCGCTAGTGTGGGCTAGGATCTCCTTTGGAGCAGAGTTATCATAAGGCACCTCAACTTGACCATTTAGTGGGTTGTAGCGTTTGTTAAATGTCCCACCGCTATTTAGTATGAGCATCGATTATCTCCTTTAGGTTTTTTACTATTTTGGTCGCTTTTGAGGTGGTTGCTGTGTTACTTAGTAGGTAGCTCTGCTTCACTCCCGCACCTAAACCCGCCTCGATGTCCCGCTCGCTATCGCCCACCAAGATGGAGCTTGCAAGTTCAAGAACAAGATCTTTTTTAGCTTGCAAGATCATACCACTTTTGGGCTTTCTACACTCGCACTCACCGCTAAAGTCTGGGTGGTGCGGACAGTGGTAAAACGCATCTATACTAGCACCATTTTTACTAAACTCATCTGCTATGAAGCTATGAAGCTTCGCTAGATCCGCCTCAGTGTAGTAGCCTCTAGCGATACCTGACTGGTTAGTTACCACCACCACCTTATAGCCTTGCGTTTTAAAGTGTCTTACTAGATCAAAGATCCCATCTACAAACTCCAGATCTTTAGCTTTATATAGGTAGTTTTTCTCTATATTGATCACGCCATCGCGATCAAGCAAAAGTGCCTTAAACCCCGCCACCAAATAGCTCTTTTTCGACTATATCACAGATAATATGCCCTATAAGTATGTGCGACTCTTGTATGCGTGGTGTTGAAGATGATGGCACGACTATGCTTAGATCTGCTAGTTTTGCCATCTCTCCGCCATCTCTACCAACGAGTGCAACTGTGCTTATGCCCTTCTCTTTTGCCACCTCAAAGGCTTTTATGATGTTTTTGGAGTTACCAGAAGTTGAGATCCCCACAAAGAGATCACCCTTACTTCCAAGCCCCTCAAGTTGCCTAGAAAATACTGCATCATAGCCGTAGTCGTTGCCAATGGCGGTGAGATTTGAGGTGTCAGTTGTGAGTGCGATAGCAGGAAGTGAAGCTCGATCAAACCCATAACGCCCCACAAGCTCCGCTGCGATGTGCTGAGCATCTGCCGCACTTCCGCCATTACCTGCTAGTAGCAACTTGCCACTTTTGTCTTTGTAGATCTGCACACACGCATCTGCAACTTTTTCTATGATACCAAGCAGATTAGCATCTGCGTACAATGCCTGCTTAGTCTCATAGGAGGCTTTTATCTGATCTTGTATGTAGTTTTTCATAAACTACTCCTCTAAAATATAAGTAAAATCATAGCATATAAAAGCTACCAAATTTTAACTCGACCAAAGCACTATTTGAGTATGATTGCACATATTTTTCTAAGGTGATTTTATGCGTGGTTATAAGATATTTGCGGGAAGTTCTAGCGTGGAGTTTGCCAAAGAGGTGTGCAAAACCCTCGATGCCCCACTAGCAAAAGCAGATGTAAAGAAGTTTAGCGATGGCGAGATCTCAGTTCAGATCTCAGAGAGTGTGCGGGGCAAAGATGTCTTTATAGTCCAGTCCACGGGAGCACCATCAAATGATAACATCATGGAGCTTCTCATCATGGTTGATGCACTTCGTCGCTCTTCAGCTTCAAGCATCACCGCAGTTATGCCCTACTACGGCTACGCAAGACAAGATCGCAAAGCTGCTCCACGCGTACCCATCACCGCAAGATTAGTAGCCGATATGTACCAAACAGCAGGGCTAGATCGCATCATCACCATAGATCTTCACGCTGGGCAGATCCAAGGCTTTTTTACCATTCCAGTGGACAACCTCTATGGATCTATCGCTTTTGAGAGCTACATCAGAAGCAAAAACCTCAAAAACCCTATCATCGCTTCGCCAGATATTGGCGGTGTGGCAAGGGCTAGATACTTCGCAAAGAGACTAGGACTTGAAATGGTTATAGTCGATAAACGCCGTGAGAGAGCCAATGAGAGCGAAGTTATGAACATCATCGGCGATGTTGAGGGGTATGATGTCATTATGGTTGATGATATGGTCGATACCGCAGGTACGATGGTAAAAGCCGCCACCGCACTAAAAGCAAAAGGGGCAACTTCAGTGATGGCGTGTGCCACCCACGCAGTCCTTAGTGGCAAGGCGTACGAGAACCTAGAAAATGGTGATCTCGATGAGCTAGTAGTTACCAACACACTAACAGCTAAACCACACAAAAAGATCAAAGTCCTAAGCGTTGCACCGCTATTTGCAGAGGTGATTAGACGCGTTTACCACCACGAAAGCATCAACACACTTTTTAGCTAAGGCAAGGCATTGAAAAATATTCGCAACTTCTCTATCATAGCTCACATAGATCACGGCAAAAGCACACTTGCAGATCGCATCATACAAGAGTGCGGAGCAGTTAGCACTAGAGAGCTAAGCTCGCAGATGATGGACACCATGGACATAGAACAAGAGCGTGGCATCACCATAAAGGCTCAAAGTGTTAGGCTCGACTATGTCAAAGATGGGAAGCACTACATACTAAACCTCATCGACACCCCTGGTCATGTGGACTTCTCATATGAGGTGAGCAAGTCGCTTGCTTCAAGTGATGGGGCACTTCTTATAGTCGATGCGGCTCAAGGTGTAGAGGCTCAAACCATCGCAAATGTCTATCTTGCTATGCAAAACGATCTTGAACTCATACCTGTTATAAACAAGATAGACTTGCCCTCAGCAGATCCAGATCGCGTAGCCGAAGAGATCGAGACAAGCATCGGCATAGATGCCACAGATGCGATGAAGATCTCAGCAAAAACAGGCGTGGGCATCAGAGAGCTGATCGACGCCATAGTAGATCGCATACCTCACCCCGTGGGTAACCCAGATGCCCCTACAAAAGCTATCATCTACGACTCATGGTTTGACTCATATCTCGGAGCACTCGCACTTGTGAGAGTTTTTGATGGTGAGATAGCTAAAAACCAGCTAGTAAAACTAATGAGCACCAACGATAGCTACCAAGTCTTAGATCTGATGTATCCGCACCCTCTCAAACGCCAAAAGACCGCAACCATCAAAAGTGGCGAGATTGGTATCGTGGTTTTGGGGCTAAAAGATGTAGGAAGCATCAGTGTGGGTGACACTATAACCGATGCCAAAAACCCTACAAAAGAGCCAGCACTAGAGTATGAGCCAGCTAAACCATTTGTCTTTGCGGGACTCTACCCTATCGAAACTGACAAGTTTGAGGATCTTCGCGAAGCACTAAACAAGCTTAAACTAAACGACTCATCGCTCACATTTGAGCCAGAAACATCAGTGGCACTCGGCTTTGGCTTTAGAGTGGGCTTTTTGGGTATGCTTCATATGGAGGTGATCCAAGAGCGACTTGAGCGAGAGTTTGACATAGAGCTAATCGCCACTGCTCCATCGGTTGTATATCATGTATATCTAACAAACGGCGAGATGGTAAGCGTACAAAATCCATCAGAACTTCCACATATTAGCACCATAGATCACATCGAAGAGCCTTATGTTAAGGCAACTGTTATCACCCCAACTGACTACCTCGGCAACATCATCACGCTTCTAGTAAATAAGCGAGGTATGCAAGAGAAGATGACCTACCTAAATGAGAGTCGCGTTATGCTTGAGTACGCCATACCGCTAAATGAGATCGTCGTGGAGTTTTATGACTCGCTAAAGAGCATCTCCAAAGGTTATGCGAGCTTTGACTATGAGCCTATCGGATTTCGCGAGGGCAACCTTGTCAAGCTTGACATCAAAGTGGCGGGCGAAGTGGTGGACGCACTAAGCGTTATAGTACCACAAAGCAGTGCGGAGTCTCGCGGTAGAGTACTTGTTAAAAACCTAAAAGATCTCATACCTCGCCAACTCTTTGAAGTGGCGATCCAAGCCTCTATCGGTAGTAGGGTTATAGCTAGAGAGACAGTTAAGAGCATGGGCAAAAATGTTACTGCAAAGTGCTACGGCGGTGACATTACTAGAAAGCGAAAACTACTAGAGAAACAAAAAGAGGGTAAAAAACGCATGAAAGCAGTAGGCAAAGTAAACCTACCACAAGAGGCGTTTATGTCGGTTCTAAAGATGAGCTAGTGCGTTGCCTTTTGTGCGAGGCTCTAAGCTTTGAGCAGATCTGCTTAGAGTGTCAAAGCCTCTATCTTAAGCCTCGCTTGCACAAAAGACGCCTCAAGCAAGACCTCTACTGCTACTCATTTTACTCATACCGTGAGATCAAAGATCTACTTCACACCAAACATACAGATCTAGGGTACTACATCTACGCCATCTTAGCCAAAAACTCATTTGAGCTATTTGCACAAGGGTTTGAGCATAATGAGCAGATCTACGCTCTAGCAGTCGATGACTTGCCTCTTGGCGGCTACTCTCACACGGCACTACTAGCCAAAGCCCTCACAAGCTCATACATAAAGCCACTATATGGGAGCTTGCGAGCTAAAAACCGCATCTCATATAGTGGCAAAAGTAGAGAGTTTAGGCTTCTAAACCCTAGAGATTTTGAGTGCAAAAATGTTACAAACCGTGCAGTTATAGTAGTAGATGACATAGTCACAACAGGAGTAACACTTATGGAAGCTAGTGGGGCAATAGAGGCAAAAAATGGCAAAACTCTCTTTTGCCTCACTCTTGCTGATGCAAGCTTGCATTAAGTAAACCTCGTTTATACTTTACCAGCACGGAGTATAAAATGAGCAGGTATCTATTAGCTTTATTTATATCGATCATATCTCTAAAGGGTGAAGATCTAGGTACACTTCTGAACAAATACCAAGACAAAAGTGATCTATCTCGCATCGACAAAGAGAGCAAAAACGGCAACATCATCATATATACTAGAAAAGATCTAGATGCTATGCAGGCATATACGCTAAAAGATGTGATCAAAAACATCAGGCTCTTTAGCCTCAAAACAACGCCTTTTGGTGGGGTAAACATTGTAAAAACTCCGATGGCAAAAGAGAGCGATATAGGCTTAAAGCTTATCATTGATGAGATGGAGATCTCCTCATTTGCCGCAGGTGGCGGGATTATGCAGTATGAGAAGATCGGGCTTAGCTTTGTGGATCATATAGAGATCTACCAAGCTGCAAACGCTGTGCTTTTTGAGGGTCAGCCAGCAGGCATAGTGATCCGCCTCTACTCCAAAGATCCAAGTCTTGAGAACCTCACATCACTACTAGCCACCATCGACAACAGAGCAAGTCTCAACACACAGATCACATCAGCAGGAGAGATGGGGGATTATGACTATCTAGCTACTATCGATGCAGGCAAATATAACCACAAACACTACCACAACAGTAGCAATAACTCAAAACTATCTAAAGATCTCTCGCGAGTTCAAGGCTACTTAAAGTTTGGCAAAGATGATGACTTTTTAGCAACCTTTGGCATCATTGCTATAAAGAGCGACATACTCAAAGGATTTGGAGAGGCGATAGATGATGGCGAGATCAAAAATCTCTACATAAATGGCTCATTTACAAAGTTTTTTGAGGATAACATCAAGCTTGTACTAGATCTCTCGCACGAAGAGGCGAAGCTTGATAACAGTGACTTAAATGGCTTTGTGGTGCAAGCTAGCATGCCAGCATCTGATATAAGTAGCAAAAATAGAGCACATGTCGCAAATGCCACACTAGATCAAGAGATCTACTCAGGAGATCACGAGATCCGCTATGGTATCCAGCTAAAATATAGAGACTTTAAACAGCAAGAGATGAGACTTGATGGAGTAGAGCACAACCTAGTAATGGGGGCTAGACGCAGTCACTACGCATATCTATTTGCAGAGGATAACTACCATATTAGCGATGCTCACTCCATCATATTTGGAGCAAAGCTAGCTTATAGTGACAATAGATACAAAAAACAGCTAAACCACACGCTAAGAGTGGGCTATACAGGCGAGATTATGAGCGATCTAGTACTTCGTGCTGCTGTGCAACGAAGCTATACTCCACCAACTATTACACAAACCACCTTTTCACCACTCTACAAACCAAACCCAAGGCTAAAAAATGCCAAAAACACCACCACTAAAATAGAGCTAGAAAAGAGCTTTGATGCGACAAAACTAACCTTTGGAGTAGCAAAACTAACACTAAAAGATGGCTTTGCCTTTAGTCATGCAGACTCTAGCTTTATAAACATACACAACAGCATGAGTATTTCACAATACTACGCAAACATAGATCATCGCTTTGATACCAACAACCGCATATTTGCAGAGTTTTTCAACTCCTACACTGATGCAGCTTATAGATACTCATCAAAAAGCGGTGCTTTGGTGCAACTATTTAACACCATAGGTAGTTTCGATCTCTACAATGAGCTACTATATAGATCTAGCTACAATGATGCTCTGGGCTTAAACATTGCCGATGGCTACGACTATACAGCAGGGATCATCTACCGCTACTCAAAGGCGTTGGAGTTTAAGCTAAAGGGTGAAAATATCTTTGGCAAAGCTAGTAAAACCGCCGTAGGTTTACAAAAAATAGACCCCTATGACAAAAGAGTTTTATTTAGCGTGGAGTACACATTTTGAGAGCCATTATCGTATCGCTACTACTGTTTGGCTCGACACTATTCTCAGGCGACACATCGCTCTACCAAGCTCAAAAGGAGATCTTACAAAGCATCTTTTATAACATTCATCTAGGCAGAGATCTAAAGGTGTGGAGCGATGATGAGGGGCTAAATGAAGCCTTTAGAGATGGCTTTGCGTTTGAGCTAGCTAGCAGTTGCAACGAGGCATCACTACTTGTCATAAACACTCAAGCCCCGCTTACAAATGGGTGTCAAAACAAGCCCACTTTTGTACTAAAGTACCAGCTTTTGAGAGATCTTCCACACAGTTTTGGATCATTGTACTGGAAAAAGGCGAGACCAAACATAGTCATCATAGAGCCTCGTGCAAAAGAGCAAAATATCATCATCTCTACTAGACTGCGAGAGTATGTGGAGCAGAAACTATGGTAAAACTAAGAGAGAGTATCATCTTTTTTACACTGCTTTTTGTTGCGGGCGTGCTTATCTACTCCTACCAAAACATACAGACCATAAAAGAGACCACCGTATCTAAGATCGAGTCGCACGAGGTGGGGCATCTTGAGTCATTTGCTTCAAACATACAAAGGCATCTACAAAGTAGCTACAACATCAAAGATGCCACCTCGCTTTATGATCTTATGAGCGATGATGCCACAAGAGAGAGGTTTGAGCAGAGTTTAGGCGTGATACTCTCAAAGCATATCATCTACGCCTATATGCTTCAGATGGATAGTAGCGGTAAGTTTCGCTTTTTGCTAGATGCCTCAAGCGAAGATAAGGCAAGCTTTTATGAGAAGTTTGATGCAGAAAGCGAGCTATACAGAGATGTTTATGAGGATAAAAAAGCGAGGTTTAAAAAACAGCAAGGGCTTAAAAATATCTACATAACATACGCCTACCCTATCGTTATAGATGGCGAAACTATCGCACTGCTTAGCTTTGATCTAAGTACTGAGCTTCAATACTCTATACTAAAGCAGATCGCCCCGCTAGAGCGGTTTTTCATCGTCCTTAGCATCATTGTTGTCATATTTTTGCTCATCTCTATCATTCAGTTTATAAACTATCTCATCACACGCAAACGCATCTTTATAGATCCACTCACACAAGTATACAACAGAAGCTACCTTGAGGAGATCCTAACAAAACTAGATCTCAAAAACTACTCACTCGCACTTATAGATCTAGATAAGTTTAAACTCATAAATGACACCTACGGGCATCAAGCAGGCGATAGTATGCTAAGAGAGGTAGCTAGCATCATAAAAGCCTCACTTAGAGAGAGTGACATCTTTGTTCGCTATGGCGGAGAGGAGTTTTTGCTACTCATCTACACAAGAGGCGATGCCATACTAGCAGAGGAGATCGCCAATCGTGTTAGAAAAAACATATCCTCAAAGATCTTTCACATAAACGATCATGAGCTAAAGATAACCGTCTCTATGGGGCTTCACGCCTCGCCATCTTATGAGAAAAATATCCAAGAAGCGATCAAAACCGCAGATATAGCACTATATAGAGCAAAGAGCAATGGCAGAAACCGCATAGAGATCTTCTCAGAGAGCTTCAAGGGTGACACGCACAAAGAGTTTGTACTAGAGTGCATAAAAGATGCCATAAATCTGGGCAAAGTACTCTGCCACTACCAGCCTGTTTATGATGCCAAAGATAAAAAGATCATCAAGTATGAGGCACTCGTTCGCATCTACAACAAAGAGGATCGCCTCGTTATGCCAAATGAGTTTTTACCATATATAAAAGGGACAAACCTCTACTACAAGATCACCAAAAGAGTGCTTGAGATCGTCATAAACAACATAAAAACAGAGCTAAAAAGCATAAGTATGAACATAAGTTTTTCAGATCTGATGGATAGTGATATCTTTGAGATGATCACAGAGCATCTACAAGAGAGTCACCTACCTAAAAATATCATCACATTTGAGATCTTAGAGAGCGATGAGATTAGTAACACCCAGCTATTTAAAGAGCGAGTTTTAGCACTCCAATCCCTCGGTGCAAAGATCTCCATAGATGACTTTGGGAGTGGCTACTCCAACTTTAGACTAGTACTTGATAGTGAGGCAAACTACCTCAAGATCGATGGAGATCTCATCAAAAACATAGATAAAAATGAGAAAGATTTTAAAGTAGTAGATAGTATAGTACACTTTGCTAAAAACTCCCATATGAAGACCATAGCGGAGTTTGTGCACTCAAAAGAGGTTTATGACAAGCTTATAGAGCTAGGTATTGACTATATGCAAGGCTACTACATCTCGCCGCCAAAAGAGCATCTAGCAAGCGAAGATGAGCTATTTAAAAACTAGGTGGAGCTTTGTAGATCCCGCCAACTACGATACACTCATACTCTTTAGGAAAGATCTTATCTTTTGCTATCTTTAGTGTAGTGCTTTTATAAGAGACTTTTATCTCTTGAGCATTGATAAGTAGCACCTTGCCACAGTTTGTCTCGCTCCCCACTTTTAGGCTAGATCTAAAGCTCTCAAGCTCTCTTTTGTGCTTAGCCATTTTGCTATTTTCGATCATTTCAGCTTGAGTGGTTGCACTCTGATTTTGCTCTTTTTGCTTCAGGTACTCCATCTGCTCTTTATGCTCTTTATGCTCTTTTTGGGCACTCTTGCTTGCATCTTCTGCAAGAGCCTCATCTATGGCACTCTGTTGCTCTTTGAGTTTTTGTGCCTTAAACTCTTCGATCTTACCTACTAGATCTATCCGATTTGCCACATCATAGATCATCTCATAGTCGATGTAGCCCACATTTTGCACGCCCAAAACACTTGATCTTATTTTTGTAAAGTCACTTGTACACTGGTTGTATTTGCCCACATTCTCCCCGATCTTACACTCAAAACGGTTTGGTATAAACGCCTCTAGGCTTTGTGAAAAATATGGCTCGATGAGGCGAAGATCCTCACTAACTCTTAGTATCTCATCGTTTGGGTTTAGTATGTTTGGTATGGGGAGATCATCTATAAACTCCACTTTAAAGGAGCCATCTTGAAGTTTTTTAACAACTGTGTAGTAAAACCCACTACGAGGCTTATATTCGCCTCGTGGTAGGTTCTGTTTTGTAACTACCTCTTTTTTGCCCAAAGAGACCTCTTTGGCACACCCGCCAAAGAGCAAGATAGAAGCAAGAGCTAAGAGATAGGGTCTCATTACTCTATCTCAGCATCGATCGCATCGTCATCTTTTTTCTTAGATGTCTCGCTTGAAGCACCACCGCTTTGCTCCTCATTTTTGTACATCGCCTCCGCCATTTTGTGGCTAGCTTCTGTTAGAGCCTTGACCTTTAGCTCGATCTGCTCTTTTGTAGAGCTATCATCTTTTAGCACATCTTTTAGCTCAGTGATGGCACTCTCGATCTTCATTTTATCGTTTGCATCGATCTTATCGCCACTCTCGCTTAGTGACTTCTCACTTTGAGCTATAAGAGCATCAGCACTATTTCTAGCTTCAACTAGCTCTTTTCGCTTGCCATCTTCAGCTTTGTGCATCTCTGCATCTTTGATCATCTTCTCGATCTCTTCATCGCTTAGCCCTGAAGATCCACTGATGGTGATAGACTGTGACTTGCCTGTACCCTTGTCAGTTGAGCTAACTGTTAGTATCCCGTTTGCGTCGATGTCAAAAGTAACCTCGATCTGTGGCACACCACGAGGAGCTGCTGGGATATCACGAAGCTCAAAAAGCCCAAGCGACTTGTTATCTCTTGCAAACTCTCTCTCACCCTGCACTACACTTATGCTAACTGCTGGTTGGTTGTCCTCTGCGGTTGAGAAGACTTGCGACTTTTTCACAGGTATGGTTGTACCTTTTTCGATGATCTTAGTTGCTACTCCACCAAGTGTCTCGATCCCAAGTGAGAGCGGTGTAACATCAAGCAGAAGTACATCTTTCACATCGCCTCTAAGCACACCACCTTGTATCGCCGCACCAGCAGCTACTACCTCATCTGGGTTTACACCTTTGTTTAGCTTTTTGCCACCAAAGTGAGCTGAGACCATCTCGCTAGCTTTTGGCACACGAGTTGAACCCCCAACCATAATGATCTCTTGAATCTCATCAGCACTTAGATCTGCATCTTTTAGTGCTACTTTTATGTGTCCAATAGTCTCGCCCAAAAGTGAGTCGATCATCGCTTCAAACTTCGCACGAGTAAGCTTGATCACTAAGTGCTGTGGACCAGCTTGAGTCATAGTGATAAATGGCAGGTTGATCTCTGTTTCACTTGAGCTAGATAGCTCTTTTTTAGCATTTTCAGCAGCATCTTTTAGCCTTTGAAGTGCCATTTTGTCATTTTTCAGATCGATCCCGTGAGATGATTTAAACTCATCATTTAAAAAATCAACTATCTTGTTATCGAAGTCATCTCCACCCAAAAACGCGTTACCATCAGTACTTAGTACTTCAAAAGTACCATCTGAGATCTCAAGCACCGTAACATCAAATGTCCCGCCCCCTAGGTCATAAACAAGCACTTTCTCATCACCCTTGCTCTCAAGCCCATAAGCTAGAGCTGAAGCTGTTGGCTCATTGATGATGCGAAGTACATTTAGCCCTGCGATCGTTCCTGCATCTTTTGTCGCTTTTCTTTGAGCGTCATTGAAGTACGCTGGCACAGTGATAACTGCATCACTCACGCTTGAGCCTAGGTATGACTCCGCGTCCTCTTTGAGTTTTGAGAGGATCTTAGCTGAGATCTCTTGAGGTGTATAGATCTTGCCATCAACATCAACTGCTGCCATGCCATCTTTATCCACGATGTTGTAAGTTACCTTATCGTGTGCCTCTTTGGCATTTTCTTCATTCATCATTAGACCCATGATTCGCTTGATCGAAGAGATGGTTTTTGCTGGGTTAGTGATTGCTTGTCTTTTTGCTGGATCACCCACTAAAACCTCGCCCTTATCTGTAAATGCTACAACTGATGGAGTTGTGTTTTTACCCTCTTTGTTTGGGATAATCTTCGCTTCACCACCCTCATAAACTGCTACACAAGAGTTTGTTGTTCCTAAATCTATTCCTATTACTTTACTCATTTTTTAGTTCCTTATTACTATTATTTATTACGCCAACGAAGCAAAGCTCCGCTTGGCTACGCTAACGCTAAGTTTTCCTCAGCGGAAGGCTCCCGCACCTTTGGTGCTCTGATGCTAAAGCATCAATTCCAATACGCGATCAGAACAAGTCCCGATTCGCTACGCTAACGCTAAGTTTTCCTCAGCGGAAGGCTCCCGCACCTTTGGTGCTCTGTGCGACTTTAGTCGCACTTCTGTTTTCTATAATCCGTACTCTGTTTTCCGTTGTTGCGAATTAATTCGCAACAACCACCATCGCCTCGCGAAGCACTCTATCTCTGTACTTATAGCCCGTCTGGAAAGTCTGCACGATCTGCCCACTCTCTACCTCGTTACTATCTACACTCTGCACTGCATTGTGTATATTTGGATCAAAACTCTCACTATGATCCACTTTTGTGACACCATTTTTCTCCAACGCAGAGAGGAGTTGCTTGTGTGTCAGCTCTATCCCCTCTTTTAGCTTGGCGTACAACTCTTCAGGTGAAAGTTCACTCTCAAGCGAGCCTAAAGCCCCATCTAGCGAGTCAAGCACGGGGATCAAGTCCTTTGCAAACTTCTCATTTGCATACTCTAGTGCCACATATTTTTCTCGCTCAAGCCGTTTTTTGATGTTATCAAAGTCGGCGTGAACTCTTGCGTACTTATCTTTTAGCTCTATAAGCTCAGCTTGAAGCAGGTCGAACTCATTTTCAACCGCTTGTGCTTCAGCTTCCGCCTCATCTAAGAGCTGGTTTTCATCTTTTAGATCTTCGTTTATTTCGTTTGACATTCTATATAAAGCCTCTCCTTTCTAACAAAGATGCGAAATTATACAACATTGAGTGTAACAATGTCAAGTCTAGTTTAATCATAAAGCATCAACTAACTTGAGCCTAATCATATCAACTCATATATATTTGCTATCTTTTAGTATCATTGCATATCAACTTACGAGGTTTTTATGAAGATACTAAAGATCACTCTCCTGCTCATAGTTTTAATATTTGCAACCATATATATAGCACTTTTTACACCCATTGGCAACTCACTTTTTAGAGGCTTGCTAGAGGATAACATCAACAAAAACATAGGCAAAAACGGTACACTAAAGGAGTTTAGGCTCACACATAGTAGCTACCACCTCACCTACTACCCAACCCCAAGCAACAGCGTCACAGTCGATGGCACATACTCACTCTTTAGCTCAAGCTATGATCTGCTAGCAACACTAGATCTGCCTCGCCCTAGTGAGCTAAGCGAGCTTGCAAACCTAGAGCTACAAGAGCGAGTGGACGCGGAGTTTAAAGTTAGCGGAGATATGCACTCCACTCTGGTTGATGGCAAGCTAAACATCGCTGGCAACACTCTACCACTGCGAGTGGAGCTAGAGGAGTTTTACCCCACACTCATCACGCTTAGCTCAAACTCTCTTCGCATAGAGGATCTACTTGCTCTAGCGGGTGCTAAACCATACGCGATGGGGGATCTTAGCATCGATGTAAATATCAAAGACTTTAAAGCTCTTGATGGCAAAGCTCGCATCACAACAAGTAACGCCCTGCTAAATGCCACTTTAATCCAAGAAGATCTAAACATCACCATACCATCACCAAGCCTAAACATTGAGATAAAAGCAGATCTACTAGGCTCACACATCGCTCTTAACTCCTACGCCACCTCGGCTCTGTTTGATCTCAAAGCAGATGGCACTATCACACCTGAACCGCTAAAAGCAGATCTTACATATCTACTAGATGCAAAAGATCTAGCACTTTTGAGCGGGGGTGAGCTTAGAGGGGAGTTGAGAGTTGGCGGAGAGATCAAAGGCAATGAGGCAGATCTAAAGATCACCGCACTAAGTGATCTCGCCTCTTCACACACAAATGCAAAAGCAACGCTCAAAAACTTTACTCTTAAAGATCTAGATCTAAAAGCAGTAGATCTAAGCCTTGCAGAGCTACTTCATATGCTAGGCAAACCTCACTACGCTGATGGCAAACTAAGCATCGATGCAAAGATATTTGATGCCAAAGAAAAAAGCCTACGAGGAGAGGTGATCACCACCATAGATGATGGGATCTTAGATAGTAGCGTTATGCAAAACGAGTTTGAGTTTGAAAAAGCCCCACCTCGCACCATATTTAACCTCAATGCACTAACAACGCTAAGGGCAAACGAGGCACTCACCGAAGCTAGCATCGACTCCACGCTAGCTAAAGTAACCGCCCCTCGCATACTCTACAACATACACAACGGCTCACTAAGTGCAGATGCAAAGATCTACATAAACGCGTTGGAGAGACTTGAGTTTATCACACCCATAAAGCTTAGAGGCTCGCTTGATATCGACAGCACCATCAAAGCTGCGAGTGATCTTGAGATAGACGCCACCATCGCCAACCTAGGCACCAAACTAAAGCTACTAAATGATGATCTAAGCCTTAAAAGCAGATCTCTTAGTAGCACTAAGATCCTCTATATGTTGGGGCAAAACGAGATCATCGATGCTACGCTTGATGCAGATGTAGAGTATAACCTCTTAAGCCAGAGTGGAGTAGCTCACCTTGATCTAAAAGATGGCTCATTTGGCAAAAACAACCTCTTTGATCAAGTAGCCAAATTTACTAAAGTAGAGCCATACAAGGAGCTTTTTAGTGGCAACATCGATGCAAATATCACAAAAGATATCGTGAACTTTGATCTAGATCTATCTAGTAAAGAGGTATCGCTTGCCACCACAGACGCCATCATAGAGCGAGAAAACTCACTCATCGACTCCACCTTTAAGCTTCAAGTTGGTAGTAGTGATCTTGAAGCAAAAGTATCAGGCGATCTAGCCTCACCAAAAGTGAGCATAGATCTAGAGGAGTTTTTGGAAAGCGAGGATGGCAAAAAGCTCATCAACAAAGCAAACAAGCTACTAGATCGCCTATTTAGATAGCTACTACTTGGTTTCTACCACCATTTTTAGCCATATATAGAGCCTCATCGGCTCTACCTATCGCACTTCTTAGATCATCTTCATAGCGAAGTTTACTAACGCCAACACTAGCAGTTACTCCGTCGCAACCCGCAAAGCTATGACGCTCAATCTTATCTATTAGTTTTTCTAAGATCTTCTTAGCCTGCATATGATCCACAGATGGCAAAAAGAGCACAAACTCCTCACCACCCCATCTAGCGACGATATCTTGACTTCGCACACTTGCCTTTAAGATCTCTGCCATCTCCACAAGCACATCATCACCGACATTGTGCCCATGTGTATCGTTTATCTTTTTGAAGTGATCTATATCCAAAATCGCAACAGCTCCAACCCCTTCTCTAGCCCTTATGTCGATAAGTGCGATCTCAAAAAGAGTGCCAAACTTTTTACGATTATATAGCTGTGTTAGCGGATCTCGTGAGGCGGAGTGCTCAAACTCACGGCTCTTATCTAGTAGCATTTTGTTTAGCTCATCTAGCTCATTTTGATGCTCTTTTACCAGACTCGCCCATCTTGAGTAGGTCATCGCAAGTAGCTCTTTTTTGTCGATCATACCCAGCAAAGCTCCATCTTCATCGACAACAACTACCCGCTTATACTCTTTATCTTTTAAAAACTTCAAAGCATCGCTTATGCTATATCTATTGCTAATAGTCTTTACAGGTGATGACATATGAGCACTTATTGGCAGAGATATATCTAGGTTTTTTCTCACAACCCGCATCACATCTCGCGATGTAAAGATCCCAACAGGCTTGCCATCTTCAACGATCATAGCCCCGCCACTTCTTCGCTCAAGTATATCTCTTAGCACCTCGATGGTTGGCATCTGCTTTTTGACCCATCGCACTCGCCTGCCCATATTGACAAAGTCATTTAGACAAAAGTTACTCATAAGAGTTTGCGGATCTACGCTACTTGCAGCATCAAGATGGCTTATGATCCCAAAAAGCGTTCCATCTTCATTTATAACGCTTGCATACTCGCTACTACACCCCATAGTGCGGATCGCCTCAACTATGTTTGTATCTTTTGATACACTTGGGATCTGCTTTAGATCTAGCTCTCTTATGGGAGTTGTTAGATCTTTTTGCTCTATCTTTTGTCTCAAAACATCATTTACGCTTATGAGATAGTACTCAAGGTTATTTTCGACGATAATATTTAAGTGTCCATCAAGACACATCTTCTCCACGGCATCTTTTAGGGTTGCATCGATATCTATCTTTGCAACATCAAGCGTTGCCACCTCACCTACTCTAGGTAGTCTCATACACAGCTCCAATGTGATGTTTTTATCACACGATTATACGCTATGGATACTTTTATGCACCTTTAGAGCCTGCACATGCTCTTTTACATCATGAACTCTTATAATAGACGCTCCATTTCGTACCGCTTCAAGATGCAGTGCCAGAGTTCCACCAAGCCTATCTTCTGCACCAGATCCATCGATCTTGCCGATGAGCGACTTCCTAGAAGCCCCTACAAGTAGGCTTTTACCAAGAGTTAGGAAGTGCTCAAGATCTCTGATGAGCTTAAGGTTATGCTCAACTGTTTTGCCAAACCCTATGCCCACATCTAAGATCACATCTTTTATGCCAAACTTCTCTACCATCTCAAGCCTCTGTGCAAAAAAGCCATATATATCGCTTAGCACACTCTCATAGTGTGGGTTATCCTGCATAGTTTGAGGCTCTCCTAGCATATGCATCATCACCGCTTTTGCGTCGTACTGCGATGCCAAAGCACACACTCGCTCATCTCTTAGTCCCGTTATATCATTGACTACACTAAAACCACGCTCCAACGCATATGAGATGACACTCGGTGAGTAGCTATCTATGCTAAAACTTACTCGATTATACAATCTCTGCTCATAGATGGCATCTGCTACGGGTCTTACTCGCTCAAGCTCCTCATCTTCGCTCACACTCTTACTCTTTGGAGCTGATGAGACACCGCCTAGATCGATGATATCTGCACCTTCATCTATCATCTGCTCTAGCTTGATTATAGCGTCACTACTTTTAAACCTAGATCCACTATAAAAGCTATCATCATTTGCGTTTACAACGCCCATCACCTCGACTTTTGCAGGCATCTGCACACTCGCTATCTTTGTAAGCTCACCAGCTAGTCTCTTTAGTCCAAATGGTTGAGCTAGAAGCTTACGGCTAAGAAGCCTCAAATGCTTCTTGCTTGCTATAAGTATGGCATCAACTAGTGGCTCTTTAGCTATTACTGTCCCGCGAGGCACAGCAAGATCCGCTCCGATGCTAAGTGCATCTTGTTTTAGTATATTTGCCGCACCCACCTTAAGCCCAGCTATGTAGATGATGCTAAGCTTAGACTTTGCTTCTAAGATCTTAACTCCACCACCATCAACACCAAGAGCCTTTAGTTTTGCCACTAGATCTAGATCTCTATTTAAAACCTCAACTCTCATAAAGCCTCACTTTTTAGCTAGCAGTGAAGCAAAAAGCATCGCCACAGTTGGTTGCACACTTGCATTTAGGTGTAGTGCTCTTAGAGCCAAGCTAAACCCCTCCAACTGCCTACTACTAAGCACCACGCCATCTTTTGTAAGCTTAGCTAGTAGATCTTCTATGAGCACTTTTGCCTCATCTCGCTTAGCGTGACGCAAGGACTTTAGTATCTCAAACATATCGCTAAGTGAGTTTTTGCTGAAGTTTATAGCTTCTCCAAGGCTTCGATCTTCTCTCTTTTCTATCTTGATCGCAAGCCTTGATCTTACCGTTGGCAAGAGTGCATCTCGCGAGGGTGCAACTATAAAAAAGCAGATGTTGCGAGGTGGCTCTTCGACTATCTTTAGCAGAGCATTTTGTGCATACTCGTTGAACTTTTTAGAGGCTAGTACTATATACTTCATCTCCTCTTCTGCTACATAGGCTTCAGCTACGACCTCTCTGGAGTGCTCTATGAGAAACTCATCTTCATAGTAAAAAACCACCACTCTACCGCCATGAGATCTAAGAGAGCTGACCTTTTGCTCTATATCTTTGGTGATAAATATAGTGCTAGCTTCCAAGCTCCACCTCGCCATAGATGGTCGCATCGATGGAGCGATCTAGCAGTCTAAAGAGTTGCAAAAGCTTTATATCTAGCTCTTTATCGTATGACTTTAGAGAAAAAGCGTTGAGATACTCCTCATCAAAGAGCCACATATAGCTACTATCTCGCCGTTTTGCGATCTCGGCTCTTCTATCATCGCCCTTGCCCACATAAAAGAAGAAGTACTCCCCCTTAAATGCAAGATCAAGCATATTCTCTAGTGCATCAAGCGTACTCTTTTGCACAACGCTACAAAAGTGAGGAAAAAAGGACTCTATCTTAACTACTGCAATAAGTGGTCTCTCCACCCTTGAGCTATTTATATGCTCGATCATATATTGCCCAAACCACTCTCGTTTCTCATCAGTTATGAGTATGATGGTCTTTGCATCTAGGAGTTGCCCAAGTGCTTGTGAAGTCGATGTAGTCCACAAAAAGCGACTCTCCTCTAACCAACTAAGAGAGCCACTCTCCTCACGGATCGCATCTAAACTCCACTGAGCAAACTCTTGCACGCTATCTACTTATCTAGCTCGTAAGCGTTATGAAGTGCTCTAACTGCAAGCTCTGCATACTTCTCATCGATTACCATTGAGATCTTGATCTCTGAAGTTGAGATCATACCTATGTTTATGTTCTCATCTGCCATAGTTGCAAACGCCTTTGCAGCAACTCCAGAGTGTGACTTCATACCCACACCAACGATTGAGACTTTACAGATATTCTCATCAAAGCTCACCTCATCGACCTCTTTTTTCGCCAAAAACTCATCTGTGATCCTCTTAGCGTCGTTAAGATCTCCCACAGGCACTGTAAAGTCGATATCTGCTTTACCATCATGCCCCACATTTTGTATGATCATATCGACATTTACCCCACCCTTTGCTAGAGCGTTAAATATCTCTGATGCAATCCCAGGGCGATCATTTAGCCCTACAAGTGACACTCTTGCTTGTGAGATGTCAAGTGCGATCCCACTTACTAACGGTTTTTCCATGATACTCTCTTCCTTAGTTATTAAAGTCCCCTCTTCATCACTAAAACTGCTTCTAGTAACGAGGTTTACATTTAGTTTTTTAGCTAGCTCCACGGAGCGATTTTGCAGTACCTTCGCACCAAGCGAAGCAAGCTCTAGCATCTCATCATAGGAGATCACATCTAGTTTTTTTGCCTTTGGCTCTATGCGAGGATCGGTTGTATAGATCCCATTTACATCGGTGTAGATCTCACACGCATCAGCTTTTAGTGCCCCTGCGATCGCCACGGCAGATAGATCACTCCCACCACGACCTAGAGTTGTAACTTCACCTCTCTCATTTACCCCTTGAAACCCTGCCACTACGACTATCTTGCCATCATCAAGTGCTGTTTGCATCACCGATGGATCTATGTTTTGGATCCTAGCTTTTGTGTGGTGTGTATCGGTCACTATACCCGCTTTTCGCCCACTCATCGACACCGCTTTATACCCCATCTCATTTAGTGCGATAGAGAGCAGTGCCGCAGTTACCCTCTCGCCAGAGCTTAGAAGCATATCCATATCACTTCTTGATGCGTTTTTACTAAAGTGTTCAGCGTAGCCTATGAGCTTGTTTGTCTCTCCGCTCATCGCCGAAACCACCACCACGACGCCATTTCCAGCATCTTTTGTTTTTGCAACTCTATTAGCAACATTTTGTATGCGACTAAGATCTGCTACACTTGTGCCACCATATTTTTGAACTATTAGCATCTACAAATACCCTTTTTGCATAAAATAATCTATCACTTCACTATACACATCTTTTTTAAAGCTAGCACCCAGCGACAAAACCTCCTCAACTTGCACAAACTTAAACGCATCAAACTCTGGCTCACTCGTAGCTATATCAACAAGCGAGTCATCTTTTAGCCTCACTAAAAAGTATCGCTGTTTTTGCCCCACAAATGGGGTCATATTTTGAGCTATGCGAGTAGGAAAGTCGTAGCTTAGCCACCGCGGATACTCCGCTATAAGCTCCACCTCGCTTGTACCAATCTCCTCGCTAAGCTCTCTAAACATCGCCTCTAGTGGCTCTTCACCATCATCTATACCACCTTGAGGAAACTGCCAAACACCCTTAAGATCGCACCTCTGAGCCAAAAAGATCTCCTTTTTTTGCGGGTAAGCACTTGAGAGAATCACCACTGCAACATTTGGTCTATATAAGCGATCTTTTTGCATATTTTTTCTTAACTTAAATTTTCGCAATTATACTCATTTTGATTTTAAACTTATGTAAATCCTCAACTTTATGATACAATTAGAAAATGTTAGATTTTGTCAAAGGAGGCAAAGTGCAAGAGTATGTTTTAAAAACAGATGATTTTTTGGTTTCACAAACAGATGCAAAGGGCAGGATACTGTTTGCCAATGATGATTTTTGTAAAGTTGCAGGCTATGAGCTAAAAGAGCTTGTAGGACAACCTCACAACATTGTAAGACACCCAGATATGCCAAAACAGGCGTTTAAGTCGCTTTGGGAGACTATCCAAAGTGATAAGATCTGGACAGGTTACATCAAAAACCGCTCAAAAGATGGTGGATACTACTGGGTCTATGCAACTGTCTATCCGATGTATGATGAAGTGAGAAAAGAGAAGGTCTATATGTCATGCAGACGCAAACCCTCCGCTAACGAGATAGCCGAAACAAAAGAGCTTTATAAGCGTGAATATGGAGCATCAGTATGACATCACTTCAAAGAAATGCACTTGCAACTGCACTTTTTGTTGCACTAATTGCGTCACTATTTTTTGTCAAAAACCCTTACATAAGTGCGATTATCGCGTTTTTTCTATTTGGTGGAGCGTTTACATTTGGTAAGCTAAATGCAACAGCATCAAACAACATCGTTGGAGAGAAGATCGATGGACTAAATGAGCTTTTGACATTTCAGCGAAACCAGCTAGATCGTATACACAATAACAAAGATCCACTAGCAGTGAGTCTAAATAGCGTCATAAAAGCCCATCGTGACGCGGTTTTGGAGGACTCTAAAGTTGCGGGCGAGATGGTGCTACTAGCCGATAAAGTCGCCAAAGGTCATTATAGTTGTAGAGTCTTCTCAGATAGCAAAACTCCATATGTACATGTGCTTAAAAACTCGCTAAATCAGATGCTATGCCACTCTGAGAAGAACCTAGATCTAGCAATTACTACACTTCAAAAGTTTGCTAGAGGTGAGTTTTCACAGCGAGCTGAGATCAAAGTCGAAGCAAAAATGGCAGATCTACTAGAAAACATCAACACTCTTGGTGAAGCACTAAGCGATATGAAGAGCCAAAACGAGGCGAGTCGCAACGAGATCTTGGAGTCCGCATCAAGGCTAAATGCCACAGTTGAGGAGATCACAAACTCAACCATACAAGAGCTAAAAGATATGATAGGCTTGGCAGTTAATCGCATACATGAGGCTTCTAGCAAAGAAAATGAGATGGTTTATGGACTACAAACTCTTGTAAGTAACGCAAACGAGACAAAAACCATACTAGCAACCATCGGCGAGATAGCAGAGCAGACAAACTTGCTTGCACTAAATGCTGCCATCGAAGCTGCACGAGCGGGTGAGCATGGACGAGGCTTTGCGGTTGTTGCTGATGAGGTGCGAAAACTTGCAGAGCGAACTCAAAAGAGCTTAGCAGAGAGTGCAGCAACGACAAATGTGCTTATACAGAGCATAACAGAAAGCTCCGATACGCTAAATCGCAACGCCGATGAGATCAACGATATATCTAATCAAGTGGGGCTAATCAGCGATAAAATGGACGAGATTATAGTTACACTCAATAGCCTCTCTAAATAGTGTTACTATATATACATATACCCTTTTGCGACTCCAAATGCCACTACTGTGCATTTAATACCTATGTAGATAAGTTTGGACTCAAAAAGGAGTATATGAGAGCACTCCTTAGGCAGTTAAGCTTTGAGCTAGAAAACGCCCCATCTGCTCTTAGCTCCATCTTTATAGGTGGTGGCACCCCATCTTGCGTCGATGCCTCACTCTATGAGGAGCTTTTTAAAACACTTCGCCCCTACATCAGAGATGACACAGAGATCACAACCGAAGCAAACCCAAATAGTGCCTCGCTAGAGTGGCAAAAAAAGATGAGATCTTATGGAGTAAACCGCATAAGCTTTGGCGTTCAAAGCTTTGATGATAAAAAACTAAAGCTACTAGGAAGAGCACACAACTCTATACAAGCCAAAGAGGCTCTCTCAAACGCCAAAGAGGCAGGATTTGAGCATATATCACTAGATCTCATCTATGGTGTGGCAAATGACACAAAAGAGCTACTTCTAAGTGACATAGAGAGTGCTTTTAGTTTTAGCATAGATCACATAAGTGCCTACGCTCTAAGCATCGAGGAGGGCACTGTTTTTGAGAAAAAACCACATATGAGTGATGATAATCTCGCTCTTGCAAAGTTTGTCATAGATGAGATCAAAAAGAGGGGCTTTGAGCACTATGAGATCTCAAGCTTTGGCACATACAAGTGCCTACACAACCGTGGTTATTGGGAGTACAGGGAGTACATCGGTGTGGGTGCAGGAGCAGTTGGCATGCGTGGTGGCACTCGCTACTATCCTAACACCATTATCGAGGAGTATATAGCAGATCCTCTGCACCATAAACTTGAAGCATTAGATGGAGAGATGCAAAACTTTGAGAGGCTGTTTTTGGCACTTAGATCTTGTGTAGGCATAGAGATGAGATACCTAAATAAGGAGCAGCTAAAGCGAGTAAGAGTACTACTAGAAGAGGGTAAGATCTACCAAAAAAATGACAAACTCTACACACTAGACTACCTGCTTGCGGACGAAATTGCCCTCTTTATATCGTAGTTTAATTTTTCTTTAGATAAAATCACCAACTATATAATTTTATGAGGATTTTTTATGTTTGATATGGGTCTATCAGAGATCATCATGATCGCCGTTGTTGCCATCATATTTTTAGGGCCTGAAAAACTACCATCTACTATGGTCAAAATCGCCAAATTTTTCAAAAGCACAAAAGAGACTATCAACAGTGTAAAGAGCAGTTTTGAAGAAGAGCTTCAGATCAAAAGCCTAAAAGAGGAGGCTCAAAGCTACAAAAAAGAGCTAGAAGATGCAAAAGCTAAGCTAAACCAAGCCACAGATCTAAAGAAAATGGCATCACTAGAAGCTGACTCACTCTTTGACTCACCAAAAGATGAACCACAAGAGACGCATAAACCCAAAGAGGTAACACTCCCGCAAGAGGAGAGCAAGAATGTTTGAAGAGATTATCCCTCATCTAGCAGAGCTTAGAAGACGCCTTGTTATATCGGTGGCATCGCTTTTTGTCGCCTTTATAGTTATGTTTACATTTAACCAAGAGATACTCTCATGGATCATAGCCCCGCTCGATGAAGCACTTAAGTTTGTAGGTCGCGACTCCATCAAGGCAGCAGAGGGAATGATCACCACCCACCAAGTGGGCGGGGCGTTTTTTATGGCACTTAAAGTCTCACTTTTTGCAGCACTTATAGGAGCGTTTCCTGTGATCTTGTACCAGATCTGGGCGTTTATCGCCCCAGCTCTATATGCCAATGAAAAAAAGATGGTACTACCATTCATACTCGGTGGAACTATTATGTTTCTCATCGGTGTGCTATTTGCCTACTATGTAGTCATTCCATTTGGTTTTCAGTTCCTCATACAGTTTGGCAGCTTTCAGTTTACTCCGCTTATCAACATTGAAGACTATGTCGGCTTTTTTACCAAGCTTATGTTTGGGTTTGGCATCTCATTTGAGCTACCGATCTTTGCGTACTTTTTAGCACTTATGGGACTACTAAACGATCGCCAAATGGTTGAGTCATTTCGCTACGCTATTGTACTTATATTTATATTTTCAGCACTTCTCACCCCGCCAGATATAGTTACGCAAACACTCATGGCGATCCCTCTAACTATCCTTTATGGAGTTTCGATCCTCATAGTAAGGGCGGTAAACCCAGCTTCAGCAGAGGAGTAGCAGTTGCTACAAACCTCTAGCTATGACTACACTCTCCCACCCCACCTCATAGCCACGCACCCAGCAGATCCTAAAGAGAGTGCCAAGCTTTTGGTTTATGATCGCTCTTCAAACACTATTACACACACTACCATAGCACATCTACTAGAGTTTATACCGCTAGAAAGTGCCATTATATTTAACGATACAAAAGTGATCAAAGCTAGGCTTTTTGGGCATAAGACAAGTGGTGGCAAGTGCGAGCTACTCATAAACAAACCTCTCGATGCTACAAATATCAGCGTCTATATAAAAGGCAGAGTTAGATCTGGCTCGACGCTTAAGTTTAGTCAAGATCTTATAGCAAGTGTAGTAGATCTAAGAAGCGATGGCAGTCGCGTAGTGCAGTTTTACCACCAAGATAGAGTGCTACGATTTGAGGAGCTTTTGCCACTACTAGATCTTGTGGGTCACACACCACTACCACCCTACATAGATAGAGCTGACACCAAAGAAGATGAGGCGATGTATCAGAGCGTTTTTGCCAAACATAGCGGAGCAGTTGCCGCCCCTACGGCGTCGCTTCACTTTAGCGATAATCTATTTGCCAAAACCACCGCTAGACACACCCACGCCTTTGTGACGCTACATATAGGAAGCGGTACTTTTAAGCCTGTGGAGTGCGAAAACATACTAGATCACCCAATGCACAGCGAGTTTTACACCATCTCAAGCGAGGCAAAAGAGCTAATAAAGAGCGATAAAGAGCTTCTTTGTGTAGGGACAACCTCCACAAGAAGTGTAGAGTACTTTGTGAGACATAGTAACAAGCTAAGTGGCGAAGCGGATCTATTTTTGCACCCGCAAAATCCTCCCACAAGAGTAGATCATCTACTTACCAACTTCCATCTTCCTAGATCTACTCTACTTATGTTGGTAGCATCTTTTGTAGGGCTAGAAAAAGCTCAAGATCTATACGCTGAGGCGGTGCAAAAAGAGTACCGCTTCTACTCTTATGGCGATGCTATGCTTATACTCTAAGCTAGCACAACTCTACCATTTTGCACAACGATCTCACCGCTTAGCTCCGCCTCATAGACTCTTGAAGCAAACTTAGATAGTGCCTCATCATAAGTGGGACTACTTTTGCAAAACTCCAAAAAGCTATCTTCTATAACCCTGCTAGATCTACCACAAAACCACTCCACAAACTCATCTATATCGTGTATGGCACTCGCCTCGCCACTCTTTAAAAGCTCATGGGTTGCTCTACTCTCGCCTAGCCTATGTGGCAAAACAAAGATCTGCTTACCCATACTAAGTGCAAACTCCACACTTCGCATAGTGCCACTCTTTAGATCTGCCTCAGCTACTACTAGCACTTCGCCAAGTGCCACCACAAGCTCATTTCGTGCTACAAAACTCCACGGTGTTGCCTCAAAACCTAGATCAAACTGACTAAGCAGCAGACCATCTCTTGCGATGCTCTCTAACAGAGATCTATTGGTTGCAGGATAGTAAAGATCCACACCACACGGAAGAACTGCTATGGTGCTAGCACTCCCTGCACCTCTGTGAGCAAATGCGTCGCACCCAAGAGCAGCACCACTCACTACGCAAGCTCCACTTTTGGCTAGCATAGAGGCGAGATGTAGTATGGTGTGCTGGGTATATAAGCTAGGCTTTCTAGTGCCTACTATGGAGATCTTTTTATGCTCCAAAAGAGCTAGATCTCCCTCGTAGTGCAGGGCTTTAGGGTGCTTTTTTAGTAGCTTAAACTCCTCTACTTCACAAGAGAGTATAGCCATCAAAACATCTCATCTATGCGTACTAGCTCCACACTCTCAAGCAGTTTTTTAGACTCTCTTAGAGCCTCTAGTGTATTCTTATGAGGGTGTCCGATCGCTATGGCACTACCATGATCTTTTGCTACTCTGATCGCCTCTTTGATCTGCTTTTTGACATACTCTTTGCTCTGTTCATGATCCAAAAACACATCTCTAGCGACATACGCTCGACCTAGTTTTTTCATCACTTGAGGCACTTTTGAGCTAGCTATGGTTCTACTATCTACAAACTTTATGCCACGCTTATCAAGCTCCGCTATGAGGCTACTAACCGCCTTTTCATTTGATGTAAACTTGCTTCCTGTGTGGTTGTTTATATACTTCACACTCGGAAAAAGCTCCACTATGGCATCAAGCCTTTTTGAGATCTGCTCTTTTGAGTCGCCAACCCTTAGCGTATGTGGCTCTTCGCCGTTGTAGTTTAGTGCCTCCATAGGTAGATGCACCATATAAAAAGGCTCGCTCTTAGCGTGAGTATGCGAGTTTGGTCTGGAGTTACTAGGTGGTAAAAACGACATAGTTGAGACAATCCCTATCTTTTTGATCGCCTCCACCTGCTTTGCAGTGCTTACATCATCGATGATGATGGCGAGTCGCGGTTTTGAGCTTAGAGTGCTTTTTTCTCGCTTGATAGGCTCTATGGGAGTGGTGGTGTCGATCTCATGAGTGGCATCTTCATATATCTTTTTTGCTTCGATCTTGTCTGTTTCTAGCGTTATATTTTGATCTTTTTTAACCTCTTGTGGCTTTTTAGGATCTACTTCTAGCTTTTTTAGCTCCGTTTTTGACTCTTTTTTTGAGGTTGGCTCTTTTTTTAGTACATCTTTTAGCCTGCTGTTTAGATCTGAGCTTTTTGGCGTGCTAGTTAGTTGCTCTTTTTTAGGTTGTGGTGTGCTTTTTTGCTCATCTTTTGCTGCATAATATCCCGCTGTAAAGATCAAAAACGAGACTAAAATCGTGCCTAAAAACCATACGATATAGAGTAGTTTTGATGAGTTTTTCTGTTTTGGTGAAGTTTTTTTTGTTTTTGCCATCGTTTATGGTACATCAACTATTATAAAATCATCATAAATTAAGTATTTTTTATGTAAAATCCGCTGTTCCTTTCTCTTTGTATCAGATGCGTCTGATATATACATATCCGAAAGGGAAATTTCGCCATAACGGCACTACCAAAAGGGAGACTCTATATGAGAAATTACGAAAACCTAATTATCGTAAAACCAACACTTACCGCAGAAGAGATCCAAGCTAACATCGCTGAAGTTGAAGAGATTATCACTTCAAACGGTGCTGAGATTGCAGTTTCTGACGCTATGGGTATGAGAAAACTCGCATATCCTATCGACAAAAGCGAGAGAGGCTTTTTTCAAGTTATCTACTACACCGCCGCTCCATCTGCTATCGCAGAGATCGAGAGACGCTTTAGGATCAATGAAAATCTACTAAGATTTGTAACTATCAAGTACGACACAAACCGCGAGATCAAAGCGTGGAATGATCTAGTACAAAAAACAAAAAACAAAACATCTGCACCAAAAGCAGAAACAGCTCCAGCTCCAAGCGAAGAAGTAGCAGCAGCTGAGTAACTAAGGGATCTATTATGTACAACAAAGTTATATTGGTTGGCAACCTAACAAGAGATATCGAGCTTCGATACACTCAAGGTGGTATGGCAGTTGCAAGCTCTGCGATCGCAACAAGTCGCAAATATACGCACAACAACGAGAAAAAAGAGGAAGTCTGCTTTGTAGATATAACCTTTTTTGCTAGAAGTGCAGAGGTAGCAAACCAATATCTACGCAAAGGTAGCAAGATCTTAGTGGAGGGTAGGCTAAACTTTGAGCAGTGGAGTGATCAAAGCGGACAAAAACGCTCAAAACACTCCGTGGTAGTAGAGACTATGCAGATGCTTGACTCTAAGCCACAAGGTGGATCTAGCCAACAAAGTGGTGGCTACAACGCACCTCAAAGCTACAATGAGCCTAGCTATAACGCCCCATCAAGCAAGCCAAGAGAGAGTACAAATAGCATTCCTGAAATAGACATCGATGATGATCGTGTACCATTTTAATAAACAACAAGGATAAACCTATGTCAGAAAGAAGAAAGTATAAAAAAAGATACTGCAAATATTGCGAAGCAAAAGTTGAATTTATGGACTACAAAGATGTAGGTGCCCTTAGATTCTCACTATCTGAGAAATATAAAATTATGCCTCGCAGACTAACAGGCAACTGCAAAAAGCACCAAGATATGATCGCAACTGTGATCAAAAGAGCTAGAGCAGCAGCACTTGTTCCATACACTGTAACACGCAAAAATGTTGTTACTGCACCTTTTGAGAGCCTAAAATAGAGCTTTTTGGAATGTTTCTTGCTTAAACTAAGCTATGAAACATTCCATCATCTTACTACTTACCCTTAACCTATTTTCATTTGATCTTATAACTACAAACAGCAATGACCTTGAGTCATTTTCTATCACCCCAAAAAGCACTCCTAAAAGCGAAGTTTTTCACAACGCATATGATTATCTCGCTTCGCTTAAAAGCTCCAACGCCATAGTAGAGTACGCTCTTTATGATCAAGATGCAAAAGTAAAAAATAAAAAGATCTTAGATCTATCTGGGATCAGTGGCATAGGCAGTGTACATAAAAACTCCACCTACTACTTTATATATGATGATGAGACTCTTTTTGCACTAGATGATGATCTAGAAGTAGCTAAAACTATAAAGCTAGGTAAAAAAAGCAAGATCTTTACAACAAATGATCACATATACGCACTTAGCACAACTCCTGCAACATTTGATGCCAAAGATCCCTTTAGTGCTGGTTTTGGCGGGAGTGATCTAAGACTTAGTAGGTACGATATGAGCTTGCTTGAAGCTAAGAGCCGTAGTTTTGGCACAAGAGATGATGACACTGCTATATCAGTAGTGGCAAATGGTGATCGCATCTTTGCTCTAGCTAGTGCGAAATCTAAAGCGGTGCTATATATATTTGATCAAGATCTGAAGCTACTTAGCAAAAATGAGTTTGACAACATCAAGCCAAAGGCACTAGATCTAGCTGAAGATAGCCTCATCATCACGCTAGAGGAGCTAGGGTTTATGCAAGTAGATCTAAGTGGTAAGATAGTGAAACAAAAGAGCATAAAGAGTCGCTACAAAAGCGAGATAAATGGGCTAAAACGCACCAAAGATGGCTATATAGCTTGTGGAAGTGTTGTTGATGGAAGCGACACAGATGCACTTGTGATGAAGCTAGATGAGGCTCTAACTCTTGTGGATCAAGCTCATTTTGGCTCACTAGAGTACCAATCATTTAGCGATATAAAACCACTAAATGATGGCACCTTTATAGCGTTTGGAGTAGATGAGAGCAGAGCTTTTGTGCTTAAACTCTCTAGTGATCTTGTGCCTATAAAGTAGGCTTATATATCGATACCCTGCTCCACTTTTACAGTGACTTTAGTACCCTCATCACTATAAGCCTCATAGATATTTAAGGTGTGAACCATTCCACCAATCTCCTTAGTCTCCACACCCTCATGAGACCACTCTTCGCCCGCCACAGGAGTAACAGCATCATCACTACCACCTAGTATGATAAGCTCATTGTCTCCATCTGTCATATCGACCACATCTTGGATCGAGATATTTGTAAGCTTGTGTGCCCCGCTACTTAGATCAATTACCTCCATATACTTGATCGGGTTATTTGAGCCATCTAGCTTGCTAAAGTCGATGTTGTAGTTGCTCTCAAGTATGAGCATATCAAAACCAGCTCCACCATCAAGAACACTATCTCCTACAAGGTTGCCCTCCTCATCTGTGTGGAAGTCTATTACTAGTATGTCATCGCCAGCACCACCATAGAGCTTGTCATCACCCTCACTACCTATGAGTATGTCGTTGCCCGCTTCACCATAAAGCTCATCATCACCTTTGCCACCACGGATTAGATCATTGCCCGCTCCGCCATGAAGCTCATCATTGCCATCATAACCATAGATACGATCACCCTTACTTGAGCCATTTATGACATTATTGCCACTACTACCCTCATAAACATTGTTGCTACTACCTGTAAAGTTGAGTAGCGATACATCTACAAAAGATCCGAGTGACTTAGAGGTGACTAGCCCTGTTGTATCCTCTGCGACTATACGAGTGCTGTTGAAAAGTCCTGCATCTATAAATGCGTTGTCAAGCGTTAGCGTCGCAAGTAACTCATTGATGGCTAAGTTATCGATAGATCCACCATCTTTAGCTGTTATAGTAAGGCTTTGTGAGTTACCAAAGATAAGTATGCCTTTTTTCTCTCTGCTTATACTTAGACCCAGCTCATCAGCTAACTTTTTAGACACGCTTATAGTATTGCTACCAAGACTTACCCCGATCAGACTACCTGTTGAGATGGTGACTGACTTGAGATTGTTATTTACATCATAGACATTTAGTGCCTGTTTGTTTAGATCTAACTTCAACAGCTCAAGACCAACTAGCCCAAGTATGTTTTTACTACCAGCTATGATGGTAGGTGCTTGCTCTATCTCATCTACCTCATTGCTAGCTTGTGAGCCGATTGCCTTGCCTCTTAGGTTTACTCTAGCAGTTGCAACCGCCTCATCATCATCAGCATCAACCACCTTATAGTCAAACTCAAGTGTAGCATTCTCTCCAGCTTTGAAGTTATCTCTCGCGACTCTACTCACCTCAAAGTTGTAGCTACCATCAGCGTAACCTCTAAAGAGACCATACTCAGTTACCATTTCGTAGCTTCCATCACTTTGCAACTCAGCTCCTAGCCACTCAACACTATGACTCGCATCTACTACGCCATCGCCACCATAGATACTAAGAGCACTTCCACCATCTAGTGGTAGGGCATCTGCAGACTCTAGCGTTGCGTAGAGTTTAAATGAGTTAGACTTCTCTTCAGTGGTTCTAACCTGCGTTAGTACTTCACCTGTTGTAGGATCTAAAAAGCCCTCTATCTTAAAGTTAAACTCGCGATCGCCCACTTTTATACTCTGCATAGAGCTTGCATTTGTGATAGTGATGATGTCATCATTATCAGGGTGGCTTTTTGTGTTATTGTTATTTGGTGTCTCATTGTGATCTAGCTTTATAGTGTGACTAATATGCTCTGTTTTGCCATCGATCACCACATCTAACTCTACAACAAGATCTACACTCTTTAGTGTCGCACTACTTGATGATATAGCAAAGTTATCGTGTGTAAATGTTCCTATCTCAAATGTCGTACTAGCCACACTTGCATCAAGACCTCTTAGAGACTCATTGTCCACTAGCGTGTAGCCCGTTTTTGAGCCACCCCAGCTCATAGCATCGGTGTAGCTATCACTATCACTGTTTTTAGTGGTTATGCCTTTTGATGGGTTGTTTTTACTACCACTTGTAGATACTATATTTGTAAAGCCCGCTTTTAGCCCGCCAACTGCGATCTCGCTAACTATTATGTCTATATCTACACTGCTATCTTTTGCAAGCGGTATATCATCTACTACATTTACTAGCAAGCTTCGCGTAGTAGAAGTACCCATACTATCTGCCACTACGATAGGTAGATCTAGCACTAGACTATCCTTGCCAGCTTCTGGGTGAGCTAGTGCCTCAGTGAGTGTATAGGTGTAGCCAACTTCACCACTCGCCTCATCATAGCTTGTGATCTCAATAGTACCATTTGACACCTCTGCAGTAGCTCCACTTACTAGATCTATCTGCTTGCCATCTATGCTTATGAAGCTTATGCCATTTAGAGCAGTTACTATAAAGACCCCACTCGCACTCACCTCGCTCTTATCTTCACTACTTCCACCCTCAAGCGACTCCTCTTTTACAGTTATGTAGCCATCTTCATCGCCATTTGCATCTTCAAAAGTGATAGTCGGTGCATCTGCCTTGGGATCATAAAGCCCCAAAGTAACCGTGGCATCATCAAACACAACCTCTTCAAAGTTGGCATCAACCGCCACGACTCTCGCCACAACATCACTGCTACCATCTACTACAACTTTGAGTGTACCTCTACCGTTTTCATCTAGATCTACGGTGTAGGTTTTACCATCTACCTCTACGCTTGCGGTTGGGTTTTCATAGTCTGGATCTGGTTTGTGCTCAGTTTGCACCTCTACTAGAAGTGTAGTAGAGCTATCTTTGATGATAGTGCCACTATTATCTACTCTAGTGTAGCCTATGGAGTGGATCAGATAGTCGCTTCCCTCGCCTGCTGCACTAAAGATAGCCTTATCAAATGTCGTGCCATCGCCCACTTCAAACCTATAAGAGGCGTCTATGGTGTCACTTCCGCCAGCTACACTCTCGCTCTTTAGCACCTCGCCATTAGACTTAAAGTACTCCACTAGTGCATCACTGCTACCGCCACCACTTACCACTGCGTAGCCTACTAGCTCATCAGCGTCATAGAAGTCCACTCTCGCACTCTCACCACTTGCTCTCCATGCAAACGAGACATCAAGCGACTTGATCTCATTGTCAAACTCTACAACAATCTTCTCACTTACCAGCTCACCGCCAACTTTTCTCACTCCTAGCTCTGTTGGGTGTCCGCTATAAACTGCGTTATCTGCTCCATTTAGGCTCTCATCGCTACTTAACACACCAAAGCCTATCGCTGAGCCTGTATCTTTTCTAACAAGCTCTGCCTCGCTACCAAAGCCATCTAGTGCTTTTATGGTGTAGCCTCTTTGTTCACCCATGTTGTCTTTGTCGATCATCTCATTTGAGACAACACTCACTTTTATATCAACCGTAGTTAGATCTGGCGTATCTTTGATATGCACCTCTATACTACTAGGTGCATCAAGGCTCTTAAACCCTCCGCCACTAACCTCTACGCCATAAGTGATAGTCTCTGCATCTATATAGACATCTTCGCCATTTGTGTTAGCAAAACTTACACTACCGCTAAGCTCACCTTTTTCTATGATAATGGTTTCGCCATTGCTTAGAGTGATGCTCATAGCCTCGTTGGCAGGTTTATCTAGTGTCGCTTCGATGGCTATATCTTCACCCTCGTAAATTTCACCCACCACACTAAGCTCCAAAGTCGCACTATTTGATGTAAACTCGCCACTTCCTACATCGTAGCTACCATCGCTAAACTCGATAGTCTCGAAACGGCGAAGCTCTACAACATCGCCTGTGCCGTTTGTAGTATCTGTTAGTATAATGGTGTTGGCATCTTTTAGCTCTAAGCTATACTCACCAAACGCACCTTTAAAGAGTGCAGTATCTTCACCCACTCCGCCATCTATAACTAGCTTGTTGTTTGCATCATCAGCGTTGATAGTAACCTTGTCATCTCCATCGCCAAGCATAACAAAGTCATCTTCACTCTCTGTTAGTGCGTTTGTAAATGTGCCGTGGTAGTAGTGGATAGTCTCTGAAGGCTCGCTTACATTACCCGCTGTATCAGTCGCTGTGACATAAAAAAACTCATTGTCATTTAGAGGAGTGGTGTCTAGGTTGGAGATATCTACGCTCCATTTTCCATCACTGCCCACGACTATGGTTATGGCTTCACCATCTCTTGTAGCCTCGATGAAGTTGCTATCATTTGTAGCATTGCCCGCAGAAGTACTACCATCTTTGGCATAGAGCGTTATAGTTGCACCCGCTTCACCCCTTCCGTGCATCATCACCTTACTATAATCACCCGTTTCATCAACTATGTCGGTGATAGCTAGGGCTTCTGGAGCAACTAGATCTAGTGAGTACTCTTTGGTGGTAGTTATACTATTAGCCCCAGCTCTGTTACCACTTGCATCAGTTGCCTCTACGAACGCTTCTACTTTAGTGTCATTTGCTAGATCTGAGCCATCTACCTCTACACTAAAGCTACCATCTGGGTTTAGTGTGGTTTCATACTCAGTGTTGTTGATAGTTACTACCACTCTATCACCCTCGCTATACTCTCCGCTAACACTTCCACCAATGACCACCTTGCCTTGTGCCTCGGCTATATTTATGGTGTTATCATCTGTGATATCATCTATGGTTATGGTTGTAGTAGTTACATCTGGAGCAGTGGTGTCTAGGTTAGATGTTGCTGGATCTGACTCATTACCCGCACTATCAGTTGCAGTTGCACTATACTCTCCATCTACTCCATCAGGGATAGTTAGAGTATAATCACCATCTTCGTTAGATGTGGTTGTGTAAGTGTTGCCCTGCGGATCTGTGATAGCCACTGTTGTGTTAGACTCAGTTGAACCACTGACTACTACATCACCATCACTGTTTCTCTCAGTACCAATAGTAACCTCTGGAGCAACTAGATCTAGTGAGTACTCTTTAGTAGCCGACGCACTAGCCTTGCCACCTTTGCCATCATCAACACTAACCTCTGCACTCACAATCTGCCCTGCGTCGGCTACTAGATCAGATCCCAAAACTTCTACACT
The DNA here is from genome assembly GCA_041669045.1 of Sulfuricurvum sp. Lineage (GTDB taxonomy): Bacteria > Campylobacterota > Campylobacteria > Campylobacterales > Sulfurimonadaceae > JBAYBZ01. The sequence goes on along the minus strand of JBAYBZ010000011.1, from coordinate 313 downwards.
CCAAGTACCATCAGTATCGATGATCGCTTCATAGTCGTTTCCATTTACAGTGATAACAACTGTAACATCATTGCCATCTATGTCACCGCTGATACTGCCTATGATTTTTACTTTTTCGCTCTGTGACTCCTCTATGTTTACGATGCCATCTGTTGCAACGCCTGTGATCTCGATACTAGCAGATAGGGGGTCAGATGTGTCGGAGTTATCAGATGTGTCGGAGTTATCAGATGTGTCGGAGTTATCAGATGTGTCGGAGTTATCAGATGTGTCGGAGTTATCAGATGTGTCGGAGTTATCAGATGTGTCGGAG
>JBAYBZ010000010.1:0-83711 GCA_041669045.1 Sulfuricurvum sp. | reverse complement strand
TTTGATAGCCTTTTGAACAGCTTTGTCTATGTTGTTAGCTGCTTTTGCTACATCTAGTGCATAAGAAGCATCACCTGTTGCTTTTTTGGCTTTCTTGTATGCTTTAGTAGCATTTTTGATAGCTTTGGCTTGCTCTTTTTCACTCTTGCCTATTAGTGCTGCCTCTAGTGCGTTTAGATCTGCTTGATTTGTTATGCCCGCTGCCTTAGCTTTATCTAATAGCCTTTTGTACTTTTGGTGTAGCCATCTGTGTGGTCTCCTTAAATTGTAAATAGCACAACTTTGTATATAAATGTTGAAGAAAAAATTATAACTCATTAGTATTAAAAACTTCTTATATAAAGTTATAACTTGAAAAACATAGATGATTTAGATAGTAACTCAACACAAAATCTTTACAAAAAGATTGGGCAAAATGTGAAAAAGTTAAGAGAAGCTAGAGGATTGACGCAACTTAAGCTTAGTTTGGCTATGGGTTTCAAGTCTGTAACTACTGTTTCTTGCTGTGAGATCTGCCACAAAAACTACCATTTCAACATAGAACACCTGAACAAAATAGCATATCTGCTTGATGTGCCCATATCTATATTTTTTGAAGATAGTGATAGTTTTGAGTAGTTTGCTACGATAACATTGTATATATCTTAAACAAAGGCAGATCTAATGGAAGTTTGGGAAAAGATCAACTATCTACTAGAAGAAAAAGAGCTTAGCAAGCAGGAGTTTGCTAGCAGGCTAATAATGCTTGAGCCAAAGCTCAAAAGAACAGGTGAAGTGCCATCACTACCAACTGTGATGGGCTATCTCTATGGCAAAAGAGAGCTTAAGATCGAGCTTGTACCATACATAGCAGAGGTGCTTGGAGTGAGCGAGGGCGAGCTTTTTAGCTTTGAGATCGAGTATGCAAACAGCTACAACACAAGTCACTCAAAGCAGGCTAGAGAGATAGTAGATCTGTTGCAGTATGCTCCCAAAATCATGGCAGAGCATATAGTAGAGCAACTAAGAAGATACAAGGAGCTATACAAAGAGGGGGTAAAGATCATAAAAAAGGAGAGCGACCCCTCGCTTTTGCGAAGATGAGAACACTACCTAATATAGCCATGCTCCCTAAGCTTAGAGAGTATCTCATCTTGATGCTCAAGCCCTTTTGTCTCAAGTGAGAGCGTCACATTTGCATCACCATAGTCAAGCGAAATGGCGGTGCGATCATATGAGATCTGAACTATATTGGCATTTAGATCTCTTAGTATCTCAGTTAGCATCATAAGTGAGCCTGGTTTATCTATGAGAGTGACTGTTAGGTTCATCTTTCTACCAGACTTGAGCAGACCCTTCTCGATGATGACTGAGAGAAGCGTCACATCGACATTACCGCCACTTAGCACGATGGCTACTTTTTTGCCACTTAGGTGCTCTAGTTTGCCGTGCATAAGAGCTGCTACTCCCACAGCTCCCGCACCCTCTACGACAAGCTTTTGACTCTCAAGCAGATAGAGCATCGCACTAGCTATCTCGGCATCATCTACACTTACGAAGTGATCGACATTTTTGAGTATATACCCCAAAGTCACGCTCGAAGTGTCTCGCACCGCGATCCCATCAGCGATGGTTCGCACCTGCAGAGTATCTTGGGCACTCTTAGCATCGTATGAGTTTTTAAGTGCTGGTGCACCCTTTGCACTCACTGCTATAACCTCAGTCGATGGACTTAGTGCCTTTATGACAGTAGCCACACCGCTAACTAGTCCGCCACCGCCTGCTGGGACTACCACAGCATCTAGATCCTCACAGCACTCTAGTAGCTCTAGGGCGAGTGTACCCTGCCCCGCCATAACAAGCTCATCTTCAAATGGGTGAACAAAGGTGAGAGAGTGTTTTTGTGCATACTTGAGTGCAAAAGCGTAGGCTTCATCGTAGTTTGCACCGCTTAAGATCACCTCTGCACCGTGGCTTTTTACCCCATCTATCTTAGTGATAGGGGTTGAGACGGGCATCACGATGACTGCTTTTATGCCAAACATCACAGCACTTAGTGCCACACCTTGAGCGTGGTTACCTGCACTTGCAGCGATGACGCCACACTCTCTTTTTTGTGGCTCAAGCGAAGCTATTTTATTATAAGCTCCTCTTATCTTAAAAGCTCCCGTGGTTTGCAAGTTCTCCTTTTTGAGGTAGATCTCACACCCACAAAGCTCGCTCAAGCTTTGTGATCTGCTAAGCGGGGTTTTGGTTATGACGCCCTTTAGTCTCTCTTTTGCCTCATAAACACTGCTAAGATCTAGTGGCATTATAGACCCATATGCTCAACCATAGAGCAACGGTTTTGTACCACCATCATACCCGCATCTTTTGCCATCTGGGCAGCAGTGTTGTTTACTATATCTTTTTGTGCCCAAAAAACCTTTACATCTCCTCTTTTTATGCACGCCTCAGCAACTGCCACAAGAGCATCTGGCTTTCTAAAAACATCTACCATATCGATCTCAAATGGTACTTCGGCAAGTGATCTATAAACCTGCTCACCCAGGATCTTCTCCTCTTTTGGGTAGATTGGTACTATTTTGTAGCCTTGCGATTGTAGGTATTGCGACACTCTAAAGCTCGCTTTGGACTCATCTGGAGAGAGCCCCACTACGGCTATGGTTTTGATGCTATCAAAGATCGCTTTGATCTCACCACTGCTAGCATTTACTGTTGGAAATTCGCACTCCATAAAAACCCTTTTTTTGCTCGGATTATAGCCTATTTTTCTTTAACTCTGATTTATGGTAAGATTGCAAAAAAATGTGAGCAGATGAGATGGAGAGATTTTTAAGCGAGGCAAAAAACGCCTCAAGAACACTACAACAACTAAGCACAAACGATAAAAACAGAGTACTTTTAGCAATGGCGGGGGATCTTAGATCTAACACCAAAGCCATACTCGAAGCAAACGCAAAAGATATGCTTGAAGCCGAGGCAAACGAGCTCTCTAACGCACTAAAAGATAGGCTATTTTTAGATGAGTCAAGAGTTGAAGCGATGGCAGTGGCGATTGAGGAGATCGCAGCTCTAAAAGAGCCTGTGGGCAAGATCTTAGATGGTTGGAGCACCCCAAATGGGCTTAGGATCCAAAAGGTTAGCATACCCATCGGAGTGATTGGCATCATCTATGAGTCGCGTCCAAATGTGACAAGCGACACCGCCGCACTCTGTTTTAAAAGCTCAAATGTATGCGTGCTAAAAGGTGGCAAAGAGGCGGAGTTTTCTAACCAAGCGATCGCAAAAGTACTACAAGCTACATTAGCGAAAAACTCTCTGCCAACCTCACTCATCTCGCTTCTACCAGATAGCTCGCGTGAGGGTGTGGCAAAGCTCATAAAGATGGATAAGTTTGTAGATCTCATAATTCCACGAGGCGGAGAGGCACTCATAAAGTTTGTGAGTCAAAACGCAACAGTAAGCGTGGTTAAGCATGACAAAGGGCAGTGCCACACATACATAGACGCCGCCGCAAAAGCTGATGATGCGGTAGCAATCGCCATCAACGCCAAAACCCAAAGAGCAGGAGTCTGCAACGCTATGGAGACGCTTTTGGTCGATGCGAGAGTTGCACAGCATCTGCTACCTCGCTTAAAGGCGGAGTTTGACAAACACTCCACACTTCTAAAAGGGTGCACTCTTAGCAGATCTATCATCGACATAGAAGCAGCAAGCGAGGAGGACTACGACACAGAGTATCTTGCAAACATACTAAACATAAAGGTGGTTGATGGTGTAGATGGAGCCATAGAGCATATCCACCGCCACGGCTCAGGGCACTCCGAGGCTATCATCACTCAAGATGTCACAACCGCAGAGAAGTTTCTAAACTCCATCGACGCAGCGGCACTCTATCTAAACGCCTCTACAAGATTCACCGATGGTGGCGAGTTTGGCTTTGGTGCGGAGGTTGGCATAAGCACCAACAAGCTCCACGCTCGTGGCCCAATGGGGATCGAGGGTCTTACAACCTACAAGTACAAGATCTACGGTGAGGGGCACATAAGATAGGTTTGATACAAATCAACCATCAAATGTGATATTTGCAATATAATTTTAAAAATATTAAAGGATACAAAATGTCAGCAATTCCAAGCGAAGCCCAAAAGATTGAAGTTGAACAAGCAAGCGTTGATTTTTACAAACTAAGCAAAGATGGCGAGAGCACATACTACTTTGACACATCAAAATGCGGACCACCAGAACCGATGGTAAATGCGGTAGCTGGGCTAAAACTCATAAAAGGCACAAACGATAAGCTAGTTATGATCAACCACAAAATGCCAATGGGACTGTTTAAAAACCTTCAAGATGACATCAACTACGAGTCACAAGAGATCGAGGGCGGACTAGTAGCTGTTACATTTAGCAACAACGCATCTGCCTTAAACACAACAGATCTACAAAACATCAACCACTAATGTTACAAATCTCACAAGATTTTGCACCACCATTTAAACTTATACTCCCATACTTTTTAGTTGGGGGTCTATTTTATATACTCTCTAGCATCTTTTTGTTCTTCATCACACCTGCAGATCTAGCCATCGCACACCCAAAGATACTCGCTTTTGTGCACTTCTTTTTGCTAGGCTTTGTGATGATGATCATATTTGGTGCAATGGCTCAACTAGTACCAGTAGTACTTGAGGTGGGGCACTTTGGCGTAGAGCTATTTTACGCCATCTGGCCACTACTTTTAGTAGGTACTCTTATGATGGCACTAGGCTTTATACTCTACCCTACTTTGCTACCATTTGGCGGTATGGTGGTGCTTATCGCATTTCTCATCTTCATAGCAGAGATCTTTTTGACCCTTAGAAAAGTAAGCTCACTAACCTCTGTGATGAGTAGCATACTCATAGCCAACATCTTCTTGCTCTTTGGCATCATCTTTGGGCTAGTGATGGCTCTAGGCTACGCAGGACTTATAGATCTAAACATACTCACCTTTTTAAAAAGCCATATATTTGCTGTTGTTGGTGGTTATGTTTTCATAACTCTTATGGGGCTTAGTGTAGTGCTACTGCCTATGTTTGGGCTATCACACGGCTTTAGCAAAAAACCACTCACCACTGCCATGGCTCTTATGAGTGCATCAGTTGTGTTTATCTTTTTGCATATGCTTAGTGGCGTGGTGATCTTTGAGTACGCAAGCTACGCCCTTGGTGTAGTTTCACTCACCATCTACTACAACCTTGTAGCCTCCATCTACAAAACTAGAGCTAGAAAAGAGATCGATATCTACGCAAAGTCACTCATATTTGCCTACCACTCGATGGTTCTAGCCATACTTTTTGCCCTTAGCTACGCATTTGGTGCATCTGAACGCTTTATGCTTGCATCTGGTTGGCTACTCTTTTTTGGACTTTTTGGCTTTGCGATCACAGGGCATATGTACAAGATCGTGCCATTTTTGGTCTGGTTTGAGCGTTTTAGCCCACTTGTAGGCAAGCAAAAAGTACCGATGCTAGCAGATATGCTACCATCAAAAAGCTCTCATGCACAACTACACTTTGGCATAGCTGGCGTTGTGCTAGTTACCATCGGCATACTAACTAGCGAAGATCAGTTTCTAAAAGCTGGAGCATCATTTTTACTCATCAGCTCCATCGCTTTTTTTAGAACTATATACTATATGGTAAACTTTAAGATATAAGGATTTTTTATGTACTCAAAAGAGGAACTATTTTTAGCAATCTCTACTGTTATAGATCCAGAGGTTGGTTTTAACCTCGTGGAGATGGGACTTATCTATGATGCACAGTGTGATGAAAACGGCAAAGCGTATGTCAAGATGACACTATCTACAAAAGCTTGCCCAATGCACCAGATGATCACACAGTGGGTCAAAGAAGCTGTTATGAAGATGAAGGGCATCATAGAGGTCTATGTTGAGGTGGTTTGGGAGCCAGAGTGGAACATCACTATGGCAGATGAGCATGTCAAAAAAGCACTAAGTCGCACTTGAGCTCACCTCATATACCAGTTCTCTACCGCGAGGTGGTAGAGGCATTTAAAAGTGTTGCAGATGCTACCATTGTGGACTGCACACTCGGCTACGCTGGGCATACATCACTTCTGCTTGACTCCTACCCAAACGCCAAGCTTATAGGCATAGATCAAGATATCGACGCCATAGAGTTTAGCTCTAAGCTTTTAGAGAAGTACCAAGATAGATCTAGCATCATCAAGGCTAGATACTCACAAGGCATCAAAGAGGCATTTGCAAAAAACTCCAACATCAAGGGCGTTTTAGCAGATATTGGAGTCTCTTCGCTTCAGCTAGATAAAAAGGAGCGAGGCTTCTCCTTTAACTCACCAAATCTCGATATGCGAATGGATAGAGATACAGCACTTAGTGCACTAGATGTGCTAAATAGCTACTCACAAAGTGAGCTTGAGCGGATACTAAGAGAGTATGGCGAGATGCCAAATGCCAAAAGCATCGCCTCAAAGATAACTCACACTAGACCATTTACTAATACCGAAGATCTGCTAAACTCACTAGATCTTAAAAAAACCAAAAAGATCCACCCCGCAACTCTGCTTTTTCAAGCGATCCGCATAGAGGTAAATGATGAGCTAGGTGAGCTTAGAAGCCTGCTTGATTTTTTAGCCACTACTAAACCAAAAGGCTTGATAGTTGCTATCATCAGCTTTCACTCGCTAGAAGATCGCATAGTCAAAAACTACTTTGCCAAGTGGGCTAAGCGGTGTATCTGTGATGATAATGCTATGCGTTGTGAGTGTGGCAATAATAACGATTTAGGTAAAACTGTGACAAAAAAGCCTATAATGGCAAAAAATGATGAGATGGCTCAAAACCCTAGAAGCAGAAGTGCAAAACTAAGGATTTTTGAGTTTAAGTAGGAGTGGGCGTGAGCGAAAAAGATCAGCTTTTAGAAGAGGTAAGCAGAGTCTTAGATCCTAAAAAAGGGGTCGATGGCAACTTTTTACTCTACACACTACTTCTTATCTCACTTGTCATGGTTTTAGCTTTTCCAAAGATCTACCTAAACCAGCAGATCTACTTTATTAGTCGTGACATCTCCAAACTAAAGAGCGAACATGACGCTCTAAGGGAGGAAAACCGCTACATAAAGCGTTCCATTGAGGCACTACGCTACAAAAACCAGATCGTAGATACTATCTTTTAACTAAGCTCAAGAGCTAAAAATTCACCCGTATAACTTTTAGTTTTTTTATACCTACTTGCCACCTCTTCTGGCGAGCCTACATCTACTATAAGCCCCCCTGCACTTCCACCATCTGGCCCCATATCGACTATATAGTCTGCGTTTTTGATCATATCTAAGTTGTGCTCTATCACCATCACGCTATTGCCTAGATCTACAAGGTGATGTAGCACTCTAATAAGGCGATCCACATCGGCAAAATGCAGACCCGTTGTTGGCTCATCAAGTACATAAAGAGTCTTGCCTGTATCTTTTCTGCTTAGCTCTTTTGAGAGCTTTATGCGTTGTGCCTCTCCACCTGAGAGAGTTGTCGCATTTTGCCCTAGAGTGATATAGCCAAGCCCCACATCTACGAGAGTTTTTAGCTTCTGCTTCATCTTTGGGATACTTTTAAAAAACTCATACGCCTCATCAACACTCATAGAGAGCACATCGGCGATATTTTTGCCCTTGTAGTGCACTTCAAGCGTTTGGGCATTGTAGCGTTTACCGCCACACGCATCACACTTAACCATTATGTCTGGTAAGAAGTGCATCTCGATCTTGATCTCACCATCTCCTTGACACTTATCGCACCGCCCACCTGCGACATTGAAGCTAAACCTTGAAGCACTAAAACCTCTGATCTGAGCCTCTTTTGTCTGCTCAAAAAGTGATCTTATATCGTCCATTACGCCCGTGTATGTCGCGGGGTTTGAGCGTGGAGTTCGACCGATGGGGCTTTGATCAAGGTAGATCACCTTATCCACCTCGCTAAGCCCGTTGATCTCCACACCCGCAACCTTGTTTACCTTTTTGGCGTGGTTTAGTAGCTCTCTTGCCACTGGCAAAAGAGTTTGAAGCATAAGCGAGCTTTTACCGCTTCCACTCACCCCTGTTATACAGACAAAGTTATTGAGCGGAAGCAAGACACTTAGATCTTTTATGTTGTTTAGCGTAACATTTTTGATCTCTATATATTTAGCTTGTGCTCTTCTATGAAAATACTCTATCTTTTTCTTGCCACTTAGATACTCAGCTGTAAGAGTTTTGGACTTTTTAAGCTTAGCTAAAGTCCCGCTAAAGACCACCTCTCCGCCAAACTTACCCGCCCCTGGCCCGATATCGACTATAAAATCAGCACTCTTTATAGTCTCCTTATCATGCTCTACAACTATAACGCTATTGCCCCGCTCTTGCAAGCTTCTAAGGGTTCGTATCAGCTTTTGGGTGTCTCTCTCATGAAGCCCGATACTTGGCTCATCAAGCACATACATCACGCCCGTTAGCCCGCTACCTATCTGCGAAGCTATGCGAATGCGTTGAGCCTCTCCACCGCTAATCGTCCTAGCATCTCTCCCTAGTGTAAGATAACCTAGCCCCACATCATGCAAGAAAAATAGCCTCTCTTGAAGCTCATTTAGTATAGGCTCAGCGATGGTTTTTGCCTGTTTGCTTAGGTAGCCAAAGTTTGAGCTAGTTTTGAAAAACTTATATGTGTTTGAGATGGGTAGATCTAGCAGGGTTGGCAAGGTGGTATCTGCTACTCTAACCGCCAAAGACTCCTGTTTTAGCCTATGCCCACCACATTTTGAGCAACTCTTTTCACTCATATATTCACCTAGATCTTTCTCATCTTTAAATATATCATAAGCGATCTTCATCACCCCTAACCATGGGCGTTTGACATCGTGCGACTTCCACTTAAAACTCACCTCATCGATGCTTCCATGAAGTATCGCCTTTTTGTGATGCTCCTCAAGCTCGCTATATGGCTTGTTTGTCGCTATCTTTTGCGAGGAACAAAACCCCTTTAGCATCGTAAAATAGTAGCCTTTGTTAAAGCCATAGAGTATCTTAACCGCCCCATCTTCGATGCTTAGATCTGGATCTATGATCTTAGCTACATCAAGAGTGTAGCGGATCCCTAGCCCATCGCACTCACTACACGCCCCTTTTGGGGAGTTAAACGAAAACGACAACGGCTCAAGCGGATCGAAGCTTATCTTGCAGTCAAAACAGGCGTTGTGCATAGAGTAGTAGATAAGGCTAGACTCTAGCCCCACCTCCTCGTGGTTTAGCACTTCGATCTCGAGTTCACCGTAACTCTCATGAAGTGCTTTTTCTACACTAGTAGCGACTCTTTGAGCGTTTTCATCACTTACTACAACACGATCTATGACCACTTTTATGGTGTGTTTTTTGGTCTTGCTAAGCTCCATCTCCTCATCAAGCCTAACCATCACGCCATCGACCATCGCTCGCACAAATCCCTTTTGCAGTAGCGACTCCACTAGATCGCTAAAACTCCCCTTTTTCTCCCTCACAAGCGGAGCTAGAAGCACGATTTTTGAGCCAGCTGGTAGTTTTAGCACCTCTTTTATGATGTCACTTGCACTCATTTGTGAGATCTTTTTGTGGCACTGATGGCAGTGTTGCACACCCACTCTAGCGTAGAGTAGTCGCAAGTAGTCATAGATCTCAGTTATAGTTCCAACCGTAGATCTAGGGTTTTTTGAGGTGGTCTTTTGATCTATGGCAATAGCTGGGGTTAGCCCCTCGATCTTATCTATGTCGGGCTTTGAGATGCGATCTAAAAACTGTCTTGCATATGATGAGAGCGACTCTATGTAGCGTCTTTGCCCCTCAGCATAAAGCGTGTCAAAAGCAAGCGTACTCTTACCACTTCCACTAAGCCCTGTAAAGACAACAAGCTCATTTTTTGGGATCTCAAGAGAGATATTTTTAAGGTTATTCTCCCTTGCACCCACTATTTTAATAATATCTTTTTTCATAAACCACCCTCAAAATAACCTAAACAACAGATATATAACAATAATAAGATAAAAAAGGACTAAAAGTCTTCTTTGTAGTAAAACGCTTACTCTCTCTTTAAGTATGATGCCCAGATAGACACCCGCGAGTGAGGATAGCCCCACAACTATGCCACTATGCAGATCTACACCTCTACTTATGTAGTGCGATGCAAAACCTGAAATGGAGCTAAAAACCACGAAAAATAGCCCGCTTGAGACTGCTCTTTTTATATCGATGTGTAAAAATCCAACCAAAATAGGCACTAAAAGTATGCTCCCGCCAACTCCTACAAGCATACCAGCTACACCTAAAAATATCCCAAGCACAAAGAGGATCCACTCGCTAACTTCTCTCTGTTTTTTAGGAGTTTTTGGTTGTATAAATAGCCTCACAAGAGCAAAGATCGCAAACAACAAAAAGATGCTCTCAAGCAGAGCATCGTCCATTTTAGTAGCCATAAAACCACTAAAGATAGCCCCCACAAAGCCACCACTGCCGATAATAAGCCCCATGCGAAGATCAAGCGAGCGGTTTTTACGGTTTAGGTAGCTTCCAAAGATGGAGGAAAAAACCATCTGCATAGATGAGATCCCAATGGCGTCTTTGATGGCAAAGCCCATTAGCATAAGTGCAGGTACCAAAACAGTACCACCACCTATGCCAAAAAAGCCTGACAAAAAACCCACACATGAGCCAAGAAGTAGTAACTCTGCTATGTTTAACATTTACGGATTATAACGATATGATTTGAAAATTTAGCTTATTTAAAGTATAATTTTTGCAAACATCAAGAGTTGTACCAAAGAGGGGAAAAATTGTTTGAAACCATACTTGAGGCACTAGAGAACTTCTGCGTACATCAGATCAGATCTCCTCACAAGCTAAGCAAAGACGCACTAGAGTGCGACACCATAATCGCTAGCATAGGCATAGATCTAGATGATGGCAAGAGTTACAAGATCTACCTGCAGGCGATGCCAAGCTTTGCACAAAGAGTTGCACTTGCTCTTTTAGAAGAGGAGATAAGCGATGATGAGACACTACAAGATATGATCCTAGAGACATCAAACCTAGTCGTAGGGAGTGCAAAAGTGCTACTAAATGAGCAACTAGGCATTGGAGCAAAGATCTCAACACCATCATGTGTCTCAGAGTGCGACACGCTTTATGATGAGTTTAGATGCCTAAGCATAGACGAAGATAAGATAGTTTTAGCACTAAAGGAGCTTTAAGATGTCAAGACGAAAAAAAGCTTACAAAGAGGGCGAAGAGTTTGATATAGATGAGGAGCTATCGTGGATGGACTACACAGGGCTACTCGATATGGAAGTGGTTTTTGAGTCATTTCTAGGTGAGACAGAGCTTAGTATCAGAGAGCTTTTAGCACTTGAGAAAGGCTCTGTTGTAGATCTTAAAAAACCAGCAGGCGAGAGCGTAGAGTCCTATGTAAATGGTCGCATACTAGGTCGTGGCGAGGTTATGGTCTATGAGAAAAACTTAGCCATTCGTATCAATGAGGTTTTGGACTCAAACGCAGTTATATACCATCTATCAAAAGAGAGATAATGAGACTTTTTCTTATACTTGTTTTGCCACTTCTACTTAGTGCTTCAAAGATCTTAAACTACAACATCTACGATAGATCTGATCGCGTTGATGTTATGATCACATTTGACACGCCATTTGATGGAGCGATCAAGCAGAGTAGCTCAAATGATGCCATCATAGTAAAGCTAGATGACGCCACCATAGAGAGCTCAAAAGTTAAGCAGTTAAGCTCAGACTTTATCAACTCCATAACCATCACACCGATGCAAAACTACACGCAGATCGTAGCTTCTGTCCCATCGCACATAAAGCTTCAAGTATCAAAAACCTCTGACTCATACGGGCTTAGGCTTCGCTTTAGCAAAGATCTTGCACAAAAAAGCGATGCCACCTCCACACCACTAAGCCAACTACCAACCAAAAAAGAGTCTGAGCTAGATAGTAGCTACTACATCGTCATCGCCATACTCATAGTTGGGATCATCATACTGCTTGTTTTAAAGAAAAAGGTGACTACACAAACAAACAGTAAGAGTGGCTCACCATGGCTATTTGAAGCCTCTGGTGGCACTCAAGTACCAAAGCCACAAGCCCCATCAGATCTAAGCACACGAGAGTTTATACCTAGTGGCGATGGTGTGAGTATCCGCTTCCAAAAAATGATAGATCCCAAAAATAGCGTTGTGATGCTTGACTTTAGAGATCAAAGCTACCTAGTGCTAATGGGAAGTAGCAACATACTACTAGATAAGTTTATAGGAGATCGTCCCTCTACTCAAAATGAATTTGAGACTATCCTAGAGCAGAGGCACAAACAGCTAGATGAGTTTTTGAACCACACTAGCACCAAAGATGCCTTGCACGCCTACAAAGAGAGGGCTGCTGCGATCTCTTACGATACATAAAGATGCAAAAACCTGCCTTTGGGGTGCTAATAGCTATTAGCTTTTCGCACCTACTAAATGACCTCATACAGTCGCTTGTAGTGGCGTTATACCCGCTTCTTAGAAGTGAGTTTGTGCTAAGTTTTGCTCAGATCGGACTTATCACACTTGTGTTTCAACTCACCGCCTCACTTCTTCAACCATTAGTTGGGATCTACACCGACCGCCGAGCTATGCCCTACTCGCTTGCTTTTGGCATGTTAAGTACACTTGCTGGACTACTCCTGTTTGCATACGCCAATAGCTACGCACTGCTTTTAGTCGGTGCTGCAACCATTGGAATCGGCTCGTCCATCTTTCACCCAGAGTCATCAAGAGTAGCTAGAATGGCATCAGCTGGACAGAGTGGGCTTGCTCAGTCTATATTTCAAGTAGGTGGCAACATAGGAATGGCGTTTGGCCCACTTTTAGCTGCGTGGATCGTACTTCCAAATGGGCAAAAGAGTATAGTTTGGTTTGCGTTTTTGACATTTGTAGCTATGATCATACTCACAGGCGTTGGCAACTGGTACAAAGCACAAACAAAGATCAAAAAAGCAACCGCCACTACGCCTCACACGCCATTTCCTAAGCCTTTTGTGCTAAAGGTTATGAGTATGCTTTTTGTACTGATGTTTTCAAAGTTTTTCTACCTTGCAAGCATCAGTAGCTATCTTATCTTCTACCTCGTTGAGAGATTTAGTATAAGCGAGATCGATGCACAGTATCATCTGTTTTTCTTTCTCGCATCAGTTGCTGTGGGCACCATAGCAGGCGGTGGCATCGGCGATCGCATAGGTCACAAAAATATCATAGCCATCTCCATAGTAGGCTCAGCTCCATTTGCTCTGATGCTACCATTTGTTGGACTTAGTGCCTCTACACTACTTTTTATCATTATAGGGCTACTTTTAGCCTCCGCATTTCCCGCCATAGTAGTTTACGCACAAGATCTACTACCTGATCGCGTTGGAATGGTCTCTGGACTATTTTTTGGTATAGCTTTTGGGCTAGGTGGCATAGGAGCTGGTGTGCTTGGTTTTGTAGCCGATAGTGTTGGAATCATCTCACTTTATCACATCACAGCACTACTGCCACTCCTAGGTATTGTTGCATTTTACTTGCCAAATTTAAAGCAAAATGTAACCTAATTTTTGTATAATGTTGTCACTTTTTAACAAAATATATTAATCAAAATCCAAAGAGGATCGTTAATGTTTGCAAGAGTGCTTATAGTGCTCTTTGTTCTATTTACATCGCTAAACGCTTACCAAAGCGAAAAAGAGATCCAAGCTCAAGTGATTGGGAAGATCTCCAAATTTATCACATGGCAAGATGAGACCAAAGAGACCTTTGTCATCACTATACTAAAAAACCAGTTTGGATCTGCATTTGATGACACCTATAAAGATGCCAAGATCAAGGGCAAAAAGGTAGTCATAAACTATATACAAGACCCCTCACAGATAAAAGAGTGCAATGTTCTCATCATACCTGCACTCTCCTCAAGTGAGCTAAAGCTCATACTCGAAAAAGCTAAAGAAGCAAAGGCTCTAACCATAAGTGATCAAAAAGGTTTTGCTGAAAAGAGTGGCATAGTTCAGATCTCATTTGTCGCACAAAAAGTGAAGCTAAAGATCAACCTAGATAGTGCAAAAGATGCCAACTTACAGATCAACTCATCGCTACTTCAAATAGCTGAAGTCATAAAGGGTTCTTAGATGAAAAAATATATTTTAACCTCAACGCTTCTTTCTTCGCTTTTGCTAGCAGATACCCTCGATAGCGACTTAGAAGATATACTAAATATGCAAAGCGAACTTAGTGCAGAGGTGGGTTCACGCAGTGGTTCGGTAGGCACTTCAAGCTCCATAGTGCCAACTGATGTGATCACGCACGAGCAGATCAAACACTCAGGTTACACAAACCTAAGCGACGCACTTCGCTACTTCGTTTCAGGGTACAATTCACCAAAAACCTCTATCGCAGATGGGAGTGATCATATCCGTATATTTACACTTCGTGGAATGTCGCCTGATCAAGTGCTTGTGCTAGTAAATGGCAAACGGATCCACACCTCAGCTCTACTAAATGTAAATGCAACCATTGGGCGAGGCTCAAGTGGCGTAGATCTGGACACTATCCCTCTAGTAGCAGTTGAGAAGATCGAGATCCTTCGTGATGGTGCTGCTGCACAGTATGGATCTGATGCCATCAGTGGCGTGGTAAATATCATACTAAAAGGGTATGGTTTTGATAGCGAAGCTTCACTTCATACTGGAATAAGAGATAAAAAAGATGGCGAGAGGGTAAGTGCTAGTGCATTTGTAAGTCTACCTCAGCGTTATGATGGCTACACAAACCTAACTATCGAAGCGTCACAGCAACAAAAGACACAGCGAGCTAGAAAAGGAGCATACCTCTACCCATCGCACGCAGGACTACCAAAAGCAAAAGATCTCAAACTTCTACTAAACAACGAAACAAATCTTGAAAATGACGCATCTATCTACTCAAATATTATATTTAACTACCGCGATAGCGAGGCGAGTGCATTTTTCCGCCCAGCAGATCACAACCCCGCTACCACACTGCTCTACCCCGATGGCTTTTTACCGATGATAAACGCTAAGATAAACGACGCATCGTTTACGCTAGGCATCAAGGACAAAACCTCAAGCGGGCTAAACTGGGATCTAAGCAACACTCTAGGATATAATGAGATCAGATACTACCTCACAAACAGTATGAACTACGGCTATGGTGCTACCTCGCCTAGATCTTTTAACTTAGGAGTGCTTAGGTTTTTACAAAACAGCACAAACCTAGATCTAAAGCAGAGTTTTGGTCTTTTTGAGTTAGCAGGTGGCGTCGAGTTTAGGTATGAAAACTATGAGATCAAAAGCGGTGATGAAGCCTCATACACAAATGGCATCTCGCAAGGTTTTGCAGGGTACCACCCAGACAATGCACAAGATAAGTCCAGAAAAAACTACGCACTCTACCTAGATGCACTCTACAAACCTAGCAGTGACTTTACACTAGATATCGCCACTCGCTATGAGCACTACAACGACTTTGGATCTACGCTAAATGCTAAGCTTGCTCTTGGGTACAAAGCTAGCCAAAACCTACTGCTTAGAGCTTCAGCTAGCACGGGTTTTAGAGCACCTTCGCTTGCACAGTCATACTACTCACAAACATCTACTTTTGGCGGACTTGTTGAGGGGACATTTAGGGTTGATGATGAGATCTCAAGAGCTTTAGGATCTAAAGATCTAAAAGCTGAAAAATCCAGACACTTCACCATTGGAGCGATCTACTCGCCAACTAGCAAGACATCTCTTAGCATAGACTACTTCCACACAAAAGTAAATGACCGCATAATGCTCTCAAACGAGATAGGCGGAGCGGGTGCCACGCCAGCACAAAACGCCATACTCTTAGCACACGGTGTAGATAAAGCACGCTTCTTTACAAATGCAGTCGATACCCACACGCAAGGTGTAGATCTAAAGCTAACACACAAAGAGGAGTTTGCAAACAGCTCATCGCTAGATAGCACCATCTGGTACAACTACTCCAAAAATGAGGTGATCTCATTTAACAACCCAACTCAAAACCGAGCCAACTCCTTTGAGCAGGTGGATCGAATGGAGCATGGACAACCAAAAGAGGCTCTTCGCATACTAAATAGCTACAATATTGACAAAACCACCATCACACTAAATGTCTCAAGATATGGCAAATATGCTCAAGTGATCGAGGGCAAACAGTACGACTTTAACTCAAAATGGCTATGCGATGTTGATATCTCCTACGCCTTTAGCAAAAGCTTAGATCTCTTTGTAGGGGCACACAACCTCTTTGACACATACCCAAATGAGTGGAGCGGTGTTATCAACAACAACTACGGCTCCACAGGCGTAAAACCCTACTCCCGCTACTCACCATTTGGGTACAGCGGTGCATACTACTACGCATCTTTGGCGTATAGGTTTTAGTAATGATCAAAAAACGCTCCATCAAAGATAAACTCGCATTTTTACTTAGCCTTAGTGCAATGCTTGCTATACTGCTCTCATCTGTGGCACTATTTTTCTACACCATAGAGAACAAGAAGACACAAAGCATCAACTCGCTTGTACAACTCACCGAGATAGTTGCTCAAAACCTCACAGCTCCTATTGAGTTTGATGATACCGTTAGCAGTGAGAAGATCCTCTCTTCGCTCAAGCTAAATAGCAACATCACAAACGCATTTATCTTTAAAGCTCAAAGCGAACTTTTTGCATCTTACGCTAGATCTAGCAGTGGTGTTACAAACGATCAGATAGAGACTCTCTTTAAGCAAAAAGGGTTTGAGAACAAGTTTGCACATAGTGGCACTACTCACATTATAAGTGCAGTGCCTATCTACTTTGATGGTGAGCTTCTAGCCTCTCTTGTTATCGCAAGTGACACAAAAGAGATAACCAAAACCATCAAAGATCAGCTTCTAGCTCAAAGTATGGTCGCGGTTGTGGTTCTACTTATCATAATCTTTGTAGCATATAGACTCCAAAAGATCTTTACACTGCCCATCTTTAGGCTAAAAGGGGTCATGGAGGAGATCTCAAGCAGAAATGACTACTCCTTGCAGATAGCTGATACTAGAGATGATGAGTTTGGTGATCTATATGGTGGGTTTAACCAGATGATCAAGACCATAGATGAGAAAAATAGCGAGCTAAGTATATTTGCAGAGAAGATCTCTACGCTTCTAAACAACACTGGCGAGGGCTTTTTAACCATAGATCGCTCCCTTGTTATAGATAGCGAATACTCCAAAGAGTGCATCACTTTGCTAGGTGAACAGATAGCTGGCAAGGATATCTCAACCATACTTTTTAGCTCCAACCAGAAGCGAGATCTATTCCGCGAAGCGATAAATGATGCACTAGATCAAGAAGATGAGGCGCTACAAGAGTGCATCATCTCTCTACTGCCAAGCGAAGTGGAGCTAAACTCACTTGTGCTAAAGATAGAGTACAGAGTGCTTGACAACAAACGAGTGATGCTCATCATCTCCAACATAACCACCCAAAAAGAGCTTGAGCACCGCATCAAAGAGGAGCAAGAGGCTCTAAAGATGATCGTTGAGATCGTGAGTGACTCGGAGATCTTTTTTGATCTAAAAAGAGAGTATGAGGCGTTTATGAAAAACAGCTCAAAACTAGTAGATACAGCACTCGATGCGAACACAAATCTAAACAACATCTACCGTGAAGTGCATACATTTAAGGGTACTTTTTCGCAACTTTATATGCAAAATATGGTCAATTTTTTGCACAACCTTGAGAGTCGCCTCTCACATCTCATCTACAACAACATCACTAGCAACAAAGAGATCATCGATATCATCGCCGATCATGACTTTAAAAAGCCCTTTGTTCGCGAGATGAGACGCATCGAAGAGATACTTGGGAGTGAGTTCTTAGAAGATGCCAACTACATCAAGATAGACTCAAACTACTTAGGCGAGTTGCAAGATAAAATCCTCTCATTTCTCACCTCAACTGATCAAAAAGTGGTACCATATAGAGATATATTTAGCAAGATCTTACACCTCACAAGAGTGCGTCTAGTCTCGCAACTAAGACCATATGCGACGATGAGCGAACAGCTTGCCACTAGGCTAGATAAGAGCATCTACCCGCTCATCATTGAGGGCGATGAGACTCTTTATGTCTCACAAGATCTAAAACCATTTCTAAAATCTCTCGTGCATATCTTTAGAAACAGCATAGATCACGGCATAGAAGAGGCTCAAACTAGACTAGAAGCAGGCAAAGATGAGATCGGTCGCATATCGTGCAAGTTTGAGAAGCTAGGTAGTAGCCTCATCATAGAGATAGCAGATGATGGTGCGGGCATAGATAAACAAAAAGTGATAACAAAAGCTCTGCAAAATGGTATAGTTTTTGAAGAAGATCTCTCAAACCTAAGCGATAGCGATATCTTTGCTCTTATATTTCGCGACCACCTCTCTACAAAAGATGTCACTAGCGACATCTCAGGCAGAGGCGTGGGGCTTAGTGCCACAAGAGCTGAACTCGATGCCATAGGTGGCAAGATGCAGGTAAAGAGCACGCTAGGTGTTGGTAGTACATTTACTTTTATATTACAGTGTAAGGAGTTGTGATGGAAAACGAACTTTTTGGTATGCTTGAGCCTATTAGAGATAGGGCAGCAAAGTTTTTAGATGCAGATCTAGATATTAGATCCAAGATAGGAGAGCTAAGATCAGAGGTGTTTAGTGACACATCTAACATCAAAAACAGCTCACTCATCGCCATAACTAGCAACTCAAGCCTCTTTGTAGCCATCGGCTATGACTCACAGCTTTTTGATATAGTTGCTGGTCACTGCCTAAATGGCGAAGAGGTGAGCGAAGATGAGCTAGTTGAACTTAGAGAGAGTATCTCTAGCGAAGCTATAAATATCATCGTGGGAAACGCCCTACAAACTCCGCCAACAGGAGTTGCCATAAACATCTCAACACCACTCTATATAGATGAGATAGACTCCGTGTTTAAAGACAAACTAGCACGAGTTGCCACCACAACGATCGATACACTTTTTGGCTCAATGTATATAGCCGTAGTAAAACCAAACACAAAAACAGCAAATATTAGGAGCTAATATGATAAAAGTTTTGATAGTAGATGACTCTCTCATAGCAAGAAGAAATATGGAGAAATTTCTAAAAAACCTAGGTTGCGAAGTGATGGATCAAGCTAAAAATGGCGTCGAGGCGGTAGAAAAAGCAGCTCGCCTAAAGCCAGATCTCATCACTATGGATATCACCATGCCCGATATGGACGGCATAGAGGCAGTAAAACTCATCAAACAAAATGATGCCAATGCTAAGATCATAATGGCAACTTCACATGGACAAGAGCAGATGGTGCTCTCCTCCATAAAAGCGGGTGCTAGAGGCTATATGCTAAAACCTGTCACACAAGATAAGCTTCAAGCAGTTTTAGAAAAAACCTTTCCTGAGCTTAAGCAGGGATTTAAAGCAAGGAAAAGCTCATCAGATGACATAGAGGTACTCTACTCCAATGACAACTAGAGAACTTTAATAATAATACTTCCTTGAGCATAGACGATCCCATCAGCTAAAAGTCTGAAGCTATACTCAAGGAGGTTGTCAAAGCTTGCAGTTAGATTGATATCTACATTATAGTGCAAACTTTGTGGCTCAGCTAAAAGGAGTGCATCTCTTATTGAGAGCAGATACCCTAAAGTCTGCTTCTTAGCAAAAGCTCCGCTACTTTGAGCAGCCGCTTCACAGATCATTGCTAAAGTTGGGGGCTTAAAAAAGCTAACGCTAACCATAGCACAACTATCATCTAAGCTCAACACTTCATTGACAAATCTTATTGGTTTTTTATGCGGAATATTTATCATATATCTATGGCTAAAATACTATTTTTGTTAAAATTTTTTGCGACAAACACCATATGCTTTAGAGATGGAACAAAGCCATCATCTTTTACGCCATCTAAACTAAGATTTGCCTCCTTGCTTGAGGATCTTACCCTAAGTGCGACGACACACTCAAGATACTTCGCACAAGAGTTTATTTCATCTATGTTAGGTATATTTATAGCTTCACTACAAACTAGAGCCAACTCATCTCCATCAAGAGCCTTTATAGCCCCAGCTTTTAGTACCTTCAATGAGGTTTCATCTCCACTTGAGATGGTCATTATCTCATTTTTATTTTCAAATAGTATGGAAGCATAAGAGACAGCTGTGTTGTAAACAGAGTTTTGAAAATCTGTTGGTGAGAGCATATCATCTTCTAAAATAGCTTTTAAAATATTTGCCGATGCCAGCAACTCCCCAAATGAACTTCCATGAACTATGCGAAGATTTTTTGCATCTATACCAGAGAGAGCCTCTATGACTAACTTTGAGGCTCTTGTAAGCCTTCTTCTAAAAACCATTTGAGGCACAAGAACTTTTGTATTTAGCTCCTCTATTTCATCTTTTGAATATAACAAAAAAGCATCTAAAATCTCTAAATTTAACCTCATTGTAATGCTCCAAAGATCAAAGAGGTATTATTACCGCCAAATGCAAAAGAGTTGCTCATAACATAACGGATTTTGACCTCTTTTGGCTCTTTTATGTAGTTTAGGTTGCTAAACTCTGTATCTACGAGCTTCTTGTTTGGTGGTAGTATCTGCTTTTGTATCGCCATAGCAGAGACAATGGCTTCAATAGCTCCAGCAGCACCAAGAGTGTGTCCAGTATATGACTTAGTGGAGCTTATGGCGACATCTGAACCAAAAAGCGTCTCGATAGCCATACTCTCGGAGCTATCATTTGCAATAGTACCTGTGCCATGAGCATTGATATAGTCAATATCATCTGCTTTTAATTTAGCATCGCTAAGTGCATTTTGCATAGCCTTTATAGCTCCAAGACCCTCAGGATGAGGCTGAGTCATATGGTGTGCATCTAAACTGTATCCTGCACCTAAAAACTCAACTGCATTATCTCTAGCATAGGTTTCTAAAAATAGTATCCCAAGCCCCTCTGCCACATTCATACCATCTCTACTTGTACTAAATGGTGTGCAAGGCTTTGAAGACAAAACCCCAAGACTAGAAAATCCACGAACAGTTGTAAAAGATAGTGCATCTATACCAACAACTAGAGCGTTTTTATATAGACCCTTTTGCAAAACCTCTTTCGCATACCCTAGAGCATTTGCACTTGATGTGCAAGCTGTTGAGAAGCTTACATCATCATAAAAACTATAATGCCCTTTTAAAAAGTGTGCCACCGCACCTATTGGATGCTTTTTGTAGTCTATGTTTTTATAGTTTTTATCCATAAAATATATATCTTCAGTTTCACTCATACCACCAACGCTAGATCCTATAACCAAAAGTGTTTGAGAGTAGTCCTTTAGCTTTAGTCTCCTTAAAAGAAGCTCCAACCTCTCAAGCAAAAGAGTGTTTAAGCCTATGGTGGTATCTATCTTACCTATGGCTACTGCTCTATCTTTTATAAAGGTTTTATCTAGTGTGATGCACTCTCTTTGATCGCAGATATTTGATAACAACTCATCAGCACTAAAACCAGCAGAACTGATGGTGTCAAAGTAGTTTATATAGACTCTATTTTTTGTTATCATTTACATAGTTAAAAAGAGTTTTAATTGTAGCAAATATGGTTTTGTAGTCTGCTTTTGAGCTAATCTTTACCCCATACTCTTTTTCTATGATAAGAACCAACTCTATGGAATCAACCGAGTCAAGTCCAAGCCCATCATCACCAAATAGTGCTACATTATCATCTATATCATCAGCTGTTATATCTTCTAGTTTCAAGCCCTTTATTAGCTTGTTTTTAAACTCATCTATTGAGATTGACATAAAAAATCCTACCGTTAAATGTTAAAATATAATTGTACTCATTTAGTCTTAAAGTTTAAGCCAAGTTAATATACAATTGCTCAATGCAAACAGTTTTTAGCCTTATAGATAAGCGTGAAGATATAAATGAGTATAGTTACAACATATTACTAGCAGATAAAACTCATCCACTTTTTGTTGCACATTTTGAAGTGCTAGCAGGATTTTTACAAATCGAGATAGTGACACATCTTCTTAAGCACGATATCAAAAAGATTATAAAAGCGAAATTTTTATCACTTATAAAGCCAGAAGATAGAGTATCTATACAAGTTAGCTCAAAAGATGGCATAAGGTATAAAGCAATCATAAAAGATTTTGAAGAACAAAAGGTTAGTGAACTTATATATGAGATCTGATGATGTAATTGTGGTTATTCCCACTCTAAATAACAATAATACTATTCAAAAAGTTGTAGATGATGTTTTAAGTTGTGGATATAGAGCCATAGTGGTTGATGATGGCTATGATATACCACTTGTAACTATTCTCAAGCCTCACGATAGAGTAGATATCATAACTCATGCTCAAAATATGGGCAAAGGTGAAGCAATCATCAGTGGGGCTAAAAAAGCCAAAGAGATGGGGTATAGCTTTTTCATATCCATAGATGGCGATGGGCAACACTTAGCAAGTGAGATACAAAAACTTCTATCCACAAAAAACTCGACAAATCAGATAGTCATAGGAGCTAGAAATTTTAATATAGCAAATGTTCCAAATGGCTCAAAGTTTGGTAGATGGTTTAGTAATTTCTGGGCATGCTGGGATACTGGCTATAATATTACTGACTCACTATCTGGCTTTAGATTGTACCCTACAAGCATACTAGATCTTGTTATCAAAACCAAAAGATTTGACTGGGAGATGGAAGTTTTAGTGAGATTTGCCGATGGTGGCGGAGAGATTATTGAGGCTAGTGTTGAGTGCTACTACCCAAAAGAGGGGGAGAGAGTTAGTCATTTTAGAAAATTTAGCGATACCATGGCAATAGTTTGGGTTCATGTGCAAATTCTTCCCCTTAAGTGGCCAAAAATGTTGCTAGGTATGTTTAGGAAATAGCAAGTGGCAACTATTCAGCGAGGTAGCGGTTGGAGTATTAGATTGGTTTTTAATCTATACAGAGTTTTTGGGTATAGATTTACCTACTATCTAATGTATCCTGTTACTTTTTTCTACTTTATATTTGCTTCAAATGTCAAGAGTGCACTCAAGATCTACTATGAAAATCTTGGACTAGAGTTTAACAATCAGATCTACTTTAGGCATCTTTTTATGTTTGCAGTTTGTATGTGCGATAGATTTATATCCAAATATGATTGTGGCTCGTATCACTATGAACATGATGATGTTAAGCTCTTAGAGACGATGGCTGATGATGGCTCTATATTTTTACTCTCACACTTTGGAGGATGGGCATCTAGCACATGTCAAGCAGTAACTAGCAACACCATAAATGTTGTAATGAAAGAGGTGATGCTAGGTAGTATCAAAGATATAGAAGAGTCGATTGAAAACCCAGATCAAAAGATAGAGATCATAGATCAAAATCAAGATAAACTAAAGGTCTCTATACAAATTGCAAACGCATTATCATCAAGAGAGTGTGTCGCTTTTATGGCTGATAGGGCTAGCGATCACGGTAGTACTCAAAAGATGATATTTTTGGGTAAAATTGCATCTTTTAACACAAGCCCTTTTAAGATCTCTTATAGGAGAAAAATACCAGCTATTGCTATTTTTACTATAAATGTCGGTATGCAAAAGTACTATACAAAGACAAAAAAGATAGAGCTAGATTATAGTTTAGATGAGAGCAAAGCAGTAACTAAAGCACTTAGCGAGTATGTAAAAACATTAGAAGATGTTATTAAAAAACACCCAAACCAATGGTTTAATTTATACGATTTTTGGACAAAGTGAGGATAGATGGATCTAGTAATAGACAAGAGATATATAACCCTAGGTGAGATTATCGAGTGCAGAGGCATTGAGATCTCAAAAGATGAGGCTTTTTTAAAACCCATAGATGAAGCACATAGCTTTTTGATAGATGAGATAAAGAGTGGAAAACCTATATACGGCATAACCACGGGCTATGGTGCTAGCGGAAAAAACTATGTAACCTATGAAGATAGTAAAACCTTGCAAGCGAGTCTTTTTAGGTTTCATGGATGTGGAGTAGGAGAAAATCTCTCGCACAAAGTTTGTAGATATGCAGTGATTGCTAGAGCTATTTCACTAAGTAAAGCAAAATCTGGAGTGAGCGTTGAGCTTCTCAAAAGATTGGAGCTTTTAATACAAAAAGATATCATACCAGTGATTCCATCTCAAGGATCTGTTGGGGCTAGTGGAGATCTTACACCACTTTCATATATAGCTGCTGCGATCGCAGGAGAGAGAGAAGTTTACTACAATGGTAAAATAAGAGATGTTTTGGAAGTTTATGATGAGCTAAATATAACTCCTTATGAATTTAAACCAAAAGAAGCACTTGCTCTTATGAATGGAACAACCATTATGAGTGCAATAGCCCTTGCTAGCTTAGAGGAGTTTGAAGCTATACTCGCCTCTATGGAGAGTTTTGTTGCAGCAATGTTTGAGGTTTTGCTAGCAGACGATACCCCAGTTGCTGATTTTGTGCATAACTCAAAGCCTTTTAGTGGGCAAATAGAGAGTGCGAAAAATATAAAAACAAAGATAGAAGGCTCAAGGCTAACTCACGGTCGTGATGATAGATACGATAAATTTTTTGCCGACAATGATCTAAATATTCAAGACAACTACTCTATGAGATGCTCTCCTCAGGTCTTAGGAGTGATAAGAGACAACCTTGAGATCTCAAAAAAATGGGTAGAGCAAGAGATAAACTCTGTAAATGACAACCCGCTAATAGATGGTGAAAATAAAAAGATCTACACCTCTGGAAACTTCTATGGTGGCTATGTTGCACACGCGATGGATACTCTTAAAGTTTGTGCAGGAAATCTAGCTGATCTGCTAGATAAAGAGTTTGCACTACTAGTGGATCATAAATTTAACCGTGGATTGGGTGAGAATCTAAAACTATCAAACAAGCCATATCATCATGGATTTAAGGCGATGCAGATAACACTTAGCTCACTTAGTGCTGATGTCATAAAAAACACAACCGCTGCTTCTATATTTTCTCGCCCAACAGAGTCACTAAATCAAGACAAGGTCTCTATGGGAACAACAGCAGCAAATGATTTTGCAAAAATGATGCCAGATCTATACAATATGCTAAGCATCGCCTTTATCGGTATGGCTCAAGCGGTAGATATTAGAGGAGCAGATAAGATCTCACCACATCTAAAAAATATCTACAACACTATTAGAGATGAAGTAAAACCCCTTATCGAAGATAGAAGAATGGATTTTGATATCAAAAAAGTTTATAAACTTTTAGAAGAGAAGAAATTTATCTAATGAAAAAAGTATTGGTAACTGGTGCAACTGGAAGTCTGGGTCAAGAGATAGTAAGGGAGTATGCAAAAAATGGTTTTTTTGTATATATCCACTACAATACAAACAAAGAAAAAGCCCAAAACCTTCTAGTGGAGATAGATAGCAAAGGTGAGTTGATAACTTTTGATATCCAAAATAAAAGTTCTATAAAAGAGGCTTTAGAAGATCTCAAAGTTGATGTACTCATAAATAATGCAGGCATCATAAAAGATAATCTCTTTTTCTTTATGAGTGATGATGAGTGGGAAGATGTGATAGATACAAACCTAAACTCAAATTTTTATATCACAAAACTAATATCAAAAAATATGATGATGCAAAAGAGCGGAAGTATAGTGAATATTGCCTCTATTTCTGGCGTGAACGGGAATGCTGGGCAAGCAAATTATAGTGCAAGTAAAGGCGGAGTAATTGCTCTGACAAAAACTCTCTCCATAGAGCTTGGTCGCTACAACATACGAGTAAATGCACTAGCTCCCGCCATAGTAGAATCAGAGATGATAAAAGATATCCCAAATCTAAAAGAGCTTAAAAAATCTATCCCACTAGGGCGATTTGCAACCGCAAATGAAGTGGCAAAATGTGCATATTTTATGGGTATTGAAGCTACTTATGTAACTGGGGAGGTGCTAAATATTAGTGGTGGCTTAATAAGATAGATGAATCTTCTCATCTCCTTACTCTACGCCCCCGCACTGCTTCTAGCTATTAGGTATTTTGATATAAAAACTATCTCAACATATTTTATTTTTATATCTCTACTTTGGCTTGGATCTAATCTTAAAAGCGGGCTAAAGGAGATGATTATTCCTCTAGTGTATCTTATCTTTGCCATCTTCGCACACCTACTAAAGAGCACTCTTGTCTTAAAGCTTCTACCACTATTTATATCTAGCATCATAACTCTTTATATTCTTTATAGCTATCTAAACAAAAGCTCATTTATTTTTATTTTTTTAGACAAAATTGGCAAAAAAGTTGAGCAAGAAGAGAGAGACTATATACAAAGATCGACTCTTTTTTGGTTTTTTGCTTCACTTATCAATCTATCTATTCACTGCTATATTTTATATATAGACGATATAATTTTATGGGGTTTTTACGCCTCCATTGGGTGGTATACTATCTTTGTGGCATCTGGTATTATTCAGATCATTCATAAAAAATTATTTTTTGGCAGGTAAATATGAAAAGATATATAGTGGTTTTTCTACTAATGTTTGCATCACTAAACTCTAAGATCATAAACTTTGAAGAGCAGCACTACATTAGCTCGCTAGATCAAAGTAAGTTCAAAAAAGGTAGATTAGACATAAGAGAGGATAGCATCGGACTCTCATATGACAATAGCGATAAGATCTACACCTTCTATGATGATCACATATCTATGCAAGATAAAAATGAGACAAAAAAAATTAACTATGGCGATAAGATCGAGCTAGATCTATTTGTCAAACTAATAAAACTCATATACGCTAAAGATAAAAATGGCATAGATCAATACTTTAGTTTTGTAAATGATGCAGATCTAATCATACTAGAGCCAAAAGAGCAACTTAGCAAATATATAGAAAAAATCGAGTACAAAAAGCTAGAAGATAGGCTTATATATCTAAGGATAAGCTTTAAAAATGGCGAGTGGATCAAGATTGATCAATACTAAAAACTACGCTAGTATAGCTATCTTTCTAGCTCTACTTATCTTAAACTACCATTTTGGTTCATTTCATAAAATTAGCACAAATCTGGAAGATACTATTCTTGAGAAACCAAAAAGAGAGCTTCTAGAGAAGTTTAATAACTTTGACATTGCCAACAAACTACTCATCTACACCAAAGGCTTAGATGAGCTATCGCTACAAAAGATAAAACTAGCCGACGAGGCTCTTTTAAAAAACCGATCTATCAAACCAAACCATACAGATGCGAGCTTTGATGAGTACAAAAAGGAGTATGCTCTGTTTAATGCTAGTAAAATCTCTATAAAAGATGAGCTAGAAAAACTAAAAAAAAAGATCCTTGATGCTGAATTTAGCTACTTTGTAGATCCTAAAGATCCCTTTGAGCTAAGTAGCTCAAAAGATGAAACTCTAAGTCTAAAAAATAACCACTTAGCTACTAGCGATGGATACATATCTATATTTAGGCTTGAGGGCTTAAAAAATCAAGAGCTCTACGACTATATTCACGCTTCACTGAGTGGCACTGAAGATATTAAGGCATTTTCCCCATTTTTTTATATGATAGAGAATCAAAAAATCATCAAAGATGACTCAAATAGGACTGTTTTTCTATCAAGCCTAGTGCTTATACTACTCTACATAGTGCTTTTAAGAGATATAAAATTACTACTACACACTCTACTTACACTTGCATCATCTATACTATTTGCCCTACTCTTAGGTACATTTGTTTTTACAAAAATCTCTATTTTAGCCGTAGTCTTTGGCATATCTATCTCCTCTGTTGCGATTGACTATATGTTTCACCACTATGTACACGGTCGCTACGATCAAAACAAAGGTTTTAGTAAAGATGTTTTTTTTGGTATGCTAACTACTATTAGTGCATTTTTTATACTCTCAAATGTTCCACTTGAACTAATAAAGCAATTTAGCTACTTTACTATATTTTCACTCGCTTTTTCATATATCATATTTGCTTTTGTATTTCCCCACATTAGTTTTAGCTATCACAACAGATATAGCCTAAGGGTAGGCATGGTGCAGCTTATTAGTCCAAAAACTTTGACTACACTTCTATTTATAGCTATCCCTATTCTTCTTTACAATCTAAAATTTGATACAAACATAAAGAATCTCGATGCAAAAAATAGTAACTTAGATAGTACCAAAGATTTTTTTATCGATCACACCTCCAAAGATAGCAAAATCGCATTTTTGCTAAAAGCTAAAGATATAGAAGAGCTCATAAAAAACGCTAAAGAGTTAAGAGTCTCTGGCATAGATACACCATTAGCACGCATAATCACCAAAGATGAGTTTTTAGAGCAAGAAAAAGAGCAAAAAAAACTAAAAGAGGAGCTAACCGCACTTGCTAAAGAGCAAGGTTTCAGAGATGGATACTTCAAAAATGCCTACAATCCACCCGAGCCACAAGAGCCTAGCAGAGCCTTTTTAAAAGATCTAGGCTTCGAGCTACAAGAGCTTAACTCAGAGATCTTGACCTATATACTCATACCAAAAAAGGATCTACTAAGACTACCTAAAAGCACCTATTTGGTAGATCTTAGAGTAGAGTCTTTGTTTAAAGATAGACTAAAAGATCTCAAAAGCTCACTTTTACTATATGGCTCACTAAGCCTGCTCTTTATCATAGGAGTTCTCTTTTTAGCTTATAGAGATCATCTTTTTACATACCTTAGCTTTTTACTCTTTCCCTTTGGTATGATCTTATCTATAAATCTCTTTGTAGAGCTAAACATTTTGCATATTTTTATGCTTTTTATTATACTATCTATCTCGATAGATTATGGCATATATGCTAGTTCAACAAAGCTAGATCTAAATACCAAAAAAGCCATACTTTACTCTATTATGACAACATTTGCAGGCTTTGGAGTGCTGATATCTTCTAGTACAAATGCACTATTTTCCATTGGTCTAGCAGCAAGTGTTGGTATAGTGTCGATACTATTTTTACTATTTTTTCTAAAAAAGGCTTAAATCTTGAAGCTCCTAGTTTATAATGATAATGGAACAATAAATACTCACGAGATAAAAAAAGAGCTTTTTTATGATGCAAGCCTTCAAACTCACACATCTTTTATATCAACTCCTAGCAAAGAACAAAATGCTCTAAATATACTAAAATCATACTTTAGCAACTCAAAATCAATCCTCACAGACAACTCAAATAGGGTTTTGATCGATGAGCTAGTTAGACTAAATGTGGCAGAGTTTGGCTCAGAACACAAAAGTAAAACTATATTTGATAGATACGATTTTACACTCGCCTACTATACATCTGGATCGACTGGTTTCCCAAAAGCTGCACTAAAAACATTAGACAATATATTGAGTGAGTTAGAAGATCTAGATCTACTATTAGATAGGTATAAGCCAAAAAAGATTATTGTTACAGTTCCCTTTATACACTTTTATGGCTCACTTTTTGGGCTTTTTTACCCACTCTACAAAGGCATAGATATCACTCTAAAAGAGCACTTTTTACCAAATGATCTGCTAGATCTTATAGACAATGACTCACTTATAGTTACAACTCCACTCTACATAAAAGCACTAAATAGCATTAGCTCATCAAAAGATCTAAGCAGATCTATATTTATAAGCTCAACAGCACCTCTGCAAGCCGAAGATGCAAAGATATTCAATAAAAAATTTAAAACCGACATTATCCAGATCTTTGGATCAACCGAGAGTGGGGGCATAGCCTATAAATACAATGATGATGAGCTACTAACTCCGCTAGCAAGTGTAAAAATAGAAGTGGATAGTAGCCAATCTCTTGAGCGTATACTCTCCCTATGTGTCTAACTACATCTATGAGAACAACCTGTTTAAAGCAACAGATGGAAGGCTTGAGACTTTTGACTATGTAGAGCTACACAAGCACAAATTTAAACTAGTTGGCAGAAGCTCTCAGATACTAAAGCTTGCAGGCAAAAGATACTCCACACTGCAAATCGAGCAGATCTTAGAGGGTATAGATGAGATACAAAAAGCTCTTGTTTTTGTTAAACACAGCGACTCTTTAAGATCTGAGATTTTAAAAGTTACCATTCAATCAGATAAAATTTTTAGCAAAAAAGAGATACAAAATATACTAAAAAAACATCTCTCAAATCTAAAATTTGAGCTAGATCTTAAGATCGTAAAAGAGATCAAAACCTCATCTAGTGGCAAAAAGTTGGCAATACAGTAATGTCGATTGTTATAAAAAATCTATGCAAATCATACGGAGATAACCTCATCTTAGATCATCTCTCTTTAGAGATCAAAGAGGGTAGTATTTTTGGTCTTTTAGGTCCAAATGGAGCAGGAAAGACTACGCTGATATCCATACTCAACACCCTTACAAAAAAAGATCGCGGTGAGGTCTATATAGACGGCTTGAGCATAGATCTAAACATAGATCAGATAAAAGCTATCTCATCATATGTACCCCAAGAGTATGCTTTTTATCCAAACCTTAGCGTCTATGAAAACCTTGAGTTTTTTGCCCTGCTCTATGGTATAAAGCGAGAAAATTTAAAAGATACGATCATAGAGGTTGCTAGTTTTTGCTCCCTTGAGAGATACTTGAACAAAAGAGCTCTACACTTTAGCGGAGGTGTCAAAAGGAGGCTAAATATAGCCATAGGGCTACTAAACTCCCCAAAGATTTTATACCTAGATGAGCCTACCGTGGGTATCGATCCTCACTCTAGGAGATATATACTTGATGTGATCAAGAAGATAAATAGAGATCTAAACACCACTATCATATACACCTCACACTACATGGACGAACTTGAGTATATTTGTGATAATTTCGCCATACTAGATGATAAAAAAATCATCTATCAAGCAGATATAAAAACGCTCAAAGATAGTCACAACAAAAAGAGCCTAGAAGAGATGTTTTTAGAGATCACAAAAAAAAGCTTAAGAGACTAATGATGTTTTATGGCATACTAAAAAAGGAATTTTTGCTAATCTTTAGAGATATACATGCTCTTTTTGTGCTCTTTTTGATGCCAACTCTATTTATCACCATAATGTCACTCGCACTCCAAAACACCTTTAAAGACACCATAGCCATACACAATATAGCTCTAAAAACCACACAAAACGATGACACCAAAGAGCTTTTAAAGGGGCTAAACGAGGGAGGTTTTGCTAGATATAACTTTGCCAATGAAGACAACAGAGATCTTTTATATAAACAAGGTTTTGATGCCATAGTACTCTTAGATGATAATTTTAGATCAAAGATAAAACAAAACACTAAAGATCCCATACTTAAGATCTACTCAAAAGCTGATCTTAGCAAACAAAGCCTATACATCATACAAAGTGATCTTATCAAAAGCATCTCAAAGTCGATCTCTAAAGAGTTTTATATACAACATCAAGTAGATGCATCATCGCTAGAGAGTCTTGAAGATCTAATAGAGTTTGAGTATATCCACAAAAATAGATACGATAGCAAAAAACCAACCTCACCAGAGCAAAGCCTCTCATCTTGGCTTATATTTTCAATATTTTTTATACTGATCCCAATCTCCAATACCTTTATAAATGAGAGAAATTTTGGCACCTTAAGTAGAATAAAAAGCACCAATACTCCCATATACTACATAGTTTTAGGCAAGCTAGTGCCATACTTCATCATCAACCAGATTCAAGTTGTTGCAATGTTTTTACTAGCTATATATCTACTACCAATTTTTGGTCTGGAAAAACTTCATCTCAATGACTCTATCCATCTTCTAGCCATAAGCTCTTTTGCTATCTCATTTGGGGCTATCTCTTTTGGGCTTCTTATAGCAAATATAAGTAAAACTACCGAAGAGGCAACTACCATGGGTGGCACACTCAATATTATTTTTGCTGCACTCTCAGGTATAATGGTTCCAAAATTTATAATGCCTGAATCTATGCAACAGATCGGATCTTTTTCACCTATGTCATGGGGGCTTGATAGTTTTTTAGAGATCTTAGTTTATGGTGGAAGCTTTGAAGACATATATCTTAAACTCACATATCTATTTCTATTTGGTATAATTTGCCTTTTTCTAGCAACTACAATCTTAAAAAGGAGACTCTAAGTTGAATAATCTTAAATATGAACTTAAAAAACTAATAATTGAAGAGTGTGAAAAAGAGTGCGAAGTTAATGATATAGATGATGATGAGATACTTTTTGGCTCAGACTCTAAACTTGAGCTTGACTCAATGGACGCCTTACAGATCTCAATGGCACTGCATAAAAAGTACAATCTCAAAACCACAGATAGTAAAGAGTTAAGGAAGATTATGACCTCTATAAACACACTATCTGAATATATAAGAAAAAATGTCTAAGGTCTATATTACAGCATCTAGCATCTCCTGTGCCCTTGGCTGTGACAAACAGAGCTCTATTGAGAAGTTTCTAAGCATAAATGAGCAAAACTACAAAGAGTATTTGGAAGATTGCTTTTTAGATGCCCCCTACTACAAAATACCACAAGAGTTTAAAGACCAAAGCGATAAATTTTTCTCAACCCTAGAAAATGTTATAGGCTCTGCCTTAATGGAAGCAGATCTACACACTGCACAACAAGAAGAGCTACATATCTATCTAGCAAGCACATCTATGAATATCTCACTTTTGGAAGATAGCTTTTTAAACAGCGATACTCTCGAAGCCTTTGGGTATCAAAATATAGTCAGCTTTATAGAAGATCTCATACCCTCAAACTTCCCCATAACTATTATACAAACAGCTTGTACATCAGCAGCAAATGCCACCATAAAGGCATATGAGCAGATAAAAAACTCCAACATAAAAAGAGCTATGATTATAGGATTTGAGTTTTATAATCACTCAACATACAAAGGCTTTGAATCGCTTATGTTACTTAGCAATAGTGGCATATATAGGCCATTTGACAAAAATAGCGATGGGCTTATTTTGGGTGAGGCTTGTAGTGTAATCATCTTGGAAGATCACAAAAAAAGCCATGAAAACTTTGAGATTATTGGCTATGCTACAAACTTTGATAACTACTCCATAACTAGCTCAAACCCAAATGGAGAAGCAACACTCAACTGCTTTAAAGATGCACTAAAAAGTGCAAACCTCTCCTTTGGAGACTTAGATTTTATAAAAGCTCATGCAACAGGGAGTGAAAACTCAAATCTCTCAGAAGCAACGGCTATCCAGAGGCTTTTTGACGATGAAAAAAGCTCTTGTGATATAGTTGTACTGAAGCCTTATATTGGGCATACTCTAGGCTCTTGTGCAACAAATGAGATTATTTTACTAAGTGAGGCTATCAATCAAAACATAGTTCCAAAGACTCTCAACTTTAAAGAACCTTATAAGGGCATCACCTTTAGACCGCTCGATAAGGAGAGGATCATAAGTGAAGCTACGGTACTTTTTCACTTTGTGGGCTTTGGTGGTAGCAATGCTTCTATAATCTTAACAAATAAGAGTAGCCAGTGTATATAAAAAGTTTTTTCAAGTATCAAAACAGCTATTTAGATGATAAAGAGTACAAAAAGCTTCTAAAGTCTATTACAGATTTTGATCTAAGGCGGATCTCAAAATTTAACCTTTTAGCACTTTATGGATCTATAAATGCTACTAAAGATATAGATCTAGATAAAAATCCAACCATCTACATAGCCACAAATAATGCCTGTGTAGATGAAATATATAGAGTCTTAAAAGAGCTAAAAGATACAAACGATGTAGCACCATTTGACTTTTTAGGCATAAATACAAACAACACAGGTTTTTACATCTCAAAAGCACTGGGCATAAACGCTCTAAGCTATACTATCTCATCAAGCGATCTTATACTAGAGAAGTCTCTGGAGTTAGCCTTTAATGATTATAAAAATAGTGTATCAAATAGTTTTTTAATCGGTCTTACTGATAGTTCTATGCAAAATATTTCACAAGATAGATCAAAGACTCAAGACAACTCATCTTGGCTATACTTAGATGGCACGAAAGATGGCTCTAAAGCCCTTATAAAAGATCTAAAGTTTTTCTCCTCACTAGATCATTTAAATCTACACCTACAAACTATTAGCTATAAAAACATCATCTTAAACGCACCTACAAAAGAGCTTTCAGATGAGATCCTAATCAACAAAAACTCCAACCTACTCTTTGGAGATATCTTTTTCGCCATAGAACATACTCACAAAAATAGCCTCTACATTGCTACCAATAGCAAGAGAAGATCATATCTTATCACACTAGAGACTCTTTAGGATTTTATAAGCTCTCTCTTCATACTCCGAAGCTTGCACTAGAGCTTTGGCTATATTTTTTGCATCAAATTTCCCTATATTTCTTGCACCCTCCACACACTTTAGAGCAAACTCTCTTAGTGCATCACCTGAGGCAACCATCAAATGGCAAGACTCATCAAGCTTATGCCAATCAAGATCAAAACCCTTAGCCTCCTCCAAAAAAGCAGCATAGAGGTATCTAAAACCACCTCCGCCTGTACCTATCTCCTCTTGCATACGCACGATATGAGTAAGATAGTTTTTTACATATCTCTCATCTCTGTTTTGTAACTTTTCTATCGCTTTTGCCAAAGTCCTCATTCCTTTTATACCAGCATATGGAAATGGGGTGAGCATCGATGAAGCATTCTTTTTAATAGATTTTTTTATACTCTTGCTTAGATCAATATCTCTAGGCAACTCTTTAACATAGTACATAAACCCTTTTGGAGCAAAAATACCTTTAGCAAATCGTGCCTTAGTAAGATCTTCTAAACTACACTCAACAACATCTTCAAAAACAGGATCAGAGATCTTATATATATTTTCGCACTTTTCATAAACTAGTAGATTGTGAGCATTAAAGTGAAACCTCATATCTTTTGGCATATATGGAAGATAGTATACAGAAGTTTGAAGCCCAACCACCATACCATCATCAAGCTTTTTATCTAGCTCTAAACTTGCTTCAAGTGCTGAAGTAAACTTTTGTTTACCTATTTTAACTTGCAAAACTTTTTCTATGCTATTTATGATATGCCTTGGCATAGCCCTATATGCAATCAGTGGCATATTGCTTACTTTTATGATAGGCAAAAAGGCAAAAGATAGACTTCTAGTTAGCCCAAAAGCCATAGGCTCACTAATAGCTAAGCCACTATTTGTAAGCATGGAAGAGACAACTCCACTCTCACAGTGTGCATACTGAGAGTGTTTAAACCTCTCTTTCATCAAACTCCTTTAGCTCTTTAAGATTTATATTGAAAGCCTCTGCATACTTAAGCAAGATCTTATCACTTAGTTTTAAAAATTTTTTCAACTTCAAGTGAGCCTTGACTCTAAAACAGAACATACCAACTATACTACAAAGGGTAGGCAGATCCATTCTATTTTTAAACATAAAGTACTTTATGGGCGAAGCTTGCTGTTTTTTATACTCTCTAAGTGCCTCTAGTGTTAAAAACTCATACTCATCTACTGCACTCATAGTAGCAAACTCTTCAACACTACTACCATAGTTTACTCTAGCAAAAGTGCCATCGCTATCCCTAGCATACATCACCTTTTTTTTACCCTCAAGTGTTGAGTTTTCTTCTTGTGGTACAAAACTGCTCATACAACCTCTAGAGATAAAAATGCACTTTGAAACCGTCCACTTTCAGGCACATAACACAAAATCTTTTCACCTTTTTTAAGCCTTGAGCTATTAAAAAGCTCCTCAAGTATGATATATATAGATGCACTACCAGTATTGCCATAATTAGTTAAGTTTGTAAACCATTTCTCATATGGTAGTTCAAAATCAATATTTTTAAGCCCTGTATAAAGCTTGTCTCTAAAGTATTCCGATGAGTAGTGAGGCAAAAAGTAGTCAAAATCTTCAGGCTTTAACCCTCGTTTTTTAATAATCTGCTCTAGTGGAAGCTCTACGGTGTATTTGACAATATTTTCATTCAAAAGCTTCACATCTTGTCTCACTCCAAGCATAGATCTCTGCATAATCTCTTCTTGAGTAAAATCCCTAAAAGATCTAATCACTCCATCTTCTATCTCTAAACCACTATACATACACACTCTCATCTGCCCTGCATACGAGAGTATATCTATAAAGTTAATCTTTAACGAGATACTATTTTTATTTGGTCTATCTTGAACTAGCATTGCCCCAGCCCCATCGGAGAGCATCCATCTAAGAAAATCTTTCTCAAAGGCTATATTTGCATTTTGTTCCAACTCTTGAAGATTTTGCGACTCTTTGGTGAAATTTTTGGCACTGAGTATAGGTGAGGAAGCCTCAGATCCACTGCACACTCCACACTTAAACTCTCCCGATTTTATAGACATATAGATATATTTAAGTGCATTTACACCACTAAGACATATGCCACTTGCACTAATAGTCTCAATAGGATGGAGTTCTAGCTCACCTTGAACCATCAGCGTATGTCCTGGCATAAGCTGATCAGGTGAAGTTGTACCACAAGCCAAAACCTCAACCTCTTTTAGGCTAAAATCTTCACTCTCAAGCTTTTTTATCGCATTTTTACAAAGCTGTGCATTAGTAAAAAGCTGTTTTTGAGTTCCCTTTTGAAGTACATAAAACCTTCTTTTAATTCCATTGCTTCTTAGGACTATATTTTTTGCTTTTGATCTCTTACCACCAATATAACCCAGATACTCCTCTATATCATCATTAAAAACTGGCTCATTTGGCATAAATTTTTCTATCTTATTTATAAAAATATCACTCACTATAAAAATTCCCTCATTCTATCATCACCACTTCCACTAGGTTGCTCATAAAACTCTTTTTGTTTTTGTACTGATTTACTATTTACTTTTCGCAATATAGCTTGCAGAAGTGCATTTATAGGCACTACTGTTAAGATCATCAAGACCAAAAATAGTAGGTAAATCATAACTACAATTTGTCTTTTTTTATCACCTCTTTTGCCGATTTTTCTTATTAATGCTCCCCAAATCAGAAAGCTTTTATGTCCAATCTGTTCACTTTTTATTAGTCTTGCATCTACACTTACCGCCCTTAACCCCTTTAAAAGAGGCAGTTTTTGCTTATGCCAGCCTCTATGCAGTGCTTCAACCAAAGCCCTTCCAAACCTAGAAGAGTTTTTGATCTCACTCTCATCTATGCCAGCACTACTTAGCAGCAAAAAACCATCTTTTTTACCAGTTAGCATCCACCTTGGAGTAGTTATAAATGTTTCAAAGGCATTTCCTCTATCTATCAAAACTACATTATCAATCAAAACTGCATCAATACTATTTAGTAGCTTTTTAACCTTCTCTTGAGCCATAATCCACATATTCCTACATCCTATCAGCGTGATTACAGGCTTATTTTTAAGCTTTTTTTTAGCATATGAGCTTTGCAAAAAAGCACTTATGGGTAAAGATGGGGACAAAAACCATACACTATAAGCTAAGATTATAAGATCATACTCATACCCATCATCTTCTATCTCTTTTAGCTCACAAGGCTCCATATATACAGACTCAGGAAAGGTATCCATAAACTCCATAAGACGCCACGGAAAACTATACGCTGTTTTTGGCTCAATCTGCTTAAACACTAACTCAAAACTTCCAGCTTCAGCTAAAGGCTTTGTAAAGTTCTCAACTAAACTATTTAATTGTCCACTCTGCGAATAAGATATAACTAAGATTTTTGTATTCAAATTAAAATACAATATTGTGATAGCAAGTGCTATCACAATATGTCTAATCCACTAAAGTACTAAGCTGAACTTGTATGGCATTATCTAGGTTGCTAATCCATCCATTATAATTTTTATGAATAGTCTTTTTAGCATCATTGTAATTTAGCTCAACACTACTTTTATAATTTATAGAGTAAGAGCTAGTGCTATATGGAATCTCAACTACTGCAAGATGCTTTCTAAGAGACAATTTACCCTCAGCTAAGCCATCTCTCTTTTTAGTTATAACCCACCCTAGACCTACTCCAGCTCTTTTTATAGCCTGATAAACATCTTCACTTGTTTTGCCTTTTTTGATCTCTATTGGAGACTGACTCACATCATAGACTGGAGCTAACCTTGAACATCCAGAAAAAACTACACTAGCTAAAGCCACAGAAACTAAAATCTTAAAAAATCCACTCATTACTACCCCTTGTTGGTCATTTATTGGCATAATTTTAGCTTTTTAATTCTAATCAAAAACTTAAAAATAGTTGTAGCAAAACCAAATCGCAGCAATAACGCTATATTCATCAATACAGCATATATAGTATAATATTGGTTTATATGAAAAACTTGAAGAGGGTGTTAAATGGTGGGTTCTGGGTGACTCGAACACCCGACCGCCCCGTTATGAGCGGGGAGCTCTAACCAACTGAGCTAAGAACCCTTGTTTGTAGGGTGGAATTGTACCCCTACAAACCTTATAAAAAGTTAAAAACTAGCTCTAACGCCAGCAAAGTAGTATCTACCAACATTTGCACCTAGGACATCTTTTACGCTTCGATCCATTAGGTTATCGATCCCAGCATAAATATTAAATGTTTTGTTGATATTGTAGTCAGCTCTTAGATCTAGTAGTGTATAAGCACCTACATGCCCTACTCTTCTACTCTCGTTGTTTGCACCACGATCTGCAATCTCCTCATAGTACTGCTTGCCTATATGCTTAGCAAACGCCCCAACACTTAGATCTTTTAGCAGATCATAGTCAAGCCCCACTTGTACAACTCTTTTTGGTTGAAAATATAGCTCCTCTTTTGTGCTCTTGTCTTCTGTTTTTAGCTCGCTCCAGTAGAGTTTTGCTACAAGATCATCACTGATCTCATAGCCAAGCGAGAGATCCATTCCAGCAGTATAAGCCTTAGAGACATTTTGGAAGGTAAAAGCGTTACCGCCATTGTATGGTGCTAGGGTTTGGCTAATCATATCTTTCACACGGTTGTAGAAAAACGCTACATCATACCTAAAGTTACCATCTCGTCCACCAACTCCCACCTCAAAGGCATTTGTACTCTCTGGGCTTAGATCATAACCATACACATCTGCACCCACTTGCATACCTGTTGGGGTCTGTTTGTGGATATATAGCTCTCTTAGATCTGGCGTTCTAAAGCCCTGTGCAAAGTTTGCTCTTAGGTTTAGTAGCTTGCTATACTCATAGACACCACCCACTCTAAAAGTCGCCTTGTTATCAGATGTGCTGATGTTATCATATCTAGCACCTAGTATCGTGCTAAACTCATCAGTGATCTGCCACTCATCTTGAGCATAAAGAGACTTATACTCCACATCTCTTGTGGTCATCTCATCTGTAAGAGTCCAGTTGTTTGACTCTCGCTTCTCTTTTCTATACTCCGCACCCACACTCACCACATGATCATCAGTTGGCATATATAGCACGCTTGCTTCTACCACATCAAGTGTCACATCTGCACTCATACCATTTTGTGCAGACTCGTTCATCGAGCCATAGCCCATCGCTGCGTACTCTCTAGCCATAGTGTCATTTCGCTTACGATAGTCGCTTCTATAAACTCTAGCCTTTAGCTCAAGATCTTCACTCGCTTTATAAGTCACATCTACACTTGCATCTAAACGACGGTTGGTATCTTTTGACTCAACAGGGACATTGAAAAATGGTACACGATTGCCATTTGCAACTATGTTTGATGGGTGAAAGTAGCCAATGTAGCTACCCTCTAGCTCCTCATGAAAGTAGTTTAGATCAAGCCCAAGCGTTAGATCTGAACTCACATCATAAGCCACTCTAGTACCTAGCGTATAAATCTCACTATCTTCTCTATATGTTGTGCCTTGCTCATACTGGTTAGCTACGCCATTTACTTGTGGATTTGGGTGCATAGATGGCGGTACTTTACCCATAGGAGTTGGAACCCACACCTTCTCGCTCTCATTTATCCTGTATGGTTTAGTAGTGTTTAGCGTCGCATAAGCACTATATGAAAGGGCATCTACCCTGTTTTGAAGTGAAAGGTTTAGGTGAGTAGCCTCGGCATCGCCATGCTTGTTAGCTCCATATCTTGCTCCCGCATCGATTTTTAGTCCATCTGTTGGTCGTTTTGTGATGATATTTACAACTCCACCAACTGCATCAGCACCATAGAGTGAACTCATAGGACCTTTTACGATCTCGACTCTCTCCACCATAGTAGCAGGTATGCGATCTAGATCGTATGGGTTTTGCACCTCGCCTGCAAGGCGTCTGCCATCAAGTAGTATAAGTGTACCATTTGGACTCATACCTCTAATGGTTATAGAAGATTTGCTTTTAGATGCGGCACTAGGAAAGGTGCCAAACATCACATTTAGCCCCTCTGCTCTAGTGATGATATCTCCTAGACTAACAGCTCCCATCTTCTTGATCTCTGCTTCAGTGATCACCTCAACAGTAGCAGCGACACCATCTATATTTTTTTCTGTCTTAGTTGCAATTGAAACTTTTTGTAGCGTTGTAGCATCTTCAGCTTGCAAAAGTGTGCCAAGGATTAGTACCAAACTAAGGTTGATTTTTCTCATACTTATCTCCATTTTTGATGCGATATAGTATAGAAAACTATCTTAATCTAAACTGATAATGAGTATCAATTTAAGATAAATTCGATAGGCAACATAACCTTAGCTAATGTTTTTGGCTTTGGAAGAGCAAGGCTTGAGAGTGCAGTAGCAGCCTTTAGTGCAGCCTCATCTAAGATCTTATAGCCTGATGATTTGTGAACTTTTGCACTGCTTAGTTTTCCACTTGGATCTATAAGCATCTCTATCTCAACAGTGCCCTCTATGTGCATTCTTCTAGCTTTTTTTGGGTATCTTAGGTGCTCTAGTACTAGAGATCTGATCCCATCAAAGTTCA
This sequence comes from Sulfuricurvum sp., assembly GCA_041669045.1. GTDB lineage: Bacteria > Campylobacterota > Campylobacteria > Campylobacterales > Sulfurimonadaceae > JBAYBZ01. The sequence goes on along the minus strand of JBAYBZ010000010.1, from coordinate 42,684 downwards.
CCTCAACAAACTCTGCAACTAGCTCCTCATCGCTTGGTGCTGGCTTCGCAACCTCTGCTACTTGCACAGGCGTCTCTTGTGTCTGCTCAACCTCACTCATCTCTTGCACAACAGGCTCCACAACAGGCTCTACAACAGGCTCTTCAACCACTTGTTGAACCACCTCTTGAGTAGGTTTTCTCTCTTTTGTTGCTATTATCTCTGGTTTTGGCTCAACAACAGGCTTTGGCTCTACTACGGGTTTTGGCTCTACTTTTTTCACCTCAGGTAGTGGTGGGGGTGGCGTCTCTTTTGGAGGCAAAGTGAAGCTACTTAGTTGCATCACTATACTTTGAGCAGGCATGATCTCATTTTTATCAAAAAAGTGTATGCTACTTATGTATAAAAAGGCGAAAAAACCCCCTATGTGAAACACTAAAGAGGTCATAAAACCATTTACATCATAAGCTTTTTTTGCCATAATCATTGCTCCACCGCCATTGAGATCTTTTCAAGATTGTTATTTTTTAGGATATCTACAACAAAAATAAAATCTTCATATGTCGCTTTTTTATCAGAGACTATCGTTATGGTGTCCTCTTTGGAGATGCTAGCTATGCGATTAGGAAGCTCCTCTTTGCTTATAGGCTCATCATCTACAAAAAACTCACCCTCTTTGTTTATGGAGATGCTCACCTGCACACTCTTGATCGACTCATGGTTTGACGCCGCTGGCAGGTTTATCTCGATCTTGCCGAGTGCTATAAAGTTTGAGATAACAAACACTATGGCAAGTAAAACTAGGAGTACATCTATAAATGGTACAACATTTATAGAGTCATTTCGCTTGATTGATCTCATCTTCCCACTCACCTAAAAGTACATCTGTTTTACGCAAAAACGCACTATATAACATCATAGAAAATATCGCCACTGCGATACCAATCGCCGTTGCTTTTAGTGCAAGAGAAAGACCCACAACTATAACTGAGATCTCATAACTTGCGTTCATACCCATATCGTAAAATACGATCATAATCCCCACAACAGTACCTAAAAGTCCTACATAAGGGGAGTTTGAGCCGATAGAGGCTATCGTTGAGAGGTTATTTGTCAAAGCGATCTCGATCTGGTTTCTAGTCTTGTAGTCTCTAAGCTTGATCTTTTTGTAAAACTGCATTCGCTCTATCGATAACCACAACGAAACAAAGCTCATAAGCCCTAAAGAGCCGATGATAACCACATCAATATATAGTTTGATATTTTCCATAACACTTCTTTTTATCTAAAATATTTAAAATCGTATAGAAATTTTACTTTATAGCTTCTTAAATTGATAATAATTACCAAAATAGATTACATAAAATTTTAAACAACTAGATATTATAATAGTAGTTGCGTAACAAATATAATCTTTTTATCACATTTGACAAATTTTGTGACTATTTTACATAAGTATTAAATATATGTGTTATAATCACAACTTAATTAATACACTAAAAAGGATCTTATCTAGTGAAAAGAGCAAAACTACTCATCATACCACTCATACTTAGCTCATCACTTCAAGCTAAGCTAGAAAACATCACTCTTGATGATGCAAAAGAGATACTAAGATCTCAAAACCTAGAGATCAAAACATCTCAAATAGATATAGACACAGCTCTACAAGACACCAAAACAGCAACAGCAAAACACTTTGGAAAGCTCGACTTTGTACAAGATTTTGCACGAAGCAATGACGCTGGCAATGTTTTTGGCTTCAAGCTAAGCAGTCGCGAAGCAAACTTTGGCGATTTTGGAGCTGATGAGTTTATGAACAACATGGGAGCGTGCCAAGGTGGCGACATGGGTGCGTGTGCAGATCTATACACAAAAGCCCCAGATAACCTAAACTATCCAGGATATAGAAACTACTTCCAGAGCAAACTACAGTATGAGATCCCGCTATTTACAGGCTTTATGATCTCTAGCTACGAGGGCGTGTTAAGGGGTGTTGCTAAGATTAGATCACTGGAGAGCTCTAAAGTTCAAAGCCAAAAGCTATATGAGCTAAAAAAGAGCTTTTATGATATGAAACTGCTAAAAGAGTCTCAAAAAAACCTAAACATTATATATAGCAACATAAAAACGCTAGAAAATATGACCTCAGAGATGATAAACGAGGGGTACGCCAAAAGGGTAGATCTACTCGAAGTCAAGGCAAAAAAGGGCAATGTCAAGAGGCTTTTAGATCAGATGGATCTAAATGAGAAGCTACTCTACCAATACCTAAGCTTTTTGCTAAATGAGGAGGTAGCAAGCATCAAGCTACCAGCTGAAAATGCGAAAATCCCAACAGCTACAACTTCAGATGCACTGCAAAACAGCTTAGATATACAGATGATAGATGAAGCAGTAGCACTAAATAGACAGCTCATAGATGCTTCAAAAGCCTCATACTACCCAATGGTAGGAGCTTTTGCACAGATCTCAAGTGCTGATGAGAAGTTTTTAAAAAACCTAGATGATCACAAGTCATACACCATCGGTGCTAGAGCTTCGTGGAACCTGTTTAACGGCGGAGCTGATAGTGCTGCGGTGCAAAAAGCAAAGCTTGAGCTTCTAAAGAGAAAGACAGAGGCAGATCTTGCAAGAAGTGGTATAGAGCTTCAGTTTTCTAAAATCACCACCGAGATAGAGAGCTATAACAAAGAGATCGCCTCGCTAAAAGAGGAGCTTGCCCTCGCTGATGAGATCTATGAAAACTATGAGACAAGGTACAAAGAGAAGCTTGTGAGCATGAGTGATGTCATCATCAAACAAAGCGAGCAGATCCAAAAGATCTTGCAACTTCAACAGAGAACAAATGAGCGAAACGAGAGAGTTTTCGCACTAGAACAACTACTAAATGGGGATAGACAATGAAAAAAATAGCACTTCTACTAGCTTTTGCTACTGCTTTGATGGCGGAGAGTATTACGCTCTCAGGTACAGTTGTGAGCGACAATCGCAAGATGATCACTAGCCGTTTTATGGGCTTTGTGACAGATGTAAAAGTGAGCGAGGGCGACTTTGTGAAAAAGGGTGAGCTTCTATACACCATCGACTCAAAAGAGATCGACTCCGCTTTGACGCAGGTTCAACTAGCTATCTCTCAAGCTGAACTTAGCTTGCAGATGTACCAAAACCAGTACACAAATGTCAAACTAAACCTTGATAGACACAAGAGACTGCTAGAAAAAGATATGGTCTCTAAGTTTGAGGTAGAGAACTTGAGCCTAGCTGAAGAAAACCTCGCAAATATGATAGATATCTCTAAAAAACAGGTAGAGCAGGCTCGTGCAAACCTAGATGAGGTAAAAAACCAGTACCGCTATCTAAATGTAACTGCTCCAAATGATGGTGTAATAGTTATGAAAAATATAAATGTTGGCGAGATGGCAATGCCTGGTATGCCTGCGTTTGAGCTATCAGATCTAAGCTCTCTTAACATAACAGCAGAGATCCCAGAAGATAGCCTAAAGATAGTTAGTGAGGGCAAAAGCGTAGAGATAGATATACCCTCTAGGGGAGTAAAAAGCAGGGCAAAAATCACAGCTATCATACCAAGCTCAAACCCGCTTACGCACTCATTTAGGATCAAAGTCTCAATCCCAAGCGATCATAAGGAGATCTACCCAGGAATGTATGCAACCATCACCATAGATGGGGACTCAAAATGAACTACACTCCAAAAGATATAGCGGGCAAGTTAGCTTCAGGCTTTTTGCGCAACCCGCTAACGATGGTTTTGGGGCTTTTTTTGCTCGCTATTGGCTACCTTTCACTTACCGTGATGCCCCGCGAGGAAAACCCTCAAATGGTAGTGAGTGGATCTACGGTTATAGTGGCACTTCCTGGGGCAAGTGCTAGCGAGATCCAAAAGGTGATAGTCCAGCCACTAGAGCGAAAACTTAAAGAGGTCAAAGGGATAGAAAACATCATGTCTATGGCGATGGATAGCGTGGGTGTGGTAAATGCCGCGTTTTATATAGGAGAAGAAAAAGAGAACTCAAACCTCAAGATCTACGATAAGATCATGCAAAATATGGATATGTTCCCAAAAGGTGCGATGAACCCTATCATAAAACCACTAGATATAGATGTCGATATCCCCGTACTCTCTGTGGCATTTTACGCTAGAGGCGATATGAAAAAAACAGAGCTTTACGACAAAGCAAAGCTGATCCAGCACCATATAAATGGGCTAGAAAATGTCGCCGTAACTGAGCTAAAAGGTGGAAACAAACATCAATTTAATGTCGAAGTAGATCTAAACAAACTCTCAGGGTACAACATCTCTCTAGGTCAAGTGGTGCAAGCTGTGCAAGCTCTTGCTTATAGTGTGCCAGAGGTTAAGACAAAAACAGATGATCACACCATAGTGATGCTAGGTGTGAAAAACGCTATCGAGAGCGAAAAAGATATAGGCGATATCATCATCGCCCAATACATGGGCTCTCCAGTTTACCTTAAGCAGATCGCAGATGTGAGTATGAGTTACGACATACAAAACTTCCGCTCCGCTACTGTTAGCTACAAAAAAGCCAATGAGGGATTCACGCTAGATCAAGATCAAGTAACACTTACTGTCTCAAAACTTCAAGGCACAAACGCGGTTGTCATAGCAGATGCGGTCAAAAAAGAGCTTCTAAAGTATAAAGATCTGATGGAGGAGCAAGGGATCGGCTACATTATCACTCGCAACGACGGTGAGAGAGCCAACGAAGCGGTAAATGAGCTGGTTTATCACCTCATACTCTCCATTGTTATCATCGCTATACTTTTAGTACTTGTGCTTGGGTGGAGAGAGTCACTCATCGTTACCTTTACAGTCCCTGCCATACTTGCTATTACGCTCTTTATAGCCTACATAACAGGGCAAACCATCAACCGTATAACGCTTTTTGCATTCCTGCTCTCACTTGGGCTACTTGTCGATGCTGCGATCATTGTTATAGAAAATATCCATAGACATTTTCACTCACCAACTGCACAAAATGAGTCGATGGACGAGCTTATGATCAAAGCAACCGATGAGATAGGTCCACCAACCAACATCGCAACACTTGCCATCATACTAACCATGGTACCGATGGCATTTGTGGGGCAGATGATGGGGCAGTTTATGAAGCCAATCCCTGCAAATGTACCCGTAGCACTCGTTGCGTCGCTATTTGTAGCATATATATTTACACCATATCTAGCAGCTAGAATGCTTAAAAAACCAAAGGGGCACTAATATGTTTGAGAGATTTAGAAGCTTTATTTTTACAACCATACAAAGCCCGCTAAAACGCCGATCTATCCTACTAGGCACGCTTGTGGCGTTTGTGCTCTCTGTGCTGATGTTAGCACCATCAAAGATGGTTTTAGCCAAAATGCTCCCAGGTAAAAACAACGACACCTTTAGCATCTACACAACGCTTAAAAGCGGAAGCTCCATAGAGCAGACTCACAAAGTCACAGAGTGTGTTTGCAACATCTTAAAGCAAGAGAGCGAAGTTACAGATATAGAGGTTTTTAGCGGTATGGGTGCTCCGCTTGATTTTGCGGGACTTATAAAAGGCTCACACTTCAAAAACAGTGAAAATGTCGCCGAAATCGTAGTCAATCTAACCAAAAAACATAACCGCGATGAGCCATCATACTTTATGATTCAAAGACTCCGCCCTGCTATTATGCAGAGTTGCTCTAGTATATTTGATAGCACAAAGATCTCTTTTGTAGAGCCACCAGCGGGTCCACCTGTACTTGCTGCCATAGTAGCTGAGATCTACGGTAGTGACGCTGATGGGATTAGAGAGCTATCTAACAAAGTAGCTAGCATCTTTAAAAACACTAGCGGGCTAGTCGATGTCGAGGTGATGCAAGATGACTTTTATGACACCTATGAGATCATAGTAGATAGCACAAAAGCAGCACTCTCTGGTATCGATGTGAAGCAGATCAATGACATAATGTACCTAGCGTTTGAAGGTATGCAAATAGCTGTGAAAAACTCCGATCACTACGATGATCAGATCCCTATATTTTTGACACTTAGTCAGCAGACAAAGACTCTCTCTAGTAGCAATCTAGCAAGTGTTAGATCTAAACTCTCATCACTAAAGATGATGAATGCTCAAGGTATGATGATCCCTCTTAGTGAGCTTGCAACCATTACGCCAAAGAGATCAAACCCAATGATTATGAGCAAAAACCTCCATCAGATGTCAAATGTGATGGCAGAAACAGATATGGTCTCGCAAGTCTATCCGCTGATGGAGGCAAGAGATAGCATCATAAGTAGCCTTAGTGGCGACTACGAGATAGAAAAAGTGGGGCTTTTTGATCTTAAGCTAACCGATAAGCAAAATGCTCGCATCTACGATCTAAAGTGGGACGGGGAGATGAAAGTTACACTCGATACATTTGTAGATCTAGGCGGGGCGTTTATCGCAGCGTTGGTGCTTATATTTTTACTGATGGTGATCTACTACAAAAGCTTTACACTTAGTGGCATAGTGCTTTTAGGCTCATTTTTATCTATCATCGGTGTTATAGTTGGGCATTTTATCATGGATCTATTTAGCCATGACACCTTTTTCCTAACTGCGACTTCGCTTATAGGCTTTATTGCTCTCATTGGTATAAGCTCCAGAAACTCGCTTCTACTCATAGACTTTACCGCTTCGCTTATGAGAGATGAGCTTATGAGCAAACCCGAAGCGATCGCCTACGCAACTGCGACAAGAGCAAAGCCTATCTTTTTAACAGCAGCAGCTATCATACTAGCTTCAACTCTACTTGCGGGTGATGCGGTGTTTGGTGGTCTTGGTGTGGCTCTTATCTTTGGAACCATAGCAGCGGTGGTAGCTTCACTTGTGGTAGTGCCTGTACTTATGCAGATGAGTGATCTTAGAAAACATCTACATATAGAGGAGTAGGCTCATCTTGCTTAGGCAAGATGAGTTTATCTTAAAGGTTGTTCTCCTTTTTATACTTGATGATGCACTCATAAGCTTCATCTTTTAGTTTTAGCTTCTTCTTTTTAAGCACCTCTATCTCTGCATCGCTTAGCTTTTCGATCCCTTTTTCACCTCTGATGATCTGCTCATCTAGCTCGTTGTGAGTATCAAAAATCTTTAGAAAATGGGCATTTGCAGCGGCATTTTCTTTCATATGAGTTATAACATCTCTATATTCGTGTAACATATTTTTCCCTTATTAAAATCTGTGAAATTTTAACACAAAAGAGTTGTTTTTTAGATAAATCTGACCTCTCCAAAGAGTTTTTTCCCGCAGTAAAGCGACCTGTTATCATCTATGCTAAACTCAAAAGATGGATCAAAGATCATAAGGTTTTTGCTCCCCTCCATAAGCGGTTTTGGCTCCTCGCCTAAAGATCTAAGAGGTGCATCAACAGTGAGTTTTAGAAGATCACTAAGACTCAAGATCCCACTCTTTACAAGCATAGTATAGTAAAGACTCATAGCAAAACTAAGCGACTCACACCCATATGACGCCTCATTAAAAGAGGTCTCTTTGTTTATGGGAGATGATGGTTGGTGAAGTGTTGTTAGCAGATCTATCTCTTTTTGTTTTAGTGCCTCTTGAAGCTTTAGCACACTCTGTTTTGATGCAAGTGGCGGGTTGAGTTTGGCAGTCGTATCAAAACCCAAACACGCCTCATCACTATGAAGAAGATGGTGCAGTGAGACCTCACAAGCAACCTTGACGCCCTCTTTTTTTGCCTTTGTGATAAGTTCAATAGATCTAGGTGAAGCGATGGACTTAAAAACTAAAGAGATCTCAAACTCTCTAGCGATCTCTATCATTCGTGAGACATGAAGCACCTCGCTAAGCTCTGGTATGCCCGCAAGCCCTAGCCTTGTACTAACATCACCCTCTAGCATCACCCCACTTGAGATGAGTGAGTTGTCTTCAGCTTTACAAAAGAGTGTGTTTTTGTGCATCTGCGAGTACTGGGCTATGCGGATAGCTTGATCGTTTTTTGTCACAGTACTCATAAAAGGCTTAGCACCTCGCTTTGTGAGTATGGCGTTGTTGCTAAGAGTTAGATCCTCTCTTAGTGTATTAAACATCAGATCCACTCTCACCTCATCTGAGCTACTCGTGGCATTTTGAGCAAACTCTAAGACCACTTCGTTATCGATCATAGGCGAAGTTGTGGCATTTATGAGCAGATGCCCCACTCCACCGCTCTTTGCCTCATCGCAAAGTGAGAGTATATTTTTGGCATTTAGCACACCATCAAGTGGCGAAATACTTAGATCCACTAGACGCGGGATAAGAAACTTCCCACTACCATCTAGCGTGTTGCTACCTGCTAGATCATCAGCTATTTTTACTATCACTCCACCATCAAGCTCCACATCGCACACCCTAGAGCCACTTGCATCACAAAGCGTAATATTTTTTATAATCATCTAAACCTCGCTTAAAGTATGCAATTATACATAATAGTTGCTATAATTTTGGTTATGAAACTACTCGTAAGTGCACTTGAACCATCAGCAAATATCCACCTAGAATCTCTCATAAATGAGCTGGGCGAGAGCGTTGAGCTGATGGGGATTTTTGATAAAAAACTTGGCAAAAGTATAGTAGATCTACAAAGCCTCTCTATCATGGGGTTTGTAGATGCTATAAAAAAACTTCGCTTCTTTTTTGCACTAGCTGATGAGATGCTCTCTCTCGCTGGAGAGGCGGACAAAGTCCTACTCATCGACTCTTCAGGCTTTAACCTACCGCTTGCTAGAAAGCTAAAAAAACGCTACCCACAAAAAGAGATCATCTACTACATACTTCCTCAAGCGTGGGCGTGGAAAAGAGGTCGCATAAAAGTCTTAGAAGCCACCATAGACAGGCTCTGCTCCATCTTGCCATTTGAGAAAAACTACTACTCCAAAAATGCTCCCATCGAGTATGTGGGTCATCCGCTTTTAGATCAGATAAAAAACTTCAAAAGTAGCACCACTAGCGAGATAAAACGCGTACTCTTTATGGCAGGTAGCAGAAGAGGTGAGATCAAAAAACTTATGCCTATCTTTAAAGAGCTTAGATCTAGACACAACTACGAAGCAGTTCTTGTGATACCAAAACATTTTACGCAAGAAAATATAAAAGATTTGTATGGTAATATTGCGAACTTTGAAGTAAGCTTCGATGCTAAAGAGGCTATGCTTGAGGCGGATTTTGGCTTTATTTGTAGTGGGACTGCGACGCTTGAAGCTTCACTCGTAGGACTACCTTTTGTGCTGGTTTATGTTGCAAAACCGCTTGACTTTTTTATAGCCAAAAACCTTGTAAAACTTAAGCATATAGGGCTTGCTAACATTATGTTTAGTGATTTTGAAGATAGCACCCTACATCTTGAGCTGATTCAAGATAGTGTAAGCGTAGAAAACCTACAAAAAGCTATGCAAGCAACCAACCGAGATCTATTTTTGAGCAACTCCAAAAAGCTTAGATCTTACCTTGTAGGCGGAAGTGCTATCAATGTTGCAAATATCATCAAGAGGGATAAATGAAGATTAATTTTATAGACCTGCAAGCTCAATACAGAGCTTACAAAACAGAGATCGACGCTGAAGTACTAGATGTCATGAGCAGTGCAGCGTTTATTGGTGGGGCTAAGCTAGCAAAACTAGAAGCAGATCTAGCATCATATACAGGTGCGAAACACGCCATAGGGTGCAGTAGCGGGACAGATGCACTGCTTCTAGCCCTTATGGCACTTGGCATCAAAGATGGCGATGAGATCATCACCACGCCTTTTACCTTTATAGCCACAGCGGAGGTTATCGCTTTGCTTGGTGCAAAAGCAGTTTTTGCTGACATAGATGAAGCAACTTACAACATAGATGCAAGCAAGATCGAAGATCTTATAACCACACGCACAAAGGCTATCATACCTGTTTCACTATATGGTCAGTGTGCCGATATGCACGAGATTAACGATATTGCCTCTCGCTACAACCTTACAGTGATCGAAGATGCTTGCCAGAGCTTTGGAGCAACATATAAGGGCAAAAAGTCATGCAACCTCTCTAGCATAGCGTGCACTAGCTTTTTCCCATCAAAACCGCTTGGGTGTTATGGCGATGGCGGGGCTATCTTTACAAGTGATGATGAGCTAGCTTCAAAGATCAAAATGCTACTAAACCATGGTCAAAATGAACGCTACAAACACCGATACATAGGGATAAATGGTCGCTTAGATGCGATGCAAGCAGCGGTTTTAAATGTCAAACTAGCTCACTTTGAAGATGAGCTAAAAGCAAGAGATGAGATCTCAAAAAGATACAACGACGCTCTTAAAGATGCAGATGTGGTTCTACCAACCATAAAAGATGATAGAGATAGTGTATATGCACAGTACTCCATCAGAGTAGAGGATCGTGAAGCATTTGTAGCAAAACTAAGTGCTAGATCTATCCCAACTGCGGTGCACTACCCGCTACCGCTTCACCTGCAAGAGGCGTTTAGCTCGCTAGGATACAAAGAGGGTGACTTTCCTATAAGCGAGAGAGTCTCTAAAGAGATAGTCTCACTTCCGATGAGTCCGTTTTTAACCAAAGAGGAGCAGGAGTTTATCATCGAGGCTATAAAGGGTGAGTAAGCTAAAATTTGCCATTATAGGGCTTGGTGTGATGGGTAAAAACCACTATCACACACTAAAAAACATAAGTAGCGTAGAGATTGTCGCACTATGCGATGTGCTAAGCAGTGCTGAGTTTAGCGAGCCATTTTTTAGTAGTGTAGATGAGATGCTTGATAGCATCAAGCCAGATGCCGCGATCATCGCTACACCTACATTTTTACATAGAGATGTGGCGGTAAAACTAGCTCAAAAAGGTGTGCATATATTTATAGAAAAGCCCGCAGCATCGAGTGTAGAAGAGAGCAAGCAGATCTTAGATGCAGTAGATCGAAGTGGTGTGCGTAGCTGTGTGGGGCATATAGAGCGGTTTAACCCTGTGATACTAGCTCTTAAAAATGAGCTAGCTGGCTTAGAGATACTAAGTGTAAATATAGTGCGAAACTCGCCATTTCCAGAGCGTATAGCAGATGTGGGCATACTAACAGATCTAAGTGTACACGATAGCGATCTTATCCGCTATATAGCTCAAAAAGAGATCGTCTCTGCATCAGTGATGAGCTCACAAAAACTACACAAAACCCACGAAGATAACGCCCTGCTCTCATTTATGCTAGATGGCGATATAGTCGCAAGCATAGAGACTAGCTGGCTAGTGCCATTTAGAAAACGCTCTATAAGTGTGAGTGCAAGGAGTGATGCTGAGTCAAAGATCCGCTACTTTGAAGCAGATCTGCTTACTCAAAACCTAAAAGAGTTTGTAAACATCAACCCGCTAAGCTACATCACCAGAGAGTGTTTTGTAGCTAGATCTAACGCACTAGAGCTTGAGCTTAGGGAGTTTGTAGGGTATGTGCAAAGCGGTGAGCGTGGCAAACTAGCTAACATAGAAGATAGCATCAAGACATTAGAGATAGCGAGCAAATAGTGAGTGTAGATATACATAAAACCGCTACCGTAGAAGATGGTGCGAAGCTAGCTGATGGTGTAACCATCGGAGCGTTTTGCTTCATAGGTAGAGATGTTGTGCTAGATGAGGGTGTGAGCGTAGAAGCAAGTGCCATCATCAGAGGCAAAACAAGAGTGGCTAAAAATAGCAAGATCTTTAGCTTTAGCGTAATTGGGAGCGACTCTCTAAGTGTGACAATAGGCGAGAGTTGCGTCATCAGAGAGTTTGTACGCATCGGCATAGATGAGCTAGAAGATAGCAAGCATAACGACATAACCATAGGCTCAGAGTGCTTTTTGATGGGGTATGTTCAGGTATATAGTGGTGTCAGGCTTGCCAATAACTGCACCATCACAAACGCTGTGAGACTCTGCGAGGGCGTAGAGTGTGAAGAGCGAGTAGTTGTTGGTGGACTGACCACTATCGAAACTGGGTGCAAGATCGGCACAGGCGTAATGGTGGGTGGAGCAAGTGTAGTAGATCGCGATATTCCGCCATTTATGCTAGTAGAGGGCAACAAAGCTAACATCAAAGGGCTAAATGTCATAGGGCTTAGACGCCGCCTTGAGAATCGTGGCGACATCGAAGATATAAAGGGTGTCTTTAAAAAGATCCTTGGCAAAAAAGCTGACAAAGCCCTAGCTGAAGAGATTGCAGGAAGCAATCCAAACGAGTTTATAAAACGGCTTGCTAGCTTCGTAGCAACTAACAATATCTAATCTTTTTCTCGTAAACTCTTATAGTTTGCTAAGATGCCTCTCTGCGAGGCAACCCACCATGAAGCGGGCAGATTGGCTCTTTTTAGAACTCTATTTGTCCAACTATTGCAAGTAAAGAAGATACTATAACTCCCTTTTGCTTCATAAAAAGCATCGCTATCACCATACTGTGCGTTGGTAGCAACCAAAGTAGCCAAACCACCGCTAAGAGCATTTTTGATCTCATCTATGATGATGCGGTACTGATGTGCTGTAATCATCACAGAGTATGTAAGATCATCTTCCAAGATCTCATCATAAAATGTAGTATGTAGCAGTGTAGATCCAACCCCGCTAGCTGCCACAAGAGCAGTACTAACCTTTAGATCTCGCCACCTCGGAGTATCGATATAAAAACCTCGATCACCCCACCCTATGGCGATATATGAGTAGTCATCTCTTTTTGAGAGAGTGTTTTCAAACAAGAAAAGCTCGCTCCAGTTGATAAGATCACTTCTTATAGGAAGCACTAGATCTGTATGCACTCCATTTGACTTTATAAAGATCTCATAGCTAGCATCATCATCAAGTGCGTATGGCATCTTTATGCTCGAAGCCACAAACTCAAAAGCGATGTAAAAAAGCAGGCTCGCAACAAGAGCGACAAATGTGTAGAGTGATCTCTTAGCGACTCTTTTTAGCACCAAAAAATCTCTCCAAAATGACACTATAACCCAAAATAACAATCATCACGAACATATTGGCAAAAGCGATGATCCCAAAGCCATCTTTTAGGGCGTCTCTACCGTCGATGTTTGTAGCAAGAAAGATCCCAAAGGCGGTAATGAGCGGGAGAGTGATAACAGTGATGGAGACACCACCTAGATCAAACGCAAATGCGACCATATCTTTTGAGGCAAAGAGTGCCAAAAAGATAAGCACAAGCAACAAAACAGTGATGATCGCATAGATCTCATAGCCATTTACAAGTCTAAATGAGCCTAAAAGTATCCCAAACCCGATACCAATAGCTACTAAAATCCTAAAGACGCCTACATTTATACGCCTCTCGCTCATGCTATCCGCCTGCCTGATGGTTGCTAGCAGTGCAGGCTCTGCCATAGTTGTCGCAAACCCGATACTAAAGGCAAAAAGGTAGATATAAGAGGTGTTGCCATGCTCTAAAAGCATCTTTGCCACCATCTCACCAACAGGAAAAAGCCCAAGTCTGATACCAGCGACAAATGAGTAGAGTCCGATGATGAGAAAGATAAGTCCAAGCATCACACCTTTTAGGTTTGATAGAGGTTTTTTGATGATGAAGTACTGGAAAAATAGTATAGTAGCGATGATAGGCAAAAGGTTGAAAACAGTAAGTGAGATGCCCTTTAGAAGCCCTAAAAAGCTGAAATTTTCCTCTACTACTTCACTAACATTGGTAGCACTTTGGAGCACTTCACTAGGATCTAGTGAGAAGAAGCCATAAAGAAGTATGGTAGCAATAGGTGCAACAACAGCAAGAGAGACAAAACCAAAACCATCGCGAAGCACTTGACGCTCCTTAATCGCTGCTGCCATACCAAGCCCAATAGCGACGATGAGCGGAACTGTTGCGACATTTGTGGCGATACTTCCAGAGTCAAACGCAAGCCCTACTATCTCGATGGGTACGACATACAGCAGAATCAGCAGAGCAAAATAACTAAGTGCAACTATGGTTGAGATGCTCCAACCAAGAGCGAGGCGAAGTATGCTAAAAGAGACTACGCTTCCTACGCTGATGGCGATAAGAAGTCGAAGCACAAAGGCGTTTAACTTGCCCGCCGTGGCGTCAGATGCCTGCTGTGCGATGGAGATGATGGCGGGTTCTGCGATAGAAGCACCAAAGCCTAAAAAAAAGCCAAAAACAGCAAACCACCAGATAGAGCCTTTTTGCAAAAACTCATTTGAGAGGTTGTTACCAAGCGGAAAGATTCCAATCTCAAGCCCTAGAAGGAAAAATGTAGCACCAATATTAAGGATCAAAAACCCAAAAAGAAGTGAGAGCAGATCTTCTGGTACGCTTTTAAAAACAAAGAGATAAAATAGACCAACCACCGCAAAAATGGGCATAAGGTTGAGTGTAGTATCTAAAAATGTAGTCCTAAACCTATCTGCAAGAGCACCCAAACTCTACTCCACCAAACTCATCAAGTAGTGCGTTAGATCTGTGATAGATAGCACCCCTTCTAGCTCGTTGTTATCAGTTACTACCACTCTTTTTATGTTGTGCATTATCATAATCTTTGCTGCGTATCTTATGTCTATCTTGGCAGAAACGCTAAATGCAGGTTTTTCATAAACATCAAAAACATTTAAAAGCTCAATCTCGCCATCTTCTGCAAGTATCATCTTTAGTATCTGCGTATTTGTGATGATCCCATAAGCATCACCGCTTGAGTTTTTATCAACCACAAGTGATTTTAGCCCCTTCTCTTTCATAAGAAGTAGAGCCTCCTTTAGCGTTGCATAGGGCTTGATTAGTGTAACATCTCTTCGCATAACATCTTCAACTAGCATTATTTCTCCTTATATATTTGCTTGATACTATCTTGAAACTGCTCTATCATAGAGCGATTTAGTCCCACCACTTGCGAGATATCAGCTGTAAAGGCGAGGATATTTTTATCTTCACTTAGCTCGATTGCTTTGTTGATCGCCTTTAGTACATTTTTGGACTTTTTCTCCTCTAAGATGTAGAGCATTACGCTCTGAGCACCCTCATAGGTGAGTGAAAAAAAGCCTCTTTTTTCAGTGGGATTGCTCCCTTTTGCTTGAAATATAGTAGCGTTTATCGCTCCTGCTTCTTTGATGATATCTTGTAGCTTCTCCTCTAACTCGCTTGAGGTGATAACCACTAGTGCTACAAACTTCATACCGCACCCCCTATCTTTAGTTTGACTATTTTATCCTAATGTTACCAATAGTGGGTAAAATTTACTCATCAAAACAGCTGGATAGATGATGAAAAAAACAAAGATCTTAGTGGCGATAGATCTCTCACAAGATAGTCTTAGTATCTTAGAGCGGGCTTTTTGCTTTGCCAAAAGAGTAGGTGCTAAAGTAGATGTGATCCACATAGTGGAGAACTCCTTCTTTTTGCCAAAAAAAGATGTTGCTTATATCAAGAAAAATGCACTCTCTACGCTAGAAGAGCACTTTGAGGGCTTTGACGCAGACTCCTTTCACTGCATCGCTGGCAACACAAAAGATGACATAGCAAAAGTTGTAGAGGTGCTAAAGGTAGATCTGCTCATCATCGGCAAAAGTGGCGAGACATTTTTTCTAAGTGATAACTACATAGGCTCACACACAAAAGATATAGTTCGCACCTCTCCTGTGCCTATCATAGTGATCAAAAACGATCACGATCTCATCTATGAACGCATACTAATCCTCTCAGATCTAAGCCTAGAGTCCAAACTCGCTATCGAGACCATCGCCAAACTCTTTGCAAACTCGCAACTCATAGTGGTAAATTTCTATATGGTGCCTTTTGAAAACCGCCTAAATAGCTACGGATTTAATGAGCAAGATACCATCAGTTACGCTCAAGCACTGCGAGAGGAGTCTAGCCACAAACTAGATACTTTCATAAAAACACTAGATCTAAAAAGTGATATAAAGATCTCAGCTAGAGTTCGTAAAAGCTCGCTAAATCCGAAGCTTTTTGAAGATGAGATGCAAGATCTCGTTTTTGATCTAGTAGCTCTTCACACAAGTGGGAGTGTGAGCTTTTATGCTATGGATCTCCTAGAGAGTCTAAATGAAGATGTGATGATCTTCAAGCCAAGCTTCTCATAGCAAAGAGAGATGCTTCAAAAAATCATCTGCACCTATATAGCCCACAACCCTCTTTGACTCAACTATATTTTGCTTAGTGTCAAAAAAGAGTAGCACAGGTGGGCCAAAAACGCCATACTTTTTAGCTAGTGCTTTTGTTGCATCGCTATTTTCACTTAGATCTGCTCGCACTAACACAAAAGGCTCAAGTGCACTTATAACTCGCTCATCTTTAAATGTCGTCTCATCAAGCTCCTTGCACGATGCACACCATGATGCACTAAAGTCAAGCATGATCTTTTTGCCACTATTTTGAGCCAAAAGTGCATCTAGCTCGCTAGTAGATCTAACTACGCTAAAGTCTAGCTCTTTGGCACTTTGCACACCAGCACCACCAGAAGATCTTAAAAACTCTAAAGGCTTCATCATACTACTAGATCCGCCCATCGCTCCGACAAACAGGCTTAGCGAGTAGATAAAGATGATGAGTGCTACGCTTCGTCTAAATGCTTTTACTTCGCTACTAAATGCTCCAAAATATGTCGCAAACCCAATCCCAAGAGCTGAGCTAAGCAAGAGTGTGACATAAGGATCTACTACGCGACTCACCATCCAGATGGCAACTGCTAGCATAAGTACGCCAAAGACATTGTTTACAAGTGTCATCCACTCCCCTGGGCGAGGCATAAACCGCCCTGCACTCACACCCACAGCGATAAGTGGCAGACCCATACCAAGCGAGAGGAAAAACAGAGCCGCACCACCAAGCAGAGCGTCGCCACTTTGACCTATATAGACAAGTGCCCCAGCAAGTGGAGCTGCCACACAAGGTCCAACGATGAGAGCGGACAAAAAGCCCATGATCGCTACGCCGATATAGCCACTTTTTTGTGAGCTACTTGTAGTGCTTACCTTTGAGACCAAGCGTTCAGGAAGCTTAAGCTCATAGAAGCCAAACATACTAAGAGCAAGTGCGACAAAGATGGCACTAAAAGCGTAGATGGCGATAGGGTTTTGGAGTGATGCTTGCAAGTTTGAGCCAAAAAGCCCAGCTAACACACCTGCGATACTGTATGCCACACTCATCGCCAAAACATAGACAAGCGAGAGCATAAATGCCTTTTTAGTGGTGATCCCCTCCCCTTGTGAGACTATGATGCCTGAGATGATAGGGATCATCGGAAATGTACAAGGAGTAAGTGCAAGCAAAAGCCCAAAACCTAAAAATGTAAGAAGCGTTAGTACGATAGATCCACTTGCTATTTTAGAGGCGATCTCATCACTTTGCGACATCTCTTGAGGTGCAGTTTGTGGTGCAGGTGAGCTTGTTTTAACAACTTCGCCTTTTAGATCTAGATCTGCTCCATCTACACTTAGCATAAAGCTTTTAGTCTCTGGCTCATAGCAAAGCCCTAACGCCGAACACCCTTGAAATGAGAGCAAAAACTCTACATCTTTTGTGCCACTAAAAGCCTCTTTTGTAGCAAGTTTTGCCTCAAAGACTGCACTCTTTTCATATACATTATCACCCATTAGATCCATAGGTTTTGGCATAACAATGCTATCGATGAGTAGATCTTTGCTCTTTAGCTCAAGCTTGATACTATCTTCATATACATATATATCATCTGCTAGATCTATGGTTGCTACAATCTTGCCATCAACGAAACTAGCACTAGGCTTAAACGCCTCATCAGGCTCCAAAAACTTTGGTTGAGCTGAAAATAGTGTAGTCAAAAGTAGCGTAAGAAGGAGTAGATGTCGCATAAGATAAGACCTTGTTATAAAAGTGATAAAATTGTATCAAACTAAGATAAACTGAACATAAACTCTCTTTAGACCTCCTCAGTTTTACGCACCGCCCTAACTGCTTCTAGCAGTGCTTTTGAGGCGTTTACAACTGTGCGGTTGATGGTTATAAAAAGTGGCGAATCATACCTTGAGATCTCCTCATTTGCGATCGCTTTTGTGATGATCTGCAAAGCATTTTGATCCTCTTGCTCGATGTTTTCAAGCAGAGTGCTCAGCTTTTGTGATAGCTCCTCTTTGTCATACGCATCTTCACTGAGCGTGATGAGCAGGTACTTAAAGAGCTTCGCGACTCGCACTCTTGACTCATTGTAAAAGTGCAAAGTGTAGCTATCTGAACTACTCGCAAACTCATCTAGGTTATGCTTGATATCTTTGATGATCTTTGCGGTGTAGCGAAGCTCTTTGATCGCCCTTAGAGTCGAAGCCAAATGAAGCTCATCATCATCGCTTCTTTGAGAGATCCTACTCGCATATATGAGCATATCTAGCTCAAGTTTCTTTAGCCTTTCATAGTGAGCTTCTACATCTATATCTATGATATTTTGTGATCTATACACCACAGATCTGCTCTTTTTATCAAGTGAGAAGATCTCTTTTGGCGGTATGTTAAAAAGTAGCAGACTAAACCTCATAACCTCACGGTAAAAGCCCAAAGCTTCGCTTCTAAGAGCCTCAAGCGCTGCTTCTGGCAGAGCTGGATCTACGCTATCTATATAGCGAGTAGATCTCATCTCTGATGACTTGAAGCGAGTGAGCAAAAAGCTCTCAAGACGAGGTATAAATGGCGTAAACACAAGCACGCCAAGCAAGCTGTGAGTGGTGTAAAATAGTGTCAAAGCAAAGCTTGGATTGTCCCAAAAATACGCCAGTATAAGCGAAGAGATCGGCACATAAAGAGCTAAGATAAGAAGTGAGCTAAAGAGATTAAAAAGTAGGTGCGAGAGTGCAACTCGCTTCTTTATGGCATTTGCTCCAATAGCACCGATGAGGATCGTGCCTGTTGTACCAATACTTGCCCCAATGGAGAGCATACTAGCTGCATAAAAGTCGATCGCTCCCGCTTCGATGGCAGAGAGGAAGATCGCCATACTAGCAGCACTAGATCTGATGATGAGTGTCAGCACCACCCCCACGCCGATATATGCGACAAATCCGTAGCTTTTAAGAGCCTCTAGATCTACTAGCTTGCTCGCGTCTTCTATGCTGTTTTTCATCATATCTAGCCCATAAAAGAGCAGTGCAAAGCCCATAAGCATACTAAAAAACGCTAGCAGTTTGCGTCTTTGTGTGCTAAAGAGCACCCCAACGCCAGAGATCGCCATCAGTAGCAGTGCGATATCTGAGACACCACTACTAAAGCCAAAGAGCGTAATAATCCAGCTCACCCCTGTTGAGCCGATGTTTGCACCAAATATGATACCGATGGCACTTCTAAGCGTTAAGATGTTCGCCCCAACAAACGCAAGCACCATTAGTGAGACGAGTGTGCTACTTTGCAAAATGGCGGTAACGATAGCACCTGTTGAGATCGCCCGCACATCGGAGTTTGTACTAGATCTAAGCCATGACTTGAAGTGTGAACCTGCAACACTCTTGATCCCACTCTCGATGGAGATCATACCAAAGAGAAATAGCCCAAGCCCCGCCAAAGCACCCACTAGATCAAACACCAACCACCACCGCAACATTTTAATGATGAAAGTTTACCACATCAACACTATTTTGCTACAATTGTGTAAAAAAGGATCAACAATGTCAAATGAACTAGCAAAAGAGGATTCGCCATACTTAAACCAACACAAAGATGACCTAGTGCAGTGGGTGGCGTGGAGCGATGAAGCACTTACTCGTGCCAAAGATGAGCATAAGGCGATCTTTATATCGATCGGTTATAGCTCGTGTCACTGGTGTCATGTGATGCAAAAAGAGGTTTTTAACCACCCAGAGTGTGCTAAGATCTTAAATGAGTCATTTATAAATATCAAGATCGACAAGGAGGAGCGACCCGACTTAGATAAGTACTACCAAAGCGTATATCATCTGCTAAATCGCCGAGGTGGTGGGTGGCCAACAAGCATCTTTGCCACGCCAGAAAATAAGCCCATCTTTGCGGGCACATATATACCACCACTCTCGGGTGTGATGGGAGCGGAGTCGATGGGCTTTTTAGAGCTAACTACGCTCATAGCCCAAAAGATCGCACAAAACGATGAGCAGGTGTTTAAAAATGCCGATGAGATCCAAGGCTACATCAACCACAAAGACGCCCCAAAAGAGGCTACAAAACTGATCGAAGATATATATAAAAACTTCCTGCATCAAGCGAGGCAAAACTACGACACCAAAAATGGTGGCTTTAGCGTCGCACCGAAGTTTCCTCACGCAAATACGCTAAAAACACTGCTTCTCATCGACAAGCTCTACGATGACAAATCGGCTAGATCTATGGTGATAGACACTCTAAAGCATATGAAAAAAGGCGGTATGTATGACCTTGTAGAGGGCGGGTTTTGTCGTTATAGCGTCGATGAGCTATATCTTGTGCCACACTTTGAGAAGATGCTCTACGACAACGCCCTACTCTGTGAGCTCTATACGCTTGCATACCTTGAGTATGGTGATGAGAGCTTTTTAGATATTGCAAAAGAGATAGCCATCTTTTGGCACACCAAAATGAGTAAAGATCTGCTGATGTTTAGTGCAAGTGATGCCGATAGCAAAGCGGGTGAGGGGGACTACTACACCTACACATATGACGAGGTGCTGAAGGCTCTAAAAGATGCTGATGCACTAGAGATCAAACGCTCTCTTAGCATGATGGGGGTTACGGAGCATGGCAACTTTGAGGGCAAAAATATCATCAGACTTGAGCATGAGTTTTGTGAGTTTGAACGCATAAAGCCACTTCTGCAAAGCTTGCGAGAAGATCGTGAGTATCCATTTGTAGATCGCAAGATCCAGACATCGTGGAGTGCAATGATGATAAGATCTATGTTTTTGCTAGGTGAGATAGATCTAAGCTTTAGAGATCTAGCAAAAAGCTACTTAGATAGACTGCTAGAGGTGATGTTTGATGGTAGCGTGCTTTACCACACTACCTTGCACGGCAAAACCCCAAAGGTAGAGGCATTTTTGGAGGATTATGCCTTTTTAAGCTCTGCACTCATAAGTGCATTTGACTCCACTCAAGATGAGATCTACCTTATCAAAGCTCAGCAGTTAGCAAATATGGCGTTAGCAAAGTTTTACAAAAAAGGGCTTTGGAAGTTTGGTGAAAATGAAGATGGGTTTGATGTAGATGCAGAAGCAGATGACAACACCTACACAAGCTCACTCTCCACGATGATAGAGGTGCTTTTAAGCCTTGCTACTCTCCTAGAAGATGGCAAATACCGCCACTTTGCGTTTAAAAGCTTGGAGTACCACTCATACGATCTAAGTCGTAGATCCATTGTCTATCCATCGATGATCGCCTCTATGCTTCGCTACCTAAAGGGTGATCTAGTAGTTAAAAACCGTGAGATCACAAAGCACAATATCCGCACTGCAAAGTACCCATTTTTGCACAAAAAACTGAGTGATGATGAGGGGTTTTTGGTGTGTGGCGAGAGCAGTTGCTATGGCGTAGCAAAGAGCGTAGATGAGATCGATAATTATAGGAGATAAGCGTGGATCTGATATCACCAGAATATAAAGAGTTTTTAACAAGTCTCAAATCAAAAATAAAAACCGCCCAGCTAAAGGCACACATAAGAGTAAATGAGGAGATGCTTAGGCTCTATTGGGATATAGGCTTTATGATCGTAGAGAAACAAAAAAGCTCATCGTGGGGAGACAAGATATTAGAAAATATCAGCAGAGATCTAAAGCTTGAGTTTGTAGATCTGCAGGGGTTTTCAAGAACAAATCTTCTTTATATGAAAAAATGGTATAAATTTTACTCATTTGGTCAACAAGCTGTTGACCAAATTGTGCAACAAGCTGTTGCACAATTGCAAGTTAGCGAAATAGAGAAGATATTTTTTATCCCCTGGGGACACAATATACACATAATCTCACAATCAAAAGAGATAAACGAAGCTCTTTTTTATGTAAACAAAACCATAGAAAATGGCTACTCAAGAGCCGAGCTTGTCAAACAGATCAAAAAAGATTTGTATCAAAGAAACGGCAAAGCGATCACCAACTTTGACATCAGACTCCCAAAACCACAATCCGATCTAGCAAACGAGATCACCAAAGATCCATATAGTTTTGACTTTCTGACACTTAGAAAGAGTTACGACGAAAAAGAGCTAGAAAACGCACTTGTATCAAATATGACAAAGTTTTTGCTAGAGCTAGGAAGTGGATTTGCCTTTGTGGGACAGCAGTATAAACTCAGCATAGATAACAGAGATTTCAAAATTGATCTACTCTTTTACCACACAAAACTACACTGCTATGTGGTAGCGGAGCTTAAAACAACAGATTTCAAACCAGAGTACGCAGGCAAACTAAACTTCTACATCTCCGCCATAGATGAGGAGCTTAAAAGCGACCTAGATAACCCAACCATAGGGATACTCATCTGCAAATCTAAAAGCGATATGGTAGTGGAGTATGCTTTACGAAATGTAACCACACCCATAGGCATAAGCAAATACGAACTCACAGAGATATTGCCAAAAGAGTTTGCGTCATCGCTTCCTACCATTGAGCAGATCGAAGCTGAACTAAAGGATAGACTATGACTTCCATCATCTTTGTTTGCCTTGACAATATCTGTCGCTCACCCATCGCCAAAGCTGTAGCAAAAGATCTTGCACACAAAAGAGGCTTAGATCTACTCATAAGCTCCGCTGGAACAAGCAACCAGCACGAAGGCGAGAGAGCCTGCGAAAACTCCATCAAGGTAGCCAAAAACCACGGCTTAGATCTAATGACTCGCAGAGCAAAAAGGGTTTAGCTTTAATGATATAAAAAAAATATGATCTAGTTGTAGCTCTTGATGAGAGCAACTTTAGAGATCTAAAAAGCTTAGGAGTAAAAACCTAGTCAAACTTGGTGAGTTTGGTTATGATGGAGCAGATGTACCAGATCTATACTATTTTGATGGATTAGAGGGGTTTAAAAAGGTTTTTGAGATGATTAAAAACTGCACAGAAAAACTACATAGAGAACTACACAAAGGAGAATTTATGAAAATAGTCATACTAGATCGCAAAACGCTAGGAGAAGATCTAAGTATAGAGATCTTTAGTAGTTATGGCGAAGTGAGTAGCTACGATACCACCACGCCAGATCTAACCAAAAATCGCATAAGTGGTGCTGACATAGTGCTAACCAACAAAGTTGTTTTGGGCGAAAATGAGCTAAAAGACTCACGCGTCAAACTCATCTGCGTAATGGCGACAGGCACAAACAACATAGATCTAGAGTATACCAAAAGTGCGGGCATAGAGGTGAAAAATGTCTCTGGCTACTCCACTACAAGCGTAGCTCAACTCACTTTTGCCTCCATACTCTACTTTATGCAAAAGCTTGACTACTTCAAGAGCTATGTCGATGGTGGGCAGTGGCAAAAAAGCGAGATCTTTACACACCTTGGTGTGACATTTGGTGAGCTCTCAAGCAAAAAAGTGGGCATCATCGGACTTGGAACGATTGGATCTGATGTCGCTAGAAAGCTAAAAGCGTTCGATGCTGATGTGATCTACTACTCCACAAGCGGGCAAAATAGTAGTAGTGAGTTTAAGAGAGTAGAACTTGATGAGCTACTGCGTGAGTGCGACATAGTCTCAATCCACGCAGCGTTAAATGAAAAAACGCACAACCTCATAACCGCAAAAGAGCTAGATCTACTCAAAGATGGGGCGATACTGCTAAATATGGGGCGAGGCGGGATCGTAAATGAGCAAGATCTAGCTCACGCCATCGATAAAAAAGAGATCTACGCTGCACTAGATGTGATCACAAAGGAGCCGATTGGCTCAGACAATCCACTACTAAAAGTAAAACACAAAGAGAGACTTCTCATCACTCCACATATCGGTTGGGCAAGCGTAGAAGCAAGATCTAGGCTCATAGACGCAGTCGCTAAAAATATAGAGCAGTTTTTAGAGGGTAGATAAACTACCTACTCTCTTATCAAATACTCCAAATAGCTTAAATCTTCATAGTATGGGCTTTTTAGTGCCTCTTGTAGATATATTTTATAGTTATTGATCTTGGGTAGCATCTCCACTAAAAGTCTCTTAAGTATCGGTAGATAATTTTCTCGCTAAACATAGATGAAGTCCTTGCGTGCATTTAGTTTTACAAGTGGATTTAGTTTCTCAAAACTCATTAGATCTACTTTAGTTTTTAGGCTACCTACGAGCTTCTCTTCTAGCTTCAAAAAGGCATCAAAGTTTAGCTTGTGACCATCTTGTAGTATATAAGCTATGTCTATATCACTACCATCTTTTTGAGTTCCTTTAGCAAAGGAGCCAAACAGTACAAACTGATCTATATTGAACTCATCTTTGCTGTTTCTTAAAAGATCTATAATAGTACTCTTATCCATAACAACCTCTCCGCGTAGTGGCTCAATTATATCACAAGATTACGCCGTAAGCTATAATTTAGAAAGAAATTAATTTGCTATTAAGAGCTTAAATGGTTTAATGGTTTTATTCAAAATTTCATAAATTTATAAATATTGTGAAATTTCAATAGGAGCTATCTATGGATCTAAACGAAAAACTAAAAGACTTAAGTGGAAGAATATCTACCCTTAAAGATAATGTACTTACAGAAGAAGCGACAAAACACTCTTTTATAATGCCGTTTCTTAGCATCTTAGGTTTTGATGTTTTTAATCCAACTGTCGTAGTACCAGAATATACTGCTGATATAAGCAAAAAGAAAAATGAAAAAGTTGATTATGCAATCATGCAAGACAACAAGCCACTTATCTTAATAGAAGCTAAAAGCCATACAGAAAACCTTGATGATCATGCACTACAACTAGAGAGATACTTTACTGTCACTGAAGCTAAATTTGCAATACTTACAAATGGTATAGAGTATAGATTTTTTACAGATCTTGAAAAACCAAACAAAATGGATCTTGTGCCATTTTTTATATTTAATATGCTAAAACTAAAAGATCGAGACATTAAAGAGATAGAGAAGTTTACCAGTGCAAAACTAGATATTGACAATATTTTAACAAGTGCAGAAAACAAAAAATACATTGCAGGTATCAAAGATATATTTAAGAAAGAGACTCAAGATCCCAGTGATGACTTTGTAAAACTTTTTGCTTCAAGGCTTACATCTAAGCAGTTACGACAAAACTTAATAGATGAGTTTAGAGGCTATATCAAAACAGCATTTAATGAAATAGTCACAGATATGGCACAAGACAAACTCAACTCTCTTAAAAATAAACTAAGTGTTGAAATATCAAAAGATAACGAAAAAGAAGAGTCAAGCGAACCAGACGATGGAGTAGTGACAACTGAAGAGGAGATACAAGGATTTTTTATAGTTAAATCTATTTTAGCCGAAGCCGTAGAGCTTGAGAGAGTCTTTGCACGAGACACAAAAAGCTATTTTGGCATATTATTAGACGACAATAATCGCAAATGGATAGCAAGACTATACTTTAACACAAAACATAAATATATATCATTTCAAATAGAAGACAAAACTGAAGAAAAAATCGCTATTGCTTCACTAGAAGAGATATACAACCATCGAGATATGCTTATAGCGACTATAAAAAGACTTTTAAATTAATAGATAAACTATTACACAGAATAATAAATTATACATTCAATAACACTTAAGCATATGATGCTAAAATCTAGCAAAAATTAAGCACTAAAGGGCGATAAATGAAACTAGGTGTAAACATCGATCATGTGGCGGTTTTACGAGAGGCTAGACGCGTAAATGATCCAGATCTGCTTCATGCGATGTTTGTGGCATGTCAAAGCGGGGCGGATCAGATCACTATACACTTGCGTGAGGATCGCAGACATATTCAAGACGCTGATCTGCACGCCATTATGGCTCACTCAAGCCTACCCATAAACCTTGAGTGCAGTCTAGATCGTGCTATACTGGGCATCACAGCGGTGGCAAAACCGCATCGTGCCACACTTGTACCAGAAAAACGCGAGGAGGTCACCACAGAGGGCGGGCTAGATCTAGTCTCAAACCAAAGTAGCCTCCGCTACGCCATAGATCTACTCCACGACCACCAGATCCCCATCTCACTTTTTGTCGATCCTCACATCGAGACCATACAGCTAGCAAGTGAGCTAGGCGTGGAGATGGTGGAGCTTCACACAGGGCTTTTTGCTAACATATTTGCCATGCTAAATGGCTCTCTTAGAGCTTCGCACCACTCTCTTAAAGAGCTAAATCTGCCTCGTAGTGAGCTAGCTTTGAAACTAGAAGACGCCATAGCAGAGATAGCAAAAGCCGCCAAAGAGGCAAAACGCTTAGGGCTTGAAGTAGCTGCAGGACACGGGCTAAACTACGCAAATGTGCATCTGATCAAAAACATAAAAGAGATAGAAGAGCTAAACATCGGTCAAAGTATCGTCGCTAGAAGCATCTTTTGCGGGCTAGATCGTGCGATCAAAGATATGCTAAATCTACTAAAATGAACGCAAATAGATGATCCTAAATCCCTACACTTCCACTCTAGTAGCGACACTTGTGCTATTTGTGGGTAGCTATCTTGTCAAAAAAGTGACATTTTTACAAACCTACAACATACCACACAGTGTGGCGGGCGGGCTAGTAGCTGCACTTTTTGCTACCCTGCTCTACTACACAAACGGCGTCAGTTTTGCAAGTGATGCTTCTACACAGTCGCTCTTTATGCTTCTGTTTTTCGCCTCGGTGGGGCTTAGTGCAGATCTAGCAAGTCTTAGAGCAGGTGGACGCTCGCTCGTGCTCTTTGTAGCAGTTATCGCGGGCTTCATAGTGGTACAAAATAGCATCGGCATATCGCTTGCTACGCTTTTGGGGCTAGATCCGCTGCTAGGACTTGTGCTTGGCTCCATCACCCTTACGGGTGGGCACGGCACAGCGGGAGCGTGGGGTGAGACGCTAGAGAGTGTTTATGGGGTGCAAAGTGCCATCAGCGTGGGCATGGCGAGTGCTACCTTTGGGCTTGTGCTTGGCGGACTCATCGGCGGCCCACTTGCGAGACAACTCATAAAAAAACATCGCCTTTTGACACACACAAGATCTGACTCTTTGGCGTGTGAGCTACCATCTACAAGCCACACCATCACACCATCTTCGCTTCTAGCCACCATAGCTTTACTACTTGCTAGCCTTGTTTTTGCACAGTTTATAAGCGGTGCCACAAAAGGCACAAGCCTTGAGATGCCTACTTTTATATGGACACTCTTTGGTGCAGCACTACTTAGAAACACACTCGCTAAAGGAGCCAAAAAGCTAGAAAATGAGGTAGATCTCATCGGCACCATCTCGCTTTCGCTCTACATCGCCATGGCTCTACTCTCGCTTAGACTCTGGGAGTTAGCAGACCTCGCCACTCCGCTTGCCATCATACTACTAGCACAAGTTGTCGCTATGGCACTCTATGCGTACTTTGTCACATTTAGAGCCATGGGCAGGGACTATGACGCCTCGGTGCTAAGTGCGGGACACTGCGGGTTTGGGCTTGGTGCGACACCCACTGCGGTAGCAAATATGCAAGCCATCACCCTGCTCCACGCCCCCTCACACAAGGCGTTTCTCATCGTTCCGCTTTGTGGGGCGTTTTTTGTAGACATCATCAACGCCGCCATTATCCAAACCATACTAAAGGTCATCGCATGAAAAGAGTCGCCATCAGCATAGGGGATCCAAACGGCGTTGGGCTTGAGATAGCTCTGCGTTCGCACGAGCAGATCAGCACTCTTGCTCACCCCATCTACTGCGTCGATACTTCGCTAGTAGAGCAAGCCTCGAAGCTTTTGGATCTCAAAGCGGATCTTCGGCTTTGTGAGCTTGATCTTGTTCACACCATCTCGCCCGCGTCTCTTTGTGCCGAAGCGGGCAGGTATAGCTACGCATCATTTGCAAAGGCGATAGAGCTTTGCGAGAGTGGCAAAGTAGATGCCATCACCACCCTACCCATACACAAAGAGGCGTGGAGCTTGGCGGGCGTGCCTTACAAGGGTCACACCGATGCACTTCGCGATCACTTCAAGCAAGACGCCATTATGATGCTAGGGTGCGAGGAGCTGTTTGTCGCACTCTTTACCGAGCACATACCTCTTAGCGAGGTGGCAAGTCACATAAAAAGCGATGATCTTGAACGGTTTTTGCTAACTCTAGCAGGTGAGATCAAGACTCACAAGATCGCGGTTTTGGCACTCAACCCACACGCTGGAGATGGCGGGGTTTTGGGTAGCGAAGAGGAGCAGATCCGCGAAGCCATAGCGTGTGCAAACACCAAACTAGGAAGAGATCTGTATGATGGCGTCATCGTACCAGACATCGCATTTACTCCCGCCATGAGAGAGCGTTACACCTACTTTGTAGCGATGTACCACGATCAGGGGCTTGCCCCACTCAAAGCACTCTACTTTGAGCAGAGTATAAATATCTCGCTAGCTCTGCCCATAGTTCGCACTTCAGTAGATCACGGCACGGCGTTTGACATCGCCTACAAAGGCGTCGCATCGACTGCAAGCTACATAAATGCCATAAAAATGGCAGTGGAGCTAGCAAAATGAGCGTACTCAAAGCTGTAAATGAGCGAATAGGGTTTGACAAAGATGTTGCTTTTGAAAACCTAAATGAGCTACTAGAGCATTTTGCACTAGCTTTTAGCTTCGATAACCTCGCCATTGTGGAGCAAAAACGCTACCCCGTGACACTAGAAAACATCACTCACAAGCTACTGCGTCCTAAGAGTGGCGGGCTATGCTATGAGCTAAACCCGCTACTATACCTCTACCTAAGTGAGCTTGGTTTTAGCGTAAAACTGACTCGTGCCACAGTTTACAATGCCGATGAGGATAGTTGGGGACTTGGCAAGCCAACACACCTATTTGTGACACTTGAGCATGAGGGCAAAAGCCACCTGCTAGATGTTGGGTTTGGGGCAAACTTGGCTCTTGCTCCTATCCCACTTAGTGGCGAGGTGGTATCATCACGAGTTGGGGAGTTTTACATCACAAACAAGCCAACCATGCATGGATCTCATAGACTGATGATGAAGCTAAGACATAAACATACGGAGTTTGTCACGGGCTATGCGTTTGATCCAGATGATCATCTAAGCAGTATCGAAGCGGGACTTGAGATCATAGAGGATCTTGTGGCTACAAAGTCGCACTTTGCAAACGGCAAACTTCACATCAAAAACACCACAGATGGGCACATCACCACGACTGAGCATAGCATCACCACCACCAAAAACTATGTGAGCACAAAGCTAGATCTAAACCCCGATGCTGATCAAACTTCCAGATGATGGTAGTTTGGTACTCTTTGCACTCTGGTATGCTGATGAGTTGGTGTTATCTTTTACAAAGTCCGCTATGCTGTTTTGACTAGATAGGTAGCTAGCGTAGTCATCTCTCATATGACGATCTATCTCTTTTAGTAGCATATCAAACATATCTGGGATCACCTTGCCATCTGGCATAGTGTTTACCTTGTCTGCTAGCTGTTTCACATACTCTGAGCCAAACTTATCTGTGAGATATGATCTAAAGTCTTGCCCGCTCTCCACAAGAGCATAGTATGATCGAATCTTCTCTATACCCTCCCTACCCTCTGGAAGATTGATCGCACAAAAACAACCAAAAAGCTCACCAACTCCAAGCTCCCCCTCTATCCCATCAGGATCATACTGCACACCAAATGTAGCCTCAAAAAACCCTTTTGTCTGCTCTCCATCTGGATCCCACATCTTCAACCCTCCAAAAAAACCTCGCAAGCCACTATTTAGAGTATTGTCCGACATTGCACCTATATCATTATGCAGATCGGTTACCTTTTGAGTCTCCTCCCAAGACTTCTGAACACTCACAAGATCATCTAACAAACTCCCATTTGACTGAAAAGTTTTAGGCATTTTTAATATTTGTGATTCTGTCATACTTCCATCTGGATCTAGACTACTTCCTGCTACTTTAGCAAAGAAGCTCCATACTTTAGAGAGTGCTGTTAGTGGATCATCATTTGAGCCTATGGCTTTAGTATATGTCTCTGCCATCTCTAGTTGGTTTTGGTGTATCTTAACATTTGGTGGTATTCCTGCTGCTTCGTTAAAGTCTATACCAAAAAAGCCATTCTCATCTACCTTAAATCCCCATTTGGTAGATATGGTATTGTCTGATGTAGATGGTGATGTTATGATATCTGGTGAGTTACTTGTTGTACTGCTTTTGGTAACTATGGGTGCAGAAGATGAGATAGTGTTTATGGACATTGCTTGCTCCTTCATAGTAGCTATGAAAGCGAGCAAGTCTGTTCCGCGAGAGGCTAGATCTTTTGAAGTACTAGAAGTACTTTATCCTTCTCATCATATAGTGAAAATGGAAGCTTTTGAAGCACTTTTAGCCCCTTACTCTTCTCAAAAGAGCGTGTGGTGTGGAAGTACTGCGTAATAGATCTCTGCTCTTTTTGGTAGCACTCGCCATCTTTGCTAAAGAGCGTAAACTGAGTTTCTAGCTTATCATCATCAAAAACCGCATCTACGACTAAAAACTCACTCTCACTCTTAGCACTCATACACCCCTCTGCTACCTCACTAAAGCCGTAGCGAGAGTTTATATCAGCTACAAAAACGCCGCCACTTTTAAGTTTTTGCTCCACGCCAGCTAAAAACCGCTCAAGCTCTGCGGGAGTAAAGAAGTTTAGCACATCAAAGATCGCAACTATGGCATCAAACTCGCTCTTGACATCGTAGATCTCATCGCTACTTACGCTTAGTCCCTTAGCTCTGCACGCCTCTACCATCAGCGAGCTTTTGTCGATGCCTTGACACTCAACGCCCTTAGATCTCATAAGCTCCATAAAGCCACCACGACCGCACCCCACATCAAGGAGTGAGGTGATCTCAAACTCCTCTAGCTCCTCGCTAAAGAGCTTGTGAAGCTCTCTAGTCGCCTCCTCGATGCCTAGTAGATGCTCCACTTTTGCATAAAGATCTAGCTCACTCACGCTCTTACCACGCCAGCGATCTTCTCGTAGATATCCAAGATCTCATCTTTTTTGGCTATGAAGCTGTTTTTGTTGGCTATGAGGTAGGTTGATGACTCCATGATATCCTCCACCACCTCAAGCCCGTTTTGCTTCATCGTCGCTCCCGTTTCGACCACATCGACGATCATGTCGGCAAGTCCGATAAGCGGTGCTAGCTCTATGGATCCATAGAGTTTGATGATCTTAGCTGAAACCGCACGCGACTCAAAGTAGCGTTTGGTGATATTTACCATCTTTGTGGCGACTCTGATCTCAGGTTTGGTTAGATCTAGCTTTTCGCCATTTTTCATACCGATGCTCACTTTGCAGATCCCACGACGCAGATCTAGCAAGCGGATCACATCAAGCCCCTGCTCTTCAAGTGTATCTAGTCCTACCACACCGATGTCCGCTGCTTGATGGTAAACATAAGTCGCCACATCTTGGTTTCGCACCAACAAAAACTTAAACTTTGGCGTCTCTAAGATGAGCTTGCGATCATCAAACGCAAAACTTGAACCAAAGATCTGCTCAAAGATCTCAAGCGTCTCCTTTGCTATGCGACCCTTTGGAAGTGCTACACTTAACATAAACTAGCCTTTCTTATGAATTTCTGCATACCCTTAAAGACAAGCAATTCATCAA
Organism: Sulfuricurvum sp.; assembly: GCA_041669045.1. Taxonomy (GTDB): domain Bacteria; phylum Campylobacterota; class Campylobacteria; order Campylobacterales; family Sulfurimonadaceae; genus JBAYBZ01. The sequence goes on along the minus strand of JBAYBZ010000010.1, from coordinate 10,955 downwards.
CTTTTGCATCGCTAAAGAAGGAAGCAAGATCATCTGCATAACCGCCACACAAGTAGATGCTAAGCTTATGACTAAGCACCTCTTTTACAAGTGGAGCGATGAAGCCATAAGTTATGGCGTCTTGGGTATTTTTTGGCATTTTATCTAAACTTAGCTCAAAGTTAAATGAGCTATCTAGTTGCGATGAGATCTTTTTGTAAGCATTTTGCATCGCCACCACCCCAGGGTAGATAAACCCGCCCTCAAACTTGCCACCACGCACTAGATCTACCGTGATGGCACTACCAGCATCTACCACGACACCATCGCTCACCGCCTCACACGCCATGATGCGATCGATCCCCATTGTGGGGTAGTAGGAGGCATAATCAACCCTGCTTGCTAGATCTATCCAGTTGGAGTGAGATCTTATACTCTCTTTTAGTGCGGGGTTTACGCAGATGTAGTAGATCTCCTCTTTTATAGTTGATGGCTTGAAATAACGAGTGAGTTTTTTGCTCACCTGCTTGCCATCATAGATACTAACGGTGGTGTTTCCGATGTCACAAAGTAGCACTATTTTACCTTCCAGAGTGCCTGCAGTAGGGCATCTTTGGCTTTGTAGCAGAGTGGTGAGTCTATAATGATGAGTTTATGTTTGAAGTTGTGATCTGCAAAGATCACAAGCTTAGAGTAGATCTCTTCAAGTTTTTTGACATCTTTTATGAAGATCTTGCTCTTTTGAGAGATGTGCAGTATCGCCCAAAAGTTGCCTTGCAAGTCAGTTGCCTTATAGATCGCGATGCGGTTTTTTACCCCTAGATCTTTTGGCAAAATACTCTGAAGTCTCTTAAAGATCCTGCCATCACGACGCAGTCTATCCACAAGTAGTTGCATACACATCTCTTTTTTAGCACAATTTTAACATAATTTCGCATATTGTAACTTATAATTAATATAACATCTGATAAACTTAGGCACAAATTGTCACAGGAGATAGCTTGAAAATCCTACTTCTTACACTTCTAGTCCTACTAAACCTAGAAGCCAAATACCAAAGCTCCAAAAGTTGTGCCGAGTGCCACGAAGAGATCTACAATGAACACGCTAGCAGTATGCACCACCGCTCCACCATCATGGGCGATGAAGTGCACAAAAAACTCTACGAGGCGGGTGGATCTAGCAAGTATGAGTGTGCACTCTGCCATATGCCAAGCTCACCAAACCTCGCATCACTTATGCGAGGCGATCTAAAAGCTGAGGACGCCGACTACACCAACCCCGCCAACAGCGATGGAGTTTCATGTTTTTACTGCCATCAGATAAACAAGATCCACCGCTCAACTAGCAGTAACATAAACTTCACAAATATCAAAGAGGGGCAAAAGCCGATCTTTTTGGGCACACTCAAAAACGCCATGGGTAGCGATGTGCATGAGAGCGAGTATAGTGAGCTTTTTGCCTCTTCTGGTGTCTGTATGGGGTGTCACTCACACAAACAAAATGACTTTGGCATCGAGCTTTGTAACAGCTTAGATCAGCACGGCGAGGCGAGCAACTGCATAGAGTGCCATATGCCCAAAAAGAGCGGACTTGTAGAGAAGTACAACAAAGGAGCTAGAAGTAAGCACGCATCGCACGAGTTTTTGGGTGTGCGAAGCAGTGAGCTTGTCAAAAAGGCGGTGAGCCTAGATTTAAGCTATGATGGAGATCTAACACTTAGCATAGAAAACAAAATGGCTCACTCCATCATCACCCAACCGATGCGACTAAAGTTTGTCAAAACAACCATCACAAGAGGCACTGAAGTGATCTGGAGTAACTTCCAAGAGTCACCACTAGAGGACAAAGAGGCTACTTTTCTCATAGTTTTTCAAGATGATGAGGGCAATGTTTCGCTTCCAAACAGTGCAAAAGCTTATAAGATCAACCAAAACCTTAGATCTAACACCACAAAAAAGGTAATCTACAAAGATCTTGCTCTAAAAAGCGGTGATATTGTAACTTCAAAATGGATCAGCTACACTGTAAACCCAAATATCGCCAAAAAGCTAGGCATAAGCGATGAGAGCGTTACAAAGCCGATAGTTGGAGCAGAGACAAGCATAGTCATAGAGTAGGAGCTAAAGTTTTTTCATAAACTGCCGATGTCACCTAAACGAGGTGTGGAGATTTTTATGCAGATAGGTCATAGTTACTACGATCACAGCAGAGCTGACAATGCTTCTACTAAAGAGAGTTTGCAAAAAAGAGACAACCCAAATGAGCTAACTCCCAAAGAGGAAGCACATATCAAAAAACTCGAAGCAGAAGATCAGCGAGTTAGAACTCACGAAGCCGCTCACATCGCAGCAGGTGGTGGAGTGGTAACAGGCGGTGCTAGCTTTGAGTATGCACAAGGGCCAGATGGCAAGCTCTACGCCGTTGGTGGCGAAGTGGGCATCGACACATCAGAGGGCAACTCCCCAGAGGAGAGTATCCAAAAAGCAAGACAGATAGCAGCTGCTGCGATGGCACCAGCAGATCCAAGCCCACAAGACTTTAGAGTCGCTGCAAGTGCCACTATAATGGAGATGAGAGCACTTGCTCAAAAAGCAAAAGAGCAAGAGGAAAAAGATGCCTCTACACAGATCTACAAAGAGGCATCAAAGCAAGAGAACTAGTATCTATAAGTGATGAAAAACCGCAAGTTTTGTGCGATGATATCCACCTCTTCTACGCTCTGCCACCCAGCACAGTTTAGGTTTGGCGTATAGTTGTGCTTGACATAGGTGTAGCGAACCTGCGATGGCAAGTTTTTCATACCAAATAGATCAAAATTCCAGTACGCCTCATAAGCATCACCTCTGACCGCAACTTTAGATCCAATCGCACTATCTTCCGCCCAAGTCATCGGCGTAAAGTACTTCGATCCATGGTTATACTCAAAGCCAAGCACTCCGCTATCAGTGATAAGATCTGGCACATTTGCACCTACCCAAAACGAGTAGCCATTTGAGCTTCCGCCATCACCTGAGCCATTTAACTCATAGCCACTCTTTGCCTTGTAGTGCGTCGATGCCACCGATGCAAACGCCAAACTTTTGCCCAAAAATGACTCTTTGTTGCTACTTAGCCCATCAAGCTTATATGAGAGTGCAAAGAGATCTGCACTGCCTGCATCGACTCTAATCGCATCATCACCCGCTTTGTTTAGGTTTTTGCCTTTTGTATTAAAGATATGTGCCCACTCATACATCAGCTGATGCTTCTTGTCGTTGTAAGCATCGCCCAAGAAGACAAACCAGTCCACATTGTGATCCTCTTTTGCTTTTGTGTAAGCATAAGGCATATTTATCTTACCATTTAGAGTTCTAGGAGTGCCATAAACATTTGAAACATCGCCCGTATGTGCTCTACCCACCACAAATTTACTATAAGATCCGCTTATGAAACGATCCCAGTCAAGCTTAAGCATCGCACCATTTACCTCCATATTTGTTATGTGTGCAAGCGGTGAGCCTTCACTCTCATACTCTCGCAGATTTGCCAAAAAGCCCGTCGTAGCAGGACGACGCCCTACACTTAGTGTAAAAGGTTGCTCACCGAGCTTATCATTATAGATAAAGATCGCCTCTTTTATCCGCATGATGGTATCACTCGCTTTTGAGCTTGCTGACCAATCTTTTTGTACGCCATTATTGGCCACAAGATCACCTCCCCACTTACTATAAACCGCTAGTTTACCCTTAAAAGCGAGCTTTCCTGCTTGTGGCGATGACTGCATACCAAGGATAAATCTGCTTGTGAGTAGCGAGTTATTTTTGAGCTTGTCACCACTTTGTCTATCCTTGTAACTGATGGCATCTACGGCGTTTCTAAAGTCGATACTAAACTTCACCTTATCCATCGCGTTACTTTTTTGCACCTTTGCTAGATCTGCTTTTATGCTTTTTTGCTCCGCGATCACCTCATCTAGCTTTGCGGGAGTTGGTACGATTTGGCTAGATCTTAGCTCTTGTATCTCCTTTTTTAGTTCATCTATCTGAGCTTGCAAGCTAGCATCACTCGCCAAAAGCGAGCTTCCTAAAAGTAGAGTTGTAGCTATTATGCTTATATTTTTCATATGTTCTCCTTATAAAATGCGAAATGTTATCAGCTTCTCTCTTAAACATAACTATAAACTATATTTTTTATAATTTGTAACTATTTTATAATATTTTTACTCTACAAAATGGAGCTATTTTTAAACTTTTAAAGCTATAATACACACAAAAAAATGGTCACGCTATGCAAAACTACGCTCCTCACCCCACTCTACTACAAGGCAAAAAGGTCGTCGTAGCCGTTAGCGGATCTATCGCCATCTACAAAAGTCTTGAGTTTATCCGCCTGCTTATCAAGTCTGGTGCAAGCGTGCGAGTAGTGATGAGTGCAAGTGCTGTGAAGTTTATAGCTCCACTTACATTTGAGACAGTGTCGCAAAACCGCGTACTAGATGATGAAAACGAGTCGTGGGCAGATGATCACAACCACATAGGCTTTGCAAAATGGGCAGATCTGCTCATCATCGCTCCAGCAACTGCAAACACCATCGCAAAGCTTGCAAACGCCATCGCAGACAACATTTTGCTACAAGTTGCACTCGCATTTGGTGGCAAAAAGCTCATCGCCCCCGCAGCAAACACCACTATGCTAGAAAACCCCATCACACAAGCAAACCTAAAGATGTTAGGTATCGCAAACTATGAGATAGTAAGCTCACAAACCAAGCTTCTAGCGTGCCGTGATGTTGGGAATGGTGCGATGGCAGAGCCACTTGAGCTTTACTTTCAAAGTGCTAGAGCACTGCTTAGTAGTGAGTTTTGGCGAGATCGTAGAGTGATAGTCACAGGTGGTGGAACTATCGAGAAGATCGATGATGTCCGCTATCTCTCCAACTTCTCAAGTGGCAAGATGGCTTCAGCTCTTGCGAGTGCACTCTATCTGCGAGGTGCTGATGTAAACCTCATCGCCACCCGCTTTAGCCCCTACCTACCCGCATCTATGCACACCATCGATGTAGAAAGTAGTAGCGAGATGCTGGAGTATCTAAGCGACTCCATCAGAGTTGCCAAAAAGGGCAAACTAAGCAAGCCTACACTTATGAGTGATGAGCCGATTCGACTGATCCAAAAGAAGCCATTTTTGTTTATGGCAGCAGCGGTGAGCGACTATACACCGCAGTTTGCACAAAGTGGCAAGCTCAAAAAGTCACTCTTAGGCAAGGAGTGGCAACTAAGCTTAAAGCAAAACGCAGATCTACTAAGTAGCATCGACAAAGATGGCATCGCTACGGTGGCATTTAAAGCGGAGATGGATCCAGATGGTGCGATGCAAAATGCTAAAGATCTACTAGATCTTAAGTGTGTAGATGCGGTGTGTCTCAATCTTTTAGATGGCTCAAAAAGTTTTGGAAGTGACGATAATGCGATCGAGTTTATAACCAAAAGTGGCACAAAAAGCCTGCCTCGTGCTGACAAACTTAGCCTAAGCTTAGATCTACTAGATCTCGCAAGTGAGCTAGCCGAGTGAACACTCTAAAACATATAGCTATCATTATGGATGGCAATGGCAGATGGGCAGAGTTGCGTGGTAAAAAACGCACATTTGGGCATGAAGAGGGGGCAAAAAGCGTTAAAGAGATCACCGCCTTTTGTGCAAAGCATAGCGAGATCAAAAGAGTTACACTCTATGCATTTTCTACCGAAAACTGGGCTAGACCACGCCTTGAGGTAGAGTACCTTATGCGACTACTTGAGAAGTACCTCTCAAGCGAGCTAAACACCTACCTAGAGCACAACATTCGCTTTGAGAGTATCGGTGACATACGAGCATTTTCTAACTCACTTCAAGAGACCATACGAAGCGTAGAGGAGCAGACCGCAAAGTGCGATGCTCTCGTGCAGTCACTTGCACTAAACTATGGCAGTAAAGATGAGATCTTGCGGACATTTAACGCTCTTAAACATATCGAGGGCAAGATCACAGAGGAGATGATGCTAAACTCGCTTGACTGCAAAGAGAGCGTCGATATGCTGATCCGCACAGGTGGCGAAAAGCGTCTCTCAAACTTTTTGCTTTGGCAGAGTGCCTATGCGGAGCTATTTTTTAGCGACACTTTGTGGCCAGACTTCACCTCTAGCGAGCTTGAAGAGATGATAAGCTCTTACAAAGAGCGAGAGAGGAGATTTGGCGGTGCTTGATCTACTACTTGTAGCCATCTTTGGAGTCGCGTTTGGCTCATTTTTAAATGTGCTGATCGTTCGTATACCAAAAGGTGAGAGCATCATTTTTGGCTCATCACACTGCACAAAGTGCGGAGGCAAACTTCGCTTCTACCACAACATACCGCTACTCTCGTACATCTTTTTGGGTGGCAAGTGCTCCTTTTGCAAAGAGAAGATCTCGCCTCGCTACCCCATCGTAGAGGCTCTTAGTGGCGTAGTGGCTCTGCTACTTGTACACAAACTCTCACTTAGCCTGCCTGCCATGTTCGTTATAGCTAGCTTTTTTATGCTCATCACACTTAGCTTTATAGATCTAGAGTTTCAGCTCGTGCCTGACTCTATCAACCTGCTAGCTATCATCTTTGCGATCTTTGGAGCGTGGAGCGTAGGTGGTGTGATGCTAAACTTCCAAAATGCTCTCATCATCGCAGGAGGCTTTACTCTACTTCGCTTTAGTCTCTCATATATACTCACCAAAAGTGCCCGCATAGAAGCTAGCAAGCATGAAACGAGTTGGAGCAAAAACTACCACACCTACGGTTTTATAGAGGCTATGGGTGAGGGTGACATCATGGTTGCTGCTACTATGGGAGCACTACTTGGCATACAGCTCTCACTTGTTGCGATCTTCCTCTCAGCTCTACTAGCCCTACCCATACTGCTCTACTTGCAGTTTAAGCACTCTACCACAAGAGTCGCATTTGTGCCATTTTTAAGCATCGCCACACTTATAGTCTACTACTTTGACACAGAGTGCGTGAAGATCTTAGGAGCACTTCTTTGAAGATACTCAAAAACTACCTGCTAAATGCCATCTGGGTGCAGTTTCTAAGCATCTTCTTGCCACTTTTTGGTATCGCTTCGATCGTGTTTCTCATCAAGCTAGCCACCTACACAGCGGTGATCCAGCTAAATATCTTAGAGATGTTAAAGCTCTTTTTGTTTATGCTTCCAGAGCTACTATTTTACACACTTAGCATCTCCTACTTTGTTGCCATTGCACTAGCCATATACAAACTCTCAAGCGATAGTGAAACCATCGTCTTTTTCTCATTTGGCGTCTCTCCATCGCACATACTAAAGGTTTTGTTTCGCCCATCGCTCCTACTTTCATTCATACTGCTCTTTGACTTTGCAGTTATCTTGCCACACGCCAAAACACTCTCAAGTAGCTTTTTAGCACAAAAAAAGAGCGAAGCAAAACTAAACCTCGGAGCTAGCGAGTTTGGTCACAAGTTTGGCGACTGGCTACTCTACATAGGCAAAGATAACAAAGATGGCACTTACAACGAGGTCTTACTATTTAACAAAAACAAAGATGAGGAGATCCTCATAGAGTCCAACAGTGCCGAGATCCAAAACGATGGCAACGCCCTTAGACTCAAGCTAAATGATGGTGAGGGGTATAGCTACTCAAGAGAGAAGTTTTCACAGATCGACTTTACATCTATGTACATCAACGACATCAGTGAGTACAAAGGTGATAAGTACAAAACTCCGCTTGAGTACTGGCTAAAAGATAGCTCCAAAACCAAAAAGAAGATGCTCACCATCAACACGATCCTCTCGCTCTTTCCGCTTCTAAGCCTACTAATAGCCCTTAGCATAAGCATACTCCACTCAAGAGCACAAAAACCGATGATCTATCTCTTTATGTTTCTAACCATAGTCATCTACAACGCCCTTGCTGTGGGGCTTCAACTAACCATCTCCTACTACGCCATCATCGCTCATATAGCCATTTGGCTAGCTGGAAGCTACTTCATATACAAACGAAGCGTACTAAGTAGGTTTTAGTGCGTAGAGTGCTTGTTTTTAGCTATGATGGGAGTGCGTTTTTTGGCTCGCAAGCTCAAGAGGCAGGCACTCCAACAGTGGTACAAACTCTCCAAGATGCACTCTCAAAGCTTAACATCAGATCTACCATATGTCTAAGCGGTCGCACAGACAGAGGAGTGCACGCCACTGGGCAAGTTGCTCACATAGATCTACCACCATTTTGGAAGAGCGAAGCGAAGCTAAAAGATGAGCTAAACCGCATAGTCTCACCACACATCTACATAAAAAAGATAGTAAAAGTAGATGATAGCTTTCACGCAAGATATAGTGCCACAAGCAGGCTATACCGCTACGCTATCTCACATAGTGAAACTTCACCATTTGAGAGTCGTTTTGTAACTTTTATGCCAAAACAAGATCTTACAACTCTTAGAAAAAAAGCTAAACTCTTTGAGGGAGTGCATAACTTTTTATATTTTTGCAAAAACCACGCAGAGCAAAAAAGCACCATAAGAGAGATCTTTAGCACTCGCATCTACTCACACAAGAGCTACACTATCATCACATTTTGTGGAAGTGGGTTTTTACACTCTCAAGTTAGACTTATGGTCTTTGCTATACTAAATCTTAGCGAAGATGAGATAGTTCGTATGCTAGATCTAAAAGCCAGATACAACTTGCGTCCCGCCCCACCACAAGGGCTATACTTAGCAAAAGTGAGCTATGCGTGAGCGAAGTTATACTAAACTACATACTTCTTTTTGTTCTGCTTGAACTCTTTGAGGTACAAACCCAAAAGGCTAGCAACATCTTTGGTGTACTTGCAAGACTCTATGAGCACTACAAAAAGAGTATCTTTTTGGCTCTGCTTTTAAACCCGACATTTATATTTGCCCTCATCTTTGCTATGCTAAGTGATCTTAACCCCTACGCTCTTATGCTTCTAAGCATAAAAGGAGCAGATCTACTCACCAAACTCCTGCTAACTCACAAAGTTTTTGTGCAAAAAGCCATGAGCATAGAGCTAAGTTTTATGCTACTTTTTCCCATAAAAGAGATCTACTTCTACCTTGGAGTACTCATCTACCCCGTTTTTATATACCTTGCACTATATATCTAAGTAGCTACTCTTTAGCTTTGTCTGCCTTGCTAGTAGCTGAAGATTCTCACTCGCTTCGCTATGCTGTTTGATCCCATCTAGCCTTTGCAAAAGCTCATCTATGCGAGAGTTTACATCTTGTACCATAAAGCTTAGCTCATTTTTCACCGCTCCAAAGTGTGCTACACTCTGACGCTCAAAGTCCCCTACTACGCCATCTAAACTAAGCTTGCTTCTTGCGTAGTCCTCTTTGATCTTCTCTATCTCGCTAGCTAGATCTGAGATCTGCGATGATGCACTCTCAAGCTTAATGCTAACTCCTTGCACCTCTTCAAGCTTCTTTGCAGAGAGCACAAGCTGTCTCATCACCACTTCGCTATTGTTTTTGATGTTTGCTAGTCTGCTCTCACTCTCATAAAGCAGTGTATCTATATGCTGTGCGTGCGAATCGACCCGCTTTAGCACATTTAGCATAGATCCGACCACCTCTTTACTCTGCGAAAGCAGGGCATTTGTGATATTTGTCGCCATCTCTTTAGAGTTTGCATTAAACTCAGCAACACTCTTTTTAAGCAGATCAAACTCACCCGCACTCAGCGAGCCATCTTTTTGTATACTCTCAAGCAGTGCCAAAACTGACTCCGAGCTTTTTTGATGATCCGCTCTTAGATCTTGCAAGTGCGACTTTAGCACCTCATCTAGTGCGGGCAGATCTCTACTGCTAAAGTCCTCAAAAAGCGTTGTGATCTCAGAGTGCCACTTCTCTAGTTCTGCGAAGTTTCTAAGGATCTTGTGCTGGTTACCAGATAGCACGCCTAAGACTCTAGCCTCCGCTTGTGCACGATCTTCTGGTGCATCTTTTTTGTGTGATAGCGTCTCAAGAAGCAACCTCTCAAGCGAGGCGAGGCGATCTTGGAGTTGCAACATCTGCTGATCACTCATAGACTCCGTCCTTGTTACAAAGCTGTTTTCATGCCTGCTTGCTTGTTGAAAAATGTTAGTCACAACATATAGTATGATGGAGATAAGCACTGCACCCAAACTCTCCTTAAGTACAAAGACAAACTCCTCACCTTGTGCGTTTATGATGAAATGAAGCAGTGCAAAGCTTGTACCTACCGCAACGATGACAGGTGCGTAGCTGATCTTGTTTTGCTCTTTGAGTATGGAGATCTGCCTTAAAAAAAGCAGAACCATTATGACTATGGAGGCGATTATCTCGATGCTCATCGTTCTTACCGTTTTTTATGATGCCTCATTGTATCATAAATAGTTATAAAATCAGACTCACAAGCTCTTTTGGGGAGTTTAACACTCCATCTTTTGACTCACCACTAGCAAACCCCCACCCCACAAAAACTCCATCTATACGAGCTTGTGCGGCGGCTTGTAGATCTTTTATGTTATCACCCACCATCCACGCTCTATGCTCTTTATGCCTAAAGCCAAAGTGTTCAAGAGCTAAGTTTAGCATCGCGGGGCTTGGCTTAGAAGCTGCCTCATCAGCTCCTATAATGAAGCCAAAATGCCTGCTTACCTCAAGATGAGAGAGCATCTTTTTAGCAAATGGAGTATAGGCATTTGTGGCAACTGCCATCTTTACCCCGCTACACTCAAGACTCTCTAGCATACCCGCTATACCATCATAGAGCGTAGTATTTTTGATGCACTGCTCTATATAGTGAGACTCAAAAAGCTCATAATCCCTCTTCTCGTAAACCTCTGTACCATAGAAAAGTTTTGACAAGTTGCGTTTTGGTAGATTTATAAACTTTACAACATCATCTACGCTAAGTGGAGCAAGATCATGGTTAGAAGATCTGACAAAGTTTACTGAAGTGGCTATATCC